>JAGIAI010000026.1:0-119236 GCA_017744935.1 Variovorax sp.
AAACTCAAGGTGTACGGTGGCGCAGAGCACCCGCATGCCGCCCAACAGCCCAAAGTGCTGGAACTGTAAGGAGCCTTGAGAATGATTGGTGAATGGAACAATGGCACCGGCCGTCGCAAATCCAGCGTCGCCCGCGTGTTTCTGAAAAAGGGCACCGGCAAGATCACGGTGAACGGCAAGGACATCCAGGATTTCTTTGGCCGCGAAACGTCGATCATGATCGCCAAGCAGCCTCTCTACCTGACCAACAACGTCGAAACCTTCGACATTCTGGTCAATGTGGCTGGCGGCGGTGAATCGGGTCAGGCCGGTGCAACGCGCCACGGCATCACCCGCGCGCTGATTGACTACGACGCGTCTCTCAAGCCGGTGCTGAGCCAAGCTGGCTTCGTCACCCGCGATGCGCGTGAAGTCGAGCGTAAGAAGGTCGGCCTGCACTCGGCACGTCGCCGCAAGCAGTTCTCGAAGCGCTGATCCAAAGCGTTCTTGGGCCTACCGCCCGAACTGTCAAAAGAGCCGCCTTCGGGCGGCTTTTTGCTGGTTGAAGTAGCATTCAATTATTCGGCCGCGTACCGGCCGCACAGGAGTTCTCTCGATGAGTGCCGTTGCAGAAAATGTTCAAACCCAGATGCCCGACCCGATCGTCTTCACCGACAGCGCTGCGGCGAAGGTGGCCGATCTGATCGCCGAGGAAGGCAATCCCGATCTCAAGCTGCGAGTGTTCGTGCAGGGCGGTGGCTGTTCCGGGTTCCAGTACGGTTTCACGTTCGATGAAATCACCAACGAAGACGACACGACAATGACCAAGAATGGCGTGTCGCTCTTGATCGACGCGATGAGCTATCAATACCTCGTGGGCGCCGAGATCGACTACAAGGAAGATCTCCAGGGCGCGCAGTTCGTGATCAAGAACCCGAACGCCACGAGCACCTGCGGTTGCGGATCGAGCTTCTCGGCTTGATGCGATCAGCCACCTGGTGCCATTTGTCAAAGCCGCCTACGGGCGGCTTTTTGTTGCCTGTCTCTTTTTGAGTTGACCCATGGCGTCCACCGAATCTCCGAGCAAGAGCCTGCTGTGGCTCGTTGCCGTCGGCTTCTTCATGCAGACGCTCGATGCGACGATCATCAACACGGCCTTGCCGGCGATGGCGGCAAGCCTCGGCGAAAGCCCGCTGCGGATGCAATCCGTGGTGGTGGCCTATGCCTTGACGATGGCGATGCTGATTCCGGCCTCAGGGTGGCTGGCGGATCGCTTTGGAACGCGGCGCGTCTTTTTCTGTGCCATCGTCCTGTTCGTCGCGGGATCCGTGCTGTGCGCGTTGTCCAGGAGCATCGGACAACTGGTGGCCGCACGGGTCATCCAGGGCCTGGGCGGAGCGCTTCTGTTGCCGGTGGGACGTCTGGCGCTCTTGCGCTCGGTGCCGCGCGCAGAGTTCCTGGCCGCGATGAGCTTCGTGGCCATCCCCGGGCTGGTTGGCCCGCTGCTCGGTCCGACCCTCGGGGGATGGCTGGTCCAGTACGCATCGTGGCATTGGATCTTCCTGATCAACGTCCCGGTCGGGCTGATCGGCTGCTTCGCGACGCTGCGCATCATGCCGGACCTGCGATTGGCGGAGCAGCACCGTTTCGACGGGGTTGGATACGGCTTGCTCGCCTTTGGCATGGTCGCAGTCTCGCTGGCCATCGACGGCGTCTCGGGGCTCGGCCTCCGCCAGGCCGGCGTATTGGTCCTTCTTGTGTTTGGATTCGCAAGCATCACCGCGTACTGGCTGCATGCGGTCAGGCGACCGTATCCCCTCTTCGAGCCGGCGCTGTTTGGTATTCCGACGCTGAGCATTGGCCTGCTCGGCAATCTCTTTTGCCGACTCGGAAGCGGCTGCATGCCCTTCCTGGTGCCCTTGCTTCTTCAGGTTTCGATGGGCTATTCGCCGCTCCATGCCGGGCTGATGATGCTGCCCATCGCACTCGCCGGCATGAGCATGAAGCGCTTCGCCACGCCGTTGATCAAGCGAAATGGCTATCGCAAGATCCTGGTGGTCAACACATCGCTCGTCGGCTTGACGATGGCGAGCTTCGGGCTGACGACGCCCGAAGGTCGCCTTGCATATCGGGCAACTGCTCGTTTTCGGGGCGGTGAACTCGCTGCAGTTCACCGCAATGAACACCATCACGCTGAAGGACCTCGACGGCAGCATGGCAAGCGCCGGCAACAGCCTGTTGTCGATGGTGCAGATGCTGGCAATGAGCCTGGGTGTAGCTGTCGCGAGCGCGGTCCTGGCCGGCTACACCGGCATTTTTGGAAATGCGACCCCATCGGCGACCCTGCACGCCTTTGAAGCCACCTTTGTCACCATGGGGCTGGTCACCCTGGCATCAGCGCTGATCTTCTGGAACCTTCCGCCGGAAGCGAGGGCGGTTCAGGCAGCCCAACCGGATGTCTCCGGGCAGGGCTGAGACCGCGCTCCAAAACGGTTCAGGCCGGGTAGACCGCGCCGAGAACGCGCGGCCCGCGGGCGCCAGTGACGCTTGCGAGATTGCCCGGAGTGCCATGCAGCGCGCTGCGTGCCAACCACGCGAAGGCTGCGGCTTCGACTTCCTGCGGCGGGAGGCCGCGCTCGACGGACGACACGACTTCGACCGTCGGCAGCAATGCCCGAAGCCTGGAGAGGAGATGCTGGTTGAGCGCGCCACCGCCGCAAACGATCAGCAACTTGCTGTCCGCACCGTACCGTTTCAGGTGGTCCGCGCATACCGATGCGGTCAGTTCCGTCACGGTGGCCTGGACGTCGGCGGGATCGGCTTCCGAAGTTCCGAGATGTGCCGCCAACCAGTTTGGATTGAAGAGGTCGCGACCCGTGCTCTTCGGCGGGTTCTTGGCGAAATACGGATCGCCGAGAAGTCGGATCAATAGGTCGGGCACGACTCGGCCGCTTGCCGCCCACTGACCCCCGACGTCATAGGGCTGGCCGATATGCGACTGGCACCAATGGTCGATCAGTGCATTGCCCGGTCCGCAGTCGAAGCCGAGCACCGTGCCCTCACCCGCCGGAAGAATGCTGAGATTGGAAATGCCGCCAACGTTGAGCACGGCAACGGCCTGGTCGTCGCGTGTAAACAACGCGCGATGAAAGCCCGGAACGAGGGGTGCCCCTTGCCCGCCTGCAGCGACATCGCGACTTCTGAAGTCTGCGACCACCTGGATGCCGGTCAGTTCGGCGAGGAGGGAGGGGTTGTTGATCTGCAGCGTATAGCCGACTTCGTCGAATTCGCCGGGCCGATGACGCACCGTCTGGCCGTGCGCGCCGATCGCGCTCACAGCACCCGGGGGCAGGCCGGTATCGGCGATGAGCTGATGAACCACGCCCGCATAGGCGCGCGCGAGCCCGTTGCTGGCCAAGGCCGCCCGATGCAATTCGTTGTCGCCGGGCGTGTTGAGCGCCATGAGTTCGGCGCGCAGTCCGACAGGGAAGGGCGCCGCCGCGTAGCCCTGGACCGCAATGCGCCCGCCTGAAAAGTCTGCGAGGACACCGTCGACGCCATCCATCGACGTCCCCGACATCAGGCCGATGAAGAATTCAGCCATTGCGGATCGAGAGCAGATCGGACGCTGCGAGGACCGTCAGTCGGCGCTTGCCTGAACCACGGAGAAGGCTGCGGACAGCTCGGCCCGTGTCGCGACGGCCATTCGCTCGAAAGCGGGGCGCGATGCGGCGCTGATCGGAGCACCTCCGTCTTGCTGGGCAATCGTCGCCGGATCGTGATATTCGCCGTTCACTCGGAACTCGAAATGCAGGTGAGGCCCCGTGGCCCAGCCGGTCGAGCCGACGGCGCCCACGGTCTGGCTCTGGCTCACGCTCTGACCCACCTTGACGTCGATGCGACTCAGGTGCGCATACGCCGTTTCCTGGTTGTTGCGATGCTTCAGGATCACGATGTTCCCGTAGCCGCTCTGGGTGCCGGCGAATTCGACGGTTCCGTCGCCGACCGCACGAACCGGGGTTCCGGTCGGCGCGGCGAAATCGATGCCGTGATGCTGGCGCCAGCTATTGAGGATCGGGTGAAGGCGCATCGCGAATCCGCTGCTCACCCGAGTGAACTCGACAGGCGAAGACAGATAGGCGTGACGGAGGCTGTCGCCGTTCGGGCGGTAGTAGGCACCCTTCTGCCCGGATTCCTGATACCAGAGCGCCTGATGCAGCTTGCCGCCGCTTTCGAACTCGGCCGAGAGAACGCGGCCGGTGCGCAGCGTCTGGCCATCGGCGTCGAAGGTTTCGTAAACCACGGCGAATCGATCGCCCTTACGCAGCGAGCGAAAGTCGACGTCGCCAGAGAAGACGTCTGCCAGTTGGCTCGCGACCGCATCGGGAATGCCGGCGTCGTCCGTTGCAGCGAACAGCGAGGTTCGCACGATGCCGCTGGCGAGCCGGGTGCCAGGCGTCAGGGTGTCGGTCTCGGACTTGGTCTGGAAACCCTTGGGCGTCTTCTCTATGACGACGCGCTTGAAGTTGCCATCGCCGTCCGGGATCCACCGCGCGCTGAGCTTTTGCAGCGCGTTTTCCTGTGTGGCCTCGGCGGTGACAGTACGTCCGGCGCGGCTCAGGAACGCACCGCGCGCTTCTGAATTACCTCGCAGGAAGCTGGCGGCCGCAGGATCGGCGATGCCCAGACGCTGAAGAAGCGCGTCGGCGGTGTCGCTTGAACGGGTGATCTCGGTGCGGAACAGGGTGAAGCTGTGGTTGTCGAGCGCTTCGACCTGATCGGCGAAGGACAGCGGGGTGACCGCTTCGAATACCTGCTTAACGGGTAGATCGGCCGCATCGGGGCCGAGCGAGGCAACGGCAAAGGCGCCGCCGCCAGCGGACAGAAGCAGCGCGGCAACGGCAGCCGTGATCTGCTTCGGATACGTCCGAAATATATGGGCCACACGGGAAGCGATCAGCTCCTCGGCGGCAAGAATGCCGTTGATCAAAACTTCGAATCCAGGTCAGGTTCTGCAAAACCGTGCTGCGAGGGCCGTGTCGAACGGGCGGCAGGACGGTGCGGGGGAGCAGCGCCGCTTAGAATTCGGCGCTTGAAAAAGCCGGGCAGAGTATAGCCGTGGCATCACTTATGTCATATAAGCACTCGCCCTAAAGCCCAATGAAAACCGGTTTTGTTACATCCGCAAGTCTGTCTGAAGGCGTAGGAAAAGCGCTCGAAATTTCGCTTCGTGGAACCGATGAGCTCCTTCCCCAGGACGAGTGGATCCAGAAGCTCCAGCGGTCCGAGGCGACGGGGACGCCGCTCAGAATCAAGCTGGGTCTGGATCCGACCGCGCCGGACATCCATATCGGTCACACCGTGGTGCTCAACAAGATGCGCCAGCTCCAGGATCTGGGGCACACGGTCATCTTCCTGATCGGGGATTTCACGACCACCATCGGCGACCCCTCGGGCCGCAATAGCACCCGGCCGCCGTTGACCCGCGAGCAGATTGAGGCCAACGCCCAGACCTACTATCGCCAGGCGAGTCTGGTGCTCGACCCGGCCAGGACCGAGATTCGCTACAACTCGGAGTGGAGCGATCCGCTTGGCGCGCGCGGAATGATCCAGCTCGCCGCCAAATACACTGTGGCTCGCATGATGGAGCGCGAGGATTTCAACAAGCGCTTCAAGGCCGGCCAGTCGATCTCGGTGCATGAGTTCTTGTACCCGCTGATGCAGGGCTACGACTCGGTCGCGCTGCGGTCCGACCTCGAGCTCGGCGGGACCGACCAGAAGTTCAACCTGCTGATGGGGCGACACCTCCAGCAGGAATACGGACAGGAGCCGCAGTGCATACTTACTATGCCGCTCCTGGAGGGCCTCGACGGCGTCGAGAAGATGTCGAAGAGCAAGAACAACTACATCGGCATCAGCGAAGACCCGAACACGATGTTCGCCAAGGTGCTGTCGATCTCGGACACCTTGATGTGGCGCTGGTACACGCTGCTGAGCTTCAAGTCGATCGCCGAAATCGATGGGCTCAAGGCCGAGGTCGAGGCGGGGCGCAATCCCAAGGATGCCAAGGTGGCCCTCGCCAAGGAGATCACCGCGCGCTTTCACAGCGTTGCGCTCGCGGATGCCGCCGAGCAGGACTTCATCAACCGCAGCAAGGGCGGCGTGCCCGATGAAATCCCGGAGGTGAGCCTGTCCGGCGCCCCGCTGGGCATCGCCCAGTTGCTCAAGCAGGCGGGACTCGCGCCTTCGACGTCTGAAGGCAATCGGCTCATCGATGGGTCGGGCGTGCGGATCGACTCGAGCGTGGTCAGCGACAAGGGCCTGAAGCTGCAGGCGGGAAGCTACGTCGTGCAGGTCGGCAAGCGCAAGTTCGCGCGCGTTCACCTGAGCTGAACCAACCGGTCGGACGCCGGGAAGGCGTCGTCCCTCGATCAGTCAGCGGACTTCGATGGTCACGCGGCGGTTCCGTGGTTCCGGGACCTCGTCGCCCGTCTGGACGGCAAGCTCCCGTTCGCCCCTGCCGACGGCTTCGATGCGATTTGGCTGAAAGCCCTTTTCCACGAAGATCTGTCTCACCAGCGATGCGCGAACGCGCGACAGGTCGTCGTTGTGCGCGACCGTCCCGACCGTATCGGTATGACCGGTCACGACGATCTCCCCGCCGCTGCGCGCCTGTGCGGCCGCCAATGCCTCGTCCAATACACGTTGCGATGCAGCGGTCAGCGCTGTTTCGTTCGCTTCGAAATAGAGGGTAAAGCGCTGCGGCGGTGGCGGCATGAGCTCGAACAGCGCCTTGTTCTCGGCCTCCACGCGGGCGGGGTCGGCCTTGTCGACGACCGGCGCTCCGCGTGCGTGCACCTTCGCAGTTGCGCGTTGGAAGGGCTCGGACAGCGTCTCTTCCCCGTCCTCGGTGGAGATGACGACGGCGGATGGCTTGCCGTCGGGTTGAGGTAGCAGCACCACGCGCGTGCCGGGGGTTGAGCATGCCGCGAGGATCAGCGTCGTGACCAGTCCGGCGAGTAGTGACTTGAGGCGGCGAACTGTCACGGCTGCGGGTCGGCTTGAACGATGAAGTCGGTGCCGCGGATCCCGATGACCGCGGTGGGCGTTTCGACACGAACCGCATCGGGATGGACCTTGCCGATCAGGCCGCTGACCATTCGCGCCGATCCTTGAAGCAGGGAGACGAGCATTCCACCGTCCTGCGTGGTCGAGTCGAAATGGAATTCCTTGAGGTCCAGCCGCGACGATGGGCCCACGACCAGCTTGGTGCCGTCGCGAAGGACGACGCTGGCACCCGAGTCGGGCCCGGTCACGATGCGGTCGATGAGGGCGACGATGTCTCCGGACTTGCCGGCGCGGGTCGATCCGTCCGGTGCGAGCAGCCGGACGTCGCCACGCACGGCTTTGAGGATGCCGGCGCGCGCTTCGGACTGCGGCTTGGTGGTGGTCGTGGCCGTCTGGGCCGGCGAACTCGTGTTGGCGCAAACGAGAACGAGGGTGCACAGGGCCGTGACGATGCTTTTGATCACGTGGGAATCTGCTGTGGTTTTCTGGAGTTAATAGTACGCGAGTATTACCGCTGGCCCAGGGAGCGTAGTCCGTCTCGCGATAATTCGGCTGCTCTTCAAAGAAATTGACTCGTACCTGTTCTTGTCCTCCATCCTCCGTTTCTCGAAGCTTTCCACATTGAGTCCTCGGACGCTCCTTCGCGTCTCGATCGCGGTCGCCCTTGTCACGATCGTGCTCAAGGGATGGGCGGGGTACATCACGAACTCGATGGGCCTGATCTCGGACGCGATGGAGTCGTTCGTCAACCTCGCGAGCGCGACTTTCGCTTTGGCCATGGTCTCGATCGCCATGCGTCCGGCGGACGAGGACCATCCTTATGGGCACCACAAGGCCGAGTACTTCTCCTCTGGCTTCGAAGGCGCCCTGATCATCGGCGCCGCGGTCGCCATCATCTGGGCGGCGGTCGTGCGCCTGTTGTCACCTCAGCCGCTGGAGCAGCTTGGGTGGGGCCTGGCGCTCTCGGTCCTGAGCTCGGTCTTCAATGGCGTGCTTGCGATCGTGCTGTTCCGAGCGGCGAAGGTGCACCACTCCATCGCACTGGAGGCCGACGCGCGGCATCTGCTGAGCGATGTCTGGACTTCCGGTGGGGTGCTGGTCGGCGTCATCGCGGTGGCCTTGACCGATTGGCTCTGGCTCGACCCGATGCTGGCCATCGCCGTGGCGCTCAACATCCTGCGCGAAGGCATGAAGCTGGTCTGGCGGTCATCGCAGGGTCTGATGGATGAAGCGCTGGATGCCGAGACGCAGTCCACGTTGCGGGCCACGCTGGAGCGCTTCGCCGCTGGCGTGCCGGAAGGCGCGCAGCTGCGCTTCGACGACATGGTGACCCGCCGTGCGGGCCAGCGTCGTTTCGCCGATCTCCACATGCATGTGCCGGGCGCTTGGTCGCTGGAGCGCGCCGCCGGTCTGCGCGACGCGCTCGAACAGGCCCTGATGGATGCGGTGCCCGGTCTTCGCGTGACCATCCAGCTTCTGCCACTCGGGATGGAAGCGCGCGCCACGCAAAAGGAACACGAGGAGCATTTGCCATGAAGGCCATCCTGCAGCGCGTCAGCAGCGCACGCGTCGACATCGATGGTCGCACTGTCGGCGGGATCGATGCGGGTTTACTTGTTCTGCTGTGCGCCGAACGTGGCGACACCGATGCCCAGGCCGATCGAATGCTCGCCAAGATTCTCAAGCTGCGCATTTTCTCGGACGACGCGGGCAAGATGAACCTGAGCGTCCAGGACGTTGGCGGCGGGTTGCTCGTGGTGAGCCAGTTCACGCTGGCAGCCGATGCGAGCGCCGGCAATCGGCCGAGCTTCACGCAGGCCGCCGCGCCAGACGAGGGCCGGCGTCTCTACGAGTACTTCGTTTCGAAAGCCCGGGCCGCGCATCCCGTGGTTGCAACCGGCGAGTTCGGCGCCGACATGAAGGTGCATCTTGTCAACGACGGCCCGGTGACCATTCCGTTGCGGATGACGCCTTGAGCGCTCCGGCAGCGTCTCAATAGGGGTTCTTGATTCCGAGCCGCGCGAGGATTTCGATCTCGCGCGCTTCCATCGCCTCCGCGTCTTCGTCGCTGGTCTCGTGGTCCCAGCCTTGCGCGTGAAGCGTGCCATGCACCAGCAGGTGCGCGTAGTGGGCTGCGAGGGTCTTGCGCTGCTCCTTCGCCTCTTTTGCAACCACTGGCGCGCATAGAACCAAGTCGGCCATGATCACAGGCGATTGCGCGTAGTCGAAGGTCAGTACGTTGGTCGCGTAGTCCTTGCCCCGAAACTCGCGATTGAGCTGCTGGCCTTCGTTCGCATCGACGATGCGCACGGTGATCTCGCCGTCGCTGTCGAGCGCGTGTCGAATCCAGCGCGCAACGCCGTGGCGGGGCAGCGCGGCGCGATGACGCTCCACGCCCTTGAAGCGACCGAATTGCAGTGACAGGGAAAGATCCGGCAGTGGCATCTCGGTCGTCCCTCAGTCGGTTCGCTTCTTCACGGCGTCGTAGGCGTCGATGATCCGCGCCACCAGCGGATGGCGCACCACGTCCGCGCTCGTGAAGTGCGTGATCGCGATGCCGTTCACACGCTTCAGGACGCGCTCGGCATCGATCAGTCCGCTCAACTGACCCTTCGGCAGATCGATCTGGCTGACGTCACCGGTGACCACCGCCTTGGCACCGAAGCCGATGCGCGTGAGGAACATCTTCATCTGCTCCGGCGTGGTGTTTTGCGCTTCGTCGAGGATCACGAACGCGTTGTTGAGCGTGCGGCCACGCATGAAGGCCAGCGGCGCGATTTCGAGTGCGTTGCGCTCGAAGGCCTTCTGGACGCGGTCGAAGCCCATCAGGTCGTACAGAGCGTCGTAGAGCGGCCGGAGATAGGGGTCGACTTTCTGCGTCAGATCGCCCGGCAGAAAGCCGAGCCGTTCGCCGGCCTCGACCGCAGGGCGTGTCAGCACGATGCGCTGGACGGCGCTGCGTTCCAGTGCGTCCACTGCGCTCGCCACGGCCAGGTAGGTCTTGCCAGTGCCGGCAGGGCCGATGCCCAGCGTGATGTCGTGGCTCGCGATGTTCTGCAAATACACGCTCTGGTTCGGCGTGCGTGCCCGCAGGTCGGAGCGCCGCGTGGCGAGGATGACGGCGCCGTCATCCGCCTCGGTCATCGAGCCGTCGCCGGCCAGCGTGAGTTGGACCACCGCCGCATCGATCGGCCGCTGCGCGATTTCATAGAGCGCCTGCAGCACATCCATGGCGCGCTGTGCATTCGCCTTGGCGCCGTCGACCTTGAACTGCTCGTGCCGGTGCGCGATCTTGACGTTGAGTGCTTCCTCGATGCGCCGCAGGTTCGCGTCGAGCGGGCCGCAAAGGTGGCCCAGGCGCGTGTTGTTGGGCGGGGCGAAGGTGTGTCGCAGAATCACGCGAGTTTCATTTTCAAAAGCGAGAAGGGCACCCATGATAGGCAAACTCACCGGCATCCTGGCCGAACGCAATCCCCCGCAGATCGTGGTGGACTGCCATGGCGTCGGCTACGAGGTGGATGTGCCCATGAGCACCTTCTACAACCTGCCGGCGGCCGGCGAGCGGGTTTCGCTGCTGACCCATTTCGTGGTGCGCGAGGACGCGCAGATCCTGTACGGCTTCGCAACCGCGACGGAGCGCGCGGCTTTTCGGCAGTTGATCAAGATTTCCGGGGTGGGTCCGCGCACCGCCCTGGGCGTGCTCAGCGGCATGAGCGTGAGCGAGTTGTCGCAGGCGATCACGCTTCAGGAAGCAGGGCGACTGGTGAAGATCCCCGGCATCGGCAAGAAGACCGCCGAACGACTTCTGCTCGAACTCAAGGGCAAGCTCGGTGCCGATATCGCGCTGCCCGCGCATGCAGCCACAGACAACCAGGCGGACATCCTGCAGGCGCTGGTCGCGCTGGGCTACAGCGACAAGGAAGCCGCCGCGGCGCTCAAGGCCCTGCCGAAGGACATCGCGGTGGGCGAGGGGATCAAGCTGGCCTTGCGGGCGCTCGCCAAATAGCGGAGCTGCCGCTCAGCGCCAGTCCTGCACCGCAAGGGCCAGCGCGAACATCACGGTCTGCACCGTCACCGCCATACCGTGCCGCTGCATCAGTTGGCGGGCAAGAAGCACCCGTTCGGCCAGTGGGCGTGAAGGATCGGCGGGGCGCCGCAGTCCAGCCTATCGAGTGCGCGGTCGAGGCTGTCCAGCGAACCGATGGCGTCTCGTGCGAGCGCCTCGTACATCCCGGCGTCGAGCCGCAAACGCAGCGCCAGGTAGCGTTCGAGCAGGCCGACCAAAGCCACCACTGCGTAGGCTCCCCATGACACCGAGGGCAGCGAGCGGCCCGTCAGCGCGAGCACCAGTCCGGCGATGAATGAAAGCGCCAGCCCCCAGTTGGCGAGCATTCCGCTGGCGCGCAAGAGACCGGCCGTGGCGGCGCACAGCGCGCGATC
The DNA here is from genome assembly GCA_017744935.1 of Variovorax sp. Classification (GTDB taxonomy): domain Bacteria; phylum Pseudomonadota; class Gammaproteobacteria; order Burkholderiales; family Burkholderiaceae_C; genus Variovorax. The sequence goes on from JAGIAI010000026.1 coordinate 11,488, forward strand.
GTTGTCATTCATGCTGGTGATCGACAAGGTACTGGCCCCTTCACGGTGGCGCATTCTGCCGCATGCGCGCGTGGCCGGGCGGCCGACTAAACTGCTCGCTCAGCCCGCAAGCCCATGACCATCCAGACCGACGATTTCGCCCCGGCACCCCAGCGCGTGGTGTCCGCTGCGCCCGCCTCCCCCAATGAAGAAGCGATTGAACGCGCGTTGCGGCCCAAGCTGCTCGACGAATACGTTGGCCAGGCCAAGGTACGAGAACAGCTGGAGATCTTCATCGGCGCGGCGCGGCACCGGCAGGAAGCGCTGGACCATGTGCTGCTCTTCGGCCCCCCGGGGCTCGGCAAGACGACGCTGTCCCACATCATCGCGGCCGAACTCGGCGTGAACCTGCGGCAGACCTCCGGGCCGGTGCTCGAGAAACCCAAGGACCTCGCGGCGCTCCTCACCAACCTCGAGCGCAACGACGTGCTCTTCATCGACGAGATCCATCGGCTTTCGCCGGTGGTGGAGGAAATCCTCTACCCCGCGCTGGAGGACTACCAGATCGACATCATGATCGGCGAGGGCCCCGCGGCGCGCAGCATCAAGCTCGACCTTCAGCCGTTCACTCTCGTCGGAGCGACCACCCGTGCGGGCATGTTGACCAACCCGCTGCGCGATCGCTTCGGCATCGTCGCGCGGCTCGAGTTCTATACGGCCGAGGAGCTGGCGCGCATCGTCCATCGCAGCGCGGGCCTGCTCGGGGTGCCGGCGGACGAAGCCGGCGGCCTGGAAATCGCCCGCCGTTCGCGCGGCACGCCACGTATCGCCAACCGGCTTCTACGCCGCGTGCGCGACTACGCGCAGGTCAAGAGCGACGGCCGTATCACTGCCGATGTGGCGCACAAGGCGCTGGCCATGCTCGACGTCGATCCGCAGGGCTTCGACCTGATGGACCGCAAGCTGCTCGAAGCCGTCATCCATCGCTTCGACGGCGGCCCGGTTGGCCTCGACAACATCGCGGCGAGCATCGGCGAGGAGGCGGGCACGATCGAGGACGTGATCGAGCCTTATCTGATCCAGCAGGGCTACCTGCAGCGCACGCCGCGCGGCCGCATCGCGACGCTCGCGGCCTACCGGCATCTCGGCGTTGCGGCGCCTCAGCGTGACGGAGACATGTTCGGGAGCTGACCGGGCACCTGTTCGCCGGCCGCATGCACATTGGCCGCAATCAGCCACTGTGCCGCGTAGTAGGTCGCAAGCACCCACAGCGACGCCGCCGGCAACGGCAGGACGAATCGATTGGTCGCCAGCAGCGAGTCGCTCAGCATGAAGAAGCAGGCGCCGACGGCGACCTTGAGTGACGACGGATCGCCAACGACCGCCGCACGCCCGATGGCCTGCGCCGCCATGCACGCGATCACCACCACGTAGAGGCCGACCGGAACGCGCAGCCCGCCCGGCAGTCCGCCCCACCACAGGAACGCATACATGACCGCACCGATGCCGAGCGTCGCGGCCAGCGCCTGGGTGCGCGGAAACAGGCCGACACCCTTCGCGAAGAGCCCGATATAGGCCAGGTGCGCGAGCAGGAAACACACGAGCCCCGACACGAAGAACTGCGGCCACATCAGCAGAACATCGCCTGCAAGCGAGGCGACGAGCCCCGCGAGCAACAACGACGAAATGTTTCCCGGCGCGTCGAGCGAGCGGAGGCGCTTCGCGGCAAAGCCGATGAGCACGACGAGCGCGAGGGGCTTGAACACCGAATGAAGCGCCCCGATGCCCAAGGCGCCGCTGGCCGTCGCCAGTGCGGCCGCGTCCACGAAGAGAACCTCCGCCACGGTCAGCCGGCCCTGCAACGACGCGCCCGTCGCCCACAGCCCCGCGGTCAGTGCCGTGAGCCACACCACCGAAGTGGTGAGCGGCAGCGCGTCCGAGAACCACAGGAAAGCGATGGCGCCCGCGAGCAGCGCCACAAACTGCGCGGCAGCGAAAGCCCGGACGCCGCTGGACGCCGCCGGGTCGTAACGCTGCACCTGCCCGATGTCGAAGGCCGGCTTGGGATCGATCGCCGCCAGGTCCTCCGGCCGCCAGCCGGGCGGCTTGATCCAGACGCGCAGCTTGTCGCTCCACCTGCGGGTGCGCCAGCTGTCGCGCGCGAGTGCCCAGTAGACCTCGGCGTTGGCCCAGATCGGATCCCAGCTCCGCAGCGGGCTGCGTGTGCCGTAGACGCAGGGCTCGTCTTCTTCCTTGAAGGTGCCGAAGAGACGATCCCAGACGATGAGGACCCCGCCGTAATTGCGATCGATGTAGCGGTCGTTGACCGCGTGATGCACACGGTGGTTCGACGGCGAACAGAACCAGCGGTCGAACCAGCCGAGCTTGCCGACCTGCTCGGTGTGCACCCAGAACTGGTAGAGCAGGTCGATGAGCGCGACCACGCCGAAGACCAGTGGCGGCACGCCCGCGATTGCCATCGGCAGGTAGAAGATCCAGCCGAACAGTGCACCGCTCGAGGTCTGCCGCAGTGCGGTCGAGAGGTTGTAGTGCTGGCTCTGGTGATGCACCACGTGCGCGGCCCACAGCACCGCGCTTTCATGGCCGAAGCGGTGCAGCCAGTAGTAGCAGAGGTCGTAGAAGACCAGCGCCAGCAGCCAGCCGTACCACTGCATCCAGAAATGTTCGTTGGGGAAGAGCGCGAAGGCCGACCAGCAGGCGGTGTAGATGCCGATGCGCAGCAGCCCGGTGAGGACCGCGCTGATCTGGCTCAGGATGCCGAGCCCGAGGCTGTTGATCGTGTCGGGCAGGCGGTAGGTGTCGTGGCCTGTCCCGAGCTTCGCGCGGCGGCGGCCGACGAAGAATTCGATCCCGATCAGCAGGAAGAAGATGGGTGTTGCGAGAACGATGATCTGGCCGGGGCGCATGAGCTCGATTGTCCCGGTCGGCGGTCATGTCTCCGTCACTGCAGCGTCATGGTTTGCCCCAAGACGGGGCCTTCGCGGCGGTGTCGTCGGCGCGTCATCGTGCTGCCATGACCTCGTCATGGGCGGCTGCGAACGTGCAGGGCCATGCAAAGAGATGACGCTTTTCTACGCGCATGGAGCGACGGGATCCCGCAGATCCCGGATGCTGACGAGGCGGACTTCACCCGGCCCGTGCAGCGCTTCCGTACCCTGTGGATCTCCGACCTGCACCTGGGCACGCCCGGCTGCCAGGCGCGGATGCTCCTGGACTTCCTGAAGCACACCGAGTGCGAGACGCTGTTTCTCGTCGGTGACATCATCGACGGCTGGCAGCTCAAGCGTCACTGGTACTGGCCGCAGGCCCACAACGATGTCATCCAGAAGCTGCTGCGCAAGGCGCGCAAGGGCACGCGGGTGATCTTCATTCCGGGCAACCACGATGAGTTCGCGCGCAAGTACCTGAACCACAACTTCGGCGGTATCGACGTCGCGGACGAGTGGATCCACGAGACTGCCGACGGCCGCAAGCTCTGGATCATGCACGGCGACCTGTTCGACGGCGTGATCCAGTGCGCGAAGTGGCTGGCGCACGTCGGCGACTCGCTCTACGAGTTCACCCTCAAGCTCAACCGCCATCTCAATTCGATGCGGGCGCGCCTGGGGTTGCCGTACTGGTCGCTGTCCAAGTACCTGAAGCTGAAGGTCAAGCGCGCGGTCAGCTATGTCGGCGATTTCGAGAACGCCGTGGCCCGCGAGGCTCGCCGGCGCGGCGTGCACGGCGTGGTGTGCGGACACATTCATCACGCCGAACTGCGCGACATCGACGGCATCCTGTATGCGAACGATGGCGACTGGGTCGAGAGCCTGACCGCGCTCGCAGAGCAGGTGGACGGGACGCTCGAGATCCTGCATTGGACTGACCAGATGCCCGTCTCGACGCAGTCCGGGCGTGCATCGTCGCGTCGGGAGCCGGTGCACGCATGAGAGCGACGCGTACCGTCGACCTGGTGTACTTCAATGCCGGCGGCGGTCATCGCGCCTCTGCCCTGGCACTCGAGTCGGCGATCCGGCGCGCGGGCCTGCCGTGGACGGTGCGGCTGGTCAACCTGCGCGAAGTGCTCGACCCCAAGGATGGGTTCCGCCGACTGACCGGCATGGACCCGGAGGACGTCTACAACAAGCGCCTGGCACGAGGGTGGACGCTCGGGCTCGCACAGGAGCTCAAGCTGTTGCAGGGAATGATCCGTTGGTGCCACACGACACTGGTGCGGCAGTTGCAGGAGCATTGGCTGGCGACCGAGCCGGACATGGTCGTGTCCCTGATCCCGAATTTCAATCGCGCGCTCTGCGAAGCGTTGGCGTCGACACTGCCGGGCGTGCCCTATGTGACGGTCCTGACCGATCTGGCCGACCATCCGCCGAATTTCTGGATCGAAGAGGGGCTGGACCAGGACCTGATCTGCGGCTCCGCCAAGGCAGTGGCGCAGGCGCTGGCCGCCGGCCATCCACGGGATCGGATCCACGCCAGCTCGGGGATGATCATTCGCGCGTCCTTCTATGACGAGCCGCCGGTCGACCGCAATGCCGAGCGCGCGAAGCTGGGCCTCGACCCCGACCGGCCGACGGGCATCGTGCTTTTTGGCGGGCAGGGCTCGAAGGCCATGCTCGGCATTGCCAAACGCCTTCCCGACACGCAGCTCATCCTGGCCTGCGGTCACAACAACAAGCTGGCCGACGCCCTGCGCGAACTGCCTGCCCGCGCGCCGCGTCTCGTGCTCGGCTTCACGCCCGACGTCCCTCGCTATATGGCGCTGGCGGATTTCTTCATCGGCAAGCCGGGCCCCGGCAGTCTCAGTGAAGCGGTCCAGATGGAGCTGCCGGTGATCGTGGTGCGCAACCGCTGGACGTTGCCGCAGGAGCGCTACAACACCGAATGGGTGCGGGAGCATGGCGTGGGGGTGGTGTGCAGCAACTTTACCAAGGTGGACGAGGCGGTCGCCGAACTCGTCCGGAACCTGGGTCGCTGCAAATCCGCGACGCGCAAGATGCAGAACCGTGCCCTGTTCGAGCTTCCCGTCATGCTCGAAGGGATCCTGTCGCGTGCGGAGCGGCCGTTGTAGGGGGCGTCCGTGGCACCAGTCGGTTTGTAGTCGATAGAGTTACTTTTTCGCGACAGATCGGGGTTTCGGTAGTACTTTGAGTTTACATATCGGTTACAGTCCGCGCATCGGCGTCGGCCAGGTTTCAGGCCCGCAACTTCGAGGAAAAGACTGTGAGAAAAGCATCCTGGTTCGTGGCGGCAAGTTTCCTGGCGATGGCTGCACTCCTCGGCGGCTGCACGGGCGGAAGCGATGCCACTTCGGCCTCGGCGACGACGACCGCGCCTGCCACCAAGAATCTCGTGATCGTGACCTGGCGGCCGGTGGACAAGACCGCCGAGTTCCTCAGCGCCTGGCGCGCCAAGGAATAGCCGCCGCAGCAGCAGGGAGTCGCGCACCGGAACTTGCCCTCGCAAGCGTCGATCGGATGGCCATGCGCAAAGCCTGCCCGGATTCCCCTCTTCGTCTGCAGCGCCGGCTTGTGGCCGCCGCTCTGATCGGAATTCCCGCCCTCTGGCTTGGGGTGCGGGCGCAGTCACCGCCTCAGCGCCGGATGTTGACGCCAGCACAGACTGAAGGCCCGTTCTACCCCGTCGAGATTCCGAAGGATTCGGATTACGACCTCCTGCGCAATGGGAATCGCCCTCCCTATGGCGGCGGGCACCCTGCCTGGGTCGATGGCACCGTGACGGACATCGCCGGCCGGCCGGTTGCCGGTGCGCAGGTCGAGATCTGGCAGTGCGACGATCAGGGGCACTATCACCACCCGGGCGACGGCGATCGTGCGGACGCAGGGTTCCAGGGTTTCGGTCGCGTGACGGTCGGTGCCGACGGCCGTTACCGCTTCCACACGATCCGGCCGGTTCCCTACAGCGGCCGCACCGCCCATATCCACGTGAAGGTGAAGCTCGACCGGCGCGAACTGCTGACGACACAGCTCTACGTGGCGGGCGATCCCGGCAATGCGCACGACGGGATATGGCGCAGCCTCGACGAATCAGCCCGTGCCGCGGTGACGATGCCGTTCACGGCCGGCCCGGATGGCCTGCAGGCGCATTTCCCGATCGTTGTCGGGGCCTGAGCGGCAGCTCGCAGCCTGAAAAGAAAAAGCCCCGCAGGTCATTGACTTGCGGGGCTTTTGATTTGGTGGCTCTTCACGGACTCGAACCGCGGACCTGTGGATTATGATTCCATCGCTCTAACCGACTGAGCTAAAGAGCCGAGCCCGCAATTATAGCCGTTCGAATGACCCGGTTCTCGCTCTTGGTCAACTTTTACGAACTTCCGGCTCTCCCGCGGGAAACCGGCCTGCATCGCGAGCCGCGCGACCTGCGGTAAAAATCGAACGATGTCTGCGACCGCCGCCATCCCGGAACGACTCGACGAAATGCCCGACGACCAGCTCATGCTGGCCTATGCGGGCGGCGATGCGTCCGCCTTCGACCTCTTGTACGCGCGCCATGAGAGCGAGCTTTTCCGATTCGTGCGCCGGCTTCTCGGCGTGCGCCTTGCCGCCGAAGTCGGCGAGGTGTTCCAGCAGACTTGGGCGCGAATCGTTGCCTCCCGCGACACCTTCTCGCCGGAGGATGCTTCGTGGCGCATCTGGGCTTTCACGATTGCGTACGAGATGGCCATCGAGCAACTCCGTCTGAGCGGCCGGCAGGCGGTGTTCTATGCGCACGATGAGGACGGCGACGGCCTCGAGGCTGCACGCATCTTCGGCCTCGGTGCGCTTCGAGGCGGCTCTGCCGATGCGCATCCTTCCGCGGATGAACTGGCTTTCTGGCTTGCCGCGGGGCGCCGGCTGCAGGCCTGCCTCGACGAACTGCCGGACGACCAGCGCGCCGCCTTCCTGCTTCATCACGAAGAAGGCTTCACGGTCGAGGTACTGGCCGATGCGCTGGGTGTCGACATCGAAACCGCCAGTGACCGCCTGCGGCGCGGCCTCGATCGATTGCAGGACTGCATGGAGCGATACCTGACCGTGCTGGAGCGACACGCATGAGCGCTGTTGATACCGGCCCCGGCGACCTCCACGACCCACGCCTGTGGAGGGCGCTGGAACATGCGCCCGATCGGAGCGTGGCGCCCGACTGGCGGGTGCGCAAAGAGATCCTGAAGCAGGCACACGCCGCGATCGGCGAACCCGATCCGGAAGACGCCGAGGCCGATCTCGAACGCGCTGCGCAATCGTGGTGGCATCGCCTCGGCGAGGGGCGCGATAACCGGGAGAAGCCGAGGCGCCGTTGGCCTGCAGCAGTTGCAGTGGCGATGGTCGCCTTCGTCGCGGTCATGCTCTGGCGGCGCGAGCCCTCTCTCCCGTCCGCGCCCTCGCTCGACGACAAGACTTCGGTGGCCGCGAATTCGAACAGGATCGAAGAGTTGACTTCGGCGCCCTCGGAATCCCGGCCGCCGCCGACCGACCCCTCGTCGGTCCCTCTGTTGCCCCCGAGCTTCTTCACGCCACCCAAACTGCCCGAGCCGGAACCTGAAGCCGAACAGCGACCCCTGCCCAACCTGGAGCCGGCGCCGCCTTCCAGGAAGAATGCCGCAGTGGCGCCAACGGCTCCTTCGACGCCTGCGCAGGTCTTGCCGCCACCATCTCCGCAGAAGGCTCAGAAGACGGCTCAGCCATCTTCGCCACCATTGCCGCCGGCAGCACCGCAACAGCAGCGCGAGGCAACGGCATCCGCCAAGCAGCCGCCGGCCGTTGCTGAGGCACCGTCGCCGGCTCCCGCGGCTGAGATCGAACTGCCCACCTTCGATGCGCTTGGGCGATGGAATCGCATGACGATCTCGAAGCGCGGTGGCGAAAGTCGGAGCCTTGCGCGTGCCGAGGCGGGCGATGTCGGCCCGCTGCTGACCTCGGCAGCGCTTTCGGCGGTCGGGCCGCAGCCGTTCAAGGGCACGCCGGAATGGCGCGTGACGCTGGAGCGCGGCCCCGAAGTGCTGGCGGTTCTCGAAGTCACGGGCTCACAGATACGGTGGCGCGAGGGCCACGCGCCGGCGGCCACGGGCGTGCCGTCTGCGGGCGCGATCTCCGCGCTGCGCGATGCGCTCGGTCATGCGGTGCAGCAACCGAAGGCTGCCCCGAGCGAACCGCCTGGCGAACAGCCCGGCGAATCGGCGGGCGAGCCGCCGCGCAGCCCCTGAGTCGACTTATTCGTGCTTGAAGTTCGGCGCTCGCTTGCTCAGGAAGGCGTCCATGCCTTCCTTCTGGTCAGCGGTCGCGAAGAGTGAGTGGAACAGGCGCCGCTCGAACATCACGCCATCCGACAGGCTGCTCTCGAAAGCGCGGTTGACCGACTCCTTGGCCGCCATCACCGAAAGCTGCGAGAAGCCCGAGATCACGAGCGCGGCGGCGAGTGTCTCTTCCATGAGCTTGTCAACTGGCACGATGCGGCTCACCAACCCGGCGCGCTCGGCCTCGGCGGCATCCATCATCCGGGCGGTCAGGACCATGTCCATCGCCTTCGACTTGCCGACCGCGCGCGGCAGGCGCTGCGTGCCGCCGGCACCGGGGATCACGCCGATCTTGATCTCGGGTTGACCGAACTTCGCGTTGTCGGCCGCGATGATGAAGTCGCACATCATCGCCAACTCGCAGCCGCCGCCGAGCGCGAAGCCCGCGACCGCGGCGATCACCGGCTTGCGGATCGAACGGATGGTTTCCCAGTTGCGGGTGATGAAGTCGCCCTTGTACGCATCGAGGAAGGTGTACTTGGCCATCGCTGCGATGTCGGCGCCGGCCGCAAAGGCCTTTTCGCTGCCGGTGACGATGATGCAGCCGATGGCTTCATCGGCGTCGAAAGCCTTCAGCGCATGGCCGAGTTCGGTCATCAGCGCGTCGTTCAGCGCATTGAGCGCCTTGGGGCGATGGAGCGTGATGATGCCGACTTTTTCGGCTTCGACCCGTACTTCGATGTTCTCGTAGCTCATGCGTATCTCCTTTGTCCTTGAAAACAGATCTGTATCGGGGCCGGTGGTGCGCTAGGCCCGGGTCAGCCACTGCGCGAGCTTCGCGGCGTCCTGCGCGAAGAGCCGCCACGTCGTCACGCCGGTCGGCAACGTGACCGGCAGCCGCAACAACCGCCGATCGCGGGCGACCAGCGCGGTGAATTTCTTCAGCGGGCCGAGATAGAGCGCCAGATCGTCGAGCCGCGTGATCCGCCAACCCTGCGCCTGACGCCCCTTGGCAGCCGGCATTTCTATGCCGATCCATTCATCGTTGGCGGAGAACCCGGCCTGTTCGGCCGCTCCGCTGCGAAGCACGGCCTTGACCTGGATGGAGCCGTTCGATTCGGCCACGCGCAGCCCCAGTTCCTGGGCGCGCTGCGCCGGATCGTCCAGCGTGGCGACGCCATGAGCGCGGAGCAGGTCGGACAGAGGCAACTCGTCCGTCGAATGAACCCAGCGCGCGATCTCCTTCGAGAATGACCGCCCACCCGCTGTTTCGAGCGCCGCGGCGAAATCGGCCTCATCGATCGGGCCGCCTTCGCTCCTGTTCCAGAGGAGGCGCATGACCTGGTCGAGGGTGCCCTTGCCCTCGGCGCGCAGCGTGAGGTCGAAACACAGCGCGACCAGCGCACCCTTGGTGTAGTAGCTGACCGTGGTGTTCGGCGTCTGCTCGTCCTGCCGGTAGTACTTGACCCACGCATCGAAGCTGGCCTCGGCCACGGACTGCACGAAACGGCCGGGCGTTTGCAGCACCTGGTTGGCCGTCTTGTTCAGGAGCTTGAGATAGGTGCTGTCATCGACGAGTCCCGCCCGGCGCAGCAGCAGGTCGTCGTAGTAGCTCGTGAACCCTTCGAACAGCCAGAGCAGGCGTGTGTAGTTCTCCTGGCCGTAGTCGTAGCGCGAGAAGTCGGCCGGCCGCAGGCGCTTCACATTCCAGGTGTGGAAGTACTCGTGGCTGATCAGGCCCAGCAGCGTGGTGTAGCCCTCTGGCTGCTTGCGCGCTTCGAGTTGCGGCAGATCGCGGCGCGTGCAGATGAGCGCCGTCGAATGGCGATGTTCAAGGCCGCCGTAGCCGTCGTCCACCGCGTTGAGCATGAACACGTACCGGTCGTGCGGCGGCTTGGGGCCATGGCGCTTGCCGACCTTGTCGCCGTGCCAGAAGCGCATCTGCGTCTCGCAGATGGCGCGGGTGTCGGCCAGCAGGCGTGCGCCGTCGAAGGAAGCCGGTGCGCCAGCGACAACGAAGCGGTGCGGCACGCCACAGGCTTCGAATTCACCGCTCCAGAAGGTGCCCATCTCGACTGGGCTGTCCGCCAGCTCGTCGTAGCCTGAGGCTGCATATTTGCCGAAGCCGTGGCGATCGGTATGCGTCGCCTTCAGTGCAGTGGCGCAGGACCAACGCGGCCCATCCTTCGGCGCGGCGGGCGCGACGATCTCGATGTGATGCGGCACGTCGGCCTGACCTTCGACGCGCAGGCAAAGGCTGGTGCCGTTGAAGAAGCCGCGGTCCTCGTCGAGCCAGGCGGTGCGCACCGAGTTGTCATAGGCGCACACCTCGTAGCGAAGTTCGAGCGGCTTGCCCGGCGAGCATTCGAATTCCCAGGTGCACTTGTCAATCTGGCGCACCGCGAGCTTGCGACGGCCCTGGGTCGCGCGCAGCTTCTGCAGATTCTTGGAGAACTCGCGCACCAGATAGCTGCCCGGAACCCAGACGGGCAACGCGACCCGCTGCAGTGCAGCAGGTCCGTCGACAACCAGCGTGACGCCGAAAAGGTGCGCCCTGCGGTCCGCGCACTCGACGCGGTAGTGGATGGCCGGCGCGGCCATCAATTGAGCGCGGCGAGTTGTTTCTCGACCTGTGCCGCGGGAATCGCACCCGGCGCGCGGGTGCCGTCGCTGAAGATCAGCGTCGGCGTGCCGGTGATGTTGTGCTTCTGGCCGAATTCACGATTGCGGGTCAGCGCGACGGTGTCGCATTCGGCGCCGGTTTCAGGCACCACGCCGCGCTGCATCCAGTCGTTCCATGCCTTTGCCTTGTCCTTGGCGCACCAGATGTTGCGCGCCTTGACCACCGAGTCGGGACCCAGCACCGGATAAAGGTAGAGCTGGATGGTCACGTTGTCGACCTTCGTCATGTCGCGCTCGAACTGCTTGCAGTAGCCGCAGTTGGGATCCGCGAACACGGCGAGTTGCCGCTTGCCATTGCCGCGGACGATCTTGATGGCGTCCTTGGACGGCAGCTTGTCAAATGCCACTTCGCTGAGCTTCTCGATGCGTTCCTCGGTGAGGTTGCGCCGTGCCTTCACGTCGATCAGATTGCCCTGCAGCAGGTAGTTGCCCTGCTCATCGGTGTAGAAGATCTCGAAGCCGTTGATGCGCACTTCATACAAGCCCGGGAGCGGCGACTTGGTGATCTCGTCGATCTTGGCGAACTGCGGGATGCGCGCAGCCAGGTTCTTGCGGATCTCGGCTTCGCCGGCCGACGCGGTCAAGGCATGGCCCAAAGTGAGCGCGGCGAGCGAGGCGAGGAGAGTGCGTGCGAGTTTCTTCATGGTGGTGTTCCCGGCATTCATTGCAGGCCCATGGCCTGCCGAGCGATCCAGTTCTTGACGAGCCGTGTGCGGTCGAAGCCGCGCATGCCCCAGTTGCGCAGCGCCGGCAAAGGGTCGGCGCTGTGCGCGAAGAGTTGCTGAAGGCCGTCGGTGGCGAGGCTCATCGACAGCACGCCGGTGCGGCGCGCACGCTCATAGCGGCGCAGGAGGCGCGGATCGCCGACGCTGCGCCAGTAGTCGCGCGACTTGATGACTTCCGCGAGCGCGGCGGCGTCGGCCAGGCCCAGATTGAGCCCCTGGCCGGCGAGTGGATGCACGGTATGCGCGGCGTCGCCGGCGAGCGCCCATGCGGCACCGTTTTCGAAGCGGCCGGTCCAGCGCTCGGCAATGGCACGCTGCAGTGGCCAGGCGGCCCGCTCGCTGGTCAGCTTGAGGGCGCCGAGCGCGTCATGCGTGGCTTCGCGCAGGCCGGCACAGAATTCTTCGACGCCCTGCGCGAGTAATTCCGGCGCGTGGAGCTGGTCGACGGACCACACCAGCGCGAGCGAGCGGTCGAGCGCATGGGCGTCGGCGGGCCGGTTCGCATCCGCGAGCGGCAGCAGCGCCAACACTTCACCCTTGTCGTTGAACCACTGGCGTGCGGTGCCGTCGTGCGGACGCTCGGCTTCGAGCCGCGCGGCGATTGCATGCTGCGGATAGCGCGCGACGTCATGGCCGACGCCGAGCGCCTCGCGGGTGGCGCTCAGGCGCCCTTCGCAGATGACCGTGAGCGGCGCCGCGACCGGCGCATTCACCACTTCGATGCGGGGCTGGAAACGCACCGCGTCGCTCAGTTGCCGTTCGAGCGCGGGAACGTCGACGATCCACGCCAGCGCTTCAACTTTCTGGCGAGCGGCGCTGAACTGGACGCGGCCGCCTTCGTCTCCGAAGACCAGCATTTCGCGCACGGGCGTCGCGTGCGCGCTGTCGGGCCAGGCGCGCAGCGATTCGAGCAACGACTTGGAGGCGGCATTGAGCGCGTAGGCGCGAACGTCTTCGGCGGCGGGTCTCGACTCGGGCGCCACGAGCGCCACGCGCACGCGTTCGCGCGCCAGCAGCAGGGCCAGGGTGCGTCCGACGATGCCGGCGCCGCGAATGCAAACCTCGGGGGGGAGAGCCATCGCGGCATTGTAGGAGGCCCTCCGGTGGCCGGCGGCATGCAGGAGAATCGCCGCTTCTGAATATTTGGATGCGCGTTCCCGTGAAAACCTCCGAATTCGACCTGCAGGCCACGATCGCCCGCCTTTTCGTCTACCCCGTCAAATCGTGCGCCGGCGTCGAGGTGTCGGAAGCGCTGCTGATCGAGACTGGTCTCGAGTTCGATCGCGCATGGATGGTGGTCGACGAGACAGGTGAATTCGTCTCCCAGCGTGAACTGCCGCGCATGTCGCTCATCCGTCCGCAGCTCAAGCATTCCGAAATGGTGCTTCGCGCGCCCGGCATGCTGGCCCTGCATATCGCCTTCGACCGTGTCGAGGCGCCGGCGCGCGTGCGCGTCTGGAAGGACGAGGTTTCCGCCTACGACATGGGCGATCTGGCGGCGCAGTGGTTCAGCGACTTTCTTTCGGAGCCGGGCAAGTCGAGAAAGCTGCGCATGGTGCGCTTCGACCCCGATGTGCGGCGTTTGTCGAGCCTCAAGTGGACCGCCGGCGTGCAAGCCCTCAATCAGTTCGCGGATGGCTTCCCGGTGCTCGTCGCCAGCGAAGGATCGATGGCCGAGCTGAATGCACGCCTGGCGGCGGGCGGCCACCACGCGGTGGGCATCGAACGATTCCGCCCCAATGTCGTTCTTGCCGGCATCGAGGCGCACGACGAGGACCGTGTCGATACGCTCCGTATCGTGACGGAGGAGGGCGAGGCCAGCCTGAAGGCGGTCAAGCCTTGTGCGCGCTGCCCGATTCCCGACATCGATCCCGCTACCGGCACGAGCAGTCCCGAGGTGGGCGAGACGCTGCGCACCTATCGTGCCGATCCGCGCGTCGATGGCGCGATCACTTTCGGGATGAACGCGATCGTGCTCGCAGGCGTGGATCATGCTTTGCGCGTCGGCCAGCGCGTGGGCGCCAACCTGCGCTTCGAATGAATCGGGCGCCCCGCAGACCGGGCGCCTAAAATCGCCGGTTCCCCCAAAGATTTCTGAAAGCATCCGCCATGAGCCTCCAGTGCGGCATCGTCGGCTTGCCCAACGTCGGCAAGTCCACTCTTTTCAATGCCTTGACCAAGGCTGGCATCGCGGCCGAGAACTACCCCTTCTGCACGATCGAGCCGAACGTCGGCGTGGTCGAAGTGCCGGATCCGCGTCTCCAGCAGCTGGCCGAGATCGTCAATCCGGAGCGGATCGTTCCGGCCATCGTCGAGTTCGTGGATATCGCGGGCCTCGTGGCCGGCGCGAGCCAGGGTGAAGGCCTTGGCAACCAGTTCCTCGCGCATATCCGCGAGACCGACGCGATCGTGAACGTCGTGCGCTGCTTCGAGGATGACAACGTGATCCACGTGGCTGGCAAGGTCGATCCGATTTCCGATATCGAAGTCATCCAGACCGAGCTGTGCCTCGCAGACCTGTCGACCGTCGAGAAGGCGCTGGCCCGTCACACCAAGACCGCGCGCTCGGGCGACAAGGAGGCAATCAAGCTCGTCGGCCTGCTCGAGAAGTGCCAGGCCGCGCTCAATGACAACAAGCCGGTGCGCTCCGTCGAATTCAGCAAGGAAGACCGGCCGCTGATCAAGCAGTTCTCGCTCATCACCGCCAAGCCCGCGATGTTCGTCGGCAACGTCGCCGAAGACGGTTTCGAGAACAACCCCTTCCTCGATCGCCTGCGCGAATACGCCGCAGCGCAAAACGCGCCTGTCGTGGCAATCTGCGCCAAGATCGAAGCCGAACTGGCTGACATGGATGACGAGGACCGCAAGATGTTCCTTGCCGAGATCGGCCAGGAAGAGCCGGGCCTGAATCGCCTCATCCGCGCTGCCTATTCGCTGCTGGGCCTGCAAACTTATTTCACCGCCGGCGTGAAGGAAGTGCGCGCATGGACCATCCACATCGGTGACACCGGCCCGCAAGCGGCTGGCGTGATCCACACCGATTTCGAGAAGGGCTACATCCGCGCACAGACCATCAGCTTCAGTGACTACATCGCCTACAAGGGCGAGCAGGGTGCGAAGGATGCGGGCAAGATGCGCGCCGAAGGCAAGGAGTACGTCGTCAAGGATGGCGACGTGATGAACTTCCTCTTCAGCTCCTGAGCACGCTTCCTGCTTGCGAAAAGCGCACTGATGATCACCGTCCACCATCTCGACAACTCGCGTTCGCAGCGCGTCCTGTGGCTCCTCGAAGAGTTGGGCGTGCCATACGAGATCGTGCGTTATCAGCGCGACCCGAAGACGATGCTTGCGCCAACTTCGTTGCGCGCGGTGCATCCATTGGGCAAGTCGCCGGTGGTGACCACCGAGGATGGCGTGACGCTCGCGGAGTCGGGCGCGATCGTCGAGACGCTGATCGAGCGCTACGGCCAGGGGCGGCTCATTCCGGCGGCCGGTACACCGGAAGCTGTTCGTTATCGCTACTGGCTGCACTTCGCTGAAGGCTCGGCGATGTCGCCGCTGCTGCTCAAGCTGGTGTTCGATCGGATCGAGAAGGCGCGCATGCCGTTCTTCGCTAAGCCGATTGCGAAGTCGATCGCGCAGAAGGCCAAGTCCAGCTTCGTCATGCCGAACATCCGGGCGCACCTGGACTACATGGAAGCGGAACTGGGCAAGAGCCAGTGGTTCGCGGGCGATTCGTTCACCGGCGCCGACATCCAGATGAGCTTTCCAGTCGAAGCCGCCGCAGTGCGTGGCGGGCTCGATGCATCGCGGCCGAAGTTGATGGCCTATCTCCAACGCATCCATGCACGTCCCGCTTATCAGCGTGCGCTGGAACGCGGCGGCCCTTATGGCCTTTTGAGCTGAGCGCCTGCGGCTTCAGTTCGGCCAGATATAGAGCAGCGCCACGGTCATCGTGACGTACCGCAGGAACTTGCCGATCGCCATGTAGGCCACGCACGGCCAGAAGGCCAGCTTGAGCCATCCGGCCACCGCGCACAAAGGGTCGCCGACGATCGGCAGCCAGCTCAACAGGCACGCCTTGGGCCCCAGGCGTTCGAGCCATGCGAGGGCGCGCAGGTGCGTCTTCGAATGCGAGTACTTGTCTGCAACCTGGTGGGCGCCGTACCCCATCCACCAGGTGACGGCGCCGCCCAGCGTGTTGCCCGCGGTGGCGACGAGGACTGCTGGCCAGAACAGTTCGGGATTGAGCTTGAGCAGTCCGAACAGCGCAGGCTCGGAGCCCACAGGGATCAGCGTTGCCGACACGAATGCGGCCATGAAGAGCGTGCTGAGGCCGTACTGTGGCAGTGCGAGAACGCCGAGAAGTGAGTCGAGCCAGGCTTGCATGAGCGCCGGAGTATAGAAAGGCGCTCATGCAGTGGCGCGTAGGTGCAAGTATGGATACCGACTGTCGCGGACTTGGCATCAGGATGCGCAATGAGTGCAAATCGTTGCAGCCGACGCATGCCCACCCCGCTACAATCGTGCCTCATTTTTCAGCAGCCCGGCGCGCGCGCCACTCTCCTTTCATGACTTTGCACATCGGCAACATCGCGCTGGAAAACGGCCTGTTCGTCGCGCCCATGGCGGGTGTCACGGACCGGCCGTTTCGCATGTTGTGCCGCGAACTCGGTGCGGGTTATGCAGTGAGCGAGATGGTCACTTCGCGCAAGGAGCTCTGGAACAGCCTCAAGACATCCAGGCGCGCCAATCACGACGGCGAGCCCGGCCCCATTTCGGTGCAGATCGCCGGGACCGACGCCGACATGATGTCGGAGGCCGCGCAATACAACATCGATCGCGGTGCGCAGATCATCGACATCAACATGGGCTGCCCGGCCAAGAAGGTCTGCAACAAGTGGGCCGGCTCCGCATTGATGCGTGACGAACCGCTCGCGATCGAGATCGTGGAAGCGGTCGTCAAGTCCGCTGCACCGCACAACGTTCCGGTCACGCTCAAGATGCGCACCGGCTGGAGCGAAGACCATCGCAATGCCGTCACGCTGGCGCGGCGCTTCGAAGCGGCCGGCGTGCAGATGCTCACCGTGCATGGACGCACGCGCGAGCAGGGCTACAAGGGTCATGCCGAATACGACACGATCGCGGCGGTCAAGGCCGCGGTCAGGATTCCGGTTGTCGCCAACGGCGACATCACATCACCAGAGAAAGCGCGCGACGTCCTGGCGCTCACCGGCGCGGACGCCATCATGGTCGGCCGTGCTGCGCAGGGCCGGCCATGGATCTTCCGCGAGATCGCGCATTTCCTCGACACGGGTACGCATCTGGCCCCGCCGTTGGTGGCCGAAGCGCGTCGTCTCATGCTCGATCACCTGAAGGAGCACTACGCCCTCTACGGCGAATACAGCGGCGTGCGAACGGCGCGAAAGCACATCGGTTGGTATGTGCGCGCGCTTCCCGGTGGCGAGGCGTTCCGCTCGGCGATGAACGCGATCGAGGATTGCGATGCGCAATGGCGTGCGGTCGCGGCGTTCTTCGACCAGCTTGCCGGACAGATGGACCGCATTCCTGCCGCAGCCGAGGGCTCACCCGATCCGGTGGACGAACAACAAGCCGATGCACTGGCGTAAGAAGAGCAGAACGAGGAGAAGAAGAGAAAGCCATGAGCAAGAAACACATCGAAGACTGCGTACGCAGCAGCCTGGATAGCTATTTCCGTGATTTGAGAGGGACTGAACCGGACGGCATGTACGACATGCTCGTCCGCGTCGTCGAAAAGCCGTTGCTCGATGTCGTGATGACACGCGCCGAAGGCAACCAATCCAAGGCCGCGCAATGGCTCGGCCTCAACCGCAACACGCTGCGCAAGAAGCTGGTCGAACACAAACTGCTGAAGTAACTCCTGATGAACGCACTGATTTCCGTCTCCGACAAGACCGGCATCCTCGAATTTGCCCAGGCGCTGCACGCGCTGGGCATCAAGCTCCTCTCCACCGGCGGCACTGCCAAGCTGCTCGCCGATGCCGGTTTGCCGGTGACCGAAGTGGCCGAAGTCACGGGTTTTCCCGAGATGCTCGACGGCCGCGTGAAGACACTGCACCCCAAGGTGCACGGTGGCCTGCTGGCCCGCCGCGATGTTCCCGCGCACATGGCGGCGCTGAAGGACCACGGCATCGACACCATCGACCTGCTGGTGGTCAATCTCTATCCGTTCGAAGCCACGGTGGCCAAACCGGGCTGCACGCTGGAGGACGCCATCGAGAACATCGACATCGGCGGACCTGCGATGGTGCGCAGCGCGGCCAAGAACTGGAAGGATGTCGGCGTTCTCACCGATGCTTCCCAATATCCGGTGGCGCTGGCTGAACTGAAGGCGAGCGGCAGGCTCAGCGACAAGACGAAGTTTGCCTTCTCGGTCGCAGCGTTCAACCGCATCAGCCAGTACGACGGCGCGATCAGCGACTACCTCTCGCGCATCCAGGAAGACGGTTCGCACACGCTGTTCCCGGACCAGAGCAACGGCCGCTTCGTGAAGCTGCAAGACCTGCGCTACGGCGAGAACCCGCACCAGCAGGCGGCGTTCTACCGCGACCTGTATCCGGCGCCGGGTTCGCTGGTGACGGCGAAGCAGCTCCAGGGCAAGGAGCTCAGCTACAACAACATCGCCGATGCCGATGCGGCATGGGAATGCGTGAAGAGCTTCGACGCGCCGGCCTGCGTGATCGTGAAGCACGCCAACCCGTGCGGCGTGGCGGTGGGCAAGGATCCGCTGGAAGCCTATTCCAAGGCTTTCCAGACCGACCCGACCTCCGCCTTCGGCGGCATCATCGCCTTCAACCGGCCGCTCGATGGCGCCGCGGCGAAGGCGGTGCGCGGCCAGTTCGTCGAGGTGGTGATGGCGCCCGACTACGCGCCGGAAGCACTGGCCGTGTTCCAGGACCGCCCGAACGTGCGCCTGCTGAAGATCGCGCTGCCGCCGGGCGGCGCCACGGCATGGGACCAGGGCCGCAACCTGATGGACGTCAAGCGCGTGGGGTCGGGCCTGCTGATGCAGACGGCCGACAACCGCGAGCTGTCGGTTGACGAACTCAAGGTCGTGAGCAAGAAGCAGCCGACGCCGCAGCAGCTTCAGGACCTGCTCTTCGCGTGGAAGGTTGCGAAGTACGTCAAGAGCAACGCGATCGTGTTCTGCGCCGACGGCATGACGATGGGCGTCGGCGCGGGCCAGATGAGCCGCCTCGATTCCGCGCGCATCGCCAGCATCAAGGCGCAGCACGCGGGGCTCACGTTGTCAGGCACGGCAGTCGCGAGCGACGCGTTCTTCCCGTTCCGCGATGGTCTGGATGTGGTCGTCGATGCGGGCGCCACTTCGGTGATCCAGCCAGGTGGCTCGATGCGCGACCAGGAAGTCATCGACGCTGCGGACGAACGCGGCGTGGTGATGGTGCTCTCCGGCGTCCGCCATTTCCGCCACTGATCCGTGGCGGCAGCCGGCCGTACAGGCTAGTTGCCTCTGCCGTCGGAAAAGCGGTACTTGAGCTGGAAGCTGATCGCCCCGTACAGGCGATCCTTGTAACTGGGGATGATCGCAACGTTCAGGCCCCAGTGCGTGCCCTCGAGTGCGGCGACCGGAATCAGCGCCGGGAACCAGCCGCCATCCTTGTAGTTCGGATAGCCGTTGAAACCACCCACCACGGCGCCGAGCTTCACGCCGTGGAACTCGAAGGGCATCACGTAGACGCCGATGTAGTTCGAGTACTCGCGGTCGCTGTTGCGAAACCTGCCGGCGGTGGCTGAAAACGTCTTGTCGATCGGCCATTCGATGCCGATGCCGGGATTCGCATCCTCCAGACCCTTGTTGCGATCGAAGTGCAGCGAATAGAAGCCCGGGTTGATCCAGACCTGGCTGATATCTGCGACCTGTGCGAAGGCAACGCCAGGCAGGAGCAGGCTGGCGCCTGCCAGCATCGGCAACATCTTCATGGTGATGTTCAGAGGGTTGCGAAGATCTGGCGCGCTGCGTCGATCGTGGCGGCGATGTCATCGTCGCTGTGCGCCGCGCTGACGAAGCCGGCCTCGTACAGCGCGGGCGCGATGTAGACGCCGCGGTCCAGCAGGCCGTGGAAGAGGGTGTTGAATTTCGTGCCGTCGCTCTTCATGACCGCCGTGTAGTTCTGCGGCAGTGCATCAAGCAGGAAGAAACCGAACATGCCGCCTTCGCTGTCTGCGCTGAAGGGCACGCCTTCGGCGGCTGCCGCTGCCTTGAGGCCATCGACGAGCGTGCGCGTCTTTTTCGAAAGCGCGTCGTAGAAGCCGGGCTTGGACACTTCCTTGAGCGTGGCGAGTCCGCACGCGGTCGCCACCGGGTTGCCCGACAACGTGCCGGCCTGGTAGACCGGGCCGAGGGGCGCGAGCTGCTCCATGATCGCGCGGGGCCCACCGAATGCAGCCAGCGGCATGCCGCCGCCGATCACCTTGCCCAGCACCGTCAGATCGGGCGTGATGCCCAGAACTCCTTGCGCGCCCCGTGCGCCGACGCGAAAGCCGGTCATGACCTCGTCGAACACGAGCAATGCGCCGTTTTGGGTGCAGAGCTCGCGGCATCGCCCGGCGAATTCCGCACTGGCGCGCACGAAATTCATGTTGCCGGCGATGGCCTCGATCACCAGGCAGGCGATCTCGTGGCCGTGCAGCGCGAAAGCTTCTTCGAGCTGCGCGATGTTGTTGTATTCGAGCACCAGGGTGTGCTGCACCACCTCGGGCGGCACACCGGCAGAGGTCGGGTTGCCGAAGGTCGCGAGGCCGGAGCCTGCCTTGACCAGCAGCGCATCGGCGTGGCCGTGATAGCAGCCTTCGAACTTGATGATGTACTTGCGGCCGGTCGCGCCCCGCGCGAGGCGCAGTGCGCTCATCGCGGCCTCGGTACCTGAGCTGACGAGTCGCACCATTTCCATCGAAGACACGAGCGCGAGGATCGCTTCAGCGAGTTCGATCTCGCGCTCGGTCGGCGCGCCGAACGAAAAGCCATCGACGACGGCACGCTGCACCGCCTCGACCACCGCGGGATGTCCGTGGCCCAGGATCATCGGACCCCACGAGCCGATGTAGTCGATGTAGCGCTTGTCTGCCGCGTCCCAGAAGTACGCGCCCTGCGCGCGCTTGACGAATCGCGGCGTGCCGCCGACGGCCCGGAAGGCGCGCACCGGCGAATTGACACCGCCGGGAATGACAGCGCGTGCGCGCTCGAAAAGGACTTCGTTCTGATCAGTGTGTGGCATCGGCCGAGTATCTGTCATGAACAGTGAAGGACATGCGACTCGGGCGCACGACTGATCAATGCCGGGTGTCGTGCGGCGGGAGGGCGAAATCCGGCGGCGAACCTGCATCGCCGTTGTCTTCGTCCTCGGGTTGCGCCCAGAAGAGTCGGTCGGGCAGCACGTGGCCCATGCCCGGACGGAAGCCGGCGTCCAGGCAGCGGTCCATGTAGCTCAAGGCCTCGGTCGCGGCGGCCGCGAGATCGGTACCGCTCGCGAGCAGCGCGGCCAGTGCGGCCGAGAGGGTGTCGCCTGCGCCCGCGAAGACGGCATCGAGGCGCTCGTATTTTTCGCTGGCCAGCACCGATTGGGGGGACGCCAGCACGTTGTCGATGAATTGCTCCGGCAGCACGATCCCGGAGACCAGCGTGTAAGGAACGCCGAATTCGCCGGCCGCCTTGGCAATGTCGCGCGCGGTCGGCGGGCGCTCGCCGCTCCAGTCGGGCAGAAGCCAGCGCCACAGCGTGCTGTGGTTTCCGACTAGCACGGTGGTCTGCGGCAGCACGAGGTCTCGAAATGCGTCGAGGTAGGCATCGATCTGGGTCTCGTCCCACCAAGAGAGATTGGGCATGTAGGCCACGACCGGGACCTCGGGATAGTCGGTCGCGGTCTCGGCAACGTTGCTCAGGTTCTCGGGCGAGCCGACGAAACCGACCTTGATGAGCTGGACTTCCACGTCTTCGAGGATCGATCGCGCCTGCTCCGACACCGCTTCTTCATCAAACGCAAAGAAGTCGAAGATTTCGGCTGTATCACGTGCGTAGGCACCCGTGACGACGGGTAGCATGTGGGCCCCCACGGAGGCCATTGCCACCGCGTCCGCGGCCAAGCCGCCCGCGCCGCTCGGATCGTTCGCATTGAAGACGAGCACGCAGGGTGGATTTGCGTCGCTTTCCGCTGTGTCTTCGTCGTTCTGGGGGTCGGTAAGATCGCTCACTTTGGGGTCGTGCTCTGCTGGTAGTAGGGAAGTTTTCATAACCAAACAAAACTCACCGGCATGGTGGCATATCTGAGACGCTTATCACGAGATTTATTGATACGTTTGGATACGATCGTTGCATTTGATGAACAGGGACTTTAAGCTGCGATGAATACGAAAACCTGGATGTGCCTGATTTGCGGGTGGATCTACGACGAGTCGGTCGGAGTACCAGAAGATGGTATTGCGCCCGGTACGGCGTGGGCAGATGTTCCGATGAACTGGACCTGCCCGGAATGTGGGGCACGCAAGGAAGATTTCGAGATGGTTGAGATCTGAAGCATGGCATAGGGCCGCGCTTCCTGTGTTCCTGATCGAGCACAGCGGTCCATCCAAGAAGCGTCACAAGGAGCTGTGCAAATGAGCGCGAATGGATCCGGCTACAAGGTGCTTGTCATCGACGACAGCAACACCATTCGGCGCAGCGCCGAGATCTTCCTCAAGCAGGGTGGTCACGAGGTTCTCCTCGCGGAAGACGGCTTCGATGCCCTCTCCAAGGTCAACGACCACAGGCCCCATCTGATTTTTTGCGACATCCTGATGCCGCGCCTGGACGGTTATCAGACTTGCGCCATCATCAAGCGCAATTCGCACTTCTCCAATGTCCCCGTTGTCATGCTCTCGTCCAAGGACGGGGTCTTCGACAAGGCACGCGGCCGCATGGTCGGTTCGCAGGACTACCTCACCAAACCCTTCACCAAAGACCAGTTGCTCAACGCTGTGCAGCAATTCGGCACCCTTCAGGAAGCGTAGTAAATGCCCATTCGCAAAGTGCTCGTGGTCGACGACTCGAAGACCGAGCTGGTTTTTCTCTCCGACCTCCTCCAGAAAAATGGCTTCTCGGTAAAGACCGCGGAGAACGCGGACGATGCCATGCGCCGCCTCGAGGAAGAGCAGCCGGACCTGATCCTGATGGATGTCGTAATGCCCGGCCAGAACGGCTTTCAGCTCACGCGTGCGATTGCCCGTCACCCCCAGTACGCGACCGTGCCGATCATTTTGTGCACCAGCAAGAACCAGGAAACTGATCGGGTCTGGGGCATGCGTCAAGGCGCGAAGGACTACATCGTGAAACCGGTCAATCCGGCAGAGTTGATGGCCAAGATCAGCGCGCTGGTCTGATTCCCGCTGGTTTTCGATTCCCATGGCCAATCGAGACGCTCTCCGCGCATTCCAGTCCCGGCTTGCCGGCCGCCTGCAGGCTGCGCGTACGTCGGGTGTTTCCGCGTCGTGGCTCGCGGTCGAGGCCGGCGATGCCAACTACTTGTTCCCGCTCGGGCACGCCGGCGAAATCTTTCCCTGGGTGTCGCCGCAACAGGTGCCCTACACCGAGCCGTGGTTCCTCGGCGTCGCCAACCTTCGCGGTGGCCTGTACGGCGTCGTGCAACTCGCGGGCTTCGTGACCGGCGCGCAAGTTGCGCCCGCGACCAGCGAGGCGGCGCATGCGCAGTCCCGGCTCGTTGCGCTCAACGAGATGCTCGAAACCAACTGCGCTCTCCTGATCGACCGATTGGTCGGATTGCGCGGTGTGGACGCTTTCGTGGCTTCTGAGGCGCCAGACGCCGATGCGCCCGCATGGCTCGGCCATTCATACACCGATTCCACGGGAGCGCGCTGGCAGGAGATCAATCTCCAGGCGCTCTCCCAGCAACCCCGTTTTCTGAGCATCGGCGCCTGAGCGCTGGACCCTGCACCGACTACAACCTGAAGGACCGACCGTGAGCTCGATCGCTGACAAGTTCAAGAAGTTCATGCCCGTGAGCGGCGGCAACGTCAGCGTGGGCGCCGACAGCGCAGCCACACTGTCGATGGATAACATCGAAACCGTGCAGACACCGGACGAATCGACAGTGGCGATTCCGCGCGATGCCGCGAAGTCATCTGCCACGCTTGCGGCGGACGCGAGTCCGGATGGCGACGTGGGCGCTGCGTCGAAGGATCCGGGTCCCCAGATCGAAGACGCGGTCCCTGCCGCATCGGCAAGCAGCGCCTCGAAGTCTCGTTCCAGGCGCTCGCAGCGTTCCAGCCCGGCTCGGCAGCAGCGGATTCTTGCGCTGGCGTTGGCGGGCGTGGTGCTGTTGCTGATGTTGGTCGCCGGCTCTGCCATCCTGCGTGCCGAACGTCTCGCCCAGCAGGTGGCCGCCACCGGTCAGTCGCTGATGCAGTCGCAGCGTCTCGCCAAATCGGTCTCGCAAGCGCTGGTCGGCAATGTGGGTGCCTTCACGGAAGTCAAGGAAAGTTCTGAAGACCTGAGCCGCCGCGTGCAGGGTCTGGCGAGCGGTGACGATTCGCTCAAGCTGGAGCGCGTCGGCAGCCAGTACGACATCGAACTCGGCAAGATCACGCCGCTGGTCGAGCGTGCAGACAAGAGCGCCAAGGCGGTCATGGCTCAGCAGAAGATCCTCACGCAGGTGGGTAACGCGCTTCGCGACATCAACCGCCAGTCCTCCGATCTGCTCGAAATGACCGAGACGGTCGCCTCACTGAAGATGCAGCAGAACGCGACGCTGCCGGAAATCTCCGCAGCCGGCCAGTTGGTCATGCTGACCCAGCGCATCGGCAAATCCGCCAACGAATTCCTGACTGTCGAAGGCGTGAGCCCCGACGCGGTGTTCCTGCTCGGCAAGGACCTGAACTCGTTCCAGGAAATCACGCGCGGCTTGCTCGACGGCAGCTCGCAACAGCGCCTGCCCGGCACCCGCGACGCGCAGACGCGCCAGCAGCTCGAAGCCATCCTGAAGACATACGAACAGACCCGCACGCAGGCCAGCGCCATTCTGGGCAACCTGCAGGGTCTGGTTGCCGCGCGTGAAGCGCAAGCCGCGATCCTGGCCGACAGCGAACCCCTGCGGAACGCGTTGGGCGACCTGCAGGAGAAACTCTCGGCACGCACCGGTCTGGGCGCCGGCACTGTCGTCATGCTGTTCGTGCTGTCGCTGGCCGCACTGGCGCTCGCCGGCGCGATCGGTTTCGTGCAAGTCCGCGAAGGCCGCGAGCGCGCTGCATCCGCCGAACGCGAGCGTGTCGAAGCCGAGCGCGCCAGTGAAGACGCCGCCCGCGTCAATGCCGCCAACCAGGCCGCGATCTTGCGCCTGATGAACGAACTGCAGACCGTCGCCGAAGGCGATCTGACGCAGGAAGCCACCGTGACTGAGGACATCACCGGCGCCATTGCCGACTCGGTGAACTACACGGTGGAAGAACTGCGTCTGCTGGTGGGCAACGTGCAGAACACGGCGACCCGCGTGGCGCACACCACGTCGCAGGTGGAAAGCACTTCGACCGAGCTGCTCGCCGCATCGACGGAACAGCTTCGCGAGATCCGCGAAACCGGCCAGTCGGTGCTCACGATGGCCGAGCGAATCAACGGTGTGTCCTCGCAAGCGCAAGAGTCGGCGACTGTGGCGCGCCAGTCTCTGCAAGCAGCTTCTTCGGGCCTTCAGGCAGTGCAGAACGCCATCGGCGGTATGAACGCCATCCGCGACCAGATCCAGGAAACTTCCAAACGGATCAAGCGCCTCGGCGAGTCGTCGCAGGAGATCGGTGAAATCACGGAGCTGATCTCGGACATTACCGAACAGACGAACGTGCTGGCGCTCAACGCCGCCATCCAGGCTGCATCTGCTGGTGAAGCCGGCCGAGGCTTCTCGGTGGTGGCGGAAGAAGTGCAGCGGCTGGCGGAGCGCTCCGCGGACGCGACGCGCCAGATTTCTGCACTCGTGAAGGCGATTCAGACCGACACGCAGGATGCGGTGGGCGCCATGGAGCGTTCGACGCAGGGTGTGGTGCAGGGCGCGATGCTGTCCGACAACGCCGGTACGGCGCTGTCCGAGATCGACCGCGTGTCGCGGCGCCTCGCGGACCTCATCGAGCAGATCTCGATGTCGGCTTCCCGCGAAGCCGATTCCGCCAACGTGGTGGCGGCCAACATCCAGCACATCTTCGCCGTGACCGAACAGACCGGCGAAGGCACGCGCACCACGGCGCAGCAGGTCCGCGAGCTCTCGCACATGGCCGAGGAGCTGCGTCAGTCGGTGGCTCGTTTCAAGATTTCCTGAACGCCGAGCGCCTAACGTGTCGATTCAAAGTCCCGCCGCCCACACCGCCGGCAATGCGCCGGCAACGGAGGATCTTGGGCCGCTGGCCTGGGTCCTCGGAGAAATCCAGAAATCGCTCGATGCCGTGGGCAAGACCTTGCGGCGCTTCTCGCGCGATGCCGCGTCGGCCCTGCCGGGTTCGGAAATCGACTCCATGCCGGTGCGACAGGCCCGGCAGCAATTGCATCAGGCGGTCGGTGCACTGCAGATGGTGGGCCACACCGCACCTGCCCTCGTGCTCGGCGCGATGGAGTTCGCGGTCCAGAGCTTCGTTACCGAGCCGTTGCGCTGCAACGATGCCGCGGTCCAGAAGATCGAGCGCGCGGGCTTCGCGGTTGCCGATTTTCTGAACGCAGTGGTGGCGGGCAAGACGGTCTCGTCGGTTGCCCTCTTCCCGCAGTACCGCGAGGTCCTCGAACTGGTCGGCAACGAGCGCGTCCATCCGGCCGACCTCTGGAACATGACCTGGCGCTGGGTCGAGATCAAGCCCGCGCCGACCCAGACCGCGCTGGTATACGACCCCGCGGTGCGTTCGAAGCTTGACCGCGAGGTTCTGCAGGTCGTCAAGAGCGGCGATGACCATGCGGCCCGCCGCCTGCAGGCGTTGTGCCTCGGCCTCGGCCGTGGCGCCTCGGTGCCGAGGGTGGCCAGCTTCTGGACGCTCGCCGCCGGCTTCTTCGAAGCGCTGGCGCTGGCGCTCATCCCTGCCGATTCACATGTGAAGCGCGCCGCTTCGCGAGTGCTGCTGCAGTACGCCACGCTGGCACGCGGCGACAACACCGTGTCCGACCGGCTTGGCCAGGATCTGCTGTTCTTCTGCGCCCAAGCCGTTCCCGGAGCGGGCGACGAAGCCGCCACCCTGCGCGCGGTGCGCGCCGCATGGGGCATTTCGAACGAGCAGAAGGTCGACTACACGATCGAGCAGTTCGGCCGCTTCGATCCGCTGGTGCTCGCGCAGGCGCGCAAGCGCATCGAAACCGCGAAGGAAATGTGGTCGGCGCTGTCCGGCGGCGACGTCGGCCGCACGCGACAGGTCGTGGACACCTTCGCGCAGCTTGGCGAGTCGCTGCAGAAGCTGCATCCGCCGAGCCAGCCGATGGTGCAGGCGCTCAACAACGCGGTCGATGCCTCGGTTCGCTCCGGTCAGCCGCCCGGCACCGAACTCGCGATGGAAGTCGCGACCTCGGTGCTTTACCTCGAGGCCGCTTTCGAGGACCTCGATCCGCAGGATAGGCAGCTCACCGCCCGCACGATCCAACTCGCCGGACGCATCGAGCGCGCTCGCGACGGTGGTCGCTCGGAGCCGCTGGAGCCCTGGATGGAGGAGCTCTACCGCCGCGTAAGCGACCGCCAGACCATGGGCACCGTGGTGGGCGAGCTGCGCAGCCATCTGAGCGAACTCGAAAAATCGCTGGACCAGTTCTTCCGCCGGCCGACGGAAAAGGGCCTGCTGCGCAATGTGCCGTCGCAGCTCCTGCAGATGCGCGGCGTGTTCTCGGTGCTGGGCCTCGATCAGGCCGCCCAGACCGTGCAGCGCATGCGCGAGAACGTGGACCAACTGTTCGCCGAAGAATCGCCGACCGACGAGATCCGCGCCTTCGACTCGCTCGGCAACAACCTGGGTGCGCTGGGTTTCCTGATCGACATGCTCAGCTACCAGCCCGCGCTGGCCAAACGGCTGTTCGTGTTCGACGAGGCGATTGGCGAACTCAAGCCACTCATGGGCCGACAGGCCAGCGACGCATCGGCCGAGGCGGCCGCGCCGGCGGCTTTCGCTGCGGCATCCGGTCCGGTCGCGATCACCGAAGCCGTCATGAGCGTCGAGCAGGTCGATGCGCAGATTGCCGCGAAACTCGCCGCGCTCGCAACGCCTGGCTCGCGCAAGCCGCCGCCGTCGCCGATCGAGGAATTCAGCCAGGCTGCCACGAGCTGGACCTCCAAGATCACCGGGCCCGCGCCACTCGAGGCGCTGCCCGACACCGAGGTGACCGAACTGGAGGAAGACGACCTCCAGAACATCTTCCTCGACGAAGCCCGCGAAGTTCTGCACAACGGCCTGGCGGCCGTGTCGGCGCTCGGCGCGCGTCCGGACGACGAAGGCGAGCTGACGATCCTGCGCCGTGCATTCCACACGCTGAAGGGCAGCTCGCGCATGGTCGGGCTGATGGATTTCGGCGAAGCCGCGTGGTCGCTCGAGCAGGTGCTGAACACCTGGCTGGCCGACCAGCGCCCTGCGACGCCGCAGTTGGTCACCGGCACCCGCAATGCGCTCCAGGACTTCGCCAAGTGGGTCGAGGCGATCGCCGCGGGCGGTTCGCACGACTGGAAATCGGCGCCTTTCCTCGCGATCGCCGGATCGCTGCGCACTGGCGAGCCTTTGGAAGTTCCGGCTCGCGTGGCGGACGCCGAGGCGCTCGTCGCCGCCGCGCGCCACATCGCTGCCGAAGCCGCGGCCGAGGTGCCGTCGGCTCCGATGGAGCCTGTGCCGCTGCCTGAGTTGCCCGAGTTGCCGGACCTTCGCGATCTGGAACTCGAACTTGACCTGAGTTCGAAGGCCGAAGAGGCACCGCTTGCCGCTGAACCGGAAGAAGCGCCGTCCGAGGAGCCCCTGGTCGCGCGTGCCGAAGAACCCACTGTGTGGTCGGGCATCGATCAGTCCGGGGACCAGTCTCCGGAAACCGTGGCGGAAGCACCTCCTTCGGAGTCTCAGCGTTCCGACGACGGATTTGCATCGACGGACTTCCTGGACTTCGACACCAAGCCCGAGCCGCCGCCCGAAGAGGTTGCGCCGTTGGGCGAGTACGACGACGGCGATTTCCTGGAGACCATGCACACGGCGCTCGAGCCCTCCCTTGTGGCCGCTGCGTCGCAGCGGGCGCCCGAACGCGAAGAGTTGCCGCCGCTGGATCTGGAGCCCGAACTCGCCGCGATCCTGCAGCCCGAAGTCGAGCCCGAATCCGAACCGGTGCCAGAGGAGCCCTCGGCCGATGCGACAGTGGCACCTACGCCGGAGCCCGAGCCCGAGCCGAGCCTCGAACCCGAAGCTCCGGGTGTGCCCGAGCCGACGCTGGACATCGAGGCATCGATACCGGTCGAAGTTCCGGTCATCGACGAATCGCCGCTCGATCATGAAGAAGCAGCGGTCGGGATGATTGCGCCGGAGTTGCCACCCATCGACGTGGCGGAGCCGTCGCTTGCAGAAGCAACCCCCGTCGAGCCAATTGCCGAGGCGACCGAAGAGCCTAAGGTCGAGCCCGCACCGGCGCCGAGCGCGGAAGAGCAGGTCAAGGTCATCGGCCCGCTGCGCATTGGCATTGCGCTCTACAACGTCTATCTGAACGAAGCCGACGAATGGTCGCGCCAACTTGCGACCGAGGTGGGCGAATGGGCGCTCGAAACGCACGAGCGCGTTCCGATGTCGGCGATCGGCCTTGCGCATTCGCTGGCCGGCAGCTCTGCCACGGTGGGCTTCCAAAGTCTCTCGGGCATGGCGCGGTTGTTCGAGTCGGCGCTTCAGCATCTGCACACGCAGGGTCGCGGCACACCCGAGCAGGGAGCGGTGCTGATCGCTGCCGCCGAGGAACTCCGGCGCCTGCTGCACCAATTCGCGGCCGGGTTCCTGCGAGAGCCTGCCGAAGAGACAGTGGAAGCGCTGCGCAACGTCGAGGCGTCGCAGTTGCCCGTGGAGATAGTCGAGCCCGTTGCCGCGCCGCTTCACCTGGTGCGCAACGTCGGCTCCGATGTGCTGCTCGATGATTCCGATGACGCTTCGGATGTCGCCGATGCGGTCGACATGGACCTCTTCCCGATCTTCGAGGAAGAGGCCAACGAACTCCTTCCGCAACTGGGCGCCGCGCTGCGCGATTGGGCGCAGGACCCCGAAAACAAGGCGCCGCGCAGCTCGGCGCTGCGCACGCTGCACACGCTGAAGGGCAGTGCGCGGCTGGCTGGTGCCATGCGACTGGGCGAGCGTGCCCATCGCATGGAGTCGGACATCGAGAGGATCGGTTCCGAAGGCGCGGATCGACACGCGATCGAGCAGTTGCTCACGCGCTTCGACGCCCTGCAGGCGAACTTCGATGCGCTGCGGGCCGCAGACGATGCGACGCAGGCCGAACTCGTCCAGCGCGCCGCTACGCCCACGACGGTGGTGGCTCCCGCTGCCGCGCCCCAGGCGACGGCTCCGGCGACCCCGTCCGTCGTCGAGCCGGCGACGCCTGAACTTGAAACCCCGGCAGAAGCCGAACCGGTTGCTGCCGCGCCCACTCCCGCAGAACCGCTCGTCGCAGGCGCTGCGATCGCCATGCCTTCGCCGTCCGTGCTCACGCCGCTGCGTGCGGTGTCGAGCCAGGCGGTCCGTATCCGCACGCACCTGCTCGACCGTCTGGTGGCCCAGGCCGGTGAAGTCATCATCACGCGTTCGCGCCTCGAAGCCGAGCTGGGCCAGTTGCGTAGTTCGCTGACCGACCTCACCGGGAACCTCGACCGTCTGCGCCAGCAATTGCGCGATATCGAAGTGCAGGCCGAAAGCCAGATGCAATCGCGCCTCGCACAGGCCAAGGATTCGCAACAGGGCTTCGATCCACTCGAGTTCGACCGCTTCACCCGCGTGCAGGAACTCACGCGCATGATGGCCGAGTCGGTCAACGACGTGGCGACCGTGCAGCGCACGCTCCAGAAGACCGTCCAGGCGACGGAAGACGATCTGAGCGCGCAGGCGCGGCAGACACGCGAACTGCAGCGCGGGTTGTTGCGTACGCGCATGGTGGAGTTCGAGGGCATCTCGGACCGTCTGTATCGCGTCGTGCGCCAGGCATCGAAGGACACCGGCAAGCAAGTGAGGCTCGACATCACCGGCGGCTCGATCGAGATGGACCGCGGCGTCCTCGAACGGATGACGCCGGCCTTCGAGCATCTGCTGCGCAACTGCGTCGCACACGGTATCGAAGATGCGGCGGTGCGCGAGAAGGCCGGCAAGGATCCGAGCGGCCTGATCGTCATCGAGCTGCATCAGGAAGGCAACGACGTCTCGGTGAGCTTCCAGGACGATGGTGGCGGCCTCAAGTACGACCGCATCGTCGCCCGAGCCCGTTCGCTCGGCCTGGTCGCCGAAGGGCAGCAGCTCAGCGATGAAGAAGCGGCGGAACTGATCTTCCAGCCGGGCTTCTCGACCGCCGAGCAGGTGTCCGAACTGGCTGGTCGCGGCATCGGCATGGACGTGGTGCGCGCTCAGGTCGCGGGCCTCGGCGGCCGGATCGAGACCCGCAGCAAGCAGGGGCAGGGGACCACCTTCAAGCTGGTGCTGCCGCTCACGACGGCGGTGACGCACGTCGTCATGATGCGCGCAGGCGCGGTCAACATCGGCGTGCCTTCCAACCTGGTCGAACTGGTGCTGCGTGCCGGTGCGTCCGAGCTCGAGAAGGCGTACCTGGATCAGCACTACCCGTTCGGCGGCGAGCAGGTGCCGTTCTACTGGGCCGGTGCGCTCTTGCAGTCCTCTCCGCGCAGCGAGCGCGCGCCGGGCAAGGCGAACACGATCGTGGTCGTGCGAAGCGCCGCGCAGCGTGTGGCGTTGCACGTGGACGAAGTGCTGGGCAACCAGGAAGTCGTGGTGAAGAACCTCGGCCCGCAGCTTTCTCGCCTGCCGGGTATGGCAGCGATCTCGGTGCTCGCATCGGGTGCCGTTGCGCTGATCTACAACCCCGTCGCGCTGGCGGCAGTCCATAGTGACAAAGCCCGCGCGTTCCAGGCGTCGGCAAATCGTGGCGCCGCGACCCCGGATGCCGGTGGTGCCCAGCCGGCGACCCCGGTGACGCAGGCTCCTGCACAGGTGCCGCTGGTGCTGGTGGTGGACGACTCGATCACCGTGCGACGCGTCACGCAGCGTCTTCTGCAGCGCGAAGGCTATCGCGTGGCGCTGGCGGCAGATGGCCTGCAGGCGCTCGAACGTCTGCAGCAGGAACGCCCCGCGGTCGTGCTGTCGGACATCGAGATGCCGCGCATGGATGGCTTCGACCTCGCCCGCAACATTCGCGCGGACGAATCGCTGGCCGATCTCCCGATCATCATGATCACCTCGCGGATCGCCGAGAAGCACCACGACCATGCGCGCGCGCTGGGAGTGAATCACTACCTCGGCAAGCCGTATTCGGAAGAAGAACTGCTGCGTCTCGTGCGTAGCTACACGGGCGTCGAATTGCCCGTGGCCCTGGTGGCCTGATCGGGGAGGGCGGCGCTAGCGCGAATCGCGCTGCGCCTCCTTCACGACCGCGTAGCGCTGGAGCGTGCGCTCCCGCGCTTCGGCGTGATCGACGATCGGATTGGGGTAGTTCTCGCCCAGCTTGACACCCGCGGCTTCCAGTTCCAGCGGAGCCGCCGTCCACGGCGCATGGATCACCGCATCGGACAGCTTCGAAAGCTGCGGCAGGTAGCGCCGGATGAACTTGCCTTCGGGATCGAACTTCTCGCTTTGCGTGACCGGGTTGAAGATCCTGAAATAAGGCTGGGCGTCGCACCCGCTCGAACTCGCCCATTGCCAGTTGCCGTTGTTCGACGACAGCTCGAAGTCGTTGAGCTGGGTCTCGAAATAGCGTTCGCCGCGCCGCCAGTCGAGGCCGAGGTCCTTGCACAGAAAGCTCGCGACCACCATGCGAAGGCGGTTATGCATGTAGCCGGTCTGGTTGATTTGCGCCATGGCGGCATCGACGAGCGGGTAACCCGTCCGTCCCTGGCACCAGGCGTCGAACAGCATGTCGGCGTGCTTGCCGTGGTGCCACTGGATCCTGTCGTACTCGGGCCTGAAGCTGCGCCTCTTGCCGCCTTCGACCATCTGGGGATGGTGCGCAAGGATCTGGAAATAGAAGTCGCGCCAGATCAGTTCGCTGAGCCACGTTGCGGCACCCTGGTCGCCCTGCTGCGACAACTGGTGCGCCACGCCAGCGAACTGCCGGATCGAGACCGTGCCGAAGCGAAGGTGGATCCCCAGATAGCTCGGCCCGCGCACCGAGGGGAAATCGCGTGTCTCGTGATAGCGGTCGATCCGCCGCGAGAAGTCATCGAACAGTGCGGAGCCGCCCTGGCTGCCCGTCGGGATCTCCAGGTCCGAAAGATTCGATTTCTCGAAGCCGATGCTCTCCAGCGAGGGAACCGCCCCCCTGAACTTCTCGGGCGCATGGGCAAGCGCCTCTGCGTAGCTCCGGACAGGGTAGGCCTTCAAATAGAAGGCGTCGATCTTGGCGAGCCAGGCGCGCTTATATGCGGTGAAGACGGTGTAGGGCTGGCCGACCTGCGTCAGGACCTCGTCCCGATCGAAGACGGCCTGGTCCTTGTAGGTATGAAAGGCGATGCCGGCGTTCGCGAGCGCGCCGAGCACCTTGGCGTCGCGATCGAGCGCATCGGGCTCGTCGTCGCGGTTCGCGAACACCGCTTGCACGTCTAGCTCGCGGGCCAGCGGGGCGATCTCGTCTTCCGCAACCGCGTGACGGACGATCAGGCCGCCGCCGAGCGCGCGCAGTTCCGCGTCGAGTTCCACCAGCGATTCGCGGATGAATTCCACCCGCCGGTCGGCGCGCGGCAGTGAATCGAGGATCGCGCGGTCGAACACGAACACGCAAACCACCTGCCGGCAGGCTCGCAACGCCTGGTAGAGCGCTGCGTTGTCGTCGACGCGGAGATCGCGACGAAACCACATCAGGCCCTTGGGATAGATCTTGTCGACGGCCAGTAAAATCGGCGGCATGGCCTCCGATTCTGCCCCGATGAACTTGACGCATCATTTCCTGATTGCGATGCCGGGTCTGGAAGACAAGGCGTTCAGCCGCAGCGTGGTCTATCTCTGCGAGCACAGCGAACGCGGCGCGCTCGGCCTGGTGATCAACAAGCCCAGCGACATCAACCTCGGCGTGCTGTTCGAAAAGATCGAACTGCATCTTTCCAGCCCTGAGATCGGCAAGGCGCCGGTCTTCCAGGGCGGCCCCGTGCAGACCGAGCGCGGCTTCGTGCTCCACGAACCCGTCTTTGCGCGCGCCGACCAGCCGAACGAATCCGTCTACGCCTCCACCATGACTATCCCGGGTGGGCTCGAAATGACCACCTCCAAGGACGTGCTGGAGGCGCTCGCCACCGGTGCTGGTCCGCGCAAGGTGCTTGTTTCGCTCGGTTACGCGGCCTGGGGCGAAGGCCAGCTCGAATCCGAACTCGCCGAAAACAGCTGGCTGACGGTCGGCGCCGACCCGGCCGTGATCTTCGACACCCCCGTCGAGCAGCGCTATGACAAGGCGCTGTCGCTCCTGGGCCTGCAGGCCTGGACGCTTTCGCCCGACGCGGGGCATGCATGAGTGGATTGGCGATGCCTGACGGCGCAGCCCCTCCGCTCTCCGTTCCTTCCCACTTTCAAAGCTTCCTGGCCTTTGACTTCGGCCAGAAGCGCACGGGCGTGGCGAGTGGCAATCGCTTGCTGAAGACCGCGACGCCGCAAGCCACCATCAAGGCCGAAGGCGACGCACGCTTTGCGCAGGTCGAGGCGCGCATCCGCGAGTGGCAACCCGATGCGCTCGTCGTCGGCGTGCCCCGCCATCCCGACGGCGCGCCGCACGACAACACCCGCGCGGCGCAGCGCTTTGCGCGCCAGTTGCACGGCCGCTTCAAGCTGCCGGTGTACGAGGTCGACGAACGCTACAGCACGACCGAAGCGCTCGCCTCGGGCGCGCGCGACGCCGACGCCGCATCGGCCTGCATCATTCTTGAACAGTTCCTGAGGAGCCTTCCGTGAACTCCATCCCTGACGCCGAAGCGCTCTACGTCGAGTTGCTGCGCGGTGTGAAATCTCTCATGCGCGACAACACCCGCCTTGTCGGGGTGACCTCCGGCGGTGCCTGGCTGGTCGAGCGCCTGCAGAAAGACCTGGGCCTTGCTGGCGCACCCGGCATCATTTCGTCCGCGATGCACCGAGACGATTTCGCGCGTCGTGGTCTCTCGGCGAGCGCGCAGACTTCGCTGCCCTTCGATGTCGACGGCGCCGATGTGTTGCTGCTCGACGATGTTCTCTATACCGGCCGCACGATTCGCGCGGTGCTCAACGAACTGTTCGACTTCGGCCGCCCGGCGCAAGTGCGGCTCGCCGTGATGATCGATCGCGGAGGCCGCGAGCTTCCGGTGGCTGCGGACTTTGCAGCCAAGAAGCTCGAACTGCCGGCGGCCCAGTTGCTCGCGCTCGCTCGCGCGGACTCCGGCGCGTTCAGCTTCAAGGTGGAGGACAACAAGTAATGCTTTACAAACGAAATCCGCAGCTCAACAAGAATGGCGAGCTGATCCACCTGCTCTCGATCGAGGGCCTGCCGAAGGACATCCTCACGCACATCCTCGACACCGCCGCGAACTTCACCAGCGTGAGCGACCGCGAGGTCAAGAAGGTGCCGCTCTTGCGCGGCAAGAGCGTGTTCAACCTGTTCTTCGAGAACTCCACGCGCACGCGCACCACCTTCGAGATCGCGGCCAAGCGGTTGTCGGCCGACGTGATCAACCTCGATATCTCGCGTTCTTCGGCGTCCAAGGGCGAGTCGCTGCTCGACACCATCGCCAACCTGAGCGCGATGGCGGCCGACCTCTTCGTCGTGCGCCACAGCGAATCGGGTGCACCCTATCTGATCGCGCAGCACGTCGCGCCGCATGTGCATGTGGTGAATGCGGGCGACGGACGCCATGCGCATCCGACGCAGGGCCTGCTCGACATGTACACGATCCGTCACTACAAGAAGGACTTCGCGAATCTCACGGTGGCGATCGTTGGCGACGTGTTGCATTCGCGCGTGGCGCGTTCCGACATCCATGCGTTGACCACGCTTGGCTGCGCCGAAGTTCGCGTGGTCGGCCCGAAGACGCTCGTGCCGGGTGACCTCGCACAGATGGGCGTACGCGTTTTCCATTCGCTCGAAGAGGGCATCAAGGACTGCGACGTGGTGATCATGCTGCGTCTGCAGAACGAGCGCATGAGCGGTGCGCTGCTGCCGTCGTCGCAGGAATTTTTCAAGACCTACGGCCTCACGCCGGACAAGCTGCAACTCGCGAAATCGGACGCGATCGTGATGCACCCGGGTCCGATCAACCGCGGCGTGGAGATCGACTCCGCCGTGGTCGATGGGCGGCAGAGCGTGATCCTGCCGCAGGTCACGTTCGGCATCGCGGTCCGTATGGCCGTGATGAGCATCGTCGCAGGGAACGAAGCATAGATGGAGCCCACCTCCAGCCTCGCCCACTTCGTGTGGCTCTGCACCCCCTTGCAGGGGGCAATCCCGGCGGCCCGGCTAAGCCGGTTCCGCGGGATTTCTGGTTTGGGTCGCGCCCGATAGAGGACAGAACAATGAATATTCAGATCATCAATGGGCGCGTGGTCGATCCGGCCTCCAAGCTCGACAAGAAAGCTGACATCGCGATCGCCGACGGCAAGATCGTCGCCATCGGCAATGTCGGCAGCGACTTCCGCGCGGACCGCACGCTTGATGCGCAAGGGTGTCTCGTGGCGCCGGGGCTCGTCGATCTCGCAGCACGACTGCGTGAGCCCGGCTATGAGCACGAAGGCATGCTCGACAGCGAAATGGCCGCAGCGGTGGCCGGCGGGGTGACCAGCCTCGTGTGTCCGCCCGACACGGACCCGGTGCTCGATGAGCCGGGCCTCGTCGAGATGCTCAAGTTCCGCGCCGAGAAGCTCCAGCGCGCACGTCTGTTCGCCCAGGGCGCGCTCACGCGCGGACTGGCGGGCGAGGTGCTCACGGAAATGGCCGCGCTCACCGAGGCGGGATGCGTGGGCTTCGGGCAGGCGGATGTGCCTTTCGGCAATACGCAGGTGCTCCTGCGTGCGCTCCAATACGCGAGCACGTTCGGCTATGCGGTGTGGCTGCGTCCGCAGGATCGCGATCTCGGCAAGGGCGTGGCCGCAAGCGGACCGCTCGCGACACGCCTCGGCCTTGCCGGCGTGCCGGTCGCGGCGGAGACGATCGCCATCTTCACGATCGTCGAGCTCGTGCGAGCGACCGGTGCACGCGTGCATCTGTGCCGGCTCTCGAGTGCGGCCGGCGTGGCGCAGGTGCGCGCGGCCAAGGCCGAAGGTCTCCCGCTGACCTGCGACGTGAGCATCAATTCGCTGCACCTCGTCGACACCGACATCGGCTATTTCGACAGTCGCGCGCGGCTCAGCCCGCCGTTGCGGCAACAGCGCGACCGCGACGCACTGTCGGCCGGGCTGGCGGACGGCACCATCGATGCGCTGGTGTCCGATCACACGCCGGTGGAAACCGATGCCAAGACGCTGCCTTTCGCCGAGAGCGAAGCGGGCGCGACGGGGCTCGAACTGCTGCTGCCGCTGTCGCTTCAGTGGGGCGAGCAGAGCGGCGCCGGATTGATGCGCGCGATCGAGGTCGTCACGGCCGCGCCCGCGGGTCTGATCGGCGCCGAGGGCGTGGGGCGCCTGGCGCCGGGTGGCGTGGCCGACCTGTGCGTCATCGATCCGGCGCACGAATGGCAGGTCACGCCCGATGCGCTTCGCAGTCAGGGCAAGTTCACGCCGTTCGGCGGCTACGCGATGCATGGACGCGCCCGTTTCACGATGGTCGGCGGCCGCGTCGTCCACGGTTGATCGGGCTTTTCCAAGCACGATGCACGCACTTTCCGCGAGTCTGAAACTGCTGCGCGCCATCGCGCATGTGTGCCGGGGCTGGTGGATCATTCGCACAAAGTTCCCGTCGCTGTCGGTGGCGGAACGCGAGGTGCACGTCCAGCGCTGGGCCGAACGCATGCTCAATCTCATGGGCATCCGGCTCACCGTGCAGGGCACGCCGCCCGCGCATGGGCCGGTGCTGCTGATCTGCAACCACCTGTCGTGGCTGGATATCCTCACCATTCACGCGGCGCGGCATGTGCGCTTCGTTTCGAAGTCCAACGTGCGGCAGTGGCCGGTGATCGGCACGTTGTCGGACGGCGCCGGGTCGCTCTACATCGAGCGCGAGCGGCGGCGCGACGCCATGCGGGTGGTGCATCACATGGCCGAAGCGCTGCGCGACGGTGACGTGATTGCCGTCTTCCCCGAGGGCACGACCAGCGATGGCCACGTGCTGCTTCCCTTTCACGCCAATCTGCTGCAGGCGGCGATTTCTTCCGGCGCACCGGTGCAACCGGCCGCTCTGCGATTTGCCGACGCGGAGTCAGGCGAGACGAGCTACGCGCCGCGCTACATCGGCGACGACAACCTCCTCTCATCCGTTTGGAACACGCTCAAGTCGCCGCCACTGCTGGCGATCGTGCGCTTCGGCGAAGCCCAGTCTTCGCACGGACGCGACCGGCGAGCCTGGGCGAAGAGCCTGCACGCCGATGTGCAGGATCTGCGTCGCGACATGAAGTAGCCCGACGCGGCGGCTTTTGATCCACCAAAAAAACAGCGCCCCGGAGGGCGCTGTAGAACGGCGCAGGGATGCGCCGGGAGGAGGAATCGTCGCTCAACTCAATTCGGCAATCCTGTCGACACAAGTGACCGGGAAGACGGAAGGATGATGCCTTCCATCCATGGAAGTCCGGTGTGTGTTTGAAAACAG
The DNA here is from genome assembly GCA_017744935.1 of Variovorax sp. GTDB lineage: Bacteria > Pseudomonadota > Gammaproteobacteria > Burkholderiales > Burkholderiaceae_C > Variovorax. The sequence goes on from JAGIAI010000026.1 coordinate 50,093, forward strand.
AATAGGCGCCGCTCGGCGCCTCTGCTGCCGGAAAAGATTGGGGGACTGCGTCGGCGCGTGCCTACAGGCGGCCTAGCGCGGCAGCAGCGCCAGATAGTGGTCGAGCATCTGGAAATGGTCGTCCAGGAAGCGTTCTTCGCTCGCGCAGAGCTGATCGATCGCCATCCAGCTAGCCGCCGCGGCATCGTCGTCCGCGCGGATGGACGGCAGTTCGCGGTCGCCGAGGTCGAAAAAGAACCCATGCGTGATCGTGCGGCCGCGCTGGCTTCGGTCGGGGCGGTCGAACACGTCGTTACCTTTGAGGCAGTTTTGTAGCGTTGCGGGCGGGACTGCGAGATGCGTTTCTTCCTCGAGCTCGCGCAGGGCCGACTGAAACGTGGTTTCGCGCTGTTCCAGGAACCCTCCCGGAACCGCGAGCAGACCCTTGCCCGGCGCGTGTCCGCGCTGGATCACCAGCACGCTGTCGCGGCATTTCACGACGCAATCGACGGTGACCAAAACTGGCGGATAGGGTGCAACCGACCACGCGATGTCGTAGTCACGCAGGATGGCCGCTTCCTGACGCAAGTTCTCGAACGAGGGGCGAGCGATCCATTCATTCAGGAAATCAACGGTGCCGGTTGGCACCTCTGCGGAAATATCGGCGGGGCCGACTTGGCCTCGCGAGAACACGGCATCGCGCAGCGCACTGGCCCGGCGGATCGGCGTGCTTTCCATCGTGTGCAGCGTCCAGTCCGGAAAGGCACGCAGATAGTCGCGCGTCGGATCGCGAAAGTGGCCAAGCAGCACTGTCGACGCGGGCGGTGCCACGTGGTGCTCCGCCAGAACTTGCGCGACCGCACCGAGCACCGCGCGCACCCAGCGCGCTTCATCGAAGTGATCGCGCACCGGCACGCAGAAGATGCGCTCGCGTTCGGGTTCAGGGGCCGCGGCGCGGATCATCCGCGCGCAGTCGTGCCAGTCGAAAGGCAGCTTGGGCGAGCGTGCGCTGAAGGCCGAACCGATCACCACGACGACACGCGGCGCAAGACGAAGCGCCTGTTCCAGCAGTGAAAGATGGCCGTTGTGAAACGGCTGGAAGCGGCCTATGAGGACCGCGAGATCGTGAGGGCTGGAAATGGAAGCGGTCATGGCGATGCGAAGCATAGGCGCTCGGCCGGCCGAAGTCCCGAGCCGGGCGCCGGCTCCGCATCACAGGAACCGCCGTGCGGCGTTAGGTGCGCTTCGCGAGCATCGCCCCGAGCGCGAACACCGAGTTCGGCGCGTTGATCGGTGCGGGCTTCACGCGCGTCGTGGGAAGCGGCTCGCGGCGCACGTTGCGTTCGCGTTCGACTTCGACGCCGCGGGCGATCTGCTCGTCCACTAGGCTCTGCAGCGTGACGGTGTCGAGAAACTCCAGCGCGCGCCGGCTGACCGAGGCCCAGAGCTCGTCGGTGGCGTGCCGATTCACCGCGCCCGGAAGCGGGGGATGCCGGGGCGAGGTCTTCTCCTGGCCATCGCCGTCGATCGCCCTGATGATGTGCGCAACTGTGATTTCCGAAGGCCTGCGGCTGAGCGAATAGCCGCCGCCGGGACCGCGCGTAGATTCGACCAGATCGTGGCGACGCAGCCTCGCGAAGAGTTGTTCGAGATGCGACAGCGAAATTCGCTGGCGCCGGCTGATGGAGCCGAGGTTGACTGGCCCTGCAGAGCCCTGGAGCGCCACGTCGATCATGGCCGTCACGGCAAAGCGGCCTTTGGTGGTGAGACGCATCGTTGATTCCTTCCTACATTCCTGATGGGGTCGGCGGGGGACCGCCGGATCGATCGCATCGCGCGCACGAGGGCTGCGATGCAAGGTGCTCGCATCGGGAAATCGAAGGCCGAACGGCCTCCGAAGCGGCGAGCTAGACGAGGAAGAAAGTGCCCCGAGGCGGCCGCTTGGGCCGTTCGAGCAGAGGCGGGGGTGCGGTCAGCGCCGTCAGGCGGGGAGGCCATGCGGCGGCGACGGCCGGAACGAGCAGCGGGCGAACGCCCGTGAGGAATTCGTTGAGATCGGACCCGCCCTCGTCGAGATTCGCGATTTCATCGCCCGCGTCCTGCGCGGACGCATCGTCGGCTGGGGGTGTGTCGTGCGGAATCGACGCCGCCGTCACCTTGCATTCATCCACAGGGTGAAATCCGCTCGTCCTGTCTTGCGCGGTGGCCGCGAAGGCGAAGCAGGAAAGCAAAAAAGCGATCAAAGAGGCAATGAGCCAGCGGGGCATGGACGTTGAATTCTAGCCGCGCTTGCGTGACAGGGGCCTCTGCGGCCCGTTGCCTATTTCATGAGCATCGTGTTCGGAGCCGCTCCAGATGTCGATCCGATGCGAATCCAGTGCTGTTTTCCCCAAACTTGTCCCCAGCGGGCAGGGAAAACCCGCGAGTGTGCTGCGAGCGGGCAAAAAGAAACCCGCCGAAGCGGGTTGAAACAGCCGGATGCTGGAGGGAGTGGAGGGGTCTGTGAAGACTTCCGGCCGCGGAACGCAGTCTGCGGGCCCATCTGGGAGAAATCTCGGAGTTGTCGCGCAATTTCCGCGGCTTCAGCCGTGCGCGAGAAGCATCTTCAGGAAGGTCATACCGTTGCGCTGGCCTTTGTCTTCATCGCAGTTGTTGAAGATGATGTGCTTGTTGCGCACCCTGTAGGCGATCCGCACCAGTTCGGCCGCCAGCTCGCCGAGTTCCCGGTCGGGGTAGTCGTAGTCGAAACGCTCGGCCGCCGTCTGGGCCGGCGCGTTGTAGGTTTCGACGTTGCGGCCGTGCAGGCGCAGCAGCAGGTAGTCCGGGTGCGTGGTCTCCCAGACTGCCGGTACGCTGTTGTCGGCGCCCTGCGGGCCGTCGACGATGGTGTGCACCAGGCGATGTTCCCGCAGGAACGCCAGCGTGCTGGCCGTGCGATCCGGGCTCTCCCACCACGACCTGTGCCGGAACTCGATGCTCAGGGTGGCGGCCGGCATCCATCCGATGCAACGCTCGATATGCGCCATCGCCTCCTGGCTGTACTTCAATCGTGGAGGAAACTGGAAGTGCACGAGTCCCAGCTTGCCTGCTAGTCGCAGCGGTTCGAGTGCCTCGACGAAGCGCTTCCAAAGTTCGGCCCGGATCTCCTCCGGCACGTCCTTGTAGTAGAGCTTCCGGCCGGCGCCGAGCGCCTGCTGCAGGTCCTTGTGCATCACCTTGGTTTCGGTGAAGTGGCCGGTGAAGAGGCGAAAGGCCTTGACGTTGAAGACGAAGTGGTCGGGCGTTCGAAGCGCCCATTGCTGCGCCGTCATCGGCGTCGGGATGGCGTAGTAGCTGCTGTCCACCTCCACCAGCGGAAAGATCGACGCGTAGTAGCGAAGGCGCGCTTCGGGCGTCTTGCAGTCCGGAGGGTAGAAGCGCCCGCACTCGATCAGCGTCTTGTCAGTCCACGAGGCGGTTCCGACGACGAAGCTCATCCCGGCATGCTACCGGCGATTCACTTTGAAACCTGCACAACTCAGGCCCAGGTCAGCCCCTTCTGCGATGCTTGGGCCTGACAGCCTTCCATGTCTCGGCTGTTTTAAACCCGCTTCGGCGGGTTTTCTTTTTTTGGGGCGCGCAAAGGGCTCCGCAAGGCCGCGAGGCTGCCTCTGATAGAATCTGCGCCTTGTTCGGACCACCCGGACAAGCGCCTGCGCAGGCAACGCCGAATCTCACGGCGGCACGTCGGACAAGAGCCACCACGACGAGAAAAACTATAGGTGACTCCTGCATGTGAATGTGCCGTAACGTGGGTCGCGTAAGTGCCCACGACCAAATTCATGAAGCCCGCCTCGTGCGGGCTTTTTTTATTTCAGTTTTGACATCGCCCCACTTCGTTCGGCTTGCGCAGCCGCCCCTGAAGTTGGACAAAGCGGCATGGACACCCTGCCGCCCGAAAGTCTTGGCTACGCCAGGGCACTCGTCGTCGCGTCAATGTCGAAGCCGCGGGCTGTCGATCTGAGGGGGCTCGAGCGCCGGCATATTTCGTTCGCGGTCTACTGCAAGCGTCGCGCTCTTGGGCAACCGGATTCGACCTTGGAGCGATACCTCGCTCCTGTCCGCGAGGCGGGGGAGTTGGAGGCCGCCATGAAGGCCCTGGAGCGCCTGGCCTTCCGTCTGCGTACAGACTCTGAAAGCTGAGTCACGTCACCAGAAGCGCCACCATGGTCGCCGCTTCTGCGGTAGTTCGGGTCGGGTCCACAGCTCTCCGTGCATCGAGGGCGTCGGACCGATCCGCTTTTTCAGCTCCGCCTCCAACATGTCCGCAATGTCGGCGGCTTCCTGATCGCCCAGCGATGCCTTTGTGCGCCAGACGTAGACAGCAGCGGCGAGCTGCTCATCGTCCATCTCGTCCATGAAGGGAATTGTGGCGATCGCGGTTGCCCCGCGCCATCTGCCATTTGGCCGCCCGAGACTTTGGGAGGCGCCGTGATCCGGGTCTTTGGTGCCTCGACAGGAATCGAAAACTAGGCTGCGGAGCGCATGGATCCTACGCTTCCGCCCCTGGTCGGAAAGAAATACCGACAGAAGTACCGAGACTTGGCGTGGTGTAGCGGGATCGCTACAGAGACCACCCCTCACAAGCCGCTAGGCAGGAATCTTGCGACGGATGCGTTCGAGTTGAGGCGCGGGTCGCGCGGGCGCCGGAGGGGCCTTGCGACCAAGGAATACATCAACACCTTCGAGGTGAAGAGATGAGCGCTTTGTTTCAGACCAACTACTCACGGCCAGTTGCGCTTCACGAACCTGCTCAGCGAGACTGCTGTGTTTTTTGATGGTCATTTTCCGACGCTCCTTCTAGCTTCAACTCTAGACTAATACCAAGGGCCTTGGCAAGGCGCGGGACCTCGTAGGCCACGATTGCCTCTTCGATCTCGCGGTAGGTGTTGCGGAACCTGAGGAACCTCGGCTTGCCTGCGTTCAGCCGCCAGGCGACCGCTAGTCCGTTCTCGTCCTTGCGTAGATCGGCCGAATCGAAGATCTCTTGGTACTGCCTTGGCGAGATACCTTCGAATGGTTCGAAGTTGACCAAGTCGCTTGATGGCACCGTGGGATCTACGCTGATGGCATCTGGATGAAGCAACTTAGCTTTGCTTTTCGGATAGGGCTCAACGTACACGACCCTCTTGATCCCACTTGCGACAATGTGACGAGCGCACATGTGACAAGGGAACGTAGTGCAGAACAACGTTGCTCCCTTGACCGACACGCCGAGGCGGGCAGCGGAGGTGAGAGCCGCCATCTCAGCATGGACACTGCGACCAAATTCAAGCAGGTTCATAACGCTGGTGCCTTTGAGAACCGACTTCTTTGACCCAGAGATCAGATCGCGCACAAGCTTGCCAGTTTTTTCATTTGCCGCCCCAGGAGAAAGCAACGCATGCTCCTTGAACCTCTCGATCAATTCCCCGAGGACTTGGACACGTTGATCGGCGCTCGCGTCGATGCCCTTCTGAAAATCTCTAGCATCACCTTTGTCCTCCGGCCAATACAGGTCTCCGCCAGCCTTCGGCACATCGTTGCATCCGACGACCACGAGGTCACCCTCGGGTCTAAAGATTGCCGCGCCAACTTGCCGGTTCAGATCTGCGGACCTAAGCGCCGCAGAGCGAGCGTGATACATGCCGTGCTCATCACGGGTGGGCGTATGAAAGACATTCCCAAACAGCAACTCGATGAATCGAGATACCTGGACACCGACTGTGGTCTTGTTTCTTCCATCGACAAAGAGGTCAGCTAGCGGAAAGGCATCCTTCACATCCTGGCCGAGCTTGGTGTTCTCTTCCAACTCATCTCGTTCAACAATGGCCTCGGCCTTCGCGCGAGCGCCCTTCGACACGCCGTAGAGCGATTTGCTGATCCTCTCCGCCATCGCACCAACACGTACATCACGAGGCGAGTAGACCGAAATTAGAAAGAAGCCCTTTCCGTACACTTGCCGCAACGTCTGCACCTCATGAGGATGCTTGAGCGATCGCAATATGTATGCATTCTTCTCGGAGCGTCCGCCGAATTCCTCTTTGCGTATTCGACGGATCTCTGCGACAGCAAGTAGCGCAACGGCGTCTCCCCGTCCGCTTTGCTCTCTGAGCCGGGTCCCTTCGTCCATCAAACCTAGGATTCGATCGTCCTCTGCATCCTTGCTGTGATCCGATCCAAAAAGCTGTTGAATCTGGTCGCTCAATCGGATGAGATGGGTTGCGTATTGAGCTACCTTCAATTCTTTCGTCAATACGTCGATGACCGGCTGAAGGTCGACCCCGACAGGTCCAACCAGACCGAATACAAGCTCAGGATGAGCCTTTGGTGAGAGCGGAGTTTCTGTGTCAAACGGGTGGCTCGACGCGTCTTGGCTTTTTGCCACAACCTTGCCTCTGCGGATAGATGTTGAATTTTTTTGGGGCTTCAAAGCCATCACTTTTCCTCGCTCATGAGCCTCACGAGTGTGCGGCATACTTGGGGCGCAACACAACAGAGAATTCGCAGCGATGCCAACTATTGCCAAATTGCAGGACCTGTTCTGGCAGCATCGATGTGCTACCCGGTAGCGGCCTCTCGCCCAACGCGGACCATGATCATCAAACGCTTCAATCCCGAGAGGGCGCTCAAACCGTGCACGTCTCTTGTCGTGGGCGCGTGGCTAATGTTGGTAGGCGCGTCGGCGACTGCGGCAGACAAGCAGCAGATCATGGCGTCACGCTACTTGCGTACCCAGTTCTGTATTGAGCGAGCCCTCGGTCAGGGCTGGCATGAGCGCTTTCAAATACCGCTCGTGATTAACCAGTGGGGCATCAGCGAGCCGACCCAGGCGGGTCTTGAGCGCGGGCCAGATGCTTTGCGCAAGGCGCACGCGCGCTGTCGGGAAGAGAACGAAATCGCAGGAGAGCTGATTCCGCGTTGATTCGACGGGGATGCTCAGCCGGAAGGCCACTCCTTGTATCGTACGGGCGACAGGCAGTTCGGGATCGACTGCACGTGCTCGATCAGTTGCTTGCGATGCCACTTTCCATGGTCTCCTGCAGCGCAGAATTGGCGCAGGTAGGTATGGAGATCGGCCAACTGCAACATACGGCTGTGGTGCGAAGCCGTGAAATGTACCGTGTCGAGGAGGTATTCAATGTCTCCGCCGTACGACCAGGGCGTACCCCACTCCTTGTAGCGTGAGAGCTTGGTGGCAAAAATGGACGCAACATTTTCGCTCTCGCGGTCGCCAATAAGCATGCCCGGCGACTTCACGTGTTTGAGATGAGTGTTGATCCTCTCAACCAAGTACATGAATGCCGTCTCTTCCACGTCGATGCCGTACTTGATCTGCTCAATGTTGATCTTGACGTAGATTCGCGCGAGCCCCTCTGCCTCACCGAATAGAGATGTGATGGACTTCATTGCGTCGAGCCGACGGTCAAGTTCCCAACCCTTGCAATGGTTGTTGCCGTTAAAGATGTCGGCCGCGTGAAACTCGGTTTCCTTTGATAGCTCTCTGGAGCCGAACACCTTTTCCGAAAGGTCGTTGACCTGCCTTTCAAGCTTCCAGATCAGGTTCGCGTCCGCCAGGATCGCGCCGAGCCAGTAGAACGGACGACCTCGGTCGTGTTTGACTTCGTCAAAGTATGCGATGAGCATTTTCTTTCTCGTGTGGGCTGCGTGCTGTCACGCAGAACTTGGTCGGCCACGCGCTCCGGCATTGTTCTTGGCGCAGCGCCGAAGTTCACGTTGGTCAAGCGCGTACGTACCCCTAAAACATGGGCGAGGCGTCCAACGTTGACTGTTCAACGGGTGTGGAAAAACCGTATTTCTCGACAACCTGCTTGACCAGTAGCGCAAACCATCCAGGGCAAGTAGGCGCGACATAGACGGCTTCAATTAGGCCGGACAAGTCCACTGGGCACGTGATCCCTTGTGGCGCCATGGGGTCATCGATCGAGCCGCTCTTATCGCCAAACCGAGCAACGATCGCACGGACCTCTTGCTCATGACCGAAAGACAACCGCTTGTGCAAGAACGGCCAAAAGAGGTTGCCCTCAGGAACAGAGGCCGTGTTGTAGTCAACGTACTGAACCTTGCCGACCATGGCTTCCTGAGGAAGCGATGCGTAGAGGCGGCCCACTGTCGTCTTTATGGCGACGGCCTCCCGGGTCTGGGCATAGAGCTGCCACATGCCTGCCGACTCGAATTTATTGGCGTGCCAGCAGTTGACGTACACGGCCCTTCGCATCCTCTTTCGGACATCTTCGAAAGGTGCCGAGGTCTGCCAACTTGGAGCGTCCGGCAGCGTGGAGAGGAGGCGTTTCCGAGCTTCGATGTTCGCTCTCGGAAGTGATCCCTCAAATGGGTCATCAAACAAGTCCGACCGGGGGAAGAAAAGCGATCGACTCTCAAGCATGCTGACGAACTTTGTGAAGTCCATGTAGCGCCACAGGACAACATCAAAGTCGGGCGTGTTGAAGCATGGGTGGTAGCTGGCGGGCATTGTGGGTTGGAGGTTGCAGTGCGCGAGCGTACCTAATGGCTCAGCGGCAGATTGTGGAGCGAAGTCATGGTTCTGATCGTTAGCCGAGGATGGAGCGCATGAGCGCTCTGCGCCATCCAACAGCCCGGAACTATCGATAGGCGCTGATATTTCGATATCTGCCGCGACAACGAGAAAAACGTCCACCCCACCCCGATTGACAAAACAAAATTCAATGCATCGCGAAGCCGGCAGTGCGGGCTAATGGACTCCGCCGAACAGATTGGCGGCTCCATCTTTGAAATGGACGACCGACATGAATCCGACCCCGACCCCCCTCCAGTCCACGTCTCGCGGCGTGCGCGCTCGGCAAGCCGCGCCCCTGCTTGGGGTCTCCTTGCCGACCTACTGGCGATACGCAAAGCGACCCGACTTTCCTGTAGCTCGCAAACTTTCCAGAGGAGTGACGATCTGGATTGAGGACGAGTTGATCGCCTGGCGCGACGCACAGCTTTCGAAAGGGGATGAGGCATGAACCGGGAGCCGAAGAATCCGGAGAGCACCTCAACTGGCGCGCAGGAGCAACGCATTGTCGACGCGTTGCGGACGGGGTCGAAGACTACGGACGAGCTGCGAGCGCTGGGCTGCTACCAGTCCAGTGCTCGAATTCATGGGTTGCGTGCCAAGGGCTATGTAATCCTCACCGAACTGTTCAACGGCGTAGCGGTAGATAGCTATTGCCACGCTCGAATGGCGCGGTACACGCTCGTCAGCGAGCCTGGGGCGCTGTGATGGGGAGCGACGTTAGACCTCGACACAAGTCTCTCAAGGTGCGTAGCAGCGAGAGGGACGGGACGCGGTTTGTCGCCATGCCGGACTGCGTGCTGTGCAGCCCCGCCTACATGGCGTTGAGCCACCCAGCGCGGTCGCTGCTGATGGACATCGCTCTCCAGTGCGTTCGCGACAACAACGGCCAGCTATTGGCGTCAATGGCCCATCTCCAAAAGCGAGGATGGACCAGTGCAGACACCATCACCCGCGCCAAGCGTGAACTGCTGGAGGCGGGCTTTATCTTCGAGACGGTCAAAGGGCACAGGCCGAACAAGGCGAGTTGGTACGCCGTGACCTGGCGCCGGCTTGACCGGCATCCCGACTATGACCATGGTGCAGTCGAAAGTTTCGATCGCAGCGCCTACCTCAAGACTACCGGGAAAGGCTCTCGCTCTGCACCGGCTGGCGGTGTAGACAAAAACGCAAGGCTTAAGCCGCCAGCCGGTGTAGGGGGCCCCACCATTGCACCGACGGACGGAATAGGCAGCCCTCGATCTACGCCGCCTGGCGGTGCTATCGGAGCCCTTTCCGTCGGCCCCTCTACACCGCCAGACGGAAACCATCTAGAGGTGCCATCTGCTGCCGCGCTCGTGCCAGCTCACGAGCCCACATCGCAATTGGAGGAGGTGTTGTTATGACTGGCGCCGAATTGTTTCGCCAGATCGACGACGCTGGCTTGAACGTTCGCGCTGCTGGCGACTGTGTGGCCGCTTCGCCGGCCGCATTGCTGACGCCCGATATGCGTGCGTTGCTGATCGAGCGTAAGCCAGAGCTGTTGGCTTTCCTGCGCGAAGCCGAGCGCGCCGCTGCGGAGGTGGTCGATGCTGCAAAGCGGCGTGGCGCTTCCATGGGAGTCGGCAAATAGACCTATCGCTCCCCGCTTCAGGCATTGAAGCAACCGTCGCTCCACCACCGCAGCGGAAGCGGGCAACTGAAACAGGAGAACCATCGTGACAACTGAACGACTCGAACCTCAGGTCAAGACCGCCATCAATCGCATCGCCTACGACATGGCTCGGCCCACAGCGACTGCAATCGCTATCCGCCTCCAGGCGCGAGCCCAGCAATTGACCGACGAAGGAATTGAACCCGTGAAGATCATCGAGATCATCACGCAGGAGGTGGCGGAACACGCCACGCTCAAACGCTGACGACCAGCGTACAGCCCGTGCTGCCCCCAAACGTTCAATACGCAGACGTGAGCGCGGGCGCGCACGCGAGCCTGATTTTAGGGGCGACCTACCGAGTGTTCGACTTCGAGGATGCTCTGATCCAAGCCAGAACCTCGTCAGCGCGCCACTTGCGAAGACGCCGGCTGAGGTTGATGGCCGGGGCAGGGAATCCTGGTCGCTTCGTGATTCGATTTGTGGCCGTGGCGCGCGTGACGCCGAGCAGCTTGGCGATGTCGGCGGTGTCGACGAGGCGTGATTGATTCATCGCAGTTCTCCTGTCGTTCAGCGTCCGGATCACGTTCTACGCCAACATCGGCTCGAAGAATCGGAGAGCCTGTCTTCCGCCCTGCGGGTAGCGTGTCATCTACTGAAGGTGGCTGCGATGACGCCTATCGGTAGGGTCGCGGCAACCGGCCGATTTGCATGGATGTCCTCGTGCGATGGCGGCAGCGGCAGCGGCTGCATCATGGCAATGGACGGTCCCTCTTCAGCCGGGCCAACGAGCGGACCTGGCCTTCTCGACTTTGAATCGCAGGTCCCGCTATCAATCGTCAAGGGCTCGGATGGAGCCTCCGCGAAGGGCTGACGACAGCGGCCAATCGCCCTGGCCGGTGGCACCTAGCTCAGCTATCGGCGACTCGCCGGAGAACCTCGGGCAGTTCGAGGTCGCCGAGGTCGTTGTTGCGTCTGGCACGGGGCTGGCCGTCCAACGCCACGAAGCTAATCGTATGCAGGGTGTAGTCCTTGTTCCACCGAGACACCTGCCGGTAGAGCTGCCCGTCATTGGAGCGTCGCGCCCCTGGCGGCAGCGGCGGCCCTACGAAAGAGTCGGCTCTGCGCGACAACCGGGCGGCGAGCCAGCGTATTGGATGCACAGGGGGCTAGTTGTCCGCATTGTCGTTTTGCGGGCTCTGCGCCGAAGAGGAAGCCTTGGGGAAGGGCCACTTGGCGTTTGGCGGCAGCGCCGTCGCCCTGCCGATTACCATCTCCTCGTCCCCCTCCAGATTGCGTTCTTCGAACATCACAAGTGCCTGTGCCTTGCGGCGACATGGCTCTTCCTCTTGCGTCACCTCCCGGATGCTGGTGACGAACCCCATCCGGTTGCGCAATTGCGCCGGAATTTCGCCGGTCTCTAGCGACTGCTTCACGAGGCTCGTCCACTGGCTGCGAGACATCGAGTCCGGGTCCACGATTGGGCTCTCTCCGAACTTCTTGTCGAACTGATCGATCAGCTCCAGACGCTCCTTCACGCTGGGCGCCGCGTTTGCCAACAACTTCAGTCGCGTGTTCATCTGCCTCGGGTGCAAGCCGCTCCAGTGGAAATTGAGGGATTACCTGGCTGGCCTGGCTCGTGCCTCACGCTGCACCGCGAAGCTTGATCACGTCGGCACCAACCCTGAGCTTTTCCAAATAATCAGCCCAGCGTTGCATCATGTCTCTTCGTGCTGGGAGGTGGGCGGTGCGGTTGTAGGCCCTGCCATTCGCATCTTTCACCATGTGCGAGAGCTGGTGCTCGATGAAGTCCACGCGCTCGCCTAATACCTCGTCCATGATGGTTCTCGCCATCGCCCGGAAACCGTGAGCGGTGTGCACGTCGGCGCTGTAGCCCATTGCCCGCAATGCCGCATTGATCGTGTTTTCGCTCATGGGCCGCTCACCAGTTCGGATGCTCGGGAAAACGTAGCGGCCGTGCCCGGTGATAAGTTGAAGACCGCGCAAGACCTCCACCGCTTGGGTGGAGAGCGGCACGATGTGATCGATGCCCATCTTCATCTTCGAGCCCGGAATGCGCCATTCGGCCGCGTCCAGGTCGATCTCTGACCATTCCGCCGTCCGTAGCTCACCAGGCCGCACGAACACCAGCGGCGCGAGCTTCAGCGCGGCCACCGTCGCGGGATGGCCGCTATAGGCGTAGATCGAGCGCATCATGTCGCCAACCTTTTTTGGCTCGGTGATGGCCGGGAAGTGCTTCGCGGCTTTCGCCGCCAGGGCTTCACTCAGATCGGCGGTCACATCTCGCTCGGCCAGCCCCGACACAACGGCGAACCTGAACACTTGGCCGCAAAGCTGTTTCACCCGGTGAGCGGTGTCGATTGCTCCTCGGGCTTCCAGTTTGCGGACGACCCGCTCCAGGACATCGCGCGGGCCGATGGTGGAAATCGGCATCTTCCCGATGAAAGGGAAAACATCCTTCTCTAGCCATGTCTTGACCTTGCTTTGCGTGATCGCCTGGCGCTTCGCTGCCGTTTTGGTCAACCACTGCCTGGCAACCACTTCAAAGGTGTTCGCGGCGGCATCTGCCCTGGCCTGCTTTTCTTCGCGCTTTGCCGCGCTGGGGTCGGTGCCATCGGCCAGCAGTTCGCGAGCGATCGCGCGGCGATCACGGGCCTTCGCAAGCGAGACCTCAGGGTAGGTGCCCAGCGCCAGCGTCTTGCGCTTGCCGGCAAAGGCGTAGTCCATGCGCCAATACTTGCCGGCCGCTTTCACCAGCAGGTACATGCCGGCGCCGTCCGCGTACTTGTCGCCTGCAGCCTTGCCGGTGGGTTTCACTTGTCGAACGAAGGTGTCAGTCAGTGCCATCGCTGCTCCGTGACGGTATCTCGTTTCCGGTACTTCCGGCATACCGTCAAAAGTAACGGTATTTCTCTGCGATGGGATGCTACCGGCTGATATCGATTGAGGCAAAGAAAAACCCGCTACGCTGGGGAAACGTGCGGGCTTTGAGGCTTGGTGAGACGCCGTGATCGGAGTCTGTGGTGCCCTCGACAGGAATCGAACCTGTATCTGAGTCTTAGGAGGACCCCGTTCTATCCATTGAACTACGAGGACGAAGGCCCGCAACTTTACCAGTTCGGTCTTGCGGGTTCAGTCGAACTGCAATGTGTAGATCAGGTCGATGCCGCTGGGCTGGCCGGCTTGCGCGCGGAGCGTGAGGTTGCGGGTGAGGTCGTAGAACACGAACAGCGTGCCGAGCGTGCCCGCGAGGCTGCGTTCGTAGGTGATGTAGAAGTCGCGCGCGATGCGTTTACCGACGGTGACGGACGAGTCTTTCACTTCGCCGCCATTGCTCGGTCCGCGGAAGCCGATCTCGTCGAGCCCGAAGCGGCTCGCCAGTCCGCCGCCCGAGCCGCCGCTGCCAAGGCCGCCGAGCAGGGCCAGTGCGGCCTGCTGGAGCACCGCCGATTCGCTGCCGCTGGTGGCGGAGGCGCGTCCCAGGACCAGCCACGACAGCGTTTCCTGGTCGGACAGCTGGGGCTCGGAAAACAGGCGCACCCGTGGCGATTGCGCCGTACCGCTGATGGCTACGCCCACACGCTGCTGGATGTTCGGGCGGATGGCGAGGATGTCGAGTTGCGGGTTGTCGATGGGCCCGTTGAACCGCGCGATGCCGGTTTCGATGGTGAGCTGCTGCCCGTAGGCGCGGTACTGCCCGGCGACGGTGCGCACTTCGCCGGTCACGCGCGGCGGGGCATCCAGGGCGGTGCTCTGGATGTTGAGCTTGCCGGTCAGGCGTGTCGTGATGCCGCGGCCCTGGACTGCGAAGTCCTGGCCGAGGTCGAAGGTCACCATCACGTCGGGCGGCTTGGCCGTCTGCGGCCTCGTGCCGAGACGTCCGGTGGCTTCGGCGAGGCGTTCGGCTTCTTCCTTTGCCTCTCGATCGCGGACGGCGGACCGGATCACGACGTCGCTGCCGAGGCTGGGCGCGGTCTGGTCCGGCAGGATGATGACCGCACGATCGGTGCGCAGATCGCCGCGCACGGTGAACTGGCCGTCTTCGAGGCGCGCCTGCACATCGCCGGAGAGCGTGAGTTGCCGGTCCGATCGCACCAGGGTCCGCAGCGAGCGCAGTTGCGCCTGCATCGACATGCGGATGCCGCTGCCGGCACCGGGGGCCGGCGCGGGGCCCCAGGCCATGTCGCCGCGCACCGTCAATGTGCCGCCGTCCTTTGCGGCTTCGCTCGCGGCGGTGCTGAGGTTGCCGCTCTGGCCGGGAATGCGGGTCTGGCTTCCGAGGCCGCCCTTGAGGGTGAACTCGCTGATCTCGACATGGTTGCCAGCCAGCGTCGCGCGCAGACGGCCGTCGCGGAGGTCAAGGCCATCGACCAGCGCGCGGAGCGCCAGCTGATCGGCCCCGAGCGTGCCGTTCCACCGCGGGTCGTTCCGGTTGCCGGAGAGCGTGGCGTCCGCCTGCAGCGTGCCGGCGATACGCCAGCCCGGTGGCGCCAGCATCGACCAGACCCCGAGGTTGGGCATCTTCGCGGTCACGCGGCCCGCGAGCGGCGCGTCGGCGGCCCATTGCCAGCCGCCGGGTCGTTGCAGCAGGCGCGTGCTCGCCTCCACACGGATCTGGCCTGCGCGCTCGCTTTCCCACGCCAGAAGGCCTCGCACGGTGTCGCCCTCGGCATCGAGCCGCAACTCGGCTTGCCGCAAGCCGGCCGGCGTGCTGACGCCAGGGCCCGCTGCGTCCATGGTGATCTCGCTGCGCGCGCCGGTGCCGGTGCTGTGGACGCGTGTCACCAGCGCCGCTTCGCCGGCCTGCACGCGTAGGTCGCCGCTCTGTCGATTGATGCGCACATGGCCGCGCAGCGTGTCCGCGGCGTCGATGTCCCATTCGCCGTTGAACATGAGGTCACCGCTGAAGCCGATGCGCTCGAGCGTGTCGGTTTCTCCGAACGCTTCGGCCCAGGCCATGGGGAGGCCTTGGAACTGGCCCTTGGACTGGAGTCGCGTCGAGCGAGTCGTGCCCGAGCCGCTCTGGCTGAACCGCAGCGGCTGCCAGTCGATCTTGAGCGTCCCCGGGACGGGGCCGGTGACCTCCGCGCCGGCGCCCGATGCCTCGATCTCGAGGCGCGGCGACTGGCCGTTGACCGAGCGGATGGTGGCGTTGAAGGCGCGATTCAACGCGAGCGTCCAAGGACCGGGCCGCGTGCTGTCCTTGTATTGCACGCTGAAGGTGGCCAGCGCCGCGCGCCATTGGTTTGCGCGGTCGATGCCGCCGCTGCCACGCGCGTCGAGCGTGATCTTGCGCGTGCCGGTGGTGGCCTCGCCCTTGAGCGCCAGCGTGGATTGCGCGAGGCTGCCCGCCAGATCGGCCCGGACGTTGGCGAAAGCGATGGGGGTGGCCTCGCCGGTCTCGGACGGTGCAAGCGTGAGTTCCAGCTTGGGCACGGTCAGCGTGGCGTCGATCGTCGGTTCGGTGGTTCCGCGCGGAGCCGGCTCGGTGGCGGTCTGAAGGCGCCGTTGCACCGCCTGCCAGCCGCCTTTCCAGCCCGCTTCGAGTCGCGCATTGCCCTGCATTCGCGCCCCGGCGAAGAGGTTTTCCATTTCCGGCAGGCTTTCGATCCATCGCTGCAGCGCGGCGGCGTCGTCGATCTGCGTGCGCACCTGCCCGTTGCCGCTGGCCGGTGCGATGCGGCCCTGTACCTGCAGGTTGCCGCCGGGCACCACGAGCCTGAGATTGCCGCTGCCACCTCGTTCGGCCACCTGGACCTGCAACTTGCCGTCGAGGGTCGCGTGCCGGGCCTCGATGCGCAGCGTTCGCAGGTCGAGCACCTGGTTCTGCCACTGGCCCTGCGCGATCGCCCGTTCGAGAAGCACGCCCTGCACGCCGGCGCCGCCTTCGGCGCGCAGCGCAACGTCGAAGCGGATCGTGTCACCGGCCTGATCGGCCTTGAGGGTTCCGCCCAGCGGCGCACCGGTCAGGCCGGAGTGGAGTTGTCCGAGTTGCACACCATGCACCGTGGCGCGGGCCAGCCAGGGTTCTGGTGCGGGGCTCCAGCTTCCCGCTGCCTCGATAGTGCCGCCGCCGAGATGCACCGTGGCCTCGGGCACGGTCCAGGTCGTCCCGTCGAACCCGGCTTGCGCTTCGACCTGCTCGATAGGCAGCTTGCCCGCGTCCCAGGGGCCGGCGATGGAGTTGCTGATGTCGGCGGCGACTTTCCAGCCCGCGGCAGCGTCCGGACCGGCCTCGACGTGGCCGCTGAGCAGCGTGGCCGGCGCCTCGGGCCATAGCCGGGCGAGGTCCACGTTTTCGAGTTCCGCCTTGGCGTCGACGACCGGCTGCGATTGCCACGGCGCGATGTTGGCCTGCAACTGCGCGCGCATCGGCGCTTCGGCGCTTTCGTCGACGGGCTGTAGTTCCGCGGCAACTGCGAGACGGGCGTCTGCGCCCGACAACGTGCCGGTCACGCTGGCATTGGCCAGCACGTCGAGCGGGTTCTCCTTCGTAAGCGAAGCACGTATCCGGCCGTTCAGCTTCGCATCGATCGCCATCGGCGCGGGGCCCTGCAGGTCGACGTGCGCGCCGTAGTGGCCTTCGGCCACGTCCACACCGTTGATCTCGAGAACATGGTGGTGCTCGCTCGTGTACCGGTAGCTCCCGGCGAGTTGGGTGGCCTGCAACGCCGGAGGGCCGACCCAGCGTAGGTCGTCGATCGAGAAGGGCAGTTCGATCTGCACCGGCAGCACGATCTGCTCGAGTGGCTCGACCGGCTTTTCTTCGGGCTCGCCGCGCCGCTCGACCACGACCTGTCCCGCGTGGACTTCGCCCAGTTGCACCCGGCGCCGCAGCAGCGGCGCGAGCTGCCAGCCGATGCGCGCGTCGCTCACTTCGACCGCGAGCGTCGGGCTTTGCCAGCGCAGCCAGCCGATGCGACCGCCCGTGCGCAGCGATCCCGAGACGTCCCGGCTTTCCAGCGTCTGGTCCGCCGGCAGGTAGCGCGCGGTGCGCGACAGCGCGAAGGCGAGGGATTCGTCCGTTCCCAGCCACCACCACGCACCGGCGAGGACCGCGATGACCAGCGTGACCAGAGCGCTCACGAACCAGCCGAAAACGCGCAGCACCCGGCGCAGGCGCGAGCGCTTCGGCGGTGTGGGCGTGGCTCGTGGTGCTTCGTCGGCCATGGTCAGAAGGTGAAGCCGAAACGGAAATGAAGCCGGAACGCCTTCACGTCGACGCCGTACGCGAGGTCGATCTGCACCGGTCCAATGGGGCTGCGCCAGCGAGCGCCGACACCGACGCCGACCTTGGCTTCGAGATCGCCGACCTTGTCCGCGACCGAGCCGGCGTCGACGAACACTGTGCTTTCCCAGTCGGTGATCTTGCCGTTGTGGACGAAGGGGCGCTGCCACTCGATGCTCGCCACGCCCAGATAGCGGCCGGCGATGACGGTGCCGCCCGGCCGCACCGTGCCGATGGAGCGGAAGCTATACCCACGCACCGTGGTGTCGCCGCCGGTCAGGAAGGCGAGTGTGCTGGGGATCTGCGCGGCGTCCTTGGCGACGAGTGCGCCGATCTCCGATCGGAGCTGGATGCGCGCGCCGCGCGATTGCGTGCCGTCGTCGCTGTAGACGGTGCCCGCGGGAACGAAGCCCACCCAGCGCGCATAGGTGCGCGTGAAGGGCAGGCGTTCGCCGGTCAGCGTATAGCCCGCGGCGAGCTCCAGCGCGATGCCTTGGCCGCGGGTCGGCGCGTTCGCGTTGTCGAAATAGCGGCCGGTCCAGTTCCAGTTGAGGCTCAACGCCGAGGCCGACGGCGGAGGATTGATGCCGTGGTTCGTCGCGTAGTCGTACTGCACGAAGAGGCTTCGGTCGATGTGGTCGCTGGCCTGGCTCTCCCCGCCGCGCAGCCGGCCGCTGTCGACCTTGTAGTCGCCCGAGACCTCGCTCTTGAGCTGCGCCGCCGTGAAGGTGCGCCAGCCGCTGTCACGCGGCACCGCACTCCATTCGGTCCCGAGCGATTGCGTATCGCGATCGAGATAAAGCCGGGACACGGCGCGCCAACCGAGCACCGGCATCTGGTTGTGGATGTGGTCGAGCGAAAGCCGCGGTCCGCTGTCGGTGGTGTAGCCCACGCCGGCGACCACCTTCTGCAGCGGTGCCTCCTGCACCTGCGCGATGACGGGCGCGTTGAGCGGGTCGTCGTGCGTGGTGTCGAGCGTGAGGAAGACCGAATTGAAATAGCCGCTGCTTGCGAGCCGCTGCTGGGCATCGAGCAGTTGCTGCTGGTCGTAGTCGGACCCGGTTGGAACGCGCGCGATGCGGCGCATCGCATCCGGGTCGTAGCGCTGGTAGCCGCGCACCACCAGCGGGCCGAAGCGGTAGGCCGGCCCGGAATCGTAGGTCGCGCTCAGGCGGGCCTCGCTCTTGTCGGCATCGACCTCGGCACGGCTCGTGACGATGGTGCCCGTGGGGTAGCGCCTGGCGGTAAGGCTGCGCAGTGCGGTCGACTTGGCGTTGTCCCAGCCCTGCTGGCTGAAGGGCTGACCTACCCGCAGCGGCCAGTCGGTCCGGATCGCGTCGCGCCTCGCTTCCGATTCGGTCGTCTGCGCGATGGGGCCGGTGAAGTCGATCTGTACGTCGCTCACATGCGTGATCTCTCCGGGCACGACCGTGATCCTGACTTCGCGGGGCGCCTTGCCGTCGGGCGTTTCGCGTAACTCGAGCGTGAGCGTGGGCGTGAAGTAGCCCATGGTGTTGAGCAGCTCGCGCGCGTTGGCTTCGGCCGCGACCATCAGTCGCGATAGCTCGACTGCCCCGAGGTCGTTGAGCTTGCGGTAGCGCTGGATCTCCAGGTTGCGCGTGAGGAAGTCCTGCACCGGACCGGGCGCCTCGACGTCGACGGTGAATGCTTCGCGACTCGAAGTGCTCGATTCGCTCGCCACCGGGCTGTCGGCGGCATCGCGTTGCTCGGGTTCTTTTTGCGACAGCAGGCTGCATCCCTGCAAAAGAAGGATGGCTGCAAACAACAACGCCGGCATCCAAGCCGGCGTGAGAGATGGAACAACCCGACGCACCCTGCCGATTCTGACAGCAAGGGGCGCCAGTTCAGGCGTGGTTCATTTCGAAAGCAGTCGCATCGCGTCCTCGAGGCCTCGCAGGGTCAGGGGGAACATGCGGTTCGACATCAGTTGCTGGATCACCGCAATGCTCTGGCGGTATTGCCAGACGCCTTGCGGCTCGGGGTTGATCCACGCGAACTTCGGAAAGGCGTGCGTCAGGCGCTGGATCCACTCCGCACCGGCTTCCTCGTTGTTGTATTCGACGCTGCCGCCGGGCTGAAGGATCTCGTAGGGGCTCATCGTCGCGTCGCCGACGAAGACCAGCTTGTAGTCCTTGTTGTACTTGCGGATGATGTCCCAGGTCGGGAACTTCTCGGAATAGCGCCGGCGGTTGTTCTTCCACATGAAGTCGTAGACGCAGTTGTGGAAGTAATAGAACTCGAGGTGCTTGAACTCGGTCTTGACGGCCGAGAACAGCTCTTCGACGCGCTGGATGTGCTCGTCCATCGTGCCGCCGACGTCCATCAGCAGCAGCACCTTCACATTGTTGTGGCGCTCGGGCCGCATCTTGATGTCGAGGTAGCCCGCGTTGGCGGCGGTCTTGCTGATGGTCTCGTCGAGATCCAGTTCATCCTCGTGGCCTTCGCGCGCGAACTTGCGCAGCTTGCGCAAGGCCATCTTGATGTTGCGCGTGCCGAGTTCCTGGCTGTCGTCGTAGTCCTTGTAGGCGCGCTGTTCCCACACCTTGACCGCGCTGCGGTTCTTGCCCGCGCCGCCAATGCGCACGCCCTGCGGGTTGTAGCCGCCGTGGCCGAAGGGTGAAGTGCCGCCGGTGCCGATCCACTTGCTGCCGCCTTCGTGGCGTTCCTTCTGCTCCTCGAAGCGCTTCTTGAGCGTCTCCATGAGCTCGTCCCAGCCCATCTTCTCGATCTTGGCCTTTTCCTCGGCGGTGAACTCGCGTTCCAGGGTCTTGCGCAGCCAGTCGAGCGGCACTTCCTTGGTGAAGTCGGCCAGCATCTCCACGCCCTTGAAGTAGGCGGCGAAGGCGCGATCGAACTTGTCGTAGTGCTTCTCGTCCTTCACCAGCGCGGTGCGCGAGAGGTAATAGAAGTCGTCGAGGCTGAAAGCGTCATCGGAATTGGGGCCGACGACATCGGCCTGCAGCGCTTCGAGCAGGGTCAGGTATTCCTTGACCGACACCGGCAGCTTGGCCGAGCGCAGCGTGTAGAAGAAGTCGATCAGCATGGCGAATCACTCCTGTGCAGGAGGCCGGGGCTTGTCCAGCAGGTAATTCAGTTGCGCGCGCACCTCGGGCCATTCGCCCGAGCGCAGGCTGTACATCACGGTGTCGCGGATCGTGCCGTCGCGGCGCAGCGCGTGGCCGCGGATCACGCCGTCCTTCTTCGCGCCGAGGCGTTCGATGGCGCGCTGCGATGCGTGGTTGAAGTTGTCGGTGCGCCAGCCCACCACATGGCAGGCCAGCGCATCAAAGGCATGCGTAAGCATCAGCAGCTTGCAGGTGGTGTTGACGTGCGTGCGCTGGCAGCGTTTGGCATACCAGGTGTAGCCGATCTCGACGCGCTTTACCGCCGGCAGGATGTCGTGATAGCTCGTGCTGCCGAGCACCGTGCCGGTGGCCTCGTCGATCACCGCGAAGGCGAAGCGGTTGCCATCGTCGCGCATCTTCAGCGCGTTCTCGATGTACATGCGCGTTTCGTGCGGCTCGGGCACCGAGGTCACGCGGATCTTCCACAATTCGCCATCGGCCGCCGCGGCGCGTAGGCCTTCTTCATGCGCGAGCGTGAGCGGCACCAGCGCAATGCCGCGCGCCTTGAGCGTGACCGGTTCGACAAAGGCCATTGCGCGCCTCAGCGGTTGTGTCGTTGCATGAACACGAGTTTTTCGAAGAGCGTCACGTCTTGTTCGTTCTTGAGCAGCGCGCCCACGAGCGGTGGCACGGCGACCTTGTCGTCCTTGCTTTGCAGCGCTTCGAGCGGAATGTCTTCGGCGACCAGGAGCTTCAGCCAGTCGAGCAGTTCGGACGTGGAAGGCTTCTTCTTCAGGCCAGGCAGGTTGCGCACGTCGTAGAACGTCTTCATCGCCGCCGTCAGCAGTTCCTGCTTGAGGTCGGGGAAGTGCACTGCGACGATGCTCTTCATCGTTTCCGCATCCGGGAACTTGATGTAGTGGAAGAAGCAGCGACGGAGGAACGCGTCCGGCAGTTCCTTTTCGTTGTTGGAGGTGATGAAGACGACCGGCCGGTGCTTGGCACGAACGAGCTCGCGCGTCTCATAGCAGTAGAACTCCATGCGATCGAGTTCGCGCAACAGGTCGTTCGGAAATTCGATGTCGGCCTTGTCGATCTCGTCGATCAGCAGCGCCACCGGTTCGTCCGCCGTGAACGCCTGCCACAGCACGCCCTTGACGATGTAGTTGTGGATGTCCTTCACGCGCTCGTCGCCGAGCTGCGAATCACGCAGGCGGCTCACCGCGTCATATTCATACAGACCCTGCTGGGCCTTCGTGGTGGACTTGATGTGCCACTGCAGGAGCGGCAGGTTGAGCGACTGCGCCACTTCTTCGGCGAGCATCGTCTTGCCGGTGCCCGGCTCGCCCTTGACGAGCAGTGGTCGTTTCAGCGTGATGGCCGCGTTGACCGCGAGCATCAGATCCTGTGTGGCGACGTAGTTGTCAGAACCCTTGAATTTCATGGATGGCTTCGAGCGGGATGGTTGGTTGGGGGAACACAACATCGATTCGCGAGACGAGTCTCTCAGGGAGACTCCTGCATGGGTTCCTAAAAGGGCGACCCATATAATCAAACGTTGATTTGCCCTAAAACTCCACGAGATTGTGCGCGCAAAATGAAGAAGTTGTTGACCACGATGTTTGCCTTCACTGTCGCTTGCGTGACGGTCTCCGCCCAGGCACAGAAGATCACCGGCAACGCGGAGGCAGGCGCCAAGAAGGTCGCCATGTGCATGGGATGCCACGGCATCATCGGGTACCAGGCCAGCTTTCCTGAAATCCACAAGGTCCCGATGATCGCGGGCCAGAGCGCTTCCTACATCATCTCTGCACTCACCCAGTACAAGGGTGGTGAGCGCAAGCACCCCACGATGCACGCCATCGCGGACACCCTGAGCGAGCAGGATATGGCCGATCTGGCCGCCTACTACAGCCAGTTGGGCCTCAAGGAAGGCGACGCACCGCCGCCGGCCACCGCCGCCGCACCGAGCCCGCGCGTCGCCGACCTGATCGCGCGCGACAAGGACAACTCCTGCACCAAGTGCCACGGCGCCAACTTCAATACGCCGAACGACGGCTCGGTGCCAAAGCTTGCCGGTCAGCACGCCGACTATCTCTACGTCGCGCTGAAGTCGTACAAGGTCCAGAACCGCATGCAGATCGGTCGCTCGCACCCCGTCATGGGCAGCCAGGCGAAGAAGTTCACCAATGCCGAAATCAAGGAACTCACGAGCTACATCAGCTCGCTGCCGGGTGACCTGAAGACCGTGCCGGAATCGCGCTTCCACGAATCCAAGTAAGCACTGCGCATCGCTCCACCAGAACCAAAGCCCGCTTCGAGCGGGCTTTGTTATTTGGGGCGCATGGGGATGACTAGTCTTTTGTCGCCCGGCGCTGGACGCAGGCCACGTAACCCTCGCCATCGGGTGGACGGCCGGCACGCTGGCTCTCCCACATCATCTGGCCGAGGCATTCCATGGCCTCGTGATGCGCATCCATCAGCGAATCGCGCCGCTTGGCCAGCAGTTCGACCGCCTGCCGGATGCCGCGGGGTTGGTCGATGGAACATTGCTCGCTGATTGACAGGTGCATCGACAGATGCAGGAACGGGTTTGCGCGCCCGTCCTTGCCGTCGTAGATGCGCGCGACCGCTGCATCGGCATCTTCGAGGTCGGCGTGGTACTCGGGGTGCTCGTCGATCCAGCGGGCGGCGATGATCTCGAGCGCCTCCATCGGCTGGCCGCTTCGGCTCTTGGCAAAGACTTCGCAGAAGAAGCGACGGACTTCTTCCTGGGTGGGATTGAACATGGACGGAGATTAGCACCGACCCTCACCCCGCATCGTGCGTTGCACGGCTACATTGCCAGCCCATGGATCGCCTTGAAAACATCGAGACCTTCGTCCGCGTCGCGCAGACCCAGAGCTTCGCGGAAGCGGCGCGGCAGATGCGCGTGGCGAAGTCGGTGGTCACCACCCGCGTGAAGCAGCTCGAAGACCACGTTGGGGCGCCGCTCTTTCACCGAAGCACGCGCGTGGTGCGGCTCAGCGACGTGGGGCAGGCCTTCCTGCGCGATTGCACCGAGCTGGTCGGGCGAGCGAACGACATCATGGACCAGATGCGCGACGCCCGTGCCGGTCCGACCGGCACGCTGCGCATCCATGCGTTGACCGGCTTCGTGCTCGGCCACTTCGCGACCCTGCTGCGCGCGTTCCAGGTCAGCTTTCCGGACATCCACCTAGAACTGATCGTGAGCGATGCGGTGGTCGACCCGGTCAAGGCTGGCGTCGATTGCGCGCTGCAGATCTTCCCGGCCGCTTCGACCGAACTCGTGTCGCGCCCGCTCTTTCCGGTGCGCCGTGTGTTCTGTGCCACGCCGGAGTACCTCCGATCGCATGGCGTGCCGGAAAGCCCGCGCGATCTGCACAAGCACACGCTCGGACTCTATTCGGGCTACCCGACGCGCGACCGCTGGACCTTCCACCACGGGGACGAGCAGGTCACGCTCTACATGAGCGCGGCATTGCTGACCAACAGCGTGCATCTGCTGCGCGAATACGCCATGGAGCACGCAGGCATCGTCTGCCTGCCCACGCTGGTGGCCGGCGATGCGATCCTGCGCGGCGATCTGCAGGTGGTGCTGGCCGAGCATCAGCTCTCATCGTTCTCGCTCAACGCGGTCTATGCGGGCACATCGCGCAATGCGTTCAAGCTGCGCCTCTTCATCGAGCACCTCACTGCGGCCTTTACGCGCGTGCCCCCCTGGGACGCGGCGATGATCGATCGCGGCCTGATTCCCGAAACGCTGATTGCGGACTAGATTGCAGCCATGAGCGACGCAGCTCCGCCACCGCCCGCACCAGAACCCGCACCCGCGCCTGCTGCAAGGCGGCCGCTGCCGGCCGGCTACCGCGAAGGGATCATCACCGCGGTCACGGTGATCATCGGCTTCTCCCTCTCCTTCGTGCGCTACTGGGCCTTCGAAGCGCCGGGCGACTGGACCGTGCGCTCGGTCATCGCGCTCATCGCGCTGCTGATCCCGATCGCCGCGGAGATCTACACCCTCTACCGCGCGCTGCTCGTGGAGGACGACGACGAGGCCACCTACAAGGTCACCGTGAAGTGGTTCATCGGCTCGGTGTGCGGGATGCTGGTCTCGGTTTCGCTGGCGGCCATCGTTCTCTCCGGCCGACCCTGAAGGCGGGGTACGGCGCCTCCTGTACGAGGCGGGATGCCCGGGTAAACCCTGCCGATTGATCGGATTCGCCGAACAATGCGGCCCGCTTTTGGTCCCTACCGAAGGCAGGTTCCGTTTCCTAAAGTTCCATCACCGCAGCGAGATCGCTGCACCGTTGGCACCTGAGGAGACAAACATGACCGCTGCCTATCAGACCCGCTTCGGCTCGCTCAAGAGCTACGAAAAGGGCCACGTCGAACCCATCGCCGATGACGTCCGCCACTACGCGTTCTCGAACTGCTTCGACATCGCGAGCAAGAGCAAACCCTACGAAAAGGTGGTGTTCGGCCAGAACCAGATCTACGTGCTGGAAGCCCTGCGCGCCGAAGGCACCTCGCCCTGGTACACCAGCGCGCACGACGAGTTCGCACTGGTGATGGACGGCGATGTCGAGGTGCACCTGGTGAAGCTCGATGCGAGCCAGACCGTGCAGGACACCGAGAAGAACGGCGCCGTGCTCGTGAAGGGCGAGCCCAAGGGCCAGAAGATGGGCTGGATGAAGCTCTCGCGCGGCCACCAGGGCCTGCTGCCGAAGAACACTGCCTACCAGTTCCGCGTCGCGGGTGACCCGGGGGTGGTCGTTCTCCAGACTTGCAAAGGCGACCTCTCGGTAGAGAAGTGGGCCGACATCTGCCAGACGCACTGAACCATCGCATCGAGGAGTTTCACCATGAACGCACCCGCTGAACTCGCCAAGGTCATCGCGTCCAAGCCGGACGCCACGCTCGGCTACAAGGATTTCACGCTCGGCAGCTTCGGCTTCCACCGCGACGAATACTTCGCCCACATCACCTGGAAGACCCGCGACGGCCGGCCAATGAGCCACACGATGGATGTCGGCAACTACCTGCGCGCACTGATGCGCGACGTGGCCTGGGGCTTCTTCTACGGCTGGGTCAACTTCGACGACGTGGTCGGCACCGTCAACCACTACCAGTCGGTGGACCTCTACGCCGGCAGCTACAACGGCACGATGAAGGAAGCCGGCATCGACCTGCTGGAAAACTTCCCGACCGCGCAGATCCGCTCGACCTTCGAGGCGATGCTCGACGACTGGACCAACCAGACCTTCGATCCCTTCGCGGCGCCGCAGGAAACCGGCACGCCCTACGGCCGCAAGAACGGCAACAACACCGCGAAGATCACCCGCGCCCGCGAACTCGCCACGCGCTGCGTCGGCCTCAAGGGTGATCTCGACCTGCGCAGCGACGAGCGCGGCGCGCCGATCAATCGTGCCTTTGCCGATGTGCCGCAGGCCCAGCCCGAACTGCATCCGGAGCCGGGCTTCGAGAACGAAGTGCATGCCTTCAATCTGTTCGGCTTCCTGAGCCGGTCGCAGGTCACCTGGAACCCGAGCTTCACCTCGGTCGTGAAGTACAGCTTCATGTGCCCGACCACCGAGGAGCACATCCTGCCGATCATCCATGGCAACGACCGCGTCGAGTGGTTCTTCCAGATGACCGACGAGATCCACTGGGACTGCGGCGACAAGAACACCGGAAAGCCCATGGCCCGCGTGATCATGAAAGCCGGCGACATGGCTGCGATGCCGGCCTACTGCCGCCATCAGGGCTTCAGCCCCAAGCGCTCGATGCTGCTGGTCTGGGAGAACGGATCGCCCAGCCTCGTCTACGAGATCCAGAAGGGCGAGAGCCCCGAGATCCCGGTCCAGTTCTAACGACGGATGCGAACGCCGCGCCGGGTTCGCGCGGTCGCCTCTGCGAAAGACCGAACACGGCAGCCGCGTCCGGCCGCATGCCGGAGGGCCGTCACGTCAGTCGAAGTCGTCAGCGAAGAAGGAGACACACCATGGCACTCACACGTCAGACCATGACCGACGAGCAGCGCAAGTCGGTGGCCCTCGAATACCTCAAGGCCTATGACAACGGCGGCGTCACATCCGACGGGGGATCGATCCTCGATCTGTTCGCGGACGACGCGCAGGTGTACTTCCCCAAATGGGGACTTGCGAACGGCAAGGAACAGATCGGCAAGCTGTTCGGCGAAGTCGGCAGCCGCGGCAAGTCCATCCGGCACGACTACGCGGGCTTCAACTGGATCATGACCCACACCGATCTCTTCGCCTGCGAAGGCACGAGCTACGGCGAGCACGCGGATGGCCCCTGGCGCGCCGGCGTGCCCGAGTGGGGCGCCGGCCGCTGGTGCGATGTGTTCGAAGTGCGCGACTGGCTGATCCAGCGCTGCTTCATCTATCTCGACCCCGACTACGCAGGCAAGGACACGCAACGCTACCCCTGGCTTGCCGGCAAGACCGAATGAAACCTGACGCCATGAACCTCGCAAACATCCAGAAGGCCGCGGGCCTGAATACGCCCATCCGCCACCAGCTCTTCATCGACGGCCGCTTCGTCGATGCCGAATCGGGCGAAACGCTCGCCACGCTGAACCCGCACGACAACTCGACCATCGCGCAGGTCGCACTCGCCGGCAAGGCCGACGTCGACAAGGCGGTGGCTGCGGCGAAGCGCGCCTTCCCGGCATGGAGCCGCATGGCGGCGGCGGACCGTGGGCGCATCCTGCTGAAGCTGGCCGACCTCATCGAAGCCAATGCCGAAGACCTCGCGCGGCTCGAATCGCTCGACACGGGCCATCCGGTGCGCGATTCGCGCAAGCTGGATGTGCCGCGCACGGCAGCGTGCTTCCGTTACTTCGGCGGGATGGCCGACAAGTTCCAGGGCGAGACAATTCCGGTCGAGGCCGGTTTCCTCAACTACACGCTGCGCGAGCCGGTGGGCATCGTCGGGCAGGTGGTGCCGTGGAACTTCCCGCTGATGTTCACGAGCTGGAAGATGGGCCCCGCGCTTGCGGCCGGCAATTGCATCGTGATGAAGCCGGCCGAGATCACGCCGCTCACCTCGCTGCGGATCGTCGAGCTGATGTCCGAAGCCGGCATGCCGGATGGCGTAGTCAACATGGTGCCGGGCCTGGGCCACGTCGTGGGCCAATACATCGCGGAGCACCCCGAGATCGCGAAGATCGCCTTCACCGGCAGCACCGCGACCGGCAAGCGCGTGGTGCAGGCAAGCGCGGGCAATCTCAAGAAGGTGCAGCTCGAACTCGGCGGCAAGGGGCCGAACATCGTGTTCGAGGATGCCTTCCTGCCCGCCGCGGTCAACGGCAGCGCATGGGCCATCTTCCACAACCAGGGGCAGGCCTGCATCGCGGGATCGCGCCTGATGCTGCACGAGAAGATCGCCGACGCGTTTCTCGACAAGTTCCTGCCGCTCGCGAAGTCGATCCGCCTCGGCAATCCGCTCGATGACGCGACCGAGATGGGGCCGCTGACCAGTGCACTTCACCAGGAACGCGTGCTGAGCTACGTCGAAGTCGCGAAGGGCGACGGCGGTGAAGTGCTCGCCGGCGGCAAGGCGCCGGGCGGCGAGCTGCAACGCGGTTGCTATGTGGAGCCAACCATCGTGCGCGCGAAGTCGTATCGGGACCGCGTGGCGCAGGAAGAAGTCTTCGGCCCCTTCGTCACCGTGCTGACCTTCAAGAACGACGAGGAGGCAATGCAGATCGCCAACGGCACCGACTACGGCCTGGGCAGTGGCCTGTGGACCGCCAACCTGCCGCGGGCCCATCGCTTCGCACGCGATCTGCATGCCGGCATGGTGTGGATCAACAGCTACAAGCGCGTGAACCCCGGCTCGCCTTTCGGCGGCGTCGGCCAGAGCGGCTACGGGCGCGAGATGGGTTTCGATGCGATGCGCGAATACACGCAGGTGAAGAGCGTTTGGGTGAACATCGACGCACAGATTCCACCCCACTTCGTTCGTTGAAGGAAATTCATGCGCGACTTCGTCTACACCAGCCATCCGCAACGCGTCGTCTTCGGCGCGGGCTCGCTGCGCCATCTCTCCCGGGAAATCGATGCGCTGGGCGCGAAGCGCGCGCTCGTGCTTTCGACGCCCGAGCAGCGCGGGCAGGCCGAGCGCGTGGCCGACATGCTGGGCGCGCATGCGGCAGGTGTTTTCGATCGCGCGGTGATGCATGTTCCGATCGAGACGGCGCGTGAAGCGCGCGAGGTCGCAAGAAAGCTCGGCGCGGATTGCGCGGTGGCCATCGGCGGTGGCTCGACCACCGGCCTTGGCAAGGCGATCGCGCTCGAGTCGGGCCTGCCGATCCTCGCGATTCCGACCACCTACGCGGGCAGTGAGATGACGCCGATCTACGGCCTCACCGAAGCCGGCCTCAAGAAGACCGGCAAGGACCCGCGCGTGCTGCCGCGCACCGTGATCTACGACCCCGAGCTTTCGCGTACGTTGCCGGTGGGCCTGAGCGTGACCAGCGGCATCAACGCGATTGCGCATTCAGCCGAAGGGCTTTACGCGCAGGACAGCAACCCGGTGATGGACCTGATGGCGCAGGAAGGCATCGCCGCGATCGCACGCGCGCTGCCCGCGATCCGGAAGCAGCCCGATGACATCGAGGCGCGCTCCGATGCGCTCTACGGTGCCTGGCTTTGCGGCACGGTGCTCGGCAGTGTCGGCATGGCGCTGCATCACAAGCTCTGTCACACGCTCGGCGGCAGCTTCAACCTGCCGCATGCCGAAGTGCATACCGTGGTTCTTCCGCATGCGATTGCATTCAACGCCGAAGCCGCGCCGCGCGCGATGGAACGCATCGCCAAGGCACTTGGCGCGGCATCCGCGCCCGCAGGCCTGCAGGCGCTAGCGCGCGACAACGGCGCACCCGTTGCCCTCAAGGACATCGGCATGAAGGCCGAGGACCTCGACCGTGCCGCCGACATTGCCGTGAGCAACCCCTACTGGAATCCGCGGCCCTTCGGGCCCGCCGAGCGCGATGCGGTCCGGGCGCTGCTGCAGCGCGCCTTCGACGGCGATCCGCCGCGCTGAACCCCCGCGATTTTTTGTGCAGGAAGAGAAAGAACAGAAAAGGAGACGACCATGACATTGAATCGCAGACAGTTCACCCAGGCCGCAGCCGCGCTGGCCGCCACCAGTGCCGTGCCGCATGCGTTTGCCGCGGACACGATCAAGATCGGCTACGTGTCGCCGCAGACCGGGCCGCTCGCGCCCTTCGGCGAGGCCGACAAGTGGGTCATCGACCAGATGAAGGCCGCGTTCAAGGACGGCATCCCGATCGGCGGCAAGAAGTACGCCGTGCAGATCGTGCTCAAGGACAGCCAGTCCAATCCGAACCGCGCGGGCGAGGTGGCGAACGATCTCATCCTCAAGGACAAGGTCGCACTGGTGCTCACGGCCGGCACGCCCGAGACGGCCAATCCGGTGAGCGATGCCTGTGAGTTGAACGAATTGCCGTGCATCTCCAGCGTAGTGCCGTGGCAGCCGTGGTTCTTCGGCCGCAAGGGCGATCCGGCGAAGGGATTCAACTGGACGTACCACCTCTTCTGGGGGCTGGAGGACGTCATCGCGAACTTCACCAATGGCTGGAAGACGGTGCCGACCAACAAGAAGGTCGGTGGCCTGTTCCCGAACGATGGTGACGGCAATGCCTGGGGCGACAAGGAACTGGGCTTCCCGAAGCCGCTCTCGCAAATGGGCTTCACGCTCATCGATCCGGGCCGCTTCCAGAACGGCACGCAGGACTTCAGCGCGCAGATCGCGGCCTTCAAGAGCGGCGGCGTGGAGATCGTCACCGGCGTGGTGATCCCGCCCGATGCGAAGACCTTCCTCACGCAGGCCAGGCAGCAGGGCTTCCGGCCGAAGATCATCACGCTCGGCAAGGCGCTGCTCTTCCCGGGCGCGATCGAGGCGCTCGGCGACTTGGGCGATGGGCTTTCGACCGAGGTGTGGTGGAGCCCGTCGCATCCATTCACTTCGAGCCTGACGAAGCAGAGCGCGAAGTCGCTTTCCGAGGCCTACGAGGCCGGCACGAAGAAGCAGTGGACGCAGCCGATCGGCTTCGCGCATGCGCTGTTCGAGGTGGCGTCCGATGCGCTCACTCGCGCCAAGTCGTCGAAGGCGGCGGACGTGCGCGACGCGGTGGCCGCGACTTCACTCTCGACCGTGGTCGGCCCGGTGAAGTGGGGCGGGCAGGGCCCGTTCAAGAACGTGAGCAAGACGCCGCTGGTGCTTGGGCAATGGGGCAAGGGCAAGAAGTTCAAGTACGAACTGACCATCGTCAGCAACGAGGCCGCGCCCAACATTCCGACCGGCGGCACGCTCCGGCCAATGCCTGCTTGAGAGCCCAGCGATGCCCCTTCTCGCATTGCATGCCGTCAGCAAGTCCTACGGCGCGCTCAAGGTCACCGACGACATCACGCTCGCGGTGACCGAGGGCGAGACGCTGGGCATCCTCGGGCCGAACGGCGCGGGCAAGACCACGCTGTTCAACCTGATCTCGGGCGATGCGCGCGTGGATGCGGGTCACGTCGAGTACGACGGCGTCGATGTCACTGCGCTCAAACCGCACCAGCGTTGCCGCGCCGGCATCGGCCGCAGCTACCAGGTGCCGCAGCCCTTCGGCAACATGAGCGTGTTCGAGAACCTCGTGACCGCCGCCTGCTTCGGCGCGCAGGAGCGCGAGCAGGAGGCATGGCAGACCGCGCATGACGTGCTCGTGCAGACCGGGCTGATGCCGCATGCCAACAAGCCGGCTGGTGGACTCACGCTGCTCGATCGCAAGCGTCTCGAACTCGCCCGGGCGCTGGCGACGCGGCCGAAGCTGCTGCTTCTCGACGAGATCGCGGGTGGGCTCACCGAGCCCGAGGCGAAGCAGCTCGTCGAGGAACTCAAGCAGATCAAGGCGCGCGGCGTGACCATGATCTGGATCGAGCATGTGGTGCACGCATTGCTTTCGCTGGCCGACCGGCTCTTCGTCATCAACTTCGGCCAGAAGCTCGCAGAAGGGGAGCCGCGCGCGGTGATGAACGACCCCGAAGTGCGGCGCGTGTACATGGGGGTGGAGGCATGACCGCGCTGCTTTCCACGCAAGGACTCAAGGCGTTCTACGGCGACGCACAGGCCCTGTTCGGCGTCGACTTCTCGCTCTCGCAAGGCGAAGTCGTCGCGATCATCGGCGCGAACGGTGCGGGCAAGTCGACCTTACTCAAGTGCCTGACAGGCCTCGTGCGCGCGCCGCGCGATGCCGTTCAATTCAAGGGCGAGGCAATCGGAAGCCTGCCGCCGGGTGAGATCGTGCGCCGGGGCCTGGCGATGGTGCCGGAAGGCCGGCGCCTGTTCCCGAGCCTCAGCGTCGAGGAGAACCTGCAGATTGGCGGACTCACCGCACGCAAGGGGCCGTGGAACCTGAAGCGCGTCTATGAACTATTCCCGATCCTCGCCGAGAAGCGAAGCAACCCGGGCACAGCGCTTTCGGGCGGTCAGCAGCAGATGGTCGCGCTCGGCCGCGCGCTCATGAGCAATCCCGACGTGCTGCTGTGCGACGAACTCTCACTGGGCCTCGCACCCATCGTGATCCACGAGATCTACGCTGCGATGCCGACGCTGGTGCGCGAAGGGATGACGGTGGTGATCGTCGAGCAGGACGTGACCATGGCGCAGCGCGTGTCCAAGCGCATCTATTGCCTGCAGGAAGGCCGCGTGTCGCTGCAGGGGCGTTCCGATGCGCTCACGCGCGAGCAAATCTCGCAGGCCTATTTCGGGCTCTGAGCGGGGAGACATCCAGTGCTTGAAACCATCATCCAGGGCGTGCTGCTCGGCGGCCTCTACACACTGTTCGCGCTCGGGCAGTCGCTGATGTTCGGCGTCATGCGGCTCACCAATACCGCGCAGGGCGACTTCATCATCCTTGGCGCGTTCGCGGTGATCGCGGGCACGTCGCTGTTCGGCGATGCGCCGCTGCTGATCTCGCTCGCGGTACTGCCGGTGGCCTTCGGTTTCGGCTACGTGCTGCAGCGCTACGTGCTCAACGGAACGCTGGGCAAGGATCCGCTCCCATCGCTGGTCGTGACCTTCGGGTTGTCGATCGTCATACAGAACCTGCTGCTGGAGCTGTTCTCCGCCGATCCGCGTTCGATCGAAACAGGTGGCCTCAATACGCAGGGGCTGCACCTTGGCGAGTCACTGTCGGTGGGTGTGCTGCCGCTGATCGTCCTCGCGATCGCCCTCGTGGCAACAGGCGGCCTTCAGTGGCTGTTCGCGAACACATCGCTCGGGCGTTCGTTCCGCGCGGTGTCGGACGACCGCGAGATCGCGGAGCTGATGGGCCTCAATGCGAAGAAGGTCTATGCGCTGGCCACTGCCATCGCCTTCGTGCTGATCGCGATCGCCGGTGCGCTGCAAGGCATGCGCACGACGGTGTCGCCTTCCGATGGGCCGCTGCTGCTGCTCTTTGCGTTCGAGGCCGTGATCATCGGCGGCATGGGCTCCTTCTGGGGCACGCTTGCCGGCGCAATGATCCTCGGCATCACGCAGCAGATCGGTTTCCGTCTCGATCCGGGCTGGGGCATCTGGGTCGGGCATCTCGTGTTCCTGCTGATCCTGGTCTTGAGGCCACAGGGGCTGTTCCCAAAGACGCGCTGAGCCAACCATGAAAGACGTGACCTCCTCCAACGCCCCACGCGCACTTCGCAACGTGCTGTTCATCATGTGCGACCAGCTGCGTGCGGACTATCTCTCGTGCTACGGCCATCCGAGGCTGCACACGCCGAACATCGATGCATTGGCTGCACGGGGCGTGCGCTTCGATCGTGCCTACGTGCAGGGCTCGGTGTGCGGCGCATCTCGCATGTCGACCTACACCGGCCGCTACGTCAGCACGCATGGTGCGATGTGGAACTTCGTGCCGCTGTCGGTGGGGCAGAAGACGCTCGGTGAACATCTTCGGCCGCACGGCGTGCGTTGCGCGCTGGTCGGCAAGACGCATGTGGAAGCCGATGTCGAAGGCGCGAAGCGGCTCGGGATGGACGTCACGCAGGGCGAAGGCCTGCTCGCGATGGAAGGGGGCTTCGAGCCCTACGCGCGCGACGACGGCATCTGGCCGCCGGGCTTCAAGGTCAGCGGCAATGCCTACTGCGACTGGCTGCGCGAGCGCGGCTATGTGTCCGACAACCCATGGCACGACTTCGCGAACTCCGGTCGCGGGCCGGACGGCGAGATCCTGAGCGGCTGGCAGATGCGCTGGGCCGACAAGCCCGCCGCGATCGAGGAGCCGCACAGTGAAACGCCCTACACCACGGACCGCGCGATCGACTTCATGAAGGAAGCCGGCGATACGCCGTGGGTGTTGCACCTGTCGTACATCAAGCCGCACTGGCCTTATGTGGTTCCCGCGCCGTATCACGACATGTTCGGGCCCGACGATGTGCAGCCGGCGGTTCGCAGCGAGGCCGAGCGCGAGGGTGCGCACCCGGTGCTCGAAGGCTTCCGCCGCGACACCGCGAGCGAGAGCTTCAGTCGCGACGAAGTGCGCCGCACGGTCATCCCGACCTACATGGGACTCGTGAAGCAGGTCGACGACCAACTCGGACGCCTGTTCGCCTTCATGCGCGAGCAGGGCATCGATCGCGACACGCTGGTGATCTTCACGAGCGATCACGGCGACTATCTGGGCGATCACTGGCTCGGCGAGAAGGAGCTGTTCCACGAGCCGATCGTGCGCGTGCCGCTGATCGTGGTCGACCCGCGTGCGGAGGCCGACGCGACACGTGGCACCGCCAGCGATGCGCTGGTGGAGTGCATCGACATCGTGCCGACGGTGCTCGAATCGCTCGGCATCGATCGGCCTTCGCAGTGGCTCGAAGGGGCTTCGCTGCTGCCTTTGGTCCACGCGCACGAGGGCGCATCGGGCAAGGAGTTCGTCGTCTGCGAGAACAGCTACGCCTTCCGCGACACGGTGCGCCTGCCGATCGGTCAGCCTGTCGAGCGCTGCCACATGACGATGCTGCGCGACCAGCGCTGGAAGTTCGTGCACTTCGAAGACTTGCCGCCGATGCTCTTCGACCTCGAGAACGATCCGCAGGAACTGGTCGATCTCGGGAGCGACCCCGCGCATGCGACGGTTCGTGAACAGATGCTCGCGCGGCTCTTTGCCTGGCTGCGTGCGCGCCACCGCTTTCCCACCATCGCGCCGGCCGCGATCGCGGCCTGGAACAGGCGCGAGCGAGAGGCCGGCATTCTCATCGGCGCCTGGTGAGCGCCGCCAAAAGACGGACACAACGGAGACATCATGCGATTCATTGCCAGAACCCTGACCGCCGCGCTCGCCGGTGCCGCGATGCTGCCGCTCGGCGCCGCAGCCGCCGACGGCGCGTGGCCCAACAAGCCGGTGCGCTTCGTGGTCGCCTTTCCGGCTGGCGCGCCGGGCGACATCATTTCGCGCCTCATCCAGCCGAGCCTTCAGAAGGCGCTCGGCCAGCCGGTGGTGGTCGAGAACAAGCCGGGTGCTGGCGGCAACATCGGCATGCAGGAAGTGCTTCGGAGCAACGACTCGCACACGGTGCTCGTGGGCCCGGACACGATGTTCACCATCAACCCCTACCTCTACAAGAAGCTGACGTTCAAGCCGATGGAGGACTTCGTTCCGGTGACGCAGCTTGCGAGCTTCAGCCAGGAGCTCGTCTGCCATCCCTCCGTCGGCGTGAAGACCTTGTCTGAGTTGCTTGCCGCCGCGAAGAAGGCCCCGATGAGCTATGCCTCGGGCGGCCCGGGCGTGCCGGGTCACATGGCGATGGAGATGCTGCTCTCGACCACCGGCGCGAACATGCAGCATGTGGCCTATCGCGGCCCGGGTCCGGCGATGCAGGACGTGCTCGGCGGCTCGGTGCCTTGCGGCTTCCTCGCATCGCCTGTCGTGGGTCCGCTGATCAAGGACGGCAAGCTGGTGCCGATCGTCGTGTCGGGCTCCAAGCGACTCGCGAGCCAGCCGTCGGTGCCCACGGCCGCCGAGGCCGGCGCCAAGGGCTACGAAGCGACCTTTGCTGAAATGATGGCGATGCCGCGCTCGACGCCGCCCGCGGTGATCGATCGACTGCAGGCCGAAGTGGCCAAGGCGATGGCAGCGCCCGAGGTGCGCGAGCGGCTTGCCATCCTTGATCTCGACCCGCTCGCGAATACCCCGAAGGAAGCGTCGCAACGCCTGCGCGCCGAGAGCGATCGGTGGGGCAAGGTGGCCGAGCGCATCAACCTGCAACTGGATTGAGCACGCCATGACGCCGTCGCTTCCGTTCGTCGTCGAGCGTGCCACGCCCATGAGCCGTGTGGCGGGCATCGGCGGGGTCGTGCTCGCCTTGCTCGCCGCAAGCCTGCCGTTCTGGGGCGAATCGAGCTGGATGCGCGAATTCGTCGAGATTGCCTGCTACTTCATCTTCGCGATGATGTGGAACCTGCTCGCGGGTTACGGCGGCATGGTGAGCATCGGGCAGCAGGCCTTCTTCGGGTTCGGCGGGTACGTGATGCTGATCCTGGGCAACTTCGTCGGGCTCAATCCCTTCGTTGCGATCCCGCTCGGCGCGTTTGCGGCAGGGCTGATCGCAGTTCCGGTGTCTTTCGTGGCGTTCCGGCTTTCGGGCGGGTACTTTGCGATCGGCACCTGGGTGATCGCCGAGGTGTTCAGGCTCAGCTTCGCCAACGTGTCCGCGGTGGGCGGCGGGTCGGGCACCACGTTGACTGCTCTTCGTGGCATCGAGCGCGCGACGCGCGAAAGCTTCACCTATTGGATGGCACTGGCTTGCGTCGTCGCGGCGATTGCGCTGGTCTATCTGTTCCTGCGCAGCAAGCGTGGGCTGGCTCTGCTGGCGATCCGCGACAACGAAGTCGCCGCCGAATCGCAAGGGATCCCCGTCGCGCGGATGAAGCTCGCGGTGTACGTGGTCGCCGCCTTCGGAGCGGGGCTCGCGGGTGCGCTCTATTTCGTCGGCAACCTGCGCATCAGCCCCGATGCGGCCTTCAGCGTCAACTGGACTGCGTTCGCGATCTTCATGGTCGTGATCGGCGGCATTGGCCGCATCGAAGGGCCGATCGTTGGTGCGGTCATCTTTTGGGCGCTCAACAAGTTCCTGAGCGACTACGGCACCTGGTATCTGCTGGGGCTGGGTCTGCTCGCAATCGTGACCACCATCTTCTTCAAGCAGGGGCTGTGGGGATTCGCGCAGCAGCGTTGGGGCTGGTCACTCTTCCCGACGCAAAGGCGGCTGGTGTTGCCAGATGCGGCGATGCCCAGGCGCGCGATTCCGGCGGCTCCCTCGTCCCATGCATCCAACCTGGAGTTCCACGCTCATGCGAAACATCAATGAGAACACCATCACCGCGGCCGTGCTCGATCGCATGGCGGAGTGCCCGAGTCCCCGCCTTAAGGAGATCATGTCGGCGCTGGTGCGCCACATGCACGACTTCGCGCGCGAGGTGAAACTGACCGAGGCCGAATGGGCTGCAGGCATCGAGTTTCTGACCGCCACGGGGCAGAAGTGCACCGACAAGCGACAGGAGTTCATCCTGCTGTCCGACACGCTGGGGCTGTCGATGCTCACGGTGGCCATGAACCATTCGAAGAGCGCGCAGGCGACCGAGGCGACGGTGTTCGGGCCCTTCCATGTGCCCGGCGCGCCGACACTCGCATTGGGCGATGACATCTCGGGCGGAGCCAAGGGCGATCCGCTCTTCGTCAACGCGACCGTGCGCGGGCGCGACGGCGAGCCTGTCGCGAATGCCCAGGTCGATGTGTGGGAAGCCGATGCCGAAGGCTTCTACGACGTGCAGCGCGCGGACCTCGACCGGCCGCAGGGGCGCGCGGTGTTTCGCACCGATGCGGAAGGGCGGCTGTGGTTCCGCGGCGTGATGCCGGTCGCGTACCCGATCCCGACCGATGGCCCCGTGGGCACGATGCTGAAGGCCACCAAGCGGCACCCGTGGCGACCTGCGCACGTGCATTTCATGATCCAGGCGCCGGGCTACGAGACGCTGATCACGCATGTGTTCCGTGGCGACGATCAGTACCTCGACAGCGATGCGGTGTTCGGCGTCCGCAACTCGCTCATCGGCAATTTCGAATCCCACCCTGACGGCGTTGCTCCGGACGGGAGCGTGCAGGCAGGGCGTTTCCACACGCTGGCCTTCGATTTCGTGCTGGAGCCAAGTCCTAACTGAGTCGACGCCCAGGTAGCGGGTCGCCATAATCGCCCGCATGCAGGAATCGCATTTGCCCACCGCTTCGAACGAGGTGCTGCCACCGCATGCGCCGTTGCACGACTATTACGGCGACGAAGCCGATCACCAGCGGTTCCTGCGCCGCATCTTCGACGACACGGCGCCCGACTACGACCGCATCGAGCGCGTGCTCGCGATGGGGTCGGGCCCCTGGTATCGGCGCTCGGCGCTTCAGCGTGCCGGTCTGGGCGAAGGCGCCGAGGTGCTCGATGTCGGCATCGGCACGGGGCTGGTGGCGCGCGAGGCGGTCAAGCTCATCGGTCCACAAGGCCGGCTCGTCGGCGTCGACCCGAGCCCCGGCATGATGGGCGAGGTGTCGCTCCCCGGCGTGGAACTGGTTCAGGGCCGCGCGGAAGCGATTCCGCGATCCGACGCGAGCTGCGACTTCGTCAGCATGGGCTACGCGCTGCGGCACATCTCCGACGTGCATGCGGCGTTTGCGGAGTTCTTCCGTGTGCTGCGTCCGGGCGGTCGCCTGCTGGTGCTCGAGATCACCAAGCCGGCGGGCCGCGTCGGCACCGCGGTGCTCAAGGCCTACATGCGCAGCGTGGTGCCGGTGATCGCCAAGGTGGTGGCGCACCGCCACGACACGGCGGAACTCTGGCGCTACTACTGGGACACGATCGAGGCATGCATCGTCCCGAACCTGGTGCTCGAAGCACTGCGCGACGCGGGCTTCGAGCAGGTGAGCCGCCATACCGAGCTCGGGATCTTCTCGGAGTACACGGCGGTCAAGCCGGGCTGAAGCTCAGCGAAGCGCCACGGTTGTCGGACGGTCGACCGATGCGAGCGACAGGAGCTCCATGCGACGCGGGATCGAGGCCTGCGCACCTGCGCGCGTGACGCACAGCGCTGCGGCCTGGATGCCGAGCGCGATGCCGGCATCCATCGATTCACCTCTTGCGAGTGAGGCGCACAGGGCGCCGATGAAAGTGTCGCCCGCGGCGGTCGTGTCGACGGCCTTCACCTTCAACGCTGGGAAGTGACGGCAGCCCGTGGCATCGCAGGCGATGACACCTTCGCTGCCCATGGTGAGGATCACCTGAGGCGGTCCGCGACGATGCAGCGTGTCGGCGGCGCGCGCTGCGCTGTTGATGTCGTCGACGACAAAGCCGCAAAGCAGCGCGGCCTCCGTCTCGTTCAGCACCAGCATGTCGAGCAGGCCCCACATGGCGTCCGGGAGGGGCTGGGCGGGCGCTGGATTCAGCACCACGCTGCAGCCCTTCGAATGGGCGAGCGTCGCGGCGTTCAGCACGGTGTCCATCGGCACTTCAAGTTGCAGCAGGAGCAGCCGCGCCGTGGCGATTTCGTCCTGCAAGCGGGTGATGTCTTCATCGCCGACAAAGGCGTTGGCGCCCGGAACGAGCGAGATGCGGTTCTGCGCGCTGTCGTCGACCATGATCAGCGCGACGCCGGTCGAAGCCAATGCCGTCGCGACAGATCGTGTATCGATTGCGTCGGCCTCGAGCGAAGTCTTCAGCGCGCTCCCGAATTCATCGTCGCCCACCCGGCCGATCATCGCGACGGCCGCGCCCTGCCGCGCACACGCGACGGCCTGGTTGGCGCCCTTGCCGCCGGGGTTGGTCATGAAGCTGTGCGCCTGCAGTGTCTCGCCCGCATCGGGCACACGCGGCACGCGGATCACGAGATCCATGTTGAGGCTGCCGAAGACAGCGATGTCGGTCATGGCGGGATATTGCCTCAGCCGCGCCAACGGAGAAACGAACTATTTGGACTGACTTGCGCCACGGAAGGGGCTGTCGTAACGTCCTGTAACTTACCGTCTTCGATCTTTCTGCCGTCATGCTCACCAAACGCCGACTCCTGCAAGCCTTTGCCGCCACGCTCTGCACTTCGGGCGCGTGGGCGCAGGATGCGGCCCGTGTACGCAACGCGCGGTTGTCGTCGCCGTCCACGACATGGCCGACCAAGCCGGTTCGGCTGCTGGTCGGATTTCCCGCCGGCGCATCTCCTGATCTTGCAGCCCGCGCGATCGCGGAGCCGCTTTCGAAGATGCTGGGTCAACCCGTGATCGTCGAGAACCGCCCGGGCGCAAGCGGCAATCTCGCTGCCGATCAGGTCGCGAAGGCGCAGGACGACCACACCATCGGCGCGCTGATCAACGGCAACCTGACGATCGCGAAGCTGCTCAACCCGAACACGCCGTTCGATCCCGAGAAGGATTTTTCGCCGGTGAGCCTGATCGGTACGGCGCCGCTGGTGCTGGCGGTGTCGGGCGACGCCGTGGGCGCCAATCCTGAAGAGCTGCTCCTCTGGGCGCGCAATCTCGGCGATTCGGGAAAGTACGGCACGCCAGGCGTCGGCACCGTCGGCCATCTGGGCATGGAGCTGCTGAAGACTCGTACAAGCATTCGCGCGGTGCATATGCCGTTCACCGGCAACCCCCAGGTCATCGAGGCGATGCTCGCGGGCAAGATCCAGTTGGCGCTGCTGCCGCCGGGCCTCGCCAAGCCGCATGTGAAGTCGGGCAAGCTCAAGGCGGTGGGGGTGACTTCGCCGGAACGCAGTCCGCTCTTCGCCGAGTTGCCGACGCTGCGCGACGCCAATGTGCGCGGCGCCGATCTCGAAATCTGGACGGCGATCGCCGCGCCTGCGAGCCTGCCGCAGACGGCGGTTGCCCGGCTCAATGCCGCGCTCGTGGAGGTCGTCCGCTCCGCCGAAGTCCAGCAGCGCCTGCTTTCCGCCGGCTGGCAGGGGAATGCAGGCACGCCGCAATCGTTGGCCTATCGCATGCGCAGCGATACCACCCAACTCGGCGGCGTGATCCTGATGCGAGGCATCCACTCCGACGCCTGATCGGCGCCGCTACAGCAGGCGGGAGATCGTCCGCGCCGAATCGAGAAGCGCGGGCAGCATCGTCTCCTGCATCACCTTCGCGCTCGTTCGATTGGCCTGTCCGCTGATATTGAGTGCCGCCACCGCGCGCCCGGCGCGGTCGACGATGGGGGCGGCGATGGAGATCAAGCCTTCTTCGAGTTCCTGGTTGACCAGACACCAGCCGTGCCGACGCGCGTGCATCACCTTGGCGAAGAGGGCGTCGAGGTCGGTCACCGTGTGCTTGGTGAAGGCCTCCCGTGGCGAAACCGACAGCCTCTCGCGGATCTCGTCGTCTTCCAGATCGGCGAGTAGCAGCCGGCCCATCGAGGTGCAGTAGGCCGGCAGGCGCGAACCCACTCCCAGGCTGATGCGCATGATCTTGTGTGTCGGCACTCGCAGCACGTAGACGATGTCGGTTGCATCAAGGACCGCGGCCGAACACGATTCCCGCACCTGCTGCACCAGCGCTTCCATGACGGGCTCGGCGCGGTCCCAGATCGGCATCGACGAGAGATACGCAAACCCCAGGTCGAGGATGCGTGGCGTGAGGCTGAAGAGTTTTCCGTCCGACGCGACGTAGCCCAGCGTCTGAAGCGTGAGCAGGATGCGCCGCGCGCCCGCGCGGGTGAGACCGCTTGCGGCGGCGACTTCGCTGAGCGTCTGGCGCGGTGCGGTCGCGCTGAAGGAGCGAATCACCTGCAGCCCCCGCGCGAAGGACTGCACGTAACTGTCGCCGGGCGCGGGTGCAACGTGATGTTTCTTGTGGGTTGCCATGGGGGAGGAGCTTGCCTAAAATTCATTGTAAGAACAACTGTTCGCGTATCGAACAAATTCGCGGCAAATTTCTTACACGGAGAATTTCGGCCTAGCGTGTTCGAGTTCTCAATCGGCTCTCTTCCCCTCCCCGGAGACAGATTTCATGATCAACAAGATCGCGCATTCGATCGCCGATGCCATGTCTGGCATCCAGGATGGCGCCACGGTGCTGATCGGCGGATTCGGCACCGCCGGCATCCCCGGTGAGCTCATCGACGGCCTGATCGAGCAGGGCGCCAAGGACCTCACCGTCGTCAACAACAACGCGGGCAATGGCGACGCCGGGCTGGCTGCGCTTCTCAAGGCGGGCCGCGTGCGCAAGATCATCTGCAGTTTTCCGCGTCAGGCCGACAGCTACGTCTTCGACGAGCTCTACCGCGCGGGCAAGCTTGAGCTCGAACTCGTGCCGCAAGGCAACCTCGCCGAGCGCATCCGCGCGGCCGGCGCGGGTATCGGCGCCTTCTTTTGCCCGACCGGCTTCGGCACGCAGCTCGCGGGCGACCGCGAAACGCGCGAGATCAACGGCAAGCAGTACGTGCTTGAGTACCCGATCCGCGGCGACGTCGCGCTCATCAAGGCCGAGCGAGGCGACCGCTGGGGCAATCTCACCTATCGCAAGGCCGCGCGCAACTTCGGTCCCGTGATGGCGATGGCTTCGAGTCGCACGATCGCCACCGTGCACGAGATCGCCGAGCTCGGTGAAATGGATCCCGAGACCGTCGTCACGCCCGGCATCTTCGTCCACCGGATCGTCAAGATCGATCGCGTCGCCACCGTCGCGGGCGGCTTCAAGCAGGCAGCATGAACATGGCAACCTACACCCGCCGCACCAAGGACCAACTCGCTGCCCGCGTCGCGCAGGACATCTTCGATGGCGCGGTCGTCAACCTCGGCATCGGCCAGCCCACGCTCGTCGCCAACCATCTGCCCGCCGGCCGGGAAGTCATCCTGCACAGCGAGAACGGCATCCTCGGCATGGGCCCCGCGCCCGCCGAAGGCGCTGAAGACTACGACCTCATCAACGCCGGCAAGCAGCCCGTCACGCTGCTGCCAGGTGGTGCTTTCTTCCACCACGCCGACAGCTTCGCGATGATGCGCGGCGGCCATCTCGACATCTGCGTGCTCGGCGCTTTCCAGGTGTCCGCCACCGGCGACCTCGCGAACTGGAGCACCGGCGAAGAAGGTGCGATTCCCGCCGTGGGCGGCGCCATGGACCTCGCCATCGGCGCCAAGCAGACCTGGGTCATGATGGATCTGCTCACCAAGAAGGGCGAAAGCAAGATCGTCGAGAAATGCACCTATCCCCTGACCGGCATCGGTTGCGTGAAGCGGGTGTACTCCGATCTCGCAACCATCGAATGCACGCCTTCGGGCCTGAAGCTGATCGACAAGGTCGATGGCCTCGAGCATGCCGAACTCGAAAGGCTGGTCGGCTTGCCGATCGCCGTTTGATCCGAATCATTGAACCGACCTGAGAGAGACACCATGACCAAAGAAGCCTTCATCTGCGACGCCATCCGCACGCCTTTCGGCCGCTACGGCGGCTCGCTGTCGAGCGTTCGCGCCGACGATCTCGCTGCACTGCCGATCAAGGCGCTCATGGAGCGCAACAAGAATGTCGACTGGCAAGCCGTCGCCGACGTGCTCTACGGCTGTGCCAACCAGGCCGGCGAAGACAACCGCAATGTGGCGCGGATGGCCGGCCTGCTCGCGGGCCTGCCGATCGAAGTGGGCGGCGGCACGATCAACCGCCTCTGCGGCTCGGGGCTCGACGCAGTCGGCACCGCAGCACGCGCCATCAAGGCGGGCGAAGCTGGCCTGATGATCGCGGGCGGCGTCGAAAGCATGAGCCGCGCGCCGTTCGTGATGCCCAAGGCCGAGAGCGCATTCAGCCGCAACAACGCCGTGTACGACACCACCATCGGCTGGCGCTTCGTCAACAAGCTGATGAAGGCGCAGTACGGCGTCGATTCGATGCCCGAGACGGCCGAGAACGTCGCGACCGACTACAAGATCGAGCGTGAGGCGCAAGACCGCATGGCCCTCGCCTCGCAGCAGCGCGCCGTCGCGGCGCAGAAGTCGGGCTTCTTCGACGCCGAGATCGTGCCCGTGAGTGTCGCTCAGAAGAAGGGCGATCCGATCATCGTTTCCAAGGACGAGCATCCCCGCGACACGAGCCTCGAAGCACTCGCCAAGCTCAAGGGCGTGGTCCGCCCCGACGGCACGGTGACGGCGGGCAACGCCAGCGGCGTGAACGATGGTGCCTGCGCGCTGTTGCTGGCCGATGAAGCGACCGCCGCGAAGAACGGCCTCACGCCGCGCGCCCGCGTGATCGGCATGGCGACCGCCGGCGTTGCGCCGCGCATCATGGGCATCGGCCCGGCGCCCGCGACGCAGAAGGTGCTCGCGCAAACGGGCCTCAAGCTCGACCAGATCGATGTGATCGAACTCAACGAAGCGTTTGCCGCGCAAGGTCTGGCGGTGCTGCGTCTTCTGGGTCTCAAGGACGACGATGCGCGCGTCAACATCAACGGTGGCGCGATTGCGCTCGGCCATCCGTTGGGCGCCAGCGGTGCGCGTCTTGCGACCACCGCGATCAACCAGCTGCACAAGGGTGGCGGCCGCTATGCGCTGTGCACGATGTGCATCGGCGTGGGCCAGGGTATCGCCGTCATCCTGGAGCGCGTCTGATGTCGCGTTGCACCCGCCGTGCGCTTGTGGTGAGCGTGGCGGCATCGCTGGGCTTGCCTGCCTGGGCGCAATCGTCGCTGCAAGGCAAGTTGATCCGCATCGTCGTGCCATTTACCCCGGGTG
Organism: Variovorax sp.; assembly: GCA_017744935.1. GTDB lineage: Bacteria > Pseudomonadota > Gammaproteobacteria > Burkholderiales > Burkholderiaceae_C > Variovorax. Next base: position 94,406 of record JAGIAI010000026.1, read on the forward strand.
GCGGCAACGACGTGTTCGCGCGTCAGATGGCCAAGAGCCTCGGTCAGTTGCGCAACCAGAGCGTGGTGGTCGAGAACAGGCCCGGCGCCGGCGGCAATCTCGGCACTGAATATGTGGTGCGAAGCGCTCCCGACGGCGCGACCCTGCTGCTGGGACATTCGGGCACGGTGTCGATCAACCCGGCGCTCTATAGCCAGCTCAAGTACGACACGCAGAAGGACCTCGTGCCGGTTGCGATGTTCGCGTCGTCTGCCTTGCTGCTTGTGGTCCCTGCGAATTCGCCGATCAAGACCGTCGCGGATCTGGTGGCTGCCGCCAGGGCGAAACCCGGCAAGATCAACTTCGCATCGAGCGGCAGCGGCACCGGCGGGCATCTCACCGGCGAGATGTTCGGGCAGAAGAGCGGCGTCAAGCTCAGCCACATCCCCTACAAGGGAACCGCGCCGGCATTGACCGACCTCGTCGGCGAACAGGTGCAGCTGATGTTCAGCGTCATCCCGCCTGCGCTCGCGCTGGTCAAGAGCGGTCGCCTGCGCGCCGTCGCGGTCACCGGAAGCAAGCGGTGGCCGTCACTGCCCGACGTGCCGACGGTCGCCGAGTCCGGCGTTCAGGGGCTTGGCGGGTTCGAGAGCACGCTGACATACGGCATCCTCGCGCCGCGCGGCACGCCCGATGCCGTCGTGAAGGAGCTGTCGGGGCAGATGCTCAAGATCGCGGCGACGGAGGAGTTCCAGTCGCGTCTCGGCGTCGAAGGTGCGGTGCCCCTCCTGGGCGGCAGCGCGGACTACGCAGCGTTGATCCGCAAGGAGAGCGCCCAGTGGGCCGAGATCATCAAGGTCTCCGGCGCCACCGTGGAGTGAGCTTCAATCTTCTTCCCCTGCGGCGCCGGTCCACACGAGCGTCGCGGCGGCGAGGTCCTCGAGCGCGCTGCCGACGGCCTTGAAGACCGTGCGCTCTGATCGAGACATCCTCCCGGGACTCTCGCCTCGACAGAGTTGCGCGAGCGTCGCCTGGATCTCCCCCGGTGCGAGCGTCTTCGCGGCGAATGCGTCGAGCAGGTCGCCGGCCTTGGTCGGCGCTTCTTCCGTGTCGACGAACACCCTTGCGTTCGCAAAGCAGGAAGGGTCGGCTTCCTTCATCGCCGGCGTGAAGCTGCCGATCAGGTCGAGATGCGATCCTGGTGCAAGCCATTCGCCGCGTATCAGCGGGGCGGTTGCGAGCGTCGCGCAGCTCACGATGTCGGCGGCGCGCACCGCAGCCGCAAGATCGTCGACCGCCTCGGCGTCCCAGCCCGCTTGCCGCCATTCGGCGGCGAGCGCACGGGCGCCCTCCGGCCGGTGGTTCCAGACACGTACCTTGCCGATCGGTCGAGTGCTTGCATGTGAAGCGGGCAGCAGGCGCGCCACGCGGCCAGTGCCGAGGACCAGCAACGTGGTGGCGTCCGCGCGCGCAAGAAAGGATGCACCCAACGCCGACGCAGCGGCGGTGCGATGGGCGGTGATCTCGTTGCCATCCATCTGCGCCAGCGGCACGCCGGTGCGGGCGTCATACAGGACATAGGTGGCGTGCAGGCCGGGCAACCCGCGTGCGCCATTGCCCGGAAAGATGTTGATGGTCTTGATGCCGAGGAAGCCGGCCTCGCTCCACGCCGGCATGATCAGCACGGTACCGCGCGCACCACCGCTTTCGACCGCATGCACGTGGCGATTGGGCACCGACGCGTCGCCGGCGAATGCCTCGCGCAGCGCGGGCACGAGGCGATCGAAGGCAAGGTGGGAGCGGGTCCGTTCGGCATCGAAGGTCTTCATGAGTGGAGAATGTAGCCTTCGCGCTTCCCCCGCGCCGCTTCGCCGGCCGTCGTCATCTTGAGCCTTCCCGTCATCACCGATCCGCATTTCTATGCGGTTGCCATCCCTGCCGTGCTGCTGCTCGGCGTCAGCAAGAGCGGCTTCGGCGCCGGGTTCGGATCGCTCGCGGTTCCGCTCATGGCGCTGGCCGTCACCGTGCCGCAGGCGGCCGCGATCCTCATGCCGGTGCTGCTGCTCATGGATCTGCTGGGGCTTGCCGCATTCCGGCGCGATTTCGACAAGCGGCTGCTGTGGTTCCTCATTCCGTGCGGGTTGGCCGGCACGCTGATCGGCACTCTGCTCTTCAAGGCGCTGCCCGCGCACACGGTCGCAGGCATCGTCGGGGTGTTCACCCTGGTCTTTCTCGCGCAGCGGCTGGCATTCCCGCCGAAGTCGAACGCGTCCCCGCCGTCGAAGACCACCGGCGCGGTGCTGACCACGATCAGCGGCTTCACCAGCTTCATCGCGCATGCGGGTGGCCCGCCGGTGACCGCTTACGTCATCCCGCTTCGCCTGTCGCCGGTGGCCTACACCGCCACGATGGCCTATTTCTTCTTCGTCGTGAATCTCAGCAAGTGGGTGCCGTATGCGTGGCTCGGCCTGCTCGACTGGCGCAACCTCGCGACCTCGCTGGTTCTGCTTCCGATCGCGCCGTTGGGCGTGTGGGTGGGCATTCGCATCGCGCGCCGCATCGATGCCAAGTGGTTCTACCGCTTCGTCTACCTCGGCATGCTGCTGACCGGCCTCAAGCTCACCTGGGACGGCTTCATCGCGTGATCGCTCAGCGATGTAATGCAAATCTCTACGATTGTCGCGATGTCTGCCAATCGGCAGAATTTCGGTATGTCCGCCCCGTCGACAACGCCCGCCAATCTCGATGACGATGAGCTTCAAAGCCTCGCGTCGGAGTGGCGCCTTCGCGCGATGCGGGGCGATCAGCTTGCGCATCGCATGGCGCAGGCGCTCGAGGCGGAGCAACGGCGCCGAATCCGCGACACCGGCCTGCAGACGCTGCCGCCCGCCGCATCCTCGATGTATTCGCGCAAGAGACCCTGGTGGAAGTTCTGGTGAGCAAGATTGATTTCGGCATCGGGCTGGCGCTGCTCAGCCTCTTCGGCGCCACATTCCTCTCGAATCTCCTGGCCTATATTCGCGACAGGTCGCGCGAGGTCGACCCGATCACGCGCGAAGCCCGCGAACTGCTGATGCGCGAGAGTGCGGCGCCGGTGCCGGACAGCCCGACCCTGTCTCCAGCGCATTGGGCACGCCTGGAAGCCATGCAGCCGAACTGGCGCAAGGCCGCGATGCAGACAGCGCGCAGGCGCTACGACGATGCGCGTTCCGCGTACGCCCGTCATGACTTCAACGGGGAGCTGTACTACCCCAATCCCGCACTCGTCGCCAACGCCGCGCACGAACTGCTGCGGATGACCGAGCGCTTCTAACGCCTAGCCGCTAGGACGGCAGGTAGACCTTCTGCAGCAGGCGGATGAGCGTCTCGCGCTCGCGCGCCGTGAGCCGCGCGCTGGCATCGGCTTCGAGCTGCGTCACGGTCCGCTCCGCTTCGCGGATCAGTTCCTCGCCGGCCGGCGTGAGATGCAGGCCGATGGCGCGCCCGTCATGCGGATGCGGACGCCGCTCGATCAGGCCCCGGCTGTCCATCGCGGCGATCAGGCTCACGAGATTGGGCGGCAGGATGTCGAGCGTGGAGCAAAGCTGCCTCGAGGTTGCGCCCGGATTGTGCGCAAGCAGCGACAGCACCGAGAAATCCACCTGCTTGAGCCCGTAGACGGCCATGCGTTCGGCGAACACCTGGCTCACCACGAGCCAGGCCCTGCGCGCGTTGTAGCCGACGAATGTCTCTAGCACGCGGGTGTCCAGATGATCGGAACGCAGGACCTGTGCATGGGCGACGGGCGTGGTTTTCTTGCGAGGTGCTGGCATGGATGCGAGCGTAACTGCCTTCCGGGCGCTTGCGGGCGTTTTCCGGGGCAGCTCATTCAGATGGCGGCCGGGACGGTTACCGCCTCGCAGGCGCGCTTGACGATGCCGAGCCGCATCTCGAATTCCGGCAGGACCCAGCGCCGGAAGGCGGCGGCCGGTGCGGCCCAGCGGGCGTCGCCGGGCGCAGCGTGCTCCAGCCTCGCCCAGGCCCACGCCATGAACGCCAGCATCACCACGCGCAGATAGTCGTCGGCCACCTCGTGCGCCAGCTTGGGGTCCTGGTGCGACGCCATGGCGATCGTGGTCGTGAGATAGCGCAGTTGCGCCAGCCGTCGCTGCACGTCGGCATCGATCTCGCGCGAAGCGTCGAGCTCGTCGCGCAACTCGATCAGTACGCCCGACATGCCGGCGCCGCCATCGGCGAGCACCTTGCGCACCAGAAGGTCGATCGCCTGGATCTCGTTGGTGCCCTCGTAGATCATGGTCACCCGCGAATCGCGCACCACCTGTTCGATGCCCCATTCGCGCACGTATCCGTGGCCGCCGAAGACCTGCAGGCATTCGCTTGCGCCCGTGAAAGCCTGTTGCGTGCACGCTGCCTTGATGACTGGCGTGACGAGCGCGCACCAGCGCTGCGCCCGTTCGCGCGCCTTGGCATCTTCGTCGTGGCGCGCAACGTCGAGCTGCACCGCAGTGCGGTAGGCGATGGCCCGCGCGCCATCGATCCAGGCGCGCTGGGTATCGAGGATGCGGCGGATCGCCGGGTGCTCCGCAACGAGGTCGGCTGCTTCCGCGCCGCGGCTTGCAGGCGTTGGTCCGGGCGCCCGCATCTGGCGGCGTTCATGCGCATAGGCATCCGCCTTCTGCCAGGCCGCGTCGAGCAGGCCGATGCCCTGCAGCGCGACGTGCAGGCGCGCGGCATTCATCATCACGAACATGGCGCCGAGCCCGCGGTTCGGTTCGCCGATGAGCCAGCCCGTCGCATCGTCAAAGCGCATCACGCAGGTCGAGCTGCCGTGCAGGCCCATCTTTTCCTCGATGCGTTCGCAATGCACTGGGTTGCGCGACCCGTCGGGCAGCACCTTGGGTACCAGGACCAGCGACAGGCCCTTGGGGCCAGCAGGTGCATCCGGCAGCCGGCAAAGCACGAGATGGACGATGTTGTCGCTCAGGTCGTGCTCTCCGCCGGAGATGAAGATCTTGCCGCCGGAAACGCGGAAGCTGCCATCGGGCTGCGCGACGGCGCGCGTACGCACTTGTCCGAGATCGCTGCCTGCATGCGCCTCGGTGAGGCACATCGTCGCGAGCCATTCGCCGGTGGCGATCTTCGAGAGATAGCGCTGCTTGAGCTCGTCACTGCCATGATGGCGGACGCACTCGTAGGCGCCATGGAGCAGCCCCGGCGCCATGGTCAGGCCATGGTTCGCTGCGCTGAGCCATTCGTAGAGAACCGCTTCGAGCACCGAAGGCAGGCCCTGGCCGCCATCTTCCGTCGCGGCCGAGAGCGCAGGCCATCCGCCATCGACAAAGGCCCGGTAGGCATCACGAAACCCCGGCGGCGTGATGACCGCGCCATCGACCAGCCGGCATCCGATCTCGTCGCCGTCACGGTTGATCGGCGCGATGACTTCGCCGACGAACTTGCCTGCCTCCTCGAGCACCTGACCTTGCAGCGCCTCGTCGTAGTCGGCAAAGGCGGGCAGGGCGCACAGGCGGGGTACGGTGCCGAGCACCGCATTCAGGATGAAGCCCACGTCTTCGGGGCGAGGTTGGTAGTTCATGGCAAAGACTTCAAGGTGTGGGCGCGCGGCAGGCGAAGCTCGCGGCGGACTCAGCGTCGCCGCCGCTGTAGACCGCGACTTGCGGATAGGGGCACAACGGACGTGTGCGTTGTGGCGACCAGTTGGCCGGCACCTCGGTGTTGACCTGCAATGCGCCCGGGCCGCGCGCCGCTGCGACCACGCGCTCGGGCGCCTGACCCTGCTCTACCCAGCTCACCAGCGCGGTGAGCATGTCGAATCGGTCGGTGGCCGGACCGCCCGAGCAGTGGTTCATGCCCGGCACAGGGAAGTAGCGCGCGAAAGACGCCGCGTCGCCGCCATTCGCGGCTTGCAGCCGCGTGTACCAGTCCGCGGTGTCGTCGGACGAGAACACGGGGTCGCTCGTGCCGTGGTAGACGATCATCTTCGCGCCACGATCACGCAGCCTGGAAAGGTTCGATGCGTCGGGCGGCGACATGAAGGACATGGCCGATTCACGGTAGATGCCGCTCTTCGCGTCGATCAGCGGGGCGTCCTTGTCCATGTCGAAGCCCAGTGCGAAGGGCAAACCGCCGGGGCGGTCCGAGAGTGGCAGCGTGGTGAAGATGAATTGGACGGCGCCCGCATCGCGCGTCGGCGGGCTCACGAACTTCCATTCGCGCCAGTTGCTGCCGTTGACACCCGAATCGAACGGGAAGCTGTTGTAGATCGGCTTGCCGGCGCTGTTGCGCGCACCGGCGAAGACATTGCCGAGGGTGGTCTTCTGCTGCGACGTGAGGCACTGGCCGTCGCGCGCGCCGGTGCAGGTCGGCACGTCGGTGTCGAGGTGGAAGCGCGTCTGGCAGGCCTTCACGTCGGAGACGACGCCGTCGGCGAGTCCGTCGAGTGCATCGCATCGCGCGAGCACGCGATCGGCGACCAGCTTCATCTCCGCGGGTGTGAAGGCGCTTTGCAGGTCGGGCTGGCCCGCCGCTGTCGTTGTGCTCGCGACCTTGGCGTATTGCTGCGCGCCATAGAGTTGAGCCACCGCCGCACGCGGCAGGTTGTAGCCGGGGTCGCCGGCCAGCACGCCGTCGTACTGGTCGGGCGTGCGCGCCGCCGCGACCATCGCATGGCGCCCGCCGTTGGAGCAGCCGACGATGTACGACCGATCGGGGCCTCGCCCATAGGCTTGCGTGATGAGGTTCTTCGCCATGGGCGTGAGCTGGGCCACTGCGTTGTAGCCGTAGTCGAGCCGCGCCTGGGGGTCGATGCCGAAGCGCGGGCCGAGCGATCCTGCATGGCCCGCATCGGAGCTGATGACCGCGAAGCCCATTTGAAGCGCGGTCGAAGTCGGACCACCACCACCGATGCCGCCCATCGCCGGGATCACCACGCCATCGAGACCGCCATTGGCCTGATAGAAGAAGCGGCCGTTCCATGCGAGCGGAAGGCGCATCTCGAAGCCGATGGCGTAGCGGTTGCCATCGACGGGGCTCGTGCGTTCGTTCATCTGGCCTTGCACGAGGCAGTGCGCCGGCACCGGGACGCTCGCGGTGCCGACCGTGACGGAGCCTGCCGCAACCGAGGAGATCTGCGTATAGACCGTACCCGGCAACGCGGCCTTGGTCGCGAGGTCGCCGCAGGAGAGCAGTGCGCCGGGCCGTGCGGCACCGAGCTTCGGTGGCGAGCCACTGGGCTGTCCCGTGCCTGCGCATGCGGCGAGCAGAGCCGCACCACCCAATGCAAGTACCCATCGCCCATGCGGGAGCACCCGCGGAACCGGCTTCGCCAGGCCGCAGGGGTGCGCCCCCTTGAGGGGGTGCAGAGCCACACGAAGTGGGCGAGGCTGGGGGTGGTTCATTTCTTCTTGGCACCCAGGTACGTGTCGATCACGCGCGAATCGCTGGCGAGTTGGCGTGCTTCGCCTTCGACGCTCACGCTGCCCATCTCGAGCACATAGCCGCGATCGGCCACCTCGAGCGCCGCTCGCGCGTTCTGCTCCACGAGCAGGATCGTCACGCCGGTCTGCCGCAGCGCGCTCACGGTGCGGAAGATCTCCTGCACCACCAGCGGCGCGAGCCCGAGGCTGGGTTCGTCGAGCATCAGCAGCGATGGCCGCGACATCAACGCGCGGCCCACCGCGAGCATCTGCCGCTCGCCGCCCGAGAGCGTGCCCGCGAGCTGTGTGCGTCGCTCTTTGAGGCGCGGAAAGATCGTGTAGACCTCGTCGATGCGTTCGCGCCACTGGCGGTTGCCGAGGCGCACCTGGCGGAAGCCGCCGAGCACGAGGTTGTCTTCCACCGGCATCGTGCCGAACAGCTCGCGCTTCTCGGGCACCAGTGCAATGCCGAGCATCACCCGCTCTTCGAGCGACAGACCATCGATCGCCTGGCCGCGGAACTCGATCACGCCCTTGGACGGCAGCACGCCCATCAGCGCATTGAGCAGCGTGGACTTGCCCGCGCCATTGGGGCCGATCACGGTCACGACGCTGCCCTGGCCGGCTTCGAGGTCGATGCCGTGCAGCACCTCGGCGCGGCCGTAGCCGGCGCGCAGGTTTCGGATTCGGAGGAGAGGCGTGGTCATGTCAGTGTTCCGTTCCGAGATACGCAGCGCGCACTTTGGGGCTTTCCTGCACCTCGGCCGGCGTGCCCTCCATCAGGTGCGTGCCGAACTCCATCACCACGATGTGGTCGCAGATGTCCATCACGAGATCCATGTCGTGTTCGACCAGCAGGATGCTCATGCCTTCGTTGCGCAGCGTGCGCAGCACGTCGGCCAGCGCCTGCTTTTCCTTGTGCCGCAGGCCGGCGGCGGGCTCGTCGAGCAGCAACAGGGCAGGGTCGGCGCACAGCGCGCGGGCGATCTCCAGGAGGCGCTGCTGACCCATCGCGAGGTTGCCTGCGAGTTCATGCAGGTAGTCGCCCATGCCGACGCGCTGCAACTGCCGCTCGGCTTCGCGGAACAGCTGGCGTTCCTCGGCACGGTCGGTGTGCAGCATGGCCGCGACCGCACCCTTGCCGCCGCGCAGATGCGCGCCCAGCGCGACGTTCTCCAGCACCGTCATGTCCGGCACCATCTTCACGTGCTGGAAGGTGCGCGAGACGCCCCGCTGGGCAATGGCGCGTGACGAAAGACCGCCGATGGCTTCGCCGCGGAAACGCACCTGACCGTCCGAGAGCGTCAGCACGCCGGTGACGAGGTTGAATGTGGTCGACTTGCCCGCCCCGTTAGGACCGATCAGGCCGACCACCTGGCCTGCGCGCGTCTGGAAGCTGATGTCGTTCACTGCGACGAGTCCGCCGAAGGTCTTGCGGATCGATTGCACGTCGAGCACCACTTCGCCCTGCGCGGGCTTGGAACGAACCGGCAGGTCTGCCGCGTCGTGCCAATCCACGGCGCGCCGCTTGCGCGGCAACCGGCGGTCGACGAAGTCCCAGAGCCCGTCGGGCAGGTACTTGAGCACCAGCACGATCATGATCCCGAAGACGATCAGCTCGTAGCTCCCGCTGGTGCCGATAAGCTTCGGCAGCAGCACCTGCAGCTGGTCTTCCAGCAGCTTGACGACACCGGCGCCGGCGATGGCGCCCCACACATGCGCCGCGCCGCCGAGCACCGTCATGAAGAGGTACTCGATGCCCATCTTGATGCCGAAGGGCGACGGGTTGACCGTGCGCTGGAAGTGCGCGAAGAGCCAGCCCGAGATCGACGCCAGCATCGCGGCCAGCACGAAGATGCCGACCTTGTGGCGCAGGGTGTTCACGCCCATTGCCTCGGCCATCTGCGAGCCCCCGGCCAGTGCACGGATGGCGCGGCCGCTGCGCGAATCGAGCAGGCGGATCACCGCGAACGCGGCGAGCAGCGCCAAGGTCCAGGTCACCGCGTAGAACACGCGCTGCTGGCCGACTTCGAGGCCGAAGAGCGTCAGGCCCTTCACGCCGAGGATGCCGTCGTACTTGCCGAGCGCCTCGAGGTTGCCCATGAGGTAGTAGAGCGACAGCGCCCAGGCGATGGTCGCGAGCGGCAGGTAGTGGCCCGACATCCGCAGCGTGATGCCGCCGATGATCGCGGCGCTGATGCCGGTGAGCGCAAGGCCGATGAACAGCGTGAGCCACGGCGAGAGGCCGAAGTTCACGCTCAGATAGGCGGTGGTGTAGGCGCCGATGCCGACGAATGCCGCCTGCCCGAAGGAAGTGAGGCCGCCCACGCCGGTGAGCAGCACGAGGCCCAGCACCGGCAGCGTGTAGATGCCGATGTAGTTGAGCTGGATGATCCAGAAGTTCGGCAGTGGCAGGAGCGGGAGAACCGCGAGCGCGATCACCAGCGCGAGCGGGCCCCAGGTGCGAAGGCCGCTCTTGCGCGGGGCGGTGGTCGCCGTTGAAGAAAGCGTGGCTTGCATGATCAGTGTTCTTCGTCGGAATGGCCGCTGCGCAGCGAGCGCCACAGGAGAACGGGAAGGATGATCGTGAAGACGATCACTTCCTTGAAGGAACTGGCCCAGAACGAGCCGAAGGACTCGATCACCCCCACGCCGAGGGCGCCGACCAGCGCACCCGGATAGCTCGCGAGCCCTGCGATCACGCCGGCCACGAAGCCCTTGAGGCCGATGAGGAAGCCCGAGTCATAGAAGATCGTGGTGGTCGGACCGATCAGCAGGCCCGAGAGCGCGCCGATCAGTGCCGCCATCGCGAAGGTGAGTTGCCCCGCGGCCTGCGTCGAGATGCCCATCAGCCGTGCACCGAGCCGGTTGACCGCCGTTGCGCGCAGGGCCTTGCCGTACAGCGTGCGCTCGAAGTAGAGCCACAGCATCACGATCAATGCGGCCGAGGCGAGAAAGATGATGACCGCCTGTCCGTTCACGTTGAGCGGGCCGATCGAGAACCGCTCGTCCCAGAACGGCGGATTGCGGAATCCTTCTGCACCGAAGAAAAGCAGCCCGAGTCCGGTCATCGCGAAATGCACGCCGACCGAGACGATCAGCAGCACCAGCGAGCTCGCGCCCGCCAGCGACTGGTAGGCGACGCGGTAGACCAGCGGCCCGTAGGCCGTGACGATGCAGAGCGTCAGGAACGCCTGCACTGCCAGCGGCAGGTTGCGCGGCGCGGCCCATGCCGACACCGCGCAGACGATGGCCGGCAGCACGAACATGCGCGCTGCAGCCTTGATCGCCGGCGCAAGATGGCCGCGGTGACGCCATGTGCTCACGAGCTCCATGGCGGCCGCGACACCGGCGAGGATCAGCAGCAGCCAGACCGTGCCGGGCACCTTGCCGGTCTGGAAGATGGCGAGCGTGAGCGCGCCATAGGCGACGAATTCGCCCTGCGGAATGAAGATGACACGGGTCACCGTGAACACGAGCACGATGCCCATGCCGAGCAGCGCGTAGATCGCCCCGTTCGTGAGTCCGTCCAGCGTCAGGATGCTGGCAATTGAGAAGTCCATGGCGGGGCTTTTTCGCGCGAAGCGCTTCCTGCGATTACTGGGGTTGCTCGACCTTGAACTGGCCGTTGACGACCTTCAGCATCACGCCGGTTTCGTTTGTGTAGCCCCAGTGGTTCTGCGGCGTCCATTCGAGCACGCCGTGCGCGATCGTCGTGCGGCCCATCGTCTCGAATGCGTCGCGCAGGGCGGAACGGAATTCGGGCGTGCCGGGCTTGGCTTTCTTGAGCGCGATCGGCACCGCCTTTTCGAGGATGGTGAGCGCATCGGCGCTGTGCGCGGCGAACTGGTTGCGCGAGTTCGGGCCGTAGGCCTTCTCGTATTCGGTGACGAAGGCCACCGCCTGCTTCTTCGACGGATGGGTCTCAGGCAACTGCTCGGCGACGGTGGCGGGGCCGGAGACGACGAACGTGCCTTCGGCGTCCTTGCCGGCGGTGCGCATCAGATCCTGGGTCGCGGCGGCATGCGTCTGGTAGACCTTGCCCTTGTAGCCGCGCTCCATCACCGCCTTCTGCGGCATGCCCGCGCCGCTGCCCGAGGCCACGATCAGGATCGCATCGGGATTGGCCGAGGTGATCTTCAGCACCTGCGCGGTGACGCTGGTGTCGGCGCGACCGAAGCGCTCGGTGGCGACGATCTTCATGCCGTTCTTCTCGGCTTCCGCCTGCAGTGCCTTGAGCCACAGTTCGCCATAGGCGTCGGTGTAGCCGAGGAAGCCGATGGTCTTCACCTTCTGGCTCTTCATGTGCTGCACGACCGCGTAGGCCATCACGTCATTCGACTGCGGCAGGCGGAAGGTCCATTTGTCCTTGCCAGGCGGCAGGCCGGCTGGCGAAGCAGCGAGCTGCGCGGTGCCTGATTCGGCAGCCACGTCGGCCATGGGGATGGCGACCGGCGTTGCGGCCGAGCCGATGATGACGTCGACCTTGTCCTCGGTCACGAGGCGCTGTGCGTCCTTGACGCCGGTGGTCGGGTCGGTGGCATCGTCCAGAACGACCACCTTGAGGTTCTCGCCGGCGATGGACTTGGGCCACAGCGCGATCTGGTTCTTCATCGGAATGCCGAGGCCCGATGCAGGACCGGTGAGCGGCAGCACCACGCCCACGGTGAGGTCGGCATGCGCGATGCCGAAGAGGCCGAGCGCGAGCGCGGCGGCGAGGGATGCTTTCTTGAAGTTCATGTGGACTGTCTCCTTGGGTCGCTACAAAAATCGGTTCAGCGAGGTGCCATGCGCAGGGCCCCGTCGAGGCGGATCACTTCGCCGTTGAGGTGGCCGTTGGTCACGATGTGGCAGGCCAGCTCGGCAAACTCCGAAGGCTTGCCCAGGCGCGGTGGGAAGGGGATCGATGCGGCGAGCGACTGCTGGACGGGCTCCGGCAGTTCCTTGAGCAGCGGCGTCGCGAACAGACCCGGCGCGATCGTGCAGACGCGGATGCCGTGCTGCGCGAGATCGCGCGCCATCGGCAGCGTCATGCCGACCAGGCCACCCTTCGAGGCGCTGTAGGCCTGCTGGCCCACCTGGCCGTCGAATGCGGCAACCGATGCGGTGAAAAGCATCACGCCGCGCTCGCCGCCTTCCTGCGGTTCGAGCTTCGCGCAGCGTGCCGCGTAGAGGCGGCTGATGTTGTAGGCACCGATCAGGTTCACGTTGACGACGCGCGTGAAGTCTTCCAGCGGTGCAGGATTGCCGTCCTTGCCGACGATGCGCTTGGCGCTTCCGATGCCGGCAACGTTCATCAGGATCCGCGCGGGGCCATGGGCGGCCTCGGCCTTGTCGAGTGCGGCGTTGACGCTGTCGGCCTGCGTGATGTCGCAGACGCAGGCGATGCCGCCGATCTCGGCCGCAACCTTTTCCGCGAGCGTGGCGTTCACGTCCAGTACGGCGACCTTGGCGCCGAGCCGCGCGAGTTCGCGCGCAGTGGCTTCGCCCAGGCCGGATGCGCCGCCGGTGACGAGGGCGGCCTGTCCTTGGATGTTCATGTCTTGAGTCTCCTTGGGTTGTACTTACTGGGGCTTCAACGTGAAAGGCAGCGCGTCGGTGTGCAGGGCTTCCACCAACTCGGCGCGGTGCTTGAGCACGGCGCGCTGGTTGATCGAGCCTTTGTCGGTCACCTCGCCCTTGTCGATCGAAGGCGGTTCCGAAACGACGTGCGCGCGGGCAATGCGGTTGGCGCTGCCGGTGCTCGATTTGGCGAGCGTGTCGAGCAGTTGTTGGATCTGCGCCTGCACCGGCGCGCTTTCGACCACCGCGCGCATCGGCGCGTCGGACGAAAGGCCAGCGATTTGGCGCACCGCCTGGGTCGGGAAGATCAGCGCGCCGACTTCCTTCAGGTTGATGCCGGTCAGCACCACGTCCTGCACATAGGGGGCGCCGGCGGCAATGATCTTTGCGCGCAGCGGGCCGACGCTCACGAAGGTGCCGGTGGCGAGCTTGAAGTCTTCCGCGATGCGACCGTCGAAGCGCAGGCCGCGATGCACGTCGTTCTCGTCGATCCACTTCACCGCGTCGCCGGTGCACAGATAGCCTTCCTCGTCGAAGGCCTCGCGTGTGGCTTCTGGTGAGCGCCAGTAGCCCGGCGTGACGTTGGGGCCGCGATAGCGCACTTCGACCTTGCCGTCGACATCGATGAGCTTGAGTGTCATGCCCGGCGTCGGCACGCCGACATCGCCGGCGCGGACGTCGGGGCTGTTGATGAACATCGCCGAAGGGCCGGATTCGGTCATGCCGAGGCCGGTCGCCATCACGATGCGTTCGCCGATCTCGGCTTCCTGGATTTCATGGAGCAGGTCCCATACCGGCTGGGCCAGCGCAGCACCTGAGTAGAAGAACATGCGCACGCGCGACAGCAGCGTCTTGCGCAGCTGCGCATCGGTCCGCATCGCATTGGCGATGGCCTCGAAGCCGGTCGGCACGTTGAAGTACACGGTCGGCGCGATCTCTCGCAGGTTGCGCAGCGTTTCGGCCATGCCGGCGGGGGTCGGCTTGCCGTCGTCGATATAGAGCGTGCCGCCATGGTAGATCGTGATGCCGACGTTGTGGTTGCTGCCGAAGGTGTGGTTCCATGGGAGCCAGTCGACGAGCACCGGGGGCTCGTCGGCGAGCGATGGCATCGATTGCGCGATCTGCACCTGGTTGGCACACCACATGCGCTGCGTGTTGATGACCGCCTTGGGCATCTTGGTCGAGCCCGAGGTGAAGAGGAACTTGGTGATCGTGTCCGGCCCGGTGGCGGCCATCGCTGCATCGACCGCCGGCGTGGCGGGTGTGTCGAGCAGGCTCTGGAAGGTGGTGATCGCGCGGCCTGCGAGTTCGGGTGAGGGCGTTTCGTGGTGCAACACCACTTCGACATCGGACGACACCACCGACGCGATCGCACGACCGAAACGACTCGCGTCGCTCGCGAATACCAATCCGGGCGTCAGCGTATTGAAGATGTGGCGCAGCTTCTCGTAGTCCTGGCTGACGGTTGAGTAGGCGGGCGAAGCGGGGCAGTAGGGGACCCCGGCATAGATGCAGGCGAGCGCGAGCTGGGCGTGCTCGAGGCTGTTCTCGCTCAGGATCATCACCGGCCGCTCGGCGTTGAGGCCGCGGTTGAGCAGCGCCTGGCCGATGCGGCGCGCGTCCTGCAGCACCTTCGCATAGCTGAGGTGCTGCCACTCGCCGGTCGTGCCGTCGGGCAGTTGCTCGCGGCGGGCCATGAAGCTGCGGTCGGGGGCGGTCTCGGCCCAATGCATCAGGCGGTCGGTGATGCGCTCCGCGTAGCTGCCGAGCGGCTCGGCCGCTTCCAGGTAGCGCACGCCGGCGGCGCCTTCGCGCACGTTGACGTGGCGCACGCCGAAAGTCACCGGGCGGTAGCGCGGCGTGATGGTGGGTTGGCGGGTGGCTGACATGGGGATTCCAGGATGTCTCAGTTCTTCTGCACTTTGTTCGCCTTGCCCTCGAGGAAGGCGCGCACGCGTTCCTTGGCTTCGGGCGCGCTCTGGGCGATGCCGGCCATCAGCGCTTCGGTGAAGAAGCCATGGTCGGCCGGCTGCTCGGCGATGCGCGGCAGGGCGTGCATCAGCGCGTAATTGGTCAGCGGTGCGTTGGTCGCGACGCGCTTGGCGAGCTCGACGGCCTTGTCGAAAGCGGTGCCTTCGGGAACGAGGTATTGCGCAAAGCCGGCGCGTTCGCCTTCCTCGGCGTTGTAGACGCGGCCAGTGAGCATCATGTCGGTCATGCGTGCCGCACCGATGAGCTTGGGGATGCGCACCGAACCGCCGCCGCCGACGAAGATGCCGCGTGAGCCCTCTGGCAATGCGTAGAACGTGGTGCTGTCCGCGACGCGGATGTGGCAGGCGCTCGCGAGCTCCAAGCCACCGCCGACGACCGCGCCGTGCAGCGCCGCGATCACCGGGACCGGGCCATGCTGGACGAGTTCGAGCGCCGCGTGCCACGTGCGGGAATGGATGAGTCCCTGGCCCGCATCGCGCTCCTGGAGTTCGGAGAGATCGAGGCCGGCGCAGAAATGCGGGCCCTCGCCGTCGATGACCGCGGCGCGAACCGAGGACGGGAGATTTTCAAACGTGTTGCGCAGCGCGAGGATCAGCGCATCGGACAGCGCATTGCGCTTGCTGGCGCGGGTGAGGCGCACGATGGCGATGTTGTCCTGGAGTTCGAGCTGGAGATCGGTGTGGGTCATGATTGCATTCCGGGTTGCGATCGATTATGGTTATGAAAAATAACCAATTCAAGCCGCACACTGACCCGCGGCATGAGGACTTACCCTAAGCCTAAAACCCGTTGGAGACAACGCCATGGACTACGAGAACCTGATCGCCATCGACACCCACACGCATGCCGAGGTGAGTTGCTGGAATCCTTTCGACAATTACGGCGAGGAATACGACCGCGCGGCCGACAAGTACTTCCGTTCAAGCCGCCGGCCAACCATCCAGGAGAGCATCGACTACTACCGCGAGCGCAAGATCGGCCTCGTGATGTTCATGGTCGACGCGGAGTCGAACCTCGGTCGCCGACGTATCCCCAACGAAGAGATCGCCGAGGCTGCGCAGAAGAACTCGGACATCATGATCGCCTTCGCGAGCATCGATCCCCACAAGGGAAAGATGGGTGCTCGCGAAGCGCGGCGGCTCATCGAGGAGCACGGCGTCAAGGGGTTCAAGTTCCATCCGACGGTGCAGGGCTATCACCCCTACGACCGGATGGCATGGCCGATCTACGAAGTCATCAACGAATACAGCCTGCCCGCGGTGTTCCACACCGGCCACAGCGGCATCGGCTCCGGCATGCGCTGCGGCGGTGGGCTGCGGCTCGAATACAGCAATCCGATGCATCTCGACGACGTCGCGATCGACTTCCCCGACATGCAGATCGTCATGGCCCATCCGAGCTTCCCTTGGCAGGATGAGGCGTTGAGCGTGGCGACGCACAAGCCCAACGTGTGGATCGACCTCTCCGGCTGGAGCCCGAAGTACTTCCCGAAGCAGCTCGTGCAGTACGCCAACACGCTGCTCAAGGACCGCGTGCTCTTTGGGAGCGACTACCCGCTGATCACGCCCGATCGCTGGATGAAGGACTTCGAGGAAGCCGGCTTCAAGCCGGAAGTGATGCCCGGCATCCTCAAGGACAACGCGATTCGCCTGCTGAAGCTCGCGAAGTAGGCCGGCGGGCTCAGGGAGTCCGCTCTTCCTCGATGCGATCCCAGTCCACATGGGATCGCTCGCGCCGCTCTTCGCGCTCGCGCGCCATCTGCTCCTGGAACTGCTGGCGACCTTCCTTCGCCACCGCGATCAGCTTCGCGCGGTCCTTGTAGTGCGGATAGGTCTCGTGCATGAGCTGGATGTTGCGCAGCCGAAAGCGCATCGCGGTTTCACGTGCTTCGTGTGCGGGCCAACCCAGCCCCTCGAGCACCGAGCGGGCGCTGCGCAGCGAAGACTCGAAGACTTCGCGTTCGATCGATTCGATCTTGCGGTCGAGCAACTGGTAGAGGTGCGCCACGTTTCGCGCCCGCGCGACGATCTTCGCGTTGGGGAAGTTTTCGCGCAGCAGGTCGACGATCTTGAGCGACTGCTCCATGTCGTCCACCGCGACCACAACGACCTTGGCGGTGCCCGCGCCCGCCGTGCGCAGCAGGTCGAGCCGGGTCGCGTCGCCATAGAAGACGCGAAAGCCGAACTCGCGCAGACTTTCGATGGTGTCGGGGTCGTGGTCAAGCACGGTGATCTTCAGCCCTTGCGCACTCAGCATGCGGCCGATGATTTGCCCGTATCGGCCGAATCCGCAAATGACCACCTTCGCGTCCTGCTGCTCGGAGATTTCCTCCATCGAGGTCGGCTTCTGGATGGTGTGGCGCGCCAGCACCCACTTGTCGATCGCCACCAACAGCAGCGGTGAAATCAGCATCGACAGCGCGACTGCGCCGATCAGGAACGAGGCTACGTCGGGCGGCAGCACGTCCGGTCCCGCCGCCTGAAACACCACGAAGGCGAACTCGCCGCCCTGCGCGAGCAAGAGCGTGAAGACCGGGCGCTGCTGGTAGGGCACATGCATCAGCTTGGCGAGTCCGTAGATCACCGCGGCTTTCAGCGCCATGAATCCGATCACCACCGCCGCCATCAGCAGCGGATGCGCGATCAGCACGCCGAAATCGATGCTCATGCCCACTGCGATGAAGAAAAGGCCAAGCAGCAAGCCCTTGAAGGGCTCGATATCGGTTTCGAGTTCGCGGCGATATTCGCTTTCCGCCAGCAGCACGCCGGCGAGAAAGGCACCGAGCGCCATTGAAAGGCCAATGAACTGCATCAACGCGGCAATGGCAACCACCAGTAGCAGCGATGCGGCGGTAAAGATCTCGGGCGTCCTGCTGCGTGCGATCCATCGCAGCAACGGACGCAAGGCCAGCCGGCCGCCAATCACGATGGCGGCGATCACGGCGACGATCTTCAACCCCTCGATGAGCCGGTCGGAACTGCTCAGGCCCGAATCGACGTCGTGACTGACTGCCAGCAGCGGCAGCAGCGCGAGGATCGGAATCGCGGCCACATCCTGGAACAGCAGGATCGAGAAGCCCGACTGGCCGCTCGGCGTCAGCAGCAGATTGCGCTCTCCGAGCACCTGCAGTGCGATCGCGGTCGACGAGAGTGCAAGTCCGAGCGCCGCCACCAGTGCCACGCGCCAGTTGGCGCCGGCGAGGCACCCGGCAAGGAACAGGACCGCTGCGCATCCCAGCACCTGCGCCGAACCCCAGCCGAAGATCGGCCCGCGCAGGCTCCAGAGTCGCTTGGGCTCAAGTTCGAGTCCGACGAGAAACAGCATCAGCACCACGCCGAACTCGGCGAAATGAAGGATGTCCTCGACGTTCGTGACCAGCCCCAGTCCCCACGGCCCGATGGCGATGCCCGCCGCAAGGTAGCCGATGATCGAGCCCAGTCCGATGGCTTTCGACAGGGGCACGACCAGCACCGCGGCGCCGAGATAGATGAGCGAGTTGAGCAGCCAGCCCGGCAGGTGGTGTTCCATCGTCAAGCTTCTTCCTGGCCGACAGGCCGATCGGTTTCAGGCACCACGCAGCTCGCGCATCCGTCGAGGTCATCCAGCTCGGGCCAGTTCGGGTAGGTCTGCAGCCGGTCCCTGAAGACGGCCACGTGCTCGGCCACGGCGGCATCCGACGCGCTGCGGGCGCCATGAAAGATCAGCGGCGGCAGGAAGCGCATGCCGCACAGGGCCGCGGTCTGCTCGTAGGGCGGCAGGAAGGCATCGAAGAAGTAGCGGTTGTAGCGCTGGGGGTGGTAGCTCTCTTCCGGGCCGCCGGTGGTCGCGACGAGCCAGACATCCTTACCTTCGAGCTTGTTGCCGCCCGTGCCGTAGGCCCAGCCGTAACTGAGAACCTCGTCCAGCCAGAGCTTCTGGAGCGATGGCATCGAATACCACTGGATCGGATGCAACAGCACGAGCATCTCGGCCCGCGCGAGACGCGCCTGCTCGGTCTTCACGTCGATCGCGTAGTCGGGGTAGCTGTTGTAGAGGTCGTTCACGTCGACGCCCGGGACATCGCGCGCCGCCTTCAGCAACTGGAGGTTGACGCGGGAATCGCGCCATCGGGGGTGGGCGGCGATCACGTAGACGCGGGCAGCGCTTTCCGTATTTGTTGTTGTCGGCATGGCGAGAACATAGCGCACTCGGCGGGCCGCTACCATGACGCCTGTCTTCAGCCTCGAGGAGTCACAGATGCCGGTGGTCCTGGTCGCCAATCCCAAGGGAGGGGTCGGAAAATCCACGCTTGCGACGAACATCGCGGGCTACCTCGCCAGCCGCGGTCATGCGGTGATGCTCGGAGACATCGATCGCCAGCAGTCTTCCAGGCTCTGGCTCAGCCTGAGGCCGCCCGAGGCGCGCGAAATCCGGAGCTGGGATGCCTCTGAGGATGGCGACGTGGTCCGCCCGCCGCGCGGCACGACGCACGCCGTCCTCGACACGCCGGCCGGCTTGCATGGCTCACGCTTCAAGGAGGCGGTCGCTGTTGCCGACAAGGTGCTGGTGCCGCTTCAGCCCAGCATCTTCGACATCTACGCGACCCGCGACTTCCTCGACAAGCTGCTTTCGCACCGCCGGATCGACAAGACCCAGGTTGCCATCGTCGGCATGCGGGTAGATGCGCGGACCCTTGCAGCCGAACGCCTGAGGGAATTCGTGGCCGGGCTCGACGTGACCGTGCTCGGCGAGCTTCGCGATACGCAGAACTACGTGCAGCTCGCGGCGCGCGGGCTGACGCTGTTCGACATTGCTCCGGGCCGGGTTCAACGTGATCTGGAGCAGTGGGAGCCGATATGTCGCTGGCTAGACCAGTGACCACCCAGCCTCGCCCACTTCGTGTGGCTTGGGCACCCCCTTCGAGGGGACAATCCCCAGCGGCCCGGCGAAGCCGGTTTCGCGGGATTCCTGGAGCGCTGCTGGTTTTCCCTGATGGGGCATGTCGCCGCGTGGACATGCGCGGTAGAACCCGGCCGCTAAAGTGAGTTGCATGAAAAAGACCTTCCAGACTCTTCAGGATCTGGCCGCGTGCGTCGGCCAGGAAGTCGCGGTGAGCGACTGGATCACCATCACGCAGGAACAGGTCAACCTGTTCGCCGAAGCGACTGGCGACCATCAGTGGATTCATGTCGACGTCGAAAGGGCCAAGGCGGGACCTTTCGGCGGCCCGATTGCGCACGGCTTCCTGACGCTCTCGCTGGTGCCGCGCATCTTCGAAACCGCGATCAGCGTGGTCGAGTCAAGCATGGGCGTGAACTATGGGTTGAACCGCGTCCGCTTCATGTCGCCTGTACCGGTCGGCGGGCGGGTGCGCGGTCGTCTGAAGCTGCTGACGTCGGAACCGATTCCGAACAACGGGCTGCAGATGGCGTGGGAAGTCACGATCGAACTTGAAGGATCGTCCAAGCCGGCCTGCGTCGCGGAGTCGGTGGCGCGGCGCTATCCCTGATCGACCGATCCGTCGTCCCGCCTACGCGAATCCGTTCTGACGCCATGCTTCGAAAACGGTGACCGCGACCGCGTTCGACAGATTCAGGCTGCGCTGACCTTCGCGCATGGGCAGGCGCAAGCGCTGCATCGGCGGGAAAGATTCGCGCAACTCGGGTGCCAATCCGCGGGTTTCGGCGCCGAAAACGAGCCAGTCGCCAGGGCGGAAGGCAATCTGGTGCACTGGCTGCGAGCCGTGTGTCGTGAGGGCGAACATGCGCTCGGCGGGAGGATGCTCTGTGTCAAGCAAGGCCTGCCAGCTCGGATGCCGCAACACCTTCGCATATTCGTGATAGTCCAGGCCGGCACGGCGCAACAGCTTGTCGTCCATGGAGAAGCCGAGCGGTTCGACCAGATGCAGCGTGCAGCCTGTGTTGGCCGCGAGCCGGATCACATTGCCGGTGTTCGGCGGAATCTCAGGCTCGACGAGAACGATATGGAACATGGCTGCGATTGTCCGCGCCGCCGCGGCGATCAGGCGGGCGGGTCCGTTCGAGCCAGCACGATCGCCGTGATGTGCGCTGCGCCGCCGCGGCGCAGGACCTCTGCAGCGGTGAAGACGGAAACGCCGGTGGTCATGACGTCGTCGACCAGCACCACACGCCGATCGCGCACGGCGCCAGCCCTCAGCGGCTCGAGGGCGAACATGCCTTGGAGATTGCGTAGCCGTTGTGCGCGCGACAGTTCGCTTTGTGCGGGCGCATCGCGGGTCCGGAGAAGAATTCCCGGGTCATGAGTGGCCGGCGCGAGCCGCTTGGCGAGTTCATGCGCCTGATTGAAGCCCCGCTCGCGCATTCGGGCGTTGGTCAGCGGCATGGGCAGCACGATGTCGGCCTGCTCGATCGCCGCCTCGACCCACGGCGAGCTTTGCAGGAGCGTGACGAGCGGCGTCGCGAGTCCAGGGTTGCCGCGAAACTTGAACTCTGCGATACGCTCCGGCCAAGGCCAGGCATAGGTACAGGCGACGTGGCAAGCGTCGACCGGCGGTGGGTTCGACACGCAGGCCCCGCAGCGCGCAACGCCCGTGGGGACGGGGAGTGCGCAGGTTGTGCATCGTGGCGTTGGCGGCGCGAAGCGCGCGACGCATGCATCGCAGATCGGCTGCGCCGGCCAGGCGCGGCAGATCGCGCACTGGCTCGGCAGTCCGGCGGCGATCGATTGAAAAGCCCTGGGGCCCCAGCGTCTGAGCATCCCTCAATATACTGAGCGGCCCATGCCTCCTGTCTCTCCTCAGCGCCCGCCGACCATCGATGCCCCGGCGGCCGCACGGTGGAACCGGCTTGCGCCGCCTGCAGGATCGCCCTGGTTGCACGAGGAGATCGGGCGCCGCATGGAGGATCGGCTCCAGTGGATCAAGTCCCGGCCGGGCCGATGGGCCGACTGGTCGCCGCTTCGAGGCGGGTTGGAAGCCCACGAACTGGTGGCGCGTCGCTATCGGGATGCTCCCGCCTATGTCATCGAACCCGAGCCTTCGCTGGTCGTTCCGACCGCGAAAGCGCTGACCGCGCCGTGGTGGACCGCCCGGCGATGGCAGGGGGGCCAGCCGACGTTCGAAGCTCCGCCGGAAGACGGGGTGGATTTGCTCTGGGCCAACATGGCACTGCACATGGCCGCCGACCCCGGTGCGCTGATCAGTCAGTGGCACAAGCTCGTCACGACCGATGGTTTCCTGATGTTCTCCTGCTTCGGGCCGGACACCCTGCAGGAACTGCGTGCGCTTTACGAGCGTCTCGGCTGGCCGCCGGCCAGCCATCAATTCACCGACATGCACGACTGGGGCGACATGCTGGTCGGGGCCGGTTTCGCCGAGCCTGTGATGGACATGGAGCGCATCGTCCTTACGTGGACGAGCGCGGATGCGGCACTGGCCGAACTGCGTTCGCTGGGCCGCAACCTCCATCCAGCGCGCTTTCCGACGCTGCGAGGCAAGGCTTGGCGGAAGGCGCTGTGCGCGGCACTCCCCGACCTGGCACCCGCCGAAGAGGGTGGAGGGAAGATCGCGATGACCTTCGAAATCATCTACGGACACGCCTTCAAACCCGCGCCGCGAGCGGCACTTTCCACCGAGAGCGCGGTGTCGTTGCGGGAGATGCGCACCATGCTTCAACGCGGTCGCCCAGGCGCGTGAGTTCACGTGTGTTCACCCGCTACAATCCGGCGCTGCGTGAACTCCGGGTATTGTCCCGTGACCGAGGCCTGTCGAACATGGGTTTGACAGCGATCGACGCACCGATTTGCTGAACTCGCCCGTGTCGAATTCCGTGTTTCGTTTTGCCACCGTTTCAGGACAGAGCGTTCATTGGTTTCTGAAGCGCAATTGCTCGGTTACGCCGAGCCAGCTGGGCTGGCTGTACGCTTCTCTCTGCGTAGTTTCCCTAGGCATCAGCGCCGTCTTCTGGCTGAACGGTGCGCGCCTCGTTCTTCCATTCGCCTGGCTCGAGCTCACCGCGGTCGGGATCGCATTCATCCTGTACGCTCGCCACGCCACTGATGGCGAGAAGATTGCCCTGCAAGGCGGGCGGCTCGTGGTCGAGCTCGAAAACGGCGGCCACTACGAGCGCACGGAATTCTTGCCGCACCAGGTGCGGGTCGAGCCCCAGGACAGCGACCGTTCGCTGATCGAGGTCTCGGGTCAAGGTCGTTCGGTCAGGGTGGGGCGCTACGTGCGCCCGGAGTTGCGCGCGGCGCTGGCGCGCGAAATTCGCATGGCATTGCGTAGCGCCTGAGGGGCCTGCGCAGTGCATCACCGTGGGGACCGGTGGGTTAACAGGAAAATGAAGAAGTGAACACGATGAAGAGCAATTGGCGGAACAAGATTTGGCCAGCGAATCTGCTGCTGGCGGCCAGTGCGGCGTTCAGCGGCGCAGCACACGCAGTCAATGACCTGCCCGGCGGTCCGTCGGTGCGTCAGCTGAATCTTCCTGTGGGTGTCACCAAGATCGCCCAGGAGCAGCACTTCCTCCACACCGTCATGCTGGTGCTTTGCACCGTCATCTTCGTGGCCGTGTTCGCCGTCATGTTCTATTCGATCTGGAAGCACCGCAAGGCGGTCGGCCACAAGGCGGCCAACTTCCATGAATCGGTGGTGGTCGAAGTCATCTGGACGGTTGTCCCTTTCATCATCGTCATTCTGATGGCGCTGCCGGCAACCCGCGTCCTGGTTGCGCAAAAGGACACCACCAACGCCGATCTCACGATCAAGGTCACCGGCTACCAGTGGAAGTGGGGCTACGACTATCTCAAGGGCGAAGGCGAGGGCCTGTCGTTCATCTCGACGCTCGACGCATCGCACCGCGCGCTGTCCGATGCGGGTGCCCGCGGTGACGTGCCGGACAACTTCCTGCTGAAGGTCGATAACCCGCTGGTCGTGCCGGTTGATACGAAGGTTCGCATCATCACCACCGCCAACGACGTGATCCACGCCTTCGCCGTGCCGCAGTTCGGCGTCAAGCAGGACGCGATCCCGGGCTTCGTGCGCGACACCTGGTTCCGTGCCGAGAAGGTCGGCGACTACTACGGTCAGTGCCAGGAGCTTTGCGGCAAGGAACACGCCTACATGCCGATCCATGTGAAGGTGATGGCCGCCGCCGACTACACCGCCTGGGTCGATGGCAAGCGCAAGGAGGCCGCGGCCAAGCAGGACGATCCCAACAAGGTCTGGACGCTGCCCGAGATGCTTGCGCGCGGCGAGAAGGTCTACGCCGCCAACTGCGCCGCCTGCCACCAGGCCAACGGCAAGGGCGCGGGCCCGATCAAGCCGCTCGACGGCTCGGCGACCGTGCTCAACGCGGACCACAAGCTGCAGCTCCATACGGTGCTCAATGGTCAGAACAACGGCGCAATGCCTTCCTGGAAGCAACTCAGCGACACCGACATCGCCGCCGTGGTGACCTTCACGAAGAACGCCTGGTCCAACAAGACCGGCCAATTGGTGCAACCGGCCGAAGTGCTGGCGGAGCGCGGCAAGTAAGCCGCCGCCCCGTGAAGAAGAGTTTGAAGGAATACCCAAGATGAGCGCAGTCCTCGATCCCCACGGTCAAGCACACGGCCACGGCGACCATGCCCACGACGATCACCATCACGCGCCGACCGGTTGGCGCCGCTGGGTGTTCGCGACCAATCACAAGGACATCGGCACGCTGTACCTGCTGTTCTCGTTCACCATGCTGATGGTGGGCGGCATCCTGGCGCTGCTGATCCGCGCCGAGCTGTTCCAGCCCGGTCTGCAACTGGTCAATCCCGAGCTGTTCAACCAGTTCACCACGATGCACGGCCTGATCATGGTGTTCGGCGCGATCATGCCGGCCTTCGTCGGGTTCGCGAACTGGATGATCCCGCT
>JAGIAI010000026.1:119260-129328 GCA_017744935.1 Variovorax sp.
CTCGTCGATCATGGGCTCGATCAACATCATCGTGACCATCCTCAACATGCGCGCCCCCGGCATGACGCTGATGAAGATGCCGATGTTCTGCTGGACCTGGCTCATTACCGCCTACCTGCTGATCGCCGTGATGCCCGTGCTTGCCGGCGCGATAACGATGACGCTGACCGACCGCCACTTCGGCACCAGCTTCTTCAACCCCGCCGGCGGCGGCGATCCGGTGATGTACCAGCACATCTTCTGGTTCTTCGGCCACCCCGAGGTCTACATCATGATCTTGCCGGCCTTCGGCATCATCAGCCAGATCGTCCCGGCCTTCGCGCGCAAGAAGCTCTTCGGCTACGCCTCGATGGTGTACGCCACCTCGTCGATCGCGATCCTGTCGTTCATCGTGTGGGCGCACCACATGTTCACGACGGGCATGCCGCTGACGGGTCAGCTGTTCTTCATGTACGCGACCATGCTGATCGCGGTGCCGACGGCCGTGAAGATCTTCAACTGGATCGCCACGATGTGGCAGGGCTCGATGACCTTCGAGACTCCGATGCTGTTCGCGGTCGGCTTCATCTTCGTGTTCACGATGGGCGGGTTTACCGGCCTGATCCTCGCGGTCGCGCCGATCGACACCCAGTTGCAGGACACCTACTACGTGGTCGCCCACTTCCACTATGTGCTGGTGGCCGGCTCGCTCTACGCGATGTTCGCCGGCTTCTACTACTGGGCGCCGAAGTGGACTGGCGTGATGTACAACGAAACGCGCGGCAAGGTCCACTTCTGGTGGTCGCTGATCTCGTTCAACATCACCTTCTTCCCGATGCACTTCCTCGGCCTGGCCGGCATGCCCCGTCGCTACGCCGACTACCCGATGCAGTTCGCCGACTTCAACGCGGTTGCTTCGGTCGGCGCATTCGCGTTCGGGCTCGCGCAGGTCTATTTCTTCTTCTTCATCGTGCTGCCGACGATGCTCGGCAAGGGTGAAAAGGCGCCGCAGAAGCCCTGGGAAGCCGCCGAGGGTCTCGAGTGGGAAGTGCCGTCCCCCGCACCGTTCCACACCTTCGAGACCCCACCCAAGCTCGACGCTACCGCCACCAAGGTGATCGGCTGAAGCAGGGCGCGCGATGACACCCGAGCAAAAGAGGAACAATCGCCGTCTGGGGCTGACCCTGGCCTCCATTGCGGTGATGTTCTTCATCGGCTTCATCGTCCGCATGGTCTGGGTCGGCCATTGAGGGCGTCGAGATGAAGATCGGCCAGCGCATCCGCCGGGAGAACGTCCGCATGGTCGGCAAGCTGGCCGTGGTCGCGGCCGGCATGTTCGGCTTCGGCTATGCGCTGGTTCCGATGTACCGGGCCATCTGCGAGATGACGGGCATCAACATCCTCGCGCGATCCGAGCTCGAAGTCCCCGGTGGCGCTTCCGGCGGCAAGGATGTGCGACTGCCCGAGAATACGCAGGTCGACACGAGCCGGACCATCACCGTCGAATTCGATGCCAACGCGCACGGGCTGTGGGACTTCCAACCCGCCCAGAGGTCGATGCAGGTGCATCCTGGCGAACTGCATACCGTGATGTACGAGTTCCAGAATGTGCAGAACCGCCGCATGGCCGCGCAGGCGATCCCGAGCTACGCGCCGCAGCAGGCTGCGCCGTACTTCAACAAGCTCGAATGCTTCTGCTTCAACCAGTACACGCTCGATGCAGGCGAGAAGAAGCAGTGGCCGGTGGCCTTCGTGATCGACCCCAAGATTTCGAAGGACGTGAAGACAATCACCCTGTCGTACACCTTCTTCGAGGTGGGCGGCAAGACGCCCCCGGCACCCGTGGCCAACAATGCCGCGACGCCCAGTTCGACGGAGCCGCGCTCATGACCGCGTCGCCGGAAACGCCAGGCAAGGGATCGCTATGGCGCACGGTGCGCGCGGTCGGCTGGTCGTTTTTCGGCGTGCGCAAGGACAGTGCCTTCCAGGACGACGTCACAAAGCTCAATCCGCTGCACATCATCGCGGTCGGCCTCGTGGCCGTGGCGATCTTTGTCGGCGCATTGATCCTGTTCGTTCGCTGGGTCGCCACCTCGTGAAGATCACCCCCACAAGAAACTGAACCGAGAGAGAAGAAAGCCAGGACCTGATATGAGTTCAACGACGCACGGCACCACGCCCTACTACTTCGTGCCCGGGCCCTCTGCCTACCCGGTGATGGCCGCGACCGGCCTGCTCTTCGTGATTCTCGGGGCAGCCCAGTGGATCAATGGCCACCAGTGGGGCGCTTGGTCGCTGCTGCTGGGCATGATCGTCTGGCTCGGCACCTTGTTCGTGTGGTTCCGGGCGGCGATCGGCGAAAGCGAGAGCGGCAAGTACGGCTACAAGGTCGACCTGTCGTTCCGCTGGAGCATGAGCTGGTTCATCTTCTCGGAGGTGATGTTCTTCGGCGCGTTCTTCACCGCCCTGTGGTGGGCGCGCACGCACGCGCTGCCTGCGCTTGGTAGCCTGGACAACGCAATCCTCTGGCCCGACTTCAAGGCTGTGTGGCCGACGGTTACCGCTGGCGCGACCGGCTCGCCTGCGGACATCGTCGAGCCGTTCCAGACGGTTGGCCCGTTCTGGCTGCCGACCATCAACACCGCGCTCCTTCTGAGCTCGGGCGTCACGCTCACCATCGCGCACCACGCGCTCCGCGCCGGCCATCGCGCGCAGACGGTGCGCTTCATGTGGCTGACGGTGCTGCTGGGCCTCACCTTCCTCTTCGTGCAGGGCTACGAATACCACCACCTGTACACCGAGCTGAACCTCAAGCTCAGCTCCGGCACCTACGGCTCGACGTTCTTCATGCTGACCGGCTTCCATGGCCTGCACGTGTTCATCGGCATGCTGATGCTCTTCTTCATCACCCTGCGGATTCGCGCGGGGCACTTCACGCCCGAGCGTCATTTCGGCTTCGAAGGCGCCGCCTGGTACTGGCACTTCGTCGACGTCGTGTGGCTCGGCCTCTACATCACGGTCTACTGGCTTTGAGCAGCATCGACGGCACAATGAAAAAGCGCCGCAAGGCGCTTTTTTCATGGTTCTCGCGCAACCAGAACGATCTACTTGCCCACCGGCAAACCCCCTGGCTGGATGTATCCGAGTTTCCAGGCCACCAGGATGCACAGGAACAAAACGACCGACAGCCCGATCCGAACCGTCAGCGCGCGCGCCATGCCGCCACCTTTGGCGCGGCCGTTTCGCCCGTCCCTCAGCATGAAGAACAGCGCGAACCCGAGGCTCGCCAGGATGCCAGCGAAGGCGAGGGCGACAAAGTACTTCATGAATCACATTATCGGCCGCAGCGACGGCCTCACGGTTTGAACACTGATATCCCTGTCACCGCATCGCCCGCACGTCGCGGCCGCTTCTGGGTAGTCACATTGATGGCTGCCATTGCCATCGCGAGTACCTTCTCGCTCGGCCGCTGGCAGCTCTCCCGGGCCGCGCAGAAGGAGGCCATCCAGGCCGAGATCGAGGCGCAGAAGAACCTGGAGCCGCTCGATCAGGCAGCCTTCATGGCGCTGGACAACGCTTCTTCATCGGCACTCCATCGCCCGGTTCGACTGCGCGGGCTATGGCTTGCCCCCCACACCGTCTATCTCGACAACCGGCAGATGCATGGGATCCCCGGCTTCTACGTGCTGACGCCGTTCGCCATCGAGGGATCCAACCAGACGGTGATGGTGCAAAGGGGATGGATCCAGCGCAACTTCAACGACCGGGCCCAGCTCCAGCCGGTCGTGACGCCGCCCGGCCTGGTCGAGGTGGTCGGCACGATTTCGCCGCCGCCGTCGCACCTGCTGGACCTCGGCAAAGCCGAGCCGGGCGCGCCAATGCCCGGCGACGCGGGGTCTTCCCCCATCCGGCAGAATCTCGACCTTGAAGCGTATCGGGCCGACACCGGTCTGCCCTTGCGGACCGATATCTCCCTGCAGCAGACCGGCGAGGCATCCGAGGGACTGCAGCGAGACTGGCCGGCCCCCGCGCTGGGTGTCGAAAAGCACTACGGCTATGCGTTCCAGTGGTTCGGGTTGTCGGCCCTCGTCCTCATTCTCTATGTCTGGTTCCAATTCATCGCCCCCTACCGTCGCGCACGCCTTGCCCGCCGCGGCTGACGAGCCGCTCGGGCTGACCGTGCACTCGATGCCGTCGCCGCGCCAGGCGCTGGACGCCGCGTCGACTCGTCGCACCGTGACCGGTCGGTGGAAGATGATCCTCGTCCTGCTGTGTTGCGCGGCGCCGGTCATCGCCTCGTACTTCACGTACTACGTGATCCGACCCGAGGGCCGCAGCGTCTACGGCGACCTCATCGATCCGCAGCGCCCGATGCCCAATATCCAGGCGACCACGGCCGACGGCACGACGATCCAGCTTCATTCGCTGCAAGGACAGTGGCTCCTTGTCGCGGTGGCGGGCGCCGTATGCGACTCGGTCTGCGAGCAGCAGCTCTATCTGCAGCGCCAACTACGCGAAAGCCTCGGGCGCGAGAAGGACCGCCTCGATCGCGTCTGGATCGTCAGCGACGCGGCGCCAATCCCCAGGCGCCTCGAAAACGGCCTGCATGGCGCGACGGTCGTGCGCGTGCCAGAGGCGCAACTGGCGCAATGGCTTGCGCCGGCTTCCGGCCACGTGCTGGCAGATCACCTGTACCTGGTCGATCCGATGGGCCACTGGATGATGCGTTTCCCGCCACGCATGGACACTGCCGGCGCGAGCCGCGCCAAGCGTGACCTCGACAGGCTGATGCGTGCCTCCGCTTCTTGGGATGAGCCGGGGCGCTGACCGAGCCATGGAAACCACCTCGCTCTACGACCTCACCCCGATTGCCTGGCTCCTGGCGGTCGGTTTGCTGCTTGCGCTCGGGCCCCTCATCTGGGTCTGGCGGCGCAACGCCGGCGCGGGTCCGGCGCGCAGGTTGCACGCCCTGACCGTGCTCACGCTGTTCCTGACCTTCGACCTCACGCTCTTCGGTGCCTTCACACGTCTTACCGATTCCGGGCTCGGCTGCCCTGACTGGCCGGGCTGCTACGGCAATGCGAGCCCGGTCGGTGCGCGACACGAGATCGCCATGGCGCAGGCCGCGCGGCCGACCGGGCCTGTCACGCACAGCAAGGCCTGGGTCGAGATGATCCATCGCTACCTGGCGACTGGTGTTGGCGCGCTCATCCTCGCGCTGGCCGTCGCCACCTGGCTTGCGCGGCGGCGGCAGCTTGCCGAACACACGGGTGCGAGACCGCTCAGCGCCTGGTGGCCTGCGGCGACGTTGGTGTGGGTCTGCCTGCAAGGCGCCTTCGGGGCGCTGACCGTGACGTGGAAGCTCTTCCCCGCCATCGTTACGCTTCATCTTCTCGGCGCCATGGTTCTGCTTGCGTTGCTGTGCATCCAGGCCGTGCGCTACCAGCAGGATGCGATGCGACGTGTGCCGACGCCGGTGCCGTCGGTGCTGCGCAATCTGCTGATCGCGACCACCGCGCTGCTGGTCCTCCAGATCGCCCTTGGCGGGTGGGTCAGCACCAACTATGCGGTGCTCGCCTGCACGCAGTTTCCGACCTGCCAGGACAGTTGGTGGCCGCCCATGAACTTCGCGCAGGGATTCCAGATCTGGCGCCACCTTGGGGAAACGGCGGATGGCACCCCGATCGACTTTGCTGCCTTGACCGCGATTCACTATGTTCACCGCCTGATGGCTTATCTCGTCTTCATCGCCATCGTGCTTTTGGTGCGATCTCTTCTCCCCGTCCGGCCGTTGCGCCCGCAGGCACGCTGGCTCGCCGGACTCGCTCTGCTTCAGCTCGCGACGGGTCTCGGCAACGTGCTGCTCGGCTGGCCACTTGCTGCTGCCGTACTGCACACCGGCGGGGCCGCTGCCCTCGCGGTAGTCTTGACCTGGACCTTGTGTGAAAGCCGGCGCGAGAGCGCAGCGGTCACGGCCACTATCGCCGGCCGACGCGAAGGAATGGAGGCTGCATGAGCGCACCGGCTTCCGTCCACGGCTCGCACACCGCCAGCGTGATGCGCCAGTTCTACGCGCTGACCAAGCCGCGCGTGGTCCAGTTGATCGTCTTCTGTGCGTTGATCGGCATGGTGCTCGCCGTGCCTGGCGTTCCTGGCTGGGCCGAACTGCAGCAAGCTGTGTTGGCCTGTATCGGCATCTGGCTGGTCGCCGGCGCGGCGGCGGCGTTCAACTGCCTTGTCGAGAAGGGCATCGACGCCAAGATGAAGCGAACCGCATGGCGCCCGACCGCACGCGGTGAACTCAGTGACCGCCAGGCACTCATCTTCTCGATCGTGCTCTGTGCCTTGGGCTCCGCGATCCTCTGGTTCGCGGTGAATCCACTCACGATGTGGCTGACCTTCGCGACCTTCGTCGGGTATGCGGTGATCTACACGGTGATCCTGAAGCCGCTGACGCCGCAGAACATCGTGATCGGCGGTGCGTCTGGTGCGATGCCTCCAGTGCTCGGGTGGGCTGCGATGACTGGCGAGGTCAGCCCCGGGGCGCTGATTCTTTTCCTGATCATCTTCCTGTGGACGCCTCCGCACTTCTGGGCGTTGGCGCTCTATCGCGTGGAGGACTATCGCAAGGCCGGCCTTCCGATGCTGCCGGTGACGCACGGCAACGAATTTACGCGCCTGCACGTGCTGCTCTACACCCTGATCCTTTTCGCGGCATGTCTGATGCCGTTCATCTATGGCATGAGTGGCTGGCTTTATCTTGTGGTGGCTTTCGGCGTGAGCATCGGCTTCACGGGCTATGCGTTTGCGCTGTGGCGCAACTACTCCGACGCGCTGGCGCGCAAGACTTTCCGCTTTTCGCTCATCCATTTGAGCGTGCTGTTCGCAGCACTGCTCGTCGACCACTATCTCCGATGACTTCATCCATCAACAAGCGGCAGGCACTTCGCTGGATCGCCACGGCGGCAGGCTCGGCGGCCGCCGTTGGCGCTGGCATCAGCCTCGCGGGCTGTACCGAATCCAAGCCGACCTTCAATGCGGTCGACATCACTGGTGCCGACTACGCGAAGGACTTTTCGCTCACCGACGCCAACGGGCGTGTGCGCACGATGGCGGATTTCAAGGGCAAGGTGGTCGTGCTGTTCTTCGGCTACGCCCAGTGCCCGGATGTCTGCCCGACCACCATGACGGAGATGGCGCAGGTCAAGCAGCAGCTCGGAAGCGACGGCGACAAGTTGCAGGTGGTGTTCGTCACCGTCGATCCCGACCGCGACACGCAGGAGGTCATGAAGGCGTACATGGGCGCATTCGATCCGTCGTTCGTTGCGCTGATCCCGACGGCCGAGCAGCTGCCGCCGCTCGCCAAGGACTTCAAGGTCTACTACAAGAAGGTCGAAGGCAAGACGCCGACCAGCTATTCGATGGACCACTCCGCTGCCAGCTTCATTTACGACCCGCAGGGCCGGTTGAGGCTGTATGCACGATACGGCGCCGGCATCCCGCCGATGGTGGCCGACATCAAGGCTCTGCTGAAGTCCTGAAGCCGCCGCCGTGAACGACAGCGTCGATCACCTCAAGGCGCGCAAAGGTGCGTTCCGTATCGCGCTGATCCCGGCGGAAGTGCTCGAGGCGCTCAATGACGGGAAGCTCGAAACCGTCAATCTCAACGAGTTCCTGGCACTGGAGCTCCCGCGGCTGGCGCGAAACGTCGCGGTGCGCATCGGACTCGATCCTGACAGCGAACGCCTGGTCGATACCTTCGCGATGCTGCCGTCTTTCAAGCCCATGCAGCGCCACGGCCATATCGCACGTGCGCTCTACGACCTGACGGCCGACCATGCCGAGAGGGACGCGATGGCGCACCGGCTCGCGACCCATCCGAGCGACGTGGCGCGCTGCTGGGCGACGCATTGGATTCAGATGTCAGGGCTTCCGCTACGACAGCAGCTGGAGGCCACCTGGCGCTTCGCCGCGGACCCGCATTTCGGTGTCCGCGAGATGGCATGGATGGCTGTGCGCGATTCGACGATCCGCTCGTTAAACGAAGCGTTGCGACTCCTGCTGCCTTGGGCGCTGGATCCCGACGCGAACATTCGCCGCTTCGCGAGCGAGCTGACGCGTCCGCGTGGTGTGTGGTGCGCCCAGATCGAGCAGCTGAAGGCGGAGCCGTGGTTGGCGATCGAACTCCTCCAGCCCTTGCGGGCCGATTCCAGCCGCTATGTCCAGAACTCCGTGGCCAATTGGCTCAACGACGCGAGCCGGACCCAGCCGGAATGGGTCGAAGAGACGTGTGCGCGATGGCAGCGCGAAAGCGACCTGCCGGAAACCCGCTACATCACGCGTCGCGCACTGCGCACCTTGTCCAAACAGGTGCCCGAGGCGCCCTGAAAAAGAAAAAGCCCGGCGGGGCCGGGCTTTCGGGGCAGAGAGGGATCAAGCGTATTCCGCGAGCGCCTTCTTCATCTTCTTCATCGCCGCCACTTCGATCTGGCGGATGCGTTCAGCACTCACGCCGTAGACCTCGGCGAGGTCATGCAGCGTCATGCCGCCAGAGCCGTCGTCGTTCACCTTCAGCCAGCGTTCTTCGACGATGCGTCGGCTGCGGTCGTCGAGCGACTCGAGCGCCGTCGTGATGCCGTCGGTCGACAGGCGATCGCGCTGTCGCGATTCGATCAGGGCGGTCGGCTCTTGGCTGGCGTCCGCCAGGTAGGCGATCGGGCCAAAGCCTTCTTCACCATCGTCGGACGGGCTCGGGTCGAGCACCACGTCCCCACCGGAAAGCCGGGTTTCCATCTCGAGGACTTCTTCCGGCTTCACGTTCAGGCGCGTGGCCATCTGCGTGACCTGATCGGCGCTCAGGGTGTCGCGGTGTGTGTCGCCATCAATGGCGGCTTCGGCCTTGAAACCCTGCTTCATCGAGCGCAGATTGAAGAACAGCTTGCGCTGGGCCTTGGTCGTCGCGACCTTGACCATGCGCCAGTTCTTCAGGATGTATTCGTGGATCTCGGCCTTGATCCAGTGCATGGCGTAGCTCACTAGCCGCACGCCCTGATCTGGATCAAAGCGCTTCACGGCCTTCATCAGGCCGACATTGCCTTCCTGGATCAGGTCGCCGTGCGGCAGCCCGTAACCCAGGTACTGACGGGAAATGGAGACGACGAGACGCAGGTGCGACAGGATCAGCGCACCGGCGGCTTCGAGATCGTTGTTGTCGCGCAGTTTGCGCGCGTAGCCCTGCTCTTCCTCGAGCGTCAGCAAGGGCAACCGGTTGGCTGCCGAGATATAGGCGTCCAGGTTACCCAGCGGAGGCACCATCGACCACGGATTGGCGACGGCAAGCTGGTTGGCAGAGGCTCCAGACGGTGTTGTCATTCGGGAAACTCCTTCGTTCTTGGCCATATTAGCACTCGATTAGATGGAGTGCTAAGACAGGGGTTCCCAGGCCGCGTCAATGGTGGCGATAGCTTGACGGCACATCTTGCGGGGCCGTTGGATGCGCCGTGGGTATCACCAACGGATACCAAGACGCTGAAAAATCTTGGAAAGTACAAAAATTGGTCCGACCCAGAGGTATTGGATGTCCTCGAAGAAGGAGGGCTTCTTGCCCTCGAGCTTATGACCGACGAACTGGAAGATCCAGGCCACCACGAAGATGGCGGCGGAAATCGGCAAGACAAGACTTCCCATGGCGTGCACCGCGGCCAGGAGCAGCACGGTGCCCACCAGCATGGTGATCAGAAAAGCGGGGACGTGGAGCTTCGCGTAATACACGAGGCTGGCAGTCACGAATACATAAGCGACCCAGGGATGCAGGGCGAAGAGCAGCCCAACGATGCTCAACATGATCGCCGGAATTGCCACCATGTGGATGGCTTCGTTGACCGGGTGTCGATGGCTCTCCTCGTAGTGGGCGAGCAGGCGGTCGACCTTCCGGTCCGCGCCGGTCAGCGGGGCGGCAGTGGTGTCCATGCTGTCTCCTTATATCTTTCGATTGATTCAAACTTCAGCGTGCAGGCGGGTTGGTGAACTGCATGCCGATCCGGTTGGCTGGCCGCGGGGCAGCTTGCGTCTCCTTCGAGTGAACAAGCT
>JAGIAI010000027.1 GCA_017744935.1 Variovorax sp.
CTGCGCACGGACCAGATCTCCCTGCGGATGACGCGCGCGGAAATCGGCAACTACCTCGGCATGACGCTCGAAACTGTCAGCCGCGCCCTGTCCCGCCTGGCGCGCGGCGATGTCATCCGCTTTCTCGAAAAGGGCCGCCGCGAAATCCACATCCCCCGGGTCGACGCGCTGACGGCATTCATGTCGGGGCATTGACGTTCATCAACCGCACGCGTGCGCCCCGGGCGCATACTGCCAGCGTCCACAACACAAGGAGTGTTCCATGTTCCAGCAGATCCTCGTCCCCGTCGACGGCAGCGCGACCTCGATGAAGGGCCTCGACCAGGCGATCGCCGTGGCGCGACTCGTCACCGGCCGGTTGCGCCTCATCCATGTGGTCGACGAGTTGTCCGCCGCGATGGCGATGGACGCCTATTCCAGCTATGCGGGCGACTGGACCGGACTGCTGCGCGAGAACGGCGCCAAGCTGCTGGCGGAGTGCCGGCAGAAAGTCGAAGCCGCCGGTATCACCGTGGACACCGTGTTGCGCGACACCTTCGAAGGCCCGGTGCATGAGCTCGTGACGAAGGAAGCCGCCACTTGGCCTGCCGATCTCATCGTGCTCGGCACACACGGTCGTCGCGGGGCCAAGCGCCTGTTCCTCGGCAGCAGTGCCGAACACATCCTGCGTTCGGCACCGACTCCCGTGCTGCTGGTGCGCGCGGCCGAGGACGCGGCCGAGGGCGAAGGCAAACCCGCCGCGGAGCGCGAGCCGTTTCGCGTGCATCTCCCCAGCGGCTCGGTGGCGCTCGAATGAAATTGGGGCAGTTGGCCTAACTATCGAACCGATCTAGCTTTTTCGGCCTAGGGCTTTGCGAAGAAGATGAACCCGTCGCGCCACTTCCGGCGAAGACCGATTCACTTCAAAGGAAACACCATGTCCACGCAAAACCTCTCCTCGGCCGCTCTTCACGTCGTCGGCCAGTACAACGAAGCCGGCAAGACCCTGGTCAACGTCTATCGCACCGGCGCGCACCGCCTGCTCGGCAGCGCCGCTTCGCGCTATGGCAGCCTTTTCGGCGAACGCGAACTGCCGATGGTCAGCGAAGAACTGAAGTCGCGCCTGCTGGGTGCGCACGAGAAGGTCAACGGCTTCCTGACGAAGCGTGTGGACATCGACACCGGCCGCGTGATCGCCCTGATGGACCGCTTCGCCGAAACCGCCACGCGTGGCATCGAATCCGTTGCCAAGGCCGCGGCACGCGTCGAGGCACCGGTGACCACCTCGGTCATCAACGTCTTCACCCGCGTCCACCAGCCGATCGCCACCGCGTCGGTGAAGATCGCGGACACTGTCGCCTCCGGTGCGAAGAAGATCGAGAGCCGCGTGGCAGGCACCGCGGAAGCCGATGCGCAAGAAGAGCCGTCGGCAAAGGCCAAGCCCGCTACGCGCCGCCGGACCGGCAGCCGCTCGCGCGCGCTCAAGGCCTGAGCCCCGCGCAGAGGGCGGCTGTGGGCTCTCTTTCGGAACAACTTTCTGGAGCAACGCATGGCGACTCGCCGCGATGAGACCGACAGTGTGAAGAAGAAAGGCAAGGCGCCGGCGGCCGCCCGCAAGGCCACGGCCGCCAGGAAGGCCGCGCCGCGCAAAAAGCCGGCGGCGACGCCGGACCCTGCCGCCCAGGGGACCGGCAGCACCAAAGGCCTCCTGCGCGCAGGTCTCCAGGCACTGGGCAATGTCCGCGACGACGTCGTCAAGCACCAGACCAACGTGATCGAAACCCTGCTCGGTATGCCGAAGAGCGGCGATGCCGGCGGCAGGAGTGCCGCGGCACGCGCCTTTCCCGCCCTCGACATCGGGCTTCGCAAGTTCGAGGACGTGTTCGATCAGCGCGTGTCAGCGGCCATGCAGCGTCTCGGCCTGCCAAGCGCACAGGAGGTTCAGTCGCTGCACGAACAGGTGCGGCTGCTGCAGGAACGCATCGACCAGTTGGAGCGCGGCAGCGAAACCCTGACGCGCCGCAAGCGCTGAAGACGCACGGAACGCACCGACGCCAGCCGTGGCCAGTCTCAAGACCCGCGAACGCATCCTGGAGGCGAGCCTCGCCCTGTTCAATGCGCAAGGACTGGCGGCGGTGTCGACGCACCGCATCGCCGCCGAGCTCGGCATCAGCCCCGGCAATCTCCACTACCACTTCAATGCCAAGCAGCTCATCGTCGAGCGGCTCTTTCGTCGCTTCGAGGAACGGCTGGAACTGCTCAACGCCTCGGTGGCGAATGTGCACGCGATCGACGATCTCTGGCTGTCGCTGCACCTGCGCTTC
Organism: Variovorax sp.; assembly: GCA_017744935.1. Classification (GTDB taxonomy): domain Bacteria; phylum Pseudomonadota; class Gammaproteobacteria; order Burkholderiales; family Burkholderiaceae_C; genus Variovorax. The sequence continues at coordinate 2,304 of JAGIAI010000027.1, forward strand.
GAGGCCATCGATGCGTATCGCTTCATCTATCGCGACATGGGTTTTCTCAGCGGCGAGTACCCGGCGCTCGGCCAGCGCGCGCAGGCCCTGACTGCGCAGAACCTGCTGGCCGCGAAAGCGCTGTGCGAAGCCCTGCTGGCCGCAGGCGTCATCGAAGCCACGGCCGAGGAAGCACAGATGCTCGCGCTGCAGATGGTCTTCACCACCACCTGTTGGCTGTCGTTCGAACGGCTCGTCCCGGGCCGCGATGCGCTCCAGCAGGCCGATCCGGGGCTTGCGGCGTTCTACACGCTCACCCTCGTGTCGCCCTACGTCTCGCGCGAATCGCGGGCCTATCTCGACTACCTGCGGGGCAAGTACCTCGGCTAGCGGCGGCGGGCCCGCTGCCTTGACCGGGGCCGCTCCGGGCGCGCATGACCGCGCAGCACCGTCTCCCGCTGCGGGGACGGGCCTACAGAACTCGCTCGGGTGCCGAAGGGTCCAGGAACCAGCCCCCAGCGACGGCGATCCAACGAGTCGCCATGCACAACGCCGCCTTGCCAGTCCGGCGCGTCCGTCGGAATCTTCTCGCGAGCCGCCCATCCGGCCTGCTCGCCCTGCTGGGTCTTGCCTTGTTGCTGGCAGCGTGTGCGTCTACGCCACAGCTGCAAGGCGCGCAGGACATGCAGCGCAGCGGCGCCGTCACCGCAGTCACATCCCCCACGGCCTCGACAGCCACCGGCCCCGCCTTCTCGTCCCTCGTCGCCAGCCGCAGCGCCAGCGTCGTCGACATCAGCACGTTGCGCATCGGGACTGACGACCGGGCGGCGGAGTTGGAGATTGCACCCGAGCTGGACTTCGCCGACCGGCTCGCCGACCCGCTGCCAGTCAGCGCGCGCATCAGCCAGACGCGCGATCTCGCTTCCGGCGTGATCCTCACGAGCGACGGGCTGATCCTGACCAGCGCGCATGTGATTGCCGGCGTGGATGAAGCGCAGGTCCGCCTGGACGACGGCCGCCGCTATTCGGGTCGCGTGATCGGCGTCGACCGCCGTACCGACGTCGGGCTCATGAAGATCGACGCAAGCGGGCTCCCGCCCGCGGTCATTGGCGATTCGACCGGCATCGCGCCCGGCGACTGGGTCGCTGCGATCGGCGCACCCTTCGGTTTTCACGGAAGTGTCACAGCCGGCGTGGTCAGCGCCATCGACCGCTATGTGGCCGGCGGCGGCGAGGTGCCCTACATCCAGACCGATGTCGCGATCAATCCCGGCAGTTCGGGGAGCCCCCTGTTCAACAGCCGCGGCGAAGTGATCGGCATCAATTCCATGATCTATAGCGGCAGCGGCGGCTACATGGGCCTCTCGTTCGCGGTGCCGATCAATCTCGCGATGAGGATCGCGGGGCAGCTCAAATCCACCGGCCATGTGCAGCGCGCGCGCATCGGCGCCGACTTCCAGGAGATGACACCCGCACTGGCGCAGTCCTTCGGCCTGAAGCAGCCGGCCGGCGCGCTCGTGGTGGGCGTGGACCCGAACGGCCCTGCACGAACCGCCGGGCTGCTGCGCGGCGACGTGGTGACCACCTTCGACGGCAAGCCGATCACGCGCTCCGCCGAACTGCAGCAGCGGATCTCGCAAGGCCGGGCCGGCAGCCGCAATGCGATGGAGGTGTGGCGGCGCGGCGCCGTGCGCACGCTCTGGGTCACCCTGTCCGAAGAAGCCCCGCCGCGGGGCGTCACGCGGCCGAGCGTGGCGGTCGAATGGGGCGACGGCCTCGGCCTGAGCCTGGGTGAGCTGTCGTCCAGCCAGCGCATGCAACTCGGCATCGACGGCGGCCTCGTGGTGCGCGAATCGGCGGGCGCGGCGCGCAGCGAAGGCATCCGCGCGGGCGATCTCATCGTGGCGGTCAACGACACCCGCCTCGACCACATCGAAGACTTCCAGCGCACCCTCTCGACCATCGCGCCGGGGCGCAGCGTCGCGCTGCTGGTCTGGCGGGACCGCCGTCTGGCCTACGTCCCGGTGCGGCTGCCGGAACGCGGTCTCAAGCCGGCGAGTTGAACACTGCCGCAGGCCGCTCTACAGTAAGCCGCTGTCCGACAGCGGGACGAGCGGTCGATACCTGCCCGGATGCAGCACGGCGTCATAGAAAGGACGTTCGGCCCTGGCCCGGGGCACTCAACGTGGAAAGAACAACTCGTGAGCGCTGCACCCCCTACCCAGGTATTCCAGGCGTTCGACGCCATGGACGCCTATCTCTTCCGGGAAGGCACCCATTCCCGGTTGCATGAGAGGCTGGGCGCCCATCTGGCCACTGACGGGCAAGGCGCATCGTTCGGGGTCTGGGCGCCGAATGCGACCTCTGTGTCGGTCATCGGCGACTGGAACGACTGGAACGGCCACGCCGACCCGCTCGCGCCGCGCGCCGATTCGACTGGCATCTGGGAAGGTCGCTGCCAGCGCGCCCGACACGGCCAGGCTTACAAATACCGCATCACCGCGCACGGCGGCCGCGTGCTCGAAAAGGCCGACCCGCTCGCCTGCTACGCCGAACAGCCGCCTGCCACCGCGTCGCGAATCTGGTCGCTCGACTACACCTGGAGCGATGCCGATTGGATGCAGCACCGCGCCGAACGCAATGCCGCCGAGGCACCGGTTTCGATCTACGAAGTGCACGCGGGCTCGTGGCGCCGCAACGACGGCCAGCCGATGGGCTGGCGCGATCTCGCGCATGCGCTGGCCGAGTACGTGAACTCGATCGGCTTCACGCACGTCGAGTTGATGCCGGTTACGGAGCATCCGTTCTATGGATCGTGGGGTTATCAAACCACAGGCTATTTCGCACCGACTTCGCGCTACGGCACGCCGCAGGACTTCATGTACTTCGTCGACCACCTGCACCAGCGCGGCATCGGCGTGCTGCTGGACTGGGTGCCCTCGCACTTCCCGACCGACCCGCACGGCCTCGCATCGTTCGACGGCACGCATCTCTACGAGCATGCGGACCCGCGCCAGGGGTTTCATCCGGAATGGAACTCGGCCATCTTCAATTACGGCCGCAACGAAGTCCGAAGCTTCCTGATGTCGTCGGGGCTCTTCTGGCTCGACCGATATCACCTCGACGGGCTGCGGGTCGATGCCGTCGCGTCGATGTTGTATCTCGACTACGCGCGCCAGGGGAGCGGCTGGATTCCCAACCGGCACGGTGGCCGCGAGAACCTCGAGGCGATCCACTTCCTGCAGGAACTCAACCGCGCGACCTACCGCGACCACCCCGGCACCTTCACCGTGGCCGAGGAATCCACCGCGTGGCCGCAGGTCTCGCGCCCGACCGACATGGGCGGGCTCGGCTTCGGCATGAAGTGGAACATGGGCTGGATGCACGACACCCTCGCCTACATGCGCGAAGACCCGGTCCACCGGCGCTATCACCACCACAGGCTCACCTTCTCGATGGTGTACGCCTTCAGCGAGAACTTCGTGCTGCCCCTGTCGCACGACGAGGTCGTCTACGGAAAGGGCTCCCTCATCAACAAGATGCCCGGCGACGAATGGCAGCAGTTCGCGAATCTGCGGCTGCTGCTGTCGTACATGTGGGCGCATCCGGGCAAGAAGCTGCTCTTCATGGGCGGCGAGTTCGCGCAGCGGCGCGAATGGACGCATGAAGGCGAGCTCGAATGGGGATCGCTCCAATCCGAAAAGCATCGCGGTGTGCAGCATCTCGTGGGCGAACTCAATCGCCTGCTGCGCGAGGAGCCGGCCCTCCACGAGCTCGACTTCTCGTCCGACGGCTTCCAGTGGCTGGAACCCAACGATCACGAGCAGAGCGTTGTCGCGTTCCTGCGACGCTCCCGCGCGAACGGATCGGTGCTCGTGATCTGCAACATGACGCCGGTTCCGCGCCAGAACTATTGCGTCGGCGTTCCGAACGACGGCACCTGGGCCGAAGTCCTCAACACCGACGCGCGCGTGTTCGGCGGCTCGGGCTGGGGCAACCTCGGCGCGGTGCGTGCCTCGCCGATGCGTTCGCACGGGCAGCCTCATTCGGTGTGCCTCACGCTGCCGCCTCTCTCCACCCTCTTCCTGAAGGTCGTTGCCGATGATCAGCAAACTCCTGCTGCGTGACGACGCGCCCGTCCCGGTCGACGTGGTCGACGGCCGCAGCCGCGCGGTGGTCGATGCGGTCCTGCCGATCGTGGATGGCGGGCGTTTCGCGGTGAAGCGCACAGTCGGTGAAAGCGTGCACGTCACCGCGCACGTCTTCACCGATGGGCACGACGTGCCGCGCGTGATGCTCCAGTGGTGGAAGGAAGGCGACGAGCGATGCCACGAAGTGGCGATGAAGCTGCGCTACAACGACGAGTGGCTAGCCGACTTCACGCCGCCGGTCATCGGCCGCTACCGCTACACGGTGGTGGCCTGGGTCGATGCCTTCGAATCGTGGCGGCATGAGTTGGTCCGCCGCGTCGACGCGGACGACATCCGCATCGCTGCGCGCACCGGCGCGATCGAAATCGCCGCCGCGGCCGAACGCACCAAGGGCGACGATCGCGAGACGCTGGCGCACTGGGCGCGCTCCCTCGAAGAAGGCGCGAACGACAGCGCCATGGATGTCGCCGCGCTGAAGGCGTTGGCGCTCGACGAAGACTTCGCCGCGATCGCCGCGCGCCATCCGGACCGGCATCTCGAATCGCGCTTCGCGGCGGAGATCCCGCTGGTGGTCGACCGCGAACGCGCGCGCTTCAGCACCTGGTACGAGCTCTTCCCCCGCTCGGCCTCGTCGACGCCCGGCGCGCACGGCACCTTCCGCGATGTCGAAGAAAGGCTGCCCCTCATCGCCTCGATGGGCTTCGACGTGCTCTACATGCCGCCGATCCATCCCGTCGGCCGCGTGCAGCGCAAGGGTCGCAACAACACGCTCACGCCGGAGCCCGGCGACGTGGGAAGCCCGTGGGCCATCGGCGCGGCGGAAGGCGGACACAAGGCGCTCCTGCCCGAACTCGGCACGCCGGAAGACTTCCGCCACCTCGTCGAAGCGGCGTCCCGCATGGGCATCGACATCGCGATGGACATCGCCTTCCAGTGCGCACCCGACCATCCCTACGTCAAGGAGCATCCGACCTGGTTCCGCTGGCGTCCGGACGGCACGGTGCAGTACGCCGAGAACCCGCCGAAGAAGTACCAGGACATCTATCCCTTTCACTTCGAGAGCCCCGACTGGCAGGGGCTCTGGAGTGAACTCAAGTCAGTGTTCGACCACTGGATCGCCCAGGGCGTGACCGTCTTCCGCGTCGACAACCCGCACACCAAGTCCTTCGCCTTCTGGGAATGGGTCATCACCGAAGTGAAGCGCGAGCACCCCGAGACGATCTTCCTCGCCGAAGCCTTCACCCGGCCGAAGGTGATGCACCGACTCGCCAAGCTCGGCTACACGCAGTCCTACACCTACTTCACCTGGCGCAACAGCAAGGAAGAGCTCACCGAATACTTCACCCAGCTGAACGAGGCGCCGGGCAAGGAGTACTTCCGTCCCAATGCGTGGCCCAACACGCCGGACATCCTTCATGCGGCACTGCAGACCGGCGAAGAGCCGGTGTTCAGGGCGCGCCTGGTACTCGCCGCGACGCTGGCGGCGAACTACGGCATGTACGGGCCCGCCTACGAGCTGCTGGAGCACCTTCCACGCGGCCCGTCGAGCGAGGAATACCTCGATTCCGAGAAGTACCAGTTGCGCCACTGGGACTGGAGCGCCGAAGCCGGCCTGCGCCCCTTCATCACGCGCATCAACCAGATCCGCCGCGCCAACGACGCCTTGCAGTACGACCACAGCCTGCGCTTCCTCGACATCGGGAACGAGCAGCTCATCGCCTACATGAAGACATCGCCGGATGAATCCCGAGCGGTGGTTACGGTGGTCAATCTCGATCCGCACAACACGCAGATCGGCTGGCTGCATCTCGACCCCGACCTGATCGGCGTGCCGCGCGACCGCACCTTCCAGATGCACGACCTGCTGACCGACCAGCGCTTCATCTGGAGCGGCACGCATCACTACATCGAGCTCGACCCGCATCGGATGCCGGCCCACGTCATGGCGGTCCGGCGGCGCCTGCGCGACGAGCGGGACTTCGACTACTACGCATGAGAGTGACCCCATGAACGCTCCCCTGCCGGCACTGGTCCTCGAGACCACCGAGATCGACACCTCCGATGATCCGACGTGGTATCGCGACGCGGTGATCTACCAGGTCAACATCAAGGCGTTCAGCGATTCCAATGCCGACGGCGTGGGCGACTTCAAGGGCCTCACCGGCAAGCTCGACTACGTAAAGGACCTGGGCGTCAACACCATCTGGCTGATGCCCTTCTACCCTTCGCCGCTGCGCGACGACGGCTACGACATCGCCGCCTACGAGGACGTGCACCCGCCCTACGGGACGCTCGACGACTTCCGCGAGATGCTCGACGAAGCGCACAAGCGCGAGCTGCGCGTGATCATCGAGCTGGTCATCAACCACACGTCGAGCGACCACCCGTGGTTCCAGGCCGCACGGGCCGCGCCGCCCGGCTCGCCCGAGCGCGACTTCTACGTGTGGAGCGACACCGACACGCTCTACAGCGGCACGCGCATCATCTTCACCGACACGGAGAAATCCAACTGGAGCTGGGACCCGGTCGCCAAGGCCTACTACTGGCACCGCTTCTTCAGCCACCAGCCGGACCTCAACTTCGACAACCCGCAGGTGCTCGAAGCGGTGTTCCGCGTGATGCGCTTCTGGCTCGACATGGGCGTGGACGGCTTCCGGCTCGATGCGATCCCCTACCTCATCGAACGAGACGGCACCACCAACGAGAACCTGCCGGAAACGCACGAGGTCATCAAGCAGTTGCGCGCGGCCATCGACGCGAACTACAAGAACCGCTTTCTTCTCGCAGAAGCCAACATGTGGCCCGAGGACGTTCGCGGCTACTTCGGCGAAGGCGACGAGTGCCACATGGCGTATCACTTCCCGCTGATGCCGCGCATGTATATGGCCATCGCGCAGGAGGACCGCGACCCGATCGTCGAAATCATGCAGCAGACGCCCGACATCCCTGACAACTGCCAGTGGGCCATCTTCTTGCGCAACCACGACGAACTCACGCTGGAGATGGTGACCAACCGCGAGCGCGACTACATGTACACCACCTATGCGGCCGACATGCAGGCGCGCATCAACCTCGGCATCCGCCGCCGGCTCGCGCCGCTGATGGACAACGACAAGGACCGCATCAAGCTGATGAACAGCATGCTGCTGTCGATGCCGGGCTCGCCCATCATCTACTACGGCGACGAGATCGGCATGGGCGACAACGTCTTCGTCGGCGACCGCAATGGCGTGCGCACGCCGATGCAATGGAGCCCCGACCGCAACGGCGGCTTCTCGCGCGCCGACCCGCAGCGGCTCTATCTGCAGCCGATCATGGATGCGATGTACGGCTACGAAGCCGTCAACGTCGAGACGCAGTTGCGCGACAAGAGCTCGCTCCTGCACTGGACCCGCCGCATGCTCGCGGTGCGCAAGACCAGCCGCGCCTTCGGCCGTGGGCGCCGCACCTTCCTCAAGCCCGGCAACCGCAAGATCCTCGCCTACATCAGCCAGCACGGCGAGGACGTGATCCTCTCGGTGTTCAACCTCTCGCGGGCGGCGCAGCCGGTGGAGCTGGACCTTTCGGAGTTCAAGGGCCGCATCCCGGTCGAGATGCTGGGCCGCACCTCGTTCCCGCCGATCGGCGAGCTGCCCTATCTGCTCACGCTGCCGACGCACGGCTTCTACTGGTTCAAGCTGACCGATGAGGCGCCGATGCCGAGCTGGCACCAGGAAGGCGTCGCCCTGCTCGACCGCCCGGTGCTGGTGCTCTTCGATGGCTGGACCAGCCTGTTCCGCGAAAAGGTCATGCCATGGCGCATCGGCTTCGCCGACCGCCTGAGCAAGCAGGTCGAGACCGACACGCTGCCGCGCCACATCGAGGCGCAGCGCTGGTATGCGACCAAGGGCGCGCTCATCCTGCGCGCGCAGTTCTGGGACCAGGCGGTCTGGCAGATCGGCCGCTTCAGCTGGATGCTGCCGCTGCTCTCGCTCGAAGGCCCGCCCGAACCGGCGATCTACTTCATGCCGCTCTCACTCGCCTGGGAAGACCATGACGAAGACCGCATGAAGGGGCTGCAGCCCGCCGCCATCGCCAAGGTGCGCCAGCAGGCCAACGTGGGCGTGATGGCCGATGCCTTCTACGACGAACCCTTCTGCCGCGAGTTCATCCGCGCGATCGTGAAGGACACCACCCTGCAAAGCGCGCACGGGCGGTTGCACTTCAGGCCGACGGCGCTGGGGCGCGAATTCCCGGTCGAGGCGATCGACGAACTGCGCGTGAGCCAGCCCAGCCCGGTCAGCAGCAACACCGTCGTCACACTCGGAGAGACGCTGTTCCTCAAGGGCTACCGGCACGTGCGGGCCGGCGTCAACCCGGAACTCGAGATGGGCCGCTACCTCGCGGAAGATGCCGGCTTCGTGCACGGCGTGCCGGTGGTCGGCGCACTCGAATACACCGGCAACGACGGCACCGAGATGACACTCGGCCTGCTGCAGGCCTACGTGCCCAACCAGGGCGACGGGTGGGAATACACGCTCGCCTACCTGGAGCGCGTGCTCGACGAGATGCGGGACATCGATCCCGCTTCGCGCGCCGATGCGCACGGCGCGTTCATCGCGCTGATCGAAGTCCTCGGGCGCCGCACCGCCGACCTGCACAACGCACTCGGACGGCCGACCGACAACAAGGCCTTCGCACCCGAACCGCTGACCGCGCAAGACCTGCAGCGCCTGCGCGACACGATCCGTGCCGAAGCCGGCGCCACGCTGGCGCAATTGCGCGAATACGTCCGCACCAGCCCGCCCGGTTCGGTGACCGAGGACGCAACCCGCCTGCTGGGCATGCAGGAAACGATCAATGCCTTCATCAACCATGTGACGATCGAAGGAAAGACGGGGCGGCGCACGCGCTACCACGGCGACTACCACCTGGGCCAAGTGCTGGTCACGCGCAACGACTTCGTCATCATCGATTTCGAGGGCGAGCCGGCGCGTCCCATCGAGGAGCGGCGGGGCAAGCAATCGCCGCTGCGCGATGTGGCCGGCATGCTGCGTTCCTTCAACTACGCACGCTGGAGCGCGCTGCGCCGCGCGGCACAGAACGTGGACGAACTGGCCCGCCTCGATGCCGCTGCGCGCGAGTGGGAGGCGGAAACGCGCGCCGCGTTCCTCGCCGGCTACAGCCAGGCGCTTTCGCCCACGCTGGGCCCCGTCGACGAGCAGTTGCTGAATCTCTTCGAGCTCGAGAAGGCGTTCTACGAACTGCGCTACGAACTCGACAACCGCCTCGACTGGGTGCCCGTGCCCCTCCAAGGCATCCTCGCCATGCTGGACCGCACGGCAGTCCGCTGAGTCGCACACCCAGGAGAGTTCCATGGAAAGCCTCTCGATGCATCTGGAACCGCTGCGCGCGTTCCTGTTCCAGGTCGGCGCCCTCTTCCCCCGGCTGCTCTTCGCGGTGCTCGTGGTGGTCGTCGGATGGCTGCTGGCCAAGGCCGTGCGCTTCGCGGTGGTCCGCGGGCTGCATGCGATGAACTTCCAGGTGCTGACCGAACGCTCGGGCCTGGACAACTTCCTGCGGCAGGGCGGCATGGTGTCGGATGCGACCGCCGTCTTCGGCGTGCTTGCGTACTGGATGGTGATCCTTGCCGCGCTGGTGGTGGCCTTCAACGGGCTCGGCCTCGCCTACGTCACCGACCTGCTCGGGCGCGTGATGTGGTTCGTCCCCAACCTGATCGTGGCGCTGCTGGTGCTGGCCTTCGGGGCGTACTTCGCGAAGTTCGTCGGCGATGCGGTGACCAGCTACGGCCGCAACACCGGCATGCAGGATTCACTGCTGCTGGGCAAGGTCGCGCAGTACGCGATCCTTCTCTTCGTGATCCTGATCGCGCTCGACCAGGTCAAGGTGGGCGGCGACATCGTGCGGCAGAGCTTCCTCATCATCCTGGCCGGCGTGGTGTTCGCGCTGGCGCTGGCGTTCGGGCTCGCGGGCAAGGACTGGGCTGCACGGCAGATCGAGCAATGGTGGCCGCGCGAGCGGCAGGCGCCTCCGCGAAGCAACTTGCGTGAGCCACCGCCAACGCGTGAGGTCCCCCCCCCGCCGAGGCCGCACGTGTCCGCCTGGCCGCACCGCGGCAATGACCACGACCGGCCGCATCCGTGACGAAGCGCGACCATGTTCCCCTGACGGCCATCTGGCCCGGCAGGCCGTACCCGCTCGGCGCCACCTGGGATGGGCACGGCGTCAACTTCGCGCTTTTCTCCAAGCATGCGGAGGGCGTCGAGCTGTGCCTCTTCGATGACAAGGGCCGCCACGAGCGGCAGCGCATCCGCCTGCGCGAACGCACCAACGATGTCTGGCACTGCTACCTGCCCGAAGCGAGGCCCGGCATGGCCTATGGCTATCGCGTGCACGGCCGCTACAAGCCCGAGGAAGGCCATCGATTCAACCCGCACAAGCTCCTGCTCGATCCCTACGCGAAGGACCTTATCGGCGAGCTCAGATGGAGCGACGCGCTCTACGGCTACTCGGTCGGCAGCAAGCGGCAGGACCTTTCGTTCGACCGGCGCGACAGTGCCGCCTTCATGCCCAAGGGCCGCGTGCTCGAAACCGCCTTCACCTGGGGCGAGGACCGCCGGCCCGAGGTGCCCTGGCAAGACATGGTGATCTACGAGATGCACGTGCGCGGCTTCAGCAAGCTGCATCCGGGCATCCCCGAGCACTTGCAAGGCACTTACGGAGCGCTCGCCACCGAGCCCGCCATCGAGCACCTGAAGCGCCTCGGCGTGACCACGATCGAGCTGCTGCCGGTGCATGCCTACCTGAACGACCGGCACCTCGCCGAGAAGGGCCTGCAGAACTACTGGGGCTACAACACGCTCGGTTACTTCGCTCCCGAGGTGCGCTACAGCGCATCGGGCAAGGTGAAGGAGTTCAAGACGATGGTGAAGACGCTGCATGCGGCGGGCTTCGAGGTGATCCTCGACGTGGTCTACAACCACACCTGCGAGGGCAATCACCTGGGGCCGACCCTGTCGATGCGCGGCGTGGACAACGCCTCGTACTACATCGCCAACGCGCAGCAGCCACGCTACTACGACGACTTCACCGGCTGCGGCAACACGGTCAACCTCGAACAACCGCGCGCGCTGCAGCTCGTGATGGACTCGCTGCGCTACTGGGCCGAGGAGATGCATGTCGACGGCTTTCGCTTCGACCTCGCATCGGCACTCGCGCGCGAAGCCGGCAAGGTCGAAAACCTCGGCGGGTTCTTCGATGCGATCCGGCAGGACCCGACGCTCAACTGCGTCAAGCTCATCGCCGAGCCGTGGGACCTCGGCCATGGCGGCTATCAGGTCGGCAACTTCCCGCCCGGCTGGGCGGAATGGAACGACCGCTACCGCGACGGCATGCGTGGCTGGTGGAAGGGTGACGAAGGCGTGGCCGGCGAGGTCGCCAAGCGGCTCGCGGGCTCGCAGGATCTCTATGGCTGGTCCGGCAAGGGGCCGCACGCCAGCATCAACTTCGTCACCGCGCACGATGGCTTCACGCTGCAGGATCTCGTCTCGTACAACCAGAAGCACAACGAGGCGAACGGCGAGGACAACCGCGACGGCCACGACAACAACCTCTCGTGGAACTGCGGCGCCGAAGGCCCCACCGATGACCCTGCCGTCAAGGCGCTGCGCGAGCGCCAGAAGCGCAATCTGCTCGCGACGCTTCTGCTCTCGCAAGGCGTGCCAATGCTGCTTGCCGGCGACGAACGCGGGCACAGCCAGCGCGGCAACAACAACGCCTACTGCCAGGACAACGAGCTCACCTGGCTCGACTGGTCGCCTTCGCCCGACGCCGATGCGCTGCAGGCCTTCGTCGCGTTGCTGATCCGCACGCGGCGACAGCACCCTTCCTTCCGGCGCCGAAGTTTTTTTCGCGGCGAGCCGTCCGCCGAGAGCGTCGCCAAGGACGTGGTCTGGCTGCGCCCCGACGGCGGCGAGATGGCGCCGGCCGACTGGGGCCCGCATGTGCGCTGCCTCGGCATGCTGTTCTCGGGCACCGGCCTGATCGATGTCGGCCCGCGCGGCGAGCCGCAGCAGGACAACGACTTCATCCTGCTGCTGAACGCCTATCACGAGCCCCTGCCCTTCGTGCTCCCGAACTCCGGCAAACGCTGGACGCGGCTGATCGATACCGCGCACGAAGCCGAAGCCTCCACCGAAGTGACGGAGCCGTCGTACCGGCTGCAGGACCGCACGCTGGCGCTGCTGCGCAGAAAGCTGGGCAAACCATGAGACATATGCACGCCATGCCCTTCGGCGCCGAACCCCTGGTCGGCGGGCGCGGCGTGCGCTTCAGGCTCTGGGCGCCCGGCGTACCCACCGTCGTGCTCGAATGGTCGCTGGCTGGATCGTGGTGCGATGCCGCGATGAAGCGCGCGCCGGACGGCTGGCACGAATGCGTCGTGTCCGAAGCCGGCGCCGGCGACCGCTATCGCTACCGCCTGCCGGGCGGCCTGCGCGTGCCAGACCCTGCATCGCGCTACAACCCCGATGACGTGCACGGCCCGAGCGAAGTGGTCGACCCACGCGAGCACGCATGGTGCGACGGTGAATGGACCGGCCGCGCCTGGAAGGAAGCCGTGATCTACGAGATGCACGTCGGCGCCTTCACGCCCGAGGGCACCTTCAAGGCAGCGCAGCGACGCCTCGCAGATCTCGCCGCACTCGGCATCACGGCGATCGAGCTGATGCCACTCGCCGACTTTCCCGGAAAACGCAACTGGGGCTATGACGGCGTGCTGCCCTTCGCGCCGGACGCCACGTACGGAACGCCTGCGGAACTCAAGGCCTTTGTCGATTCGGCCCACGGGCTGGGTCTCATGGTGCTGATCGACGTGGTCTACAACCACTTCGGACCGGAAGGCAACTATCTGCATGTGTACTGCCCGGAGTTCTTCAATCCGGAGCGGCGGACTCCATGGGGCCCGGCAATCCACTTCGACGGGCCGGGCTCGCGCACCGTGCGCGACTTCTTCGTGCACAACGCGCTCTACTGGGTCGAGGAATATCGCTTCGACGGCCTGCGCATGGACGCGGTGCATGCGATCCACGACACCTCCGCGACGCCCATCGTGGAGGAGATCTGCACCGCGCTGCACAAGGGCCCCGGTCGCCATCGCGAGATCCATGTGGTGCTGGAGAACGACCGCAACGAGGCGCACCGGCTCGAAATCGACCTCGACGGTGCACCCATTGCCGCGACCGCGCAATGGAACGACGACCTGCATCACGCCGCCCACGTGCTGCTGACCGGCGAGACCGACGGCTACTACGCCGACTATGCGCAACGGCCGCTGGAGCAGTTCGGGCTCGCGCTCGCGCAGGGGTTCATCTACACCGGGCAGCCTTCGCGCTTCCGCGACGGCGAATCCCGCGGCGAGCCCTGCGACCATCTGCCACCGGCCGCCTTCGTCTCCTTCCTGCAGACGCATGACCAGGTCGGAAACCGCGCGTTCGGCGAGCGCATCGACTCGCTCACCGACCCCGCGCGTCTGCTCGCGGCGCGCGCGTGCGTGCTGCTCTCGCCGCACACGCCGATGCTCTTCATGGGCGAGGAATACGGCGCGAAGACACCCTTCCAGTACTTCTGCGATTTCGGACCCGAGCTGGCCTCAGCCGTGGCCGCCGGTCGACGGGAAGAGTTCGGCGGCTTCGCTTCGTTCTCGAACGATGGGAAGAAGCGGACCATTCCGGACCCGAACGACGAGGCGACGTTCCTCGCATCGCGACTCGACGAAGCCGAGCACTCCGCCGGCGGGCACGCAGAGGCCCTGCGCGAAATCGGCGCACTGCTCGTGCTCCGGCAGCTCGAACTGGTGCCGCGCTTCGGAAACGGCACCCGCGTACAGAGCTGGTCCTGCGAGGGCGATGCGTTGCGCATTGTGTGGAAGCTCGACGACGGACACACCCTGCATCTCATCGCCAACTTCGGCAAGACGACCGGTCGGGTCGCGTGGCCCCCGGGACGCATCATCCACATGCTGCGGGCGACGGAGGCACCCGGCGACAGCGTGCTGATCCAGTTGCTGCCGGGCGGCGTGTGCGCATCGATCGACGAGGCACCGCATGAATGAGTCGTCCCCCCTTCCATCGCACGAGGTGGAAGCGCTTCTCTCGCTCTGCCGGCGCCACGGCATCGCCACCGACTACGTGGATGCTTTCGGACATCGGCATGACGTCTCGCACGAGGCGCTTGCGACGCTGCTCGCCGATGCGGGCTTCGTCGCGGACATGCCCTTTGCCGCTGCGCAAGCGAACGCCGATCGAGACGCATGGCGCCATCCCCTCCCGCCGGTGCAGGTCGTCGTCTTCGGTACCGACGGATTCGCGATCGAGATTCGCCTGCCCGCCCAGCTCGCGCACTTCAAATGGCGCGTGGTGGACGAAAGCGGCGTGTTCCACGAAGGCGCGGTGCGCACCGAGCGGCTGGAGGTCATCGACCGCGCGACCTTCGGCGACGAGGCCTACACGCACTACCGCCTGCCGCTCACGCTCGCGCTGCCGGAGGGTTATCACCGCCTGAGCCTCGTCGGCTTTCCCGGCGAGACCCTGCTGGTCAGCGCACCGGAGCGATGCCATCAGCCCGATGCGCTGCAGGACGATGCGCGCGTCTGGGGATTCACGCTTCAGCTCTACGGGCTGCGCTCGCGCCGGAACTGGGGCATCGGCGACTTCAGCGATCTCGCGGACTTTGCCGAACATGCTGCGCGCGAAGGCGCCGATGTGGTGGGGCTCAACCCGCTGCATGCGCTGTTCCCGCACAACCCCCTGCACATCAGCCCGTACAGCCCGTCGTCTCGCGCGCAGCTGAACGTTCTCTACATCGACGTGGAGACGGTGCCGGACTTTCGCGATTGCGCCCCGGCCCGCGAGCGCGCGCAATCGCCGGCCTTCCAGGCGAGGCTGTCGGCGCTGCGCGCTGCCACATTGATCGACCATCCCGGTGTGGCCGCCGCCAAGCACGAGGTGCTGCGCTTGCTGTACTCGCACTTCCGCGGACGCCAACCGGCCGATGCCGAAGCGACCGCCTTCGCGCGCTTCCGCGAAAGCGGCGGTGAGGCACTGCACCAGCATGCGCTCTTCGAGGCCCTGCAGGCGCACTTCCATGCGGTCGATGCCGGCATCTGGGGTTGGCCCGAATGGCCCGCGGAATTCCGCGATCCGTCGTCATCCGCGGTGGCCCGCTTCGCGGTCGAGCACGCGGAGCATGTCGGCTACTACGAGTACCTGCAATGGCAGTCCGCGCGACAGCTCGAAGCCGCGGGCGAAAGAGCGAAAGCCGCCGGCATGGGCCTGGGGCTCTATCTTGACCTGGCGGTCTCGGTTGATCGCGCGGGTTCGGACGCATGGCGCCATCGCCGCACCTTCGCGCTCGCCGCGCGCGTCGGCGCACCACCCGACGCGTTCAATCCGCAGGGACAGGACTGGGGGCTTCCTCCCCTGCGACCCGATCGCCTGCGCGCGTCGCAATACCGCATCTTCATCGAGGCCCTGCGCGCCAACATGCGCGGCGCCGGCGCGATCCGCATCGACCACGTGATGATGCTCATGCGGCTCTTCTGGATTCCTGCGCAGGGCACCGCGCGCGACGGCACGTATGTGGGGTATCCGGTCGAGGAGCTGTTCGCGATCCTCGCGCTCGAAAGCCGGCGCCACCGATGCCTCGTGATCGGCGAAGACCTCGGCACCGTGCCCGAATCGATGCGCGAGACGCTGAGCCGCTACGGCGTGCTGTCCTATCGGTTGCTGTACTTCGAACGCGATGGGGCAGGTCGATTCCGCGGCCCGGCGGAGTATCCGCGCCAGGCCGTCGCCGCCGTAAGCACGCACGACCTGCCCCCGCTCGCGGGGTGGTGGTCTGCGCATGACCTGAAGGAGCGGCAAGCACTCGGCCTGATCGACGACACCGCGCTCGAACGCCTGCGCAACGAACGCCGTCACGACCGGCACCGCCTGCTCGAAGCGGTGCGCGCCGACGGCCGCGAATCGCTGCATGACACCGGCGATGCCGAATCGCCGCTCGGCGCCGACGATGCGAGCGCGTTGCACGCCTTTCTCGCCCGCGCGCCCTGCAGCCTGATGATGGCGCAGCTCGAAGATGCGCTGGCGCAGATCGAGCAGCCCAACCTCCCAGGCACCACAGTCGAGCATCCGAACTGGCGGCGCAAGTACGCGTTGCCCGTCGAGACGCTGTGGGACGCGGAGACGATGCGCAAGCTTGGCGCAGCGATGGTGCGAATCCGGCCGCAGCCTGACCGCACTGCTGTGGAACGTGGCCGCGCACCGGCGCGCGTGCCCCGCGCGACCTACCGCCTGCAGCTGCACGGCGGGTTCACCTTCGACGACGCGGTGTGCATCGTTCCCTACCTCGCGAGCCTCGGCATCAGCCACGTCTATTGCTCCCCGATCCATCGCGCGCGACCGGGCAGCATGCACGGCTACGACGTGGTGGCGCACGACGAGATCAATCCCGAGCTCGGCGGCATGCCGGCGTTCGAGCGCTTCACGCAGGCCTTGCGACGGCACCGCATGAGCCAGCTCATCGACCTCGTGCCGAACCACATGGGCGTGCTCGGCACCGACAACCGCTGGTGGATGGACGTGCTCGAGCATGGCGTGTCATCGCGCTATGCACGGCACTTCGACATCGACTGGCATTCCCCCACGCCCGGACTCCTCGGCAAGGTGCTGGTGCCTGTGCTCGGCGCGCCGTATGGCGAAGTGCTGGAGCGCGGCGAGCTGCGCCTGGAATGGAATGCGGCCGAAGGCGCATTCGGCATCGGCTACTACGACCACCGCTTCCCGCTCGCGCCCAGGAGTCACGCCGCCATCATCGAACGCGCGGTACGCCTATGCCGCGAGGACTGCGGCGACCTGTCGCTGGTGAACGGCATCGCCTGGGCATTCCGCGAGTTGCCCTCTTCACCGCCCGCCTCGCGCGACGGATGGGAAGAACGCGAACGCGACCGGCAGCGCCTGAAAGCGCAGCTCGCGACACTGGCCGCCGGGCGGCCCGCGATCGCACAGGCTATCGCCGAGGCTGTCGACGAGTTCAATGCGCCCCGCCAGAAAGATGCCCTTCACGCGCTGATCGACGCCCAGTCGTACCGGCTCGCCTACTGGCGCACCGCAGCGGACGAGATCAACTACCGCCGCTTCTTCGACGTGAACGAGCTCGCGGCATTGCGCACCGAGCGCGAAGCTGTCTTCGAAGCCACGCATGCGCTCGCGCTCGACCTCGCGGCGCGCGGCTGGGTCGACGGGTTGCGCATCGACCACCCGGACGGGTTGCTGGACCCGGCGCAGTACTTCCAGCGTCTGCAGGACGGCTTCGCGCTGCGCTGCGGAGAGGCCAAGGGCGTGACCGGCGCGGACGGACGCCCATCACGACCGCTCTACGTGGTGGCGGAGAAGATCGCCGCACCGCACGAGGAAGTGCCTGAGACGTGGGCCATCCACGGCACCACCGGCTATCGCTTCGCCAATGTGGCGAACGCGGTGCTCGTCGAGCAACGATCGGGCCGCCGTCTCGAGAGGATCTGGCGCGCATTCACCGGAACCGGCGAGCGCTTCGACGAAGTGGTGAGGCAGGCCAAACAGGAGGTGGTGCGCGGCGCGCTCGCCTCCGATCTCGAAGTGCTCGCGCTCACGCTGCTGCGCATCGCGAAGAGCAGCCGGCGCAGTTGCGACTACACGCTCAACACGCTGCGCGAGATCATCGCGACCGTGGCCGCGTGCCTTGGCGTCTACCGCACCTACAACACCGATGCATCGACCGTGCAGGACCGCCACTACGTCGACCAGGCCGTCGAGGCGGCGCGCGAGAGGCTCCAGTTGCCGGAGGATTCGGTGTTCGGGTTCGTCCGCAACGCCTTGCTCGGCCATGCGCCGGAGGGCTCCGACACCGCCGTGGCACGCATGGCAGTGCGATTCGCGCGGCGCTTCCAGCAGTTCAGTGCGCCCGCGGCCGCCAAGGGCGTGGAAGACACCGCGTTCTATCGCTACTTTCCGCTGAGTTCGCTCAACGAAGTCGGCGGCGAACCCGACCACATCGGCATGTCGCTTGCCGAGTTTCACGAAGCCAGCGGCGACCGCCAGCGACGCTGGCCGCACACGATGCTCGCCACCTCCACGCACGACAACAAGCGCTCGGAGGACGTTCGCCTGCGCATCGACGTGCTCTCTGAATGCCCCGCGCTCTGGCGTCTCGCGCTGCGCCGCTGGAGGTCGATGAATGCGCCGCACCGGGGGGTGGTCTCGGCGATGCACGAGTACCTGCTCTACCAGACGCTGCTCGGGACCATGGACCCGGTCGAACTCGACGCAGCCGCGCACGAGGCCTACATCGATCGCATCGAGCGCTACATGCTCAAGGCCGCGCGCGAAGGCAAGCGAGGCACGTCATGGACACATCCCGATCCGGCCTACGAGGAATCGCTCGCGCGCTTCGTCTACGGTGTGCTCGCATCGCATCCGGACAACCTGTTTTTGGGTGAAGTGCGCCGCGCGGCGAGTGCACTGGACCGCTACGGCGCACTCAACGGCATCAGCCTCGCGCTGCTCAAGTTCTGCTCGCCGGGCGTGCCCGACATCTACCAGGGGTGCGAACTCATCGACCGCAGCCTTGTCGACCCGGACAACCGTCGTGCGGTCGACTACGGCCTGAGACAAAGTCGCTTGCAGGAATTGCAGTCCCTTGCATCGCGGGACGACCTGGAGTCCGCCGTGCGTGGGCTCGTCGACACGCTGAGCGACGGTCGCGCCAAGCTCTGGCTCATCTGGCGGCTGCTGGCGCTGCGCGCACTCGACGCGGAGTTCTTCCGCGAAGGCAGCTACGAGCCGATCGAAGTGCACGGCCCGCGCGCGCATCATCTCGTGGCCTTCATGCGCAGGTATCGCGGCCGCGTCCTGATTGCGATCGCAGTGCGCTTCTTCGCCACCCTCGACGGGCCTGCCGTCTGGCGCACGAGCGGCGCCGGCAGCGGCTGGTCCGCGCAAGCGTGGGAAGACGCCGAATTGCATCTGCCGCCCGGAACCGGCGCGCTGGAATTAGATGATTGCATCACGGGTATCCGCCACGTCGCGCACGGCGGCAGGCTGCCGGTGGCACAGTTGCTTCGCTCCTTTCCGGGAGCCGCGCTGGTCGGCGGCGAGTCTGCCGGCGCCCGAAACGGTCCGTAGGAGACCTCTGACATCCGGACGCGACGACTGCCGCTCCAACGCACTGCCGGTTGGAGTATCCGGGGTGTTCCAAATACACGGTCAACCAGAGACGGAGACATCCATGGCAGCAGAGGCAATCTATTGCTTCGATACGGCAACGGTGCGGTTTGCGATCTACCTTGAAAGCGGCGGACGCGTCGTAGCGGAAATCAGCGAAGACCCCTTGAGGGACTTCTTCGGGGCGGACGGCGGCGGCGAGAGCCTGTTGGAGGCCTACGCGCGGAACGCCGGACTCATCAATACACGGGCAATCGAGCGTCATGTCGCGAGCGGCGGACGCCCGGTGCGTCTTGACTCGTCGGACTTCGAGCTACTGGAGCACGAGGCCTGAGGTTTCCGTCTTCATGCTCCCCGCGGAAAAAGCAACCGCGTCGAGCGTGGGGATGCTCTGGTGTTGCCCACAACACCGCGCGAAGATTGCTGCGTTGCAGCAAGAGCCAACCGCGCGATGAAACGAAAGGCACCGACAGAACGAATCCCCGTGACCGACCAAGTCGGAAAGCGGCATGTCGTCTTGCGATACGCGGAAGTGGAAACGAACGCGGCCCCAGGGAAGCAACCGCGGACGGCGGAGGTCATCGAGTACCGCCTCGAAGCAGGCCGCAGCGTCATGCGCACAGGCGCCGACACCTTTCAGACGGCCGATGGACTCCTCATGCTGAAAGTCCTGGAGCCGTAGGCCCGGCTCCAGGCATCCTCGGCAGCCCGCTCATCAAGGCAGGAAGTTGAGCGTCTCCGGCAACGGCGGCACCACAGGCATCTCGAACACCGAACCGACCCCGTCGGGATCGATCACCAACGCACCATCGGTCGCAAAGAACAGCGCGATCTGCGTTTGCGCCGCGACGGCAAACGGAGCGGCCTTCGGGATGCCGATGTTGGTGAGGAAGGTATGCGGGTTCTTGGGGATCGCCTCGCTCGTTGCGGCAAAGGCCAGGTCGTTGCGGAAGTACAGGGCACGGTCCGCGAGTTGCCCGGCGCGAAGAATCGCGGTGGCCGTCGGGTTGGGCACCGTCTGGTCACCCTTGGCGAACTGCACGATCACCGGCTTGGCCGCGTTGCCCGGCAGCGGCTGCCGGCGGATGTACGGCGCATACGACACCGGATTGCCCGCCTGCTGCGCCCACACGTTGTGTTCGAGTACCACCTGGATCGCGTCGGCGCCCGGCACGTTGTTCACCAGCGGAGACTGGTCGCGCAGCGGCATGTTCTCGTTGAAGTTCAGGTTGAAGGGCACCGGCACGTTCGGCGTCGGCGGCAGGTTGAGCAGTTGCGGCACGCGCGTGGCAAGCGCCACCGCCGTCAGCACGCGGAACTGGCCCAGACGCGCCACTTCAGTGATCGAGCCGCCCGGCACATTGGGCACACCGGCCCTCACCGAGCCTTCCATGCCGAGGAAGATCGTGCCGTAGATGCCGCCGAAGGATTGGCCGGCGTAGTAGATGCGAGTCCTGTCGATGTCGACCGAGCCGTCGCCGTCGATGTCGATGCCGGCCTGGATCTGTCGCACCAGTTGCATCAGGTCGACCACCGTCTGGCGCAGGCCGTCACGGCTGGACACGAGCGACAACGCACCGACAGCGCCCACGCCTTCCGTCGAATCGATCGTGCCGTTGCCGTCCTGGTCGAAGCCCCTGCCGCCCGAGGGCACGACAACCGGCGCTCCCGTCTTGGGCAGCACGTTGAGCGTGCCCAGCGGGCCGCCGCCATGACCGACGACGCTGATCGCCATCGTCGCGATGCCCTTCGACGCGAAGGTCGACGCCACGGTCCACGGTGCGCCATACATGCTGTCGGTGAAGCCGTGGCCGAAGATCGCAACCGGCCACCCGTTCGCCGGCCGTTGGCCGCTCGGCAGGAACACCTCGACCAGCAGGTCGTTGCTCGACTGCGGCAGCGGTTGGCCGATCAGCGTCCCCGTGGGAGGAATCACCCGAGCCGCATTCAGGTAGTTGGGCGAGCGAAACGTGCCGAAGGCCACGCGCCCCACCGACCCGGGAAAGACTTCGAGCGCCGACAGCGGCACGGCCGAGGGCGTGAAGGAAGGCGCCGTCCCGGTCTGCTGCGACCACTGGATGCCGGCGAGGCTCGTCACCGGGAACACCGCGCGCGTGGTGCCGTTGTTGCCGATCATGAAGTTCACCGGACCCGGAGTGACGCTGCGGAGCTGATGACGGATCTTGAACAGATCGGCGCTGATGCTCTGCGTCGTGAACAGGCTCAGCGCGACCACGCTGTTCGCGTTCGTGCGGACCGCGCGGTCGGCATCTCGCAGCGTGCCGAGATAGTCCGTCAGGCCACGGTCCTGCGCCTGTTCGCGCCCGAGCCCTCCGCGCAGCTTTGCAAACGGCCCTGCGTCAAGACGATCACCGGACTTGTCGCGAATGCCGTCAGTGATGACGATCACATAGCGCGAGTGCTCCTGCAGCAGCTCATCAGATTCGACCACCAACATCTTGTCTGCAGCATTCCACGCGACCTGGTTGATGCCGACCTTCTGGCCGAAGCCCGCACCCGAGAGCGTGTCGCCGAGGTTCACGAGGTAGAGCGTCTTGCTGTTGACGGTGCTCAGGTCGATGTCGCCGGTGAAGGGCACCGTGATGCGCGGCTGCGTGTTGAACCCGTCGAGCGTGTTGAGCACATCGATGTCCGCGCAGTCCGACACCCTGACTGTGCAGTCAGGTTTCGGAAGATTCACGCGCTTGAAAGTGTTCTGTGTCCAGTCCGGCACCGTGAAGCGGTCGCTCGGGAAAGGCGCTGTCGTCGGGCTGGAGAAATCCACCTTCACGCTGACCCCGGCGGCCAGTGCAAAGGCCGGCATCGCGGCCAGTGCGGCCAGCAACAGTGGTGCACGCCCGGCCCGGGCCTTCTGTCGATCCTGCATGTGAGTCTCCTCGCGTTGTGTAGTACGGACCGCAGCATGGAAGGCACGGCGCGAGTCGGCTGCGAGGGACCCGCCGCGGATTTATATAACCATGCCGTGCATTTGGTCCAGCTAGGGTTAGTCCCGCTCGCACGCGGGCCGCATCGAGATACTCGATTGCGTCGCCTCAAACAAAGGCGCGATCGGGATTGGCGTCCCGACTACCCCGCTGCGACGCAAGCCGCAGCATTCCGCAGGGAATCTGCGGCTTGCGCGCCCGCGCGAGCTGATGCTCGTCATCGACGCGGAGTTCCAGCGCCGCGCTCAACGCGCCATGGCAACGCTGACGTCGATGCGACGCCGCTCGTAGCGCCACGCGTTCAGCGATGCGCAAAGGCCGGAGCGCGCTTCTCCAGGAACGCCTTCATGCCTTCGTGCGCATCGTCACTCGCAAAGCGTGCGTGAAGCTGCCGGCGCTCGAAGCCGATGCCTTCGGAGAGCGATCCCTCGAAGGCGCGGTTGACCGATTCCTTGATCGCGATGAGCGCCGGTAGTGAGAAGGCCGCGATCTTCGTTGCCAGCGCAAGGGTCTGCGACATCAGCTCGTCGTTACGCACGACGCGCGAGACGAGGCCGTAGCGATCGGCTTCGGTTGCGTCTAACGTGCGGGCCGAAAGGCACATGTCCATTGCCTTCGCCTTGCCGATGGCACGTGGCAGCCGCTGCGTGCCACCCGCACCGGGCAGCATCGCAAGCTTGATCTCCGGTAGCGCGAACTTCGCACTCTCGGCCGCGACGACGATGTCGCACGAAAGCGCAAGCTCGCAACCACCACCCATCGCAAAGCCCGCGACCGCGGCGATCACCGGCTTGCGCACGCTGCGGATGGTCTCCCAGTTGCGCGTGATGAATTCCGACTTGACCACGTCCATGTAGCTCCAGTCGACCATCGCCGCGATGTCGGCGCCGGCGGCGAAGGCTTTTTCGCTGCCGGTGACCACGATGGCACCGATCGCTTCGTCTGCATCGAATGTGCGCAGCGCAGCGCCGAGCGCATCCATCAGTGCGTCGTTGAGCGCATTCATCTGCTGCGGCCGGTTGAGCATGATGAGCCCGACGCGGCCGCGCGTCTCGACAAGGACCGGGGCTTGCTCCGTCATGCGCCCTCCCCCTTCAGCATCTCGCGCAGCTTGAACTTCTGGATCTTTCCCGAAGGTGTCGCAGGCATCGCATCTCTCACCACGAGGCGTTCGGGGATGTACTGCAGCGCCACCTTCTGACCCTTGAGAAACTCGACGATCGAAGGCAGGTCGATGCTTTGCCCCGGCCGCGGCACGACCACCGCGCAGGCCCGCTCGCCAAGGCGTTCGTCGGGGTACGCGACGATGGCCGCCATCTGCACCGAAGGGTGGCGATAGAGCAGCGCTTCGATCTCGACCACCGGCACGTTCTCGCCGCCGCGGATGATCACGTCCTTGCTCCGACCGGTGATGCGCAGGTAGCCGCGCTCGTCGATGCGCGCCATGTCGCCGGTGTCGAACCAGTCGTCCGCATCGGTGCCGTTGAGGTGCGGGCGCTTGAGGTAGCCGCCGAAGTTGGAGCACGAGCGCAGCATCAACTCGCCCGAGGCTCCGGGCGGCAGCGTCTTGCCGTCCACGTCGACCACCTTGATCTCCACGCCCGGCAGCGGATGCCCATCGGTGTTGAAGGCGCGCTCGTCGTCGTCATCGAGTTCGATGAGCGTGACCGCGCCGTTCTCGGACATGCCCCAGGCCGAGACGATCTTGGTGCCCAGCACGCTGCGCGCCTGCTCCACCAGCGGGCCGGGGATCGGTGCGCCCGCGCAGAGAAAGGTGCGAAGCGTCGGCACCGCACCCCCACCGTCGGCAACCGCACGCGTGAGGTCGGTGAGGAACGGCGTGGACGCCATCGTGAAGCTCGCGCCTTCGGCCTGGATCAGTGCCACCGCGCGCGCAGGCTCCCAGATGTCCTGCAGCACCACGCTCGCCTTGAGCATGATCGGCATCATCAGGCCATACATGAAGCCGGTCTGGTGCGCCATCGGCGAGGCCATCAGCACCACGTCGTCGCTGCCCAGGTGCAGCCGCTCCGCATACGGAATGATGTTCGCCATCGTGGTGTTGGCGGTGTGCATCACGCCCTTGGGTTCGCCGGTGGTGCCCGAGGTGTAGATGAGCTGCATCACGTCGTCGGGGCCCGGTCGGCTGCGCGAGAGGATTTCCTTCGCATCGGCAGCCGCTTCCCATTCGGGGCCACTCAGGAGTGCCTCGAAGCTGTTGTCGCCGCTGCCGCCGACCACGACCACCTGCTTCAGATCGGGCAGATCCGGCTGCAGGCCCGCCAGCATGGCTTCGAAGTCGAAGCCCCGGAAGCGCTTCGGCACGATCATCACCTTGGCCGCGCCGTGCTTGAGCATGAAGGAGAGTTCTCGCTCGCGGAAGATGTGCATGATCGGATTCATCACCGCACCGATGCGTGCGCACGCAAGGTAGGTCAGCGTGAACTGCCACCAGTTGGGCAACTGGCACGCCACCACATCGCCGCGCCGAACACCGAGGCGCGCCAGGCCCACCGCGATGCGATCGGCCATCCGAGCCAACTCCCGGTAGGTGAAGCGCGTCGTATCACCCTCCTCCACGCGCAGCGCGGTGAGGGCAACCTTGTCCGGACTGTCCGCGACGCAGGCGTCGAGGTCGTCGTTGATGGTGCGGTCATGCCAGAGGCCTTGCGCCATCATGCGTGCGCGGCGCGGCGGGATCAGTACGGCGTCGAATTCCATGCTTTGTCTCCTCGTTGTTGTTGCTCAGGCGGGAACGGCTTCGCGACCGGCGCGGGTGCGGGCAATGATGGTTTTCATGATCTGCGCGGTGCCGTCGCCGATCTGGAAGCCGAGCACATCGCGCAGGCGCTGCTCCATCGGGCCGCGGTCGTAGCCGCCGTGGCCGAACATCAGCAGGCACTGGTGGATCACGTCGTAGGCAAGCTTCGGCGCCCACCACTTGCACATCGCGGCCTCGGCGGTGTGCGGCGCACCCTTGTCCTTCAGCCAGAGCGTCTGAAGGCACAACAGGCGCGCGGCTTCGACCTGCGTGTCGAAATCGGCCAGCGGATGCGACACGCCCTGGAAGGCCGACAGCGGCTTGCCGAAGGCTTCGCGCTGTGCGACGTATTCCCAGGTCTCTTCCAGCGCGACACGGGCGACGGCAAGCACCTGCAGGCCGATCAGCGCACGCGAGAAGTCGAAGCCCTGCATCACCTGCACGAAGCCCTTGTTCTCTTCACCGAGTCGATGGTCCGCCGGCACGCGCACGTTCTCGAAGAAGAGCGATCCGCGTCCGATGGCACGCTGGCCGTGGCAATCGAAACGGTTCCGCGTGATGCCGGGCAGGTCCATCGACACCAGCAGCGCGGTCACGCCATGCGCGCCGGATTCGACGGTACCGGTGCGGCCGAACACCACTGCCGCATCGGCCTGGTCGGCGGCAGAGATGGAGGTTTTCTCGCCGTTGATGATGTATTCGTTGCCGACACGCTCCACGCGCAGACGCAGGTTCGCTGCATCCGATCCTCCGCGCGGCTCGGTGAGCGCGATGGCGAAGAGCGCCTCGCCGCGTGTGAGCTTTTCGAGCCACGGCTGCGCCACTTCAGGCCGCGCGTGGTGCGAAAGGATCTGACCGTTGAGCGATGCCAGCAGGTTGACGTAGCTCAGGCTCAGGTCGGCGCGCGCGATCTCCTCATGGATCACGCCGGCCGCGAGGCAGCCCATGCCCTGCCCGCCCTGCTCTTCGGACAGCTCGGGTGCGATGAAGCCCATCTCGCCCATCTCGCGCATCAGCGCACGGTCGAGCACGCGCGTCCTGTCGCGCTCCAGAAAGCCCGGCGCCACGCGGCCGATGGCGAAGCGGCGCGCATGCTCGGCCAGCGCCGCGAGGTCTTCGTCGATGTAGGGGTTCATCGCCGGGCCTACTTCGCGTACTTGCGGAACTCGGGCTTGCGCTTGTCCTTGAGCGCAGCCACGCCCTCGCGGGATTCATCGGTGTCGTAGTACAGCTTGAGCGCGTACATGCCCATGCCCGCGATGCCGGCCTGATGGGCGGTGTCCATGTTGAAGCTGCGCTTGGCGATGGCGATGGCGGTCGGGCTGCGCTCGCAGATCGTCTCGGCCCACTCCTGCACGGTCTCGTCGAGCTTCTCGGGCGGCACGCAGATGTTGGCGAGGCCCATGGCCACGGCCTCCTGGCCCGAGTAGCGCTTGTTGAGATACCAGATCTCGCGCGCCTTCTTCTCGCCGACCACGCGCGCGAGGAAGGCGGTGCCGTAGCCCGGATCGACCGAACCCATCTTCGGACCGACCTGCCCGAAGATCGCCTTCTCGGAGCAGATCGTGAGGTCGCAGATGGTGCACAGCACGTTGCCGCCACCGATCGCGAAGCCCTGCACGCGCGCGATCACCGGCTTGGGCACGTCGCGGATTGCGGTGTGCAGCTCTTCCATCGGCAGGCCGATGGTGCCGCGGCCGTCGTAGTTGCCGTCGTGCGCCGACTGGTCGCCGCCGGTGCAGAAGGCCTTCTCGCCAGCGCCTGCAAGCACGATCGCGCCGATGTCGCGGTCGTAGCCCGCGCGGTTGAGCGCACGGATGATCTCGTCGCAGGTCTGGCCGCGGAAGGCGTTCATCTTCCCGGGCCGGTTGATGGTGATCCACGCCACGTGGTTGCGCACTTCGTAGAGGATGTCTTCGTAGTCCATGGTGTTCTTTCGCTGATGAGGAGTGGGAGAAAGGTCAACCGTTCATGGTCAAGCCGCCGGAGACGCTGAGCACCTGGCCGGTGACGAAGGCAGCGTCATCGCTGGCGAAGAAGAGGATTGCGCCCGGCAGGTCGTCCGGCTGGCCGATGCGGCCGAGCGGGATCGAACGGGTGAACGCTTCCATGAGCTTCTCCGGATTGCCCGCGCCTTCCTTGTAGTCGGCGAAGAGCGCGGTGTCCGTTGGCCCCGGGCACACCACATTGACGGTGATGTTGTGACGCGCATGTTCACGCGCCAGCGTCTTCGAGAACGCCACCAGACCGCCCTTGCACGCCGCGTAGACCGCCTCGCCGGACGAACCCACGCGCGCCGCATCCGAAGCGATGTTGACGATACGCCCCGCCTTGCGCGCCGCCATCCCGGGCAGCACGGCGTGATGCATGTGCAGCGCGCCGGTCAGGTTGATGGCGATCAGCTTGTCCCACTGCGAGGGCTCGGTCCTGGTGAAGGGCTTGAACACATCCCAGCCGGCGTTGTTGACCAGCACGTCGATCGGCCCGAGCTTCTGCAGCGTGGTCTCTACAGCGGCATCGACGCTCGCGCGATCGGTGATGTCGCAGCGGAAGGCCATCGCCTGCCCGCCTTCTTCGCGGATCTGCGCAGCAACCTTTTCGGCCGCCTCCGGGTTGAGGTCGTAGATCGCGACCCTTGCGCCTTCGCGTGCGAATCGGCGGCAGGTTGCGCCGCCGATTCCGCCGCCGCCACCGGTTACCACCACGGTCTTGCCTTCGAATCTCTGCATTTAGGTTCTCCTTGCGTCTGAATGCTTGCTATCGTCGGAACAGTCCAGCGTCAGGCTGTCTGGGCCGCTTGAATATAGGTCAATGTGTTGTCATATTATTGACACCACACCAAACCCTTTGCAAGCGCTTTTTTGTGAGAATTTCATGATCAAACCTAGGGAACACAAGGATGTTGCACGCACTGAACTCGCCAACCGTGTGTTCTTTCGTCTGTACCAATGCGCAAATATGTTGCATAAAACCGGTACCAAGGCGGTCGAGGCGGAAGGGCTGACCACGCAGCAATGGGCGGTGCTCGGCGCGCTCTCGCGCGAACAGGCCGAAGGCGGAATGAGCGTGGGCGATCTCGCGCGCTACCTGATGGTCAGCCGTCAGAATCTGTCCGGCCTCATCAGCAGGATGGAGCGCGACGGGCACGTCAGCGTCGTTCCGGATGGACGCGATCGCCGCGCGCGGCTGATCACCATGACGCAGTCGGGACGGCATGTGTGGCTGAAGGAAGCGCAGCCGAAGATCTACAGCTACTACGAGCAAGCGCTCGATGGCTTCTCGGTGAACGACATCACCCACACGCTGCACTACCTGCTCAAGATGCTCGAGAACATGCAGCGTGTGGACGAGATGCAGGGGGGCGCCGTCGACGGGGCCGAATAGCCCGGGCGAGTGCCTTCTTCTACTGGCCATCAAGCCAATGGCGCCGGGCCGAATGCGCCTGTATGCTGCGCACCTCGCTGCATCGGAGGTGTCTATATGAGCCGAACGATCAATTGGATACATATCCGCGCGAGCGGCCCCGGCGTCCTGGCATTCGCGGGCCTGTTGCTCGCAGGTTGCGCCCAGCAACCACCGGCGCCAGCCGCGGCGGCCCCCGCAGCCGCTCCATCTGCTTCCGCGCCCGCTGCATCAAGTCCGCCGGCTGCTCCACCAAAAACGGCAGCGCAGACGATCGATCCCGCCATCATCGAAACGCTGGACCGCATGGGCAACTACCTGCGCAGTCTCAAGTCGTTCGAACTCCAGACGGTCAGTTACACGGATACCGTTCTCGACGGCGACCAGCTGGCGCAGTTCGGCCGCTGGTCGACCCTGAAGGTGCGGCGACCCGACGCGTTGCGGGCCGACATCCGCGACGACGGCGGCGACAGCAAGGTCCTCTACCTGAACGGCAAGACGGCCACCATCTTCGACCCGGCCACCAAGCTGTACGCGCAGATGAACGCGCCGGGCACGCTCGCCGAAACAGCCAGGCTGCTCGCCGACCGCTACGGCATCGAACTGCCCGTCGCCGATCTCTTCTACTGGGACTCGAACAAGACGGACATGAGCACCATCAAGTCGGCCGACTTCATGGGTTACGCGTATGTCGACGGCAAGATGACGACCCACTTCCTGCTGCGCCAGGCCGATGTGGACTGGCAGATCTGGGTGGAACGCGGCGCTTCGCCGCTGCCGCGCAAGCTCGTCATCACGTCCACCGGCCAGGCGGCGCGTCCACAACATTCGGTGATGTTGCGCTGGAACCTGTCGCCCAAGATCGCCGCAGGCGATTTCGATTTCAAGGCCCCGCCCGGCGCCCACCGGATCGTGATCCAGACCGCCGACGGCAAGGTCGAGAAACCCGGCAACTAGGCCATCGCGAGGACACCATGAAGAACTTCCCGAAGCTCTCGCACATGCTGTCGGCTGCTGCGGCGTACGGCATCACGCTCGTGCTGCTGGCCGGCTTTAGCACCGATGTCCGTGCAGATCGCGAAATGCGCGGCGGCGCCCGCACCAGCGTGAACAACAACGTGGCGGCCAACCGCAACGTCAACATGAACGCCAACCGCAACGTCAACGTCAATCAGAACGTGAACGTGAATCGCAACGTGAACGTGAACCGCAACGTGGCGGTGATGGGTGGCGGGCGCTACGACAACGACTACCACCCGGTTGCAACCGCGGCGGCAGTCACCACGGCGGCAGTGGTGACTGCGGCTGTCGTGGGCTCGGTAGTGCATACGCTGCCGCCCGCGTGTTCGGTCACCGTGGTGAATGGCGTGAGCTACCAGAACTGCGGGGGCACCTGGTATCAGCCGCAGTACGCGGGCACGCAGGTCAATTACGTGGTGGTGAATCCGCCGCGCTGAACGTCTCATATCCGATGGCGACGAACCTCGTCAATGGCCCCTTGGTGCAAGTTTGACGAGGCGCAAGAATGGGCTTTTCCCTTCCTTGACAAGGTCACGGCGCGTGCCTTTAATTTGCGTCGTACTGCTCATCAGCAGCAGGGTTGATCCATACATGAAGGACGACCACGATGGATAGCAAGGATGCGCTCGATCCGCAGCGCAAGACGGAGGAGCTTCGAAGCTTTCTCTTCCTGACGGCCGTCATGGTTCCCGTACTGTCCGTCATCGTCGTCGGCGGCTACGGATTCCTTGTCTGGATGTACCAGCTGATCGGCGGCCCTCCTACGCACTAACGGCGGTGCGCGGGTGCAATTGACAGGAGCCGGGCGCCATCCGCCCGCGGCTCTGTAGACCCATGGTCCCAATCCAGGGAGACGACCAGTGGCAATTGCCAAGCGCTACATCACCATCGAGTCCGAAAAGCATGCCGATGAATGGCATATCGCGGGCGTCGTCGTGCACGCCAATCCGGCAAGTCTCGACGAAGTGCGCGCCGCCATCAATGCGATGGCGGGCGCCGAAATCCATGCGGGCAACGATGCCGGCAAGCTGGTGGTCACGCTCGAAGCGCCCACCATGCGTGCGATCGCCGCGCATCTCGAATACCTGCACCGGC
This sequence comes from Variovorax sp., assembly GCA_017744935.1. Taxonomy (GTDB): domain Bacteria; phylum Pseudomonadota; class Gammaproteobacteria; order Burkholderiales; family Burkholderiaceae_C; genus Variovorax. The sequence continues at coordinate 32,914 of JAGIAI010000027.1, forward strand.
TCGACGGTGTCTTGTCGGCCGCCCTCGTCTATCAGCACAACGAGGACGCCGATGCCATGGAGGAGGAGATGACCGATGACCACGCGCCGGGACTTCATTAAACGCACGGCCGTCGCGGCGACGGCCTCGGTGGCCGGCGTGACGCTGCCGGCAGACGCCGCCAACTTCGTCACCGACGGCGACATGACCAAGCTCAAGTGGTCGAAGGCGCCATGCCGCTTCTGCGGCACCGGCTGCGGCGTGACCGTTGCCGTCAAGGACAACAAGGTGGTCGCCACGCAAGGCGACCCGCAGGCCGAGGTGAACAAGGGCCTCAACTGCGTCAAGGGCTACTTCCTCTCGAAGATCATGTACGGCGGTGACCGCCTGACCCAGCCGCTGATGCGCCAGAAGAACGGCAAGTACGACAAGAACGGCGACTTCAAGCCCGTCACCTGGAACCAGGCCTTCGACCTGATGGAGCAGCAGTTCAAGCGCGTGCTCAAGGAAAGGGGACCGACCGCGATCGGCATGTTCGGTTCAGGCCAGTGGACGATCTGGGAAGGCTATGCGGCGTCCAAGCTCTTCAAGGCCGGCTTCCGATCGAACAACATCGACCCCAATGCGCGGCACTGCATGGCATCGGCCGTCACCGGCTTCATGCGCACCTTCGGCGCCGACGAGCCCATGGGCTGCTATGACGATTTCGAAGCCGCCGATGCCTTCGTGCTCTGGGGTTCGAACATGGCGGAGATGCATCCGATCCTGTGGACCCGCGTCACCGACCGGCGCCTGAGCGCACCCAAGACCAGGGTGGCGGTGCTGTCGACCTTCACGCACCGATCGTTCGACCTCGCGGACCTGCCGATCATCTTCAAGCCGCAGACCGATCTGGCGATCATGAACTACATCGCCAACTACCTGATCCGCAACAACAAGGTCAACCAGGACTTCGTCAACAAGCACACCGTCTTCAAGCAGGGCGTGACGGACATCGGCTATGGCCTGCGGCCCGAGCACCCGCTGCAGCAGGCTGCAAAGAATGCAGGCGACCCGAATGCGGCGACGCCGATCAGCTTCGATGACTTTGCGAAGTTCGTCTCCAAGTACGACGCCGCGTACGTCACCAAGCTGTCGGGCGTTTCGCGCGAGCACCTCGACCGGCTCGCGGAGCTTTATGCAGACCCGAACATCAAGTTGATGTCGCTGTGGACCATGGGCTTCAACCAGCACACGCGCGGCACTTGGGCTAACAACATGATCTACAACCTGCACCTGCTGACAGGGAAGATCGCCACGCCGGGCAACAGCCCGTTCTCGCTCACCGGGCAGCCTTCAGCCTGCGGTACCGCGCGCGAGGTCGGCACCTTCTCGCATCGCCTCCCAGCGGACTTGCTGGTCGCGAACCCGAAGCACCGCGAGCACGCCGAAGAGATCTGGAAGCTGCCCGCCGGAACCATCCCCGAGAAGCCCGGCTATCACGCGGTGCTCCAGAACCGCATGCTCAAGGACGGCAAGCTCAACGCCTACTGGGTGCAGGTCAACAACAACATGCAGGCCGCGGCCAATCTGCAGCAGGAAGGCTGGCCGGGCTACCGCAACCCCGACAACTTCATCGTGGTGTCGGATGTCTACCCGACGGTGACCGCGTTGGCAGCCGACCTCATCCTGCCAAGCGCGATGTGGGTCGAGAAGGAAGGCGCCTACGGCAATGCCGAGCGCCGCACGCAGTTCTGGCACCAGCTCGTCGATGCACCGGGAGAGGCGCGGTCGGACCTCTGGCAGCTCGTGGAGTTCTCCAAGCGCTTCAAGATCGAGGAGGTCTGGCCCGCGGAACTCATCGAGAAGCAGCCCGAGGTCAAGGGCAAGACGATGTTCGATGTGCTCTATCGCAATGGGCAGGTCGACAAGTTCCCGCTGAAGGACGCGGACCCTGATTACGCCAACGCCGAAGCGAAGGCTTTCGGCTTCTATATCCAGAAGGGGCTGTTCGAGGAATACGCCATGTTCGGCCGCGGCCATGGACATGACCTCGCGCCGTTCGACATGTACCACGAGGCGCGCGGACTGCGATGGCCAGTGGTCAACGGACAGGAGACCCGCTGGCGCTACCGCGAAGGCAGCGACCCCTACGTGAAGGCCGGCACCGGCTTCCAGTTCTACGGCAACCCGGATGGGAAGGCGGTGATCTTCGCGCTGCCGTATGAACCGCCCGCCGAATCGCCAGACAAGGAATATCCGTTCTGGCTCGCGACCGGCCGCGTGCTCGAACACTGGCATTCAGGGTCGATGACACGGCGCGTGCCGGAGCTTTATCGCGCGGTGCCGAACGCCGTGTGCTTCATGCATCCAGATGATGCGAAGAAGCTCGGCCTGCGACGTGGCGTCGAAGTCGAACTGGCATCGCGGCGCGGCAAGATGCGCACACGCGTCGAAACGCGCGGCCGCAACATGCCGCCGCAGGGGCTGGTCTTCGTGCCGTGGTTCGATGCGAGCCAGTTGATCAACAAGGTCACGCTGGATGCGACCTGTCCGATCTCGTCGCAGACCGATTTCAAGAAATGCGCGATCAAGATCACCAAAGTCTAGCCATGTTGCTCACCCCCAGCCTCGCCCACTTCGTGTGGCTCTGCACCCCCTCTCCGGGGGCAATCCCGGCGGCCCGGCAAAGCCGGTTCCGCGGGATTCCTGGCACCTTTTGCGCAATGATGTTCGCGGTCTTCGCGGCGCTGTTCTTCGCAGTCCCGGCACGTTCGCAGGGGCTTGTCGACTCAATGCGCGGCCCGACACCCATCCCCGAGCAGACCAAACCGCCGCCAATCTTCCCGACCGAGAACAAGGACGTCCGGCGCACACGCAACTTCGCGATGCAACCGCCGACCATCCCGCACACCATCGACGGCTACCAGGTCGACAAGGAATTCAACAAGTGCATGTTCTGCCACGCGCGCACACGCACACAGGAGACCGGCGCGATCCCGGTGAGCATCACGCACTACCAGGACCGCAACGGCAACATGCTCGCCGACGTTTCGCCGCGCCGCTACTTCTGCACCCAGTGCCACGTGGCGCAGGCGGATGCAAAGCCCCTCGTCGGCAACAACTTCGTCGACGTGGAACAGCTCCTGAAGCGCAAGCCCGGCGTTCTGGGTTCGACGAAGTAGCGCAGGCCCGCCATGTTCAAGCTGATCAAGCGCTACTGGATCACCATCAACAGGCCCAGCGCCTATTTCAGCCTGGGCTTTCTCACGCTGGGCGGCTTCATCGCGGGGGTGATCTTTTGGGGCGCGTTCAACACCGCGCTCGAACTGACCAACACCGAAGCCTTTTGCACCGGCTGCCATGAAATGCGCGACAACGTGTATCCCGAGTTGCAGACCACCATCCACTACAGCAACCGAAGCGGCGTGCGCGCGCACTGCCCGGACTGCCATGTGCCGCACCGCTGGACCAGCAAGATCGCGCGCAAGATGCAGGCATCGAAGGAGGTGTGGGGAAAGATCTTCGGCACCATCAGCACGCGCGAGAAGTTCCTCGACCATCGGCTGGTGCTCGCCCAGCACGAGTGGGAGCGCATGAAGGCCAACGACTCGCTCGAATGCCGCAACTGCCACGACTACCAGTCGATGGACTTCACTCGCCAGAGCCAGCGCGCGCAGGCCATGCATTCGACCTTCCTTGCGAACGGCGAAAAGACCTGCATCGATTGCCACAAGGGCATCGCACACCGCCTGCCTGACCTGGCCCAGGCAAAGGAACCCTAGCGCGTGCCCGATCGTTCCGACGACCCCGTCATCGAATCCGGCCTCACGGCCCACGGGCTCGGTTTCTGCCGGGCCGGGCGATCTGTTTTCAGCGGCATCGATTTCGCGCTCGGCCCCGGCGAGCTTCTGCAGGTGACCGGCGCGAACGGCAGCGGCAAGACCAGCCTGCTGCGCGTGCTGAGCGGGTTGCTGCGGCCTGACGAGGGCGAGTTGCGGTGGTACGCCCGGCCGGTGCGGGCTGGTGAAACCGGCTACCTGCAGGCGCTAGCCTATGTGGGCCACGCAGACGGCATCGATCCAGACCTGAGCGCCATGGAGAACCTGCAGTTCGCGATGCGCGTCGCAGGCGGCACGCCGATGCCCGCGCAGATCGAAAGCGCCCTGACGGCGTTCGGCATGATGAGCGCGATACACGCGCCGGTGCGGACGCTTTCGCAAGGCCAACGGCGCCGCGTCGCCCTCGCGCGGCTCGCGTTGCTGCCACGCACGCTGTGGCTGCTCGACGAACCACTGACCTCGCTCGACGAGCGCGCCGCCGACTGCTTCCACGCGCAGCTCGATGCGCATCTGGAAGGGGGCGGCATGGCGGTCGTCGCCACACATCAGCCGCTGGCCGTCGACGGCCGCGCGCTGCACCTGGCGTAGGCGCATGGCCAGGCTCTTCACCGCCATCGTGCTGCACGACGTATCGCTCGCGTGGCGGCGGCGCGGCAGCATCTTGTCGTGCCTGCTGTTCTTCGTGATCGCGAGCAGCCTCTTTCCGCTGGCGATCGGGCCCGATCCGCAGCAGTTGCGCGCGCTCGCGCCGGGCATCCTGTGGGTCGCGGCATTGCTCGCTTCGATGCTGTCGCTGTCGCGTCTCTTCTCGCAGGAGCACGCGGACGGCAGCCTCGACCAGCTCCTGCTGTCTCCGCATCCGCTCGCGCTGCTGGTGCTGGCGAAGATCTCCGCGCATTGGGTGACGAGCGGCCTGCCGCTGATGCTGCTCACGCCGCTGCTCGCGCAGCAGTACGGCCTGCCCGTGTCATCGTCTCTGCTGCTCGCCACGTCGCTCCTGATCGGCACGCCGGTGCTGAGCCTGATTGGCGGCGTGGGCGCGGCGCTCACGCTGGGGCTGCGCGGTGGCGCGGTGTTGCTGTGCATCCTCGTGCTGCCGCTCTGCGTGCCGGTGCTGATCTTCGGTGCGGGCGCAGGTGCTGCTGCCGATGCGGGGCTTGATGTCGCGCCCCAGCTCTCGCTGCTCGGCGCATGTCTCGCGCTGTCCCTTCTTCTTTGTCCGATCGCCACCGCAGCCGGGCTGCGCATCGCGATGGAGTGAGCACATCGATGAGCCATCTCTTCAACGCATCGCCCCACGCGCCATCCGACGCGGCAAGCGCTTCCCGCTGGCGTTGGTTTGCCTTTGCCTCGCCGCGGCGCTTCGATCCGCTCGCGCGTCGCTTCGCACCGTGGTTCTTCGCGGCCGCGATCGTGTTCGCGCTCGCAGGCCTCTACACAGGCTTTGTCGTCGCACCGACCGACGCGCAGCAAGGTGAGGTCTACCGCATCATCTTCATCCACGTGCCGGCCGCGTGGATGTCGATGTTCATCTACCTCGTGATGGCGATGTACTCGGCACTGGCGCTGGTCTTCCACACGCGGCTGTCGTCGATGATGGCCTCCGCCCTCGCACCCACCGGCGCGATGTTCACCGCGATCGCACTTGCGAGCGGCGCGCTGTGGGGCCAGCCGACCTGGGGCACCTGGTGGGTGTGGGACGCGCGCCTCACGTCGGAGTTGCTCCTGCTCTTTCTTTACCTTGGCTACATGGCGCTCGAAGCGGCGATCGACGAACCACGTCGTGCGGAACGGGCCTGCGCAGTGCTGGCGCTCGTGGGTTCGCTGAACGTACCGGTCATCTACTTCTCGGTGCGCTGGTGGAACACGCTGCATCAGGGCGCATCCGTCAGCCTCACCGCCGCCCCGACGATGGCGACGACGATGCTCACTGGCATGCTGCTGATGACGCTTGCGTGCTGGATGTATTCGATCGCGGTCGCTCTGGTGCGGGTGCGGTGCATCCTGCGCGAGCGCGGCGTGCTGGGCGGTTGATCCACGGAGAAAACGAATGGACCGGTTTGCGCATCTTCTATCGGGCGGCCACGCGAGCTATGTGTGGGCCGCCTTCGGCATGACGGTCGTGCTGCTCGCAGTTGAACTCATCGCATTGCGCCTGCGATTCAAGGCAGCGAAGGTCGATCGCTCATGACGCTGCGGCAACGCCGTCTCTTCATGCTGGTCGCGGCGCTCGCCTGTGCGGGCGTTGCGGTGGCGCTGGTGCTCAATGCCTTTCGGTCGAACCTGGTCTTCTTTTTCAGCCCTTCGCAAGTGGCGGCGCATGAAGCGCCGGCCACGCGTACTTTCCGTCTTGGTGGTCTGGTGGAGGCGGGATCGCTCAAGCGCGAAGGCGACGGCCTGACGGTGCGCTTCGTCGTGACCGACACGGCTCGCACCGTGCCGGTGGTCTATCACGGACTCCTGCCGGACCTGTTCCGTGAAGGCAAGGGCGTGGTCGCCAACGGAAAGCTCGGTCCGGACGGTGTTTTCGTTGCCAGTGAAGTGCTCGCCAAGCACGACGAGAACTACATGCCGCCCGAAGCCGCCGATGCGCTGAAGAAGGCCGACCAGGTGCGCAGGCAGATGGTCGATGCGAGCGACACGACGCCGAATCCGAAAAAGCCATGAACGCTGAACTCGGGCATTTCTGCCTCATCGTCGCCCTGCTCGTGGCGGCGGTGCAGACCGTTCTGCCGCTCGCAGGCGCGGCAACCGGCAGAAGCGGCTGGATGGCCGTGGCCCGCCCCGCCGCACGACTGCAGGGCGCGCTGGTGGTGGCGGCATTCGCTTCGCTCACCTGGGCCTTCGTGGACAACGACTTCAGCGTGCGCTACGTGGCAGCCAACTCCAACACCGCATTGCCGCTGGCTTACCGCGTCACCGCCGTCTGGGGCTCGCATGAAGGCTCGATGCTGTTGTGGACGCTGATGCTTTCGCTGTGGTCGGTCGCGGTGTCGCTCTTCAGCCGGCGATTGCCGCCGGTGATGGTGGCGCGGGTGCTCGGGGTGATGGGCGCGATCAGCGTCGGCTTCCTGCTCTTCCTGCTGTTCGCGTCGAATCCCTTCCTGCGCCTGCTGCCGCCCGCGATGGAAGGACGCGATCTCAATCCACTGCTGCAGGACCCGGGCATGGTGCTGCATCCGCCAATGCTCTACATGGGCTATGTGGGTTTCTCGGTGAGCTTCGCATTCGCGATTGCAGCGCTGATCTCGGGTCACTTCGATGCGGCATGGGCGCGCTGGGCGCGACCATGGACGCTGGCAGCATGGGCCTTTCTCACCACGGGCATCATGCTCGGCAGTGCCTGGGCCTACTACGAACTGGGCTGGGGCGGCTGGTGGTTCTGGGACCCGGTGGAGAACGCCTCGTTCATGCCCTGGCTCGCCGGCACCGCGCTGATCCACTCGCTGGCCGTCACGGAGAAGCGCGGCGCGTTCAGAGCGTGGACGGTGCTGCTCGCGATCTTCACTTTCTCGCTGAGCCTGCTCGGCACCTTCCTCGTGCGCTCGGGCGTGCTGACGTCGGTGCATGCCTTCGCGGTCGATCCGTTGCGCGGCACCTTCATCCTGGCGCTGCTCGGGCTCGTGACCGGCGGGGCGCTGCTGCTTTTCGCGGTGCGTGCGCCCGCGCTCGCAAGGCGGACCGACTTCGCGGCGGTGTCGCGCGAAGCGCTGCTGCTGACCAATAACGTACTGCTCGCGGTGGCGGCCGCGACGGTGCTGCTGGGCACGCTCTATCCACTGCTGATCGACGTGATGGGCCTCGGCAAGATTTCCGTCGGGCCGGCGTATTTCGAGCAGGTCTTCGTTCCGCTGATGGCGCCCGCGGTGCTGTTGATGGGAGCGGCCCCGCTGATGCGCTGGCGTCGGAGCGAGTTGGCGGATCTGTCGAAGCGCTTGCGCTGGTCCGCTGTTGCGAGTGTCGCGATCGCGCTCGGCCTTCTCGCGGTATTGCGAAACGCCTCCGCGCTCACCGGACTGGGCTTGACGCTTGCCTGCTGGGCCATCGCCAGTGCCGTCGCGAGCCTCGCAGACCGCATGCGTCACCAGAGCGGCCGCCGGCTGGCAGCGCTGCGCCAGTTGCCGGCCGGCTATGTGGGCATGCTGCTGGCGCATGCCGGCGTGGGTGTGTTCATCGCGGGCGTCACGCTCGTCAGCAGCCAGGAGAGCACGCGCGAACTGCCAATGAAGAACGGCGACACGGTGGAAGTGGCGGGCTACGCGTTCCGCTTCGATGGCGTGTCGCCTGCTGCGGGCCCCAACTACGAAGCACTTGTCGGCGCGCTGACCGTGACGCGTGACGGCCGCCCGGTAGCAACGCTCGCGCCGGAGCGGCGCATTTATCGCAGCCAACAGATGCCGACCACCGAAGCCGCGATCGACGTCGGCTGGACGCGCGATCTTTATGTCGCCATCGGTGAATCGCTCGGCGAGCACGGCTGGGCAGTGCGGCTCTACGTGAAGCCCTTCGTCGGCTGGATCTGGGCCGGCTGCCTGCTGATGGCCCTCGGCGGACTGCTGGCCGCAAGCGACCGGCGCTATCGGCTTGCGCGGCGCACGAGCGTCGCCGACAGCGCCGCTCCGGCAACACTCGTGCACAGCGAGGCACAGGCATGACGCGCTTCCTGTTGCCGCTCGGCGTGTTCCTCGCCTTGGCCGTCGCGCTCGCGGCCGGCCTGAGCCGCGACCCGCGCGCGCTCCCGTCGCCGCTGGTCGGCAAGCTCGCGCCGGCCTTCGAGCTTCCCCTGCTCGACAACGAAGCGCGCAGCCTGCGCAGCAGCGACATGCAGGGCAAGGTGTGGGTGCTCAACGTCTGGGCCTCATGGTGCACGCCTTGCCAGCTGGAGCATCCCTTGCTGGTCGACTTCGCGTCGCGCACGCGCGTGCCCGTGGTTGGCCTCAACTACAAGGACCAGCCCGCGGCCGCTCGCGCATGGCTCCAGCGGCTCGGCAACCCCTACGCGGCGACGATGACCGATCTCGATGGGCGCACGGGCATCGACTTCGGCGTCTATGGCGTGCCCGAGACTTTCGTGATCGACCGCAGCGGAAGGGTCCGCTTCCGTCATGCCGGACCGATGACGCCCGAGGTGCTCGAACACACGCTGACGCCCCTGCTGCTCGACCTGGAGCGCGAAAAGGACGGACATGCGTAGTTGCATCACCGCCCTCCTGCTCGCTCTCACGATCGCAAGTGCGTTCGCGACGCCCACCGATGACGAGCAGCTCGACGCGCGCGTGCATGCGTTGTCGCACGAGTTGCGCTGCGTGGTCTGCCAGAACCAGACGCTCGCCGATTCGCAAGCGGATCTCGCCGTCGACCTTCGGCGGCAGATTCGCGAACAGATGTGCGCCGGCAAGAGCGACGCTGCCGTCAAGGACTTCCTCGTGCAACGCTACGGCGATTTCGTGCTCTACAAGCCGCCGCTCAAGCCGGCAACGTGGCTGCTCTGGTTCGGACCGTTGCTGTTGCTGTTGGTCGTGGCCGCCGCGATCCTGCGCAACCGGCGGCGCGGTTCTCCGTCGACCGCGACCCTTGGCGAAGCCGACCGGCAGCGGCTCGATTCGCTGCTCGACCGGTCTCCGGAGTCACCGCAATGACGGTTTTCTGGCTCCTCGCGGCAGCGCTGATCGCGTTCACGATGGTGGGGCTGCTGCGCCCGCTTCTTCGCGCGGGCCGGGCGCCGCAACAGCCGCAATCCGTCGCCACCGTGGATCTCTACCGCGGCCAATTGGACGAACTCGAAGCTGACGTTCGCGCCGGCGTGCTCGCGCCGGAACATCGCAGCCAGGCGCGTGACGAAGTGGGCCGCCGGTTGCTCGACGATGCGGGCTCGCTCGATACGGCCGCTTCGGCGCCGAACCGCCCTTCCCCGCTCCTTGCCGCCGCCCTGCTTGCATTGCTGCCCAGCGCGGCGATCGTGCTTTACCTGCATCTCGGCAATCCGATCGCACTCTGGGAGGCATCCGACCCGGATCACGGGCATGAAGGTGCCGGCGCACCCAGCGCCGCGCAGATCGAAGGCATGGTCAACCAGCTCGCCCAGCGCTTGCGTAGCGAACCCGACGATCTCGAAGGCTGGGTCACGCTTGCGCGCTCCTACGCCGCGCTGGAGCGTCCCGGCGATGCCGCGATGGCCTACGCGAAAGCCGTGGCGCTCGCGCCTGACGAAGCATCGCTGCGCGCCGACTACGCCGACGTGCTCGCCAGCGTCGAAGGCGGCGTGCTCAACGGGCTTGCGTTCGCGCAGATCCAGCGTGCGCTGGCACTGGATCCTGACCAGCCCAAGGCACTCGCGCTGTCCGCCGGCGCCGCCATGGAGCGCGGCGACACGCAGGAAGCCTTGCGGCAGTGGCAACACCTGCACCGACTGCTACCACCGGATTCGCAAACGGCAGCCCGCGTGGCGGCGAACATCGCGCAGATCGGCGCCCCGGCCGCGCCTGCAACGGCCGCTCCGCAACAGGTGGCGGCTGAAGCAGTCACCGGCCGGGTGGCGCTCGGCAGCAAGCTCCCGAGAACGCCCGCGGCCAACGAAACCGTCTTCATCTATGCACGGGCCGCCGAAGGGCCCCGCATCCCGCTGGCTGTGACGAAGCGCCGCGTGGGCGACCTGCCGTTCGACTTCGTGCTGGACGACAGCCTTGCGATGCGCCCGGACCACCGCCTGTCGGGTGCAAGCCGGATCATCGTCGAGGCGCGCGTCTCGCAAAGCGGCCAGGCGGCGCCCTCGGAAGGCGACCTGATCGGCAGTTCGGGCCCGGTCAGCCCCGGCGCGCGCGACCTGGGGATCGTCATCGACGGCATCGTGGGCGCCCGTCCGACGCAACTGCCAAGCGGCTCCCGCTAGGTTGTGGACGATTTGCCACGCGCCTTTCCGGCCGGCACGGAACGTGGCATTCTTGCGCCGGGAGTCGCTCCACGCCATCTCCGGAGGTTTGCATGGCTGCTCGTTCACTCGCCTCGTTGTCGCTCAGCTTTGGCCTGGTATCCATTCCGGTCAAGCTCTACTCCGCCACGGAAAGCAGCGCGACGGTCCGCTTCAACCTGCTCGCCAAGGATGGCTCTCGCGTCAAGCAGCAGTACGTTTCCGAAAAGGACCCATCGATCGTCGTGCCACGCTCCGAGATGGTGAAGGGCTACGAGTTCGAGAAGGACCGCTACGTGATCTTCACGCCCGACGAGCTCAAGGCCGTCGAGGACAGCGCGACGCACACCATCGAGATCGTCGCTTTCATCCCGGAGCGCGCGGTCGACCCGATCTACTACGACAAGGCCTACTACATCGCCCCGGACAAGCGCGGCGCCAAGCCCTACACGCTCCTGCTCGCGGCCATGCACAAGAGCGGCCAGTGCGCGCTCGCGAAGTGGACCTGGAAGGGCAAGCAATACGTGGTGCAGGTGCGCGCGCACGAGGACGGGCTGGTGCTCCAGCAGCTCCTCTATGCGGACGAGGTGCGCTCGATGAAGGAACTCCAGATCGAGCAGGTCTCTCCCTCGGAAGCCGAGGTGAAGCTCGCGCTGCAGCTCATCGACCAGATTTCGCAGGACAGCTACGACCCGACGCAGTTCGTCGACGAGGAGAAGAAGCGCATCCTCGCGGCCATCGACGCGAAGATCGCCGGCGAGCAGGTGATCGCCGTCGAACACCACGAAGAGGCCTCCAGCGGTGGGCAGATCATCGATCTCACTGAAATGCTGAAAGCCAGCCTCGCGAAGTCCGGAGCGGGCAAGCGGCCCACGCGGGCGCCGGCCGAAGAAGTTGTCACACCCATGGTCGCGAACGAACGCAAGGGCGCCAAGCGGGCCACCAAGGCCGCTGTCGAGGCGCCGGTCGCCGCCAAGGCGCGATCCCGGAAGTGACGCTCGACCATCCCGAAACGCCGCACACCCTGCGCAGCATCCAGGAGATGCTGGGCCTCTCGCGGAGCGCCATTGCGGGGCTGATTGCCAACGGATTCGTGAGCCCGAAGCGCGGGCCGCGCAACGCCTACCGCTTTTCGTTCAGGGACGTGGTGCTGCTGCGCACCGCGCACGACCTGCAGCAGGCCGACATCCCCACGCGCAAGATCCTCCGCGCGCTGCAGCGCCTGAAGGCAACGCTGCCGGAAGAGCTGCCGCTGACCGGGCTGCGCATCACCGCTGTGGGCAGCTCCATCGCGGTGCACGACCGTGAAAGCCGATGGGAAGCGGAGACCGGCCAACTGCTGATGGATTTCGACGTGGCCGCCACACGCGGATCGGTCGCCTTCGTGGACCGGCGACGCGAACCCGCCGCGCCGGCGGTGTCCGCGGAAGAGGCCTTCGCGCGCGCGGAAGTGCTCGAATCAACCGACATGAAGGCAGCGGAAGCAGCCTACCGCGAAGTGCTTGAGATCGCACCCGACCACGCGGACGCCTACCTGAACCTTGGCGCGATCCTCTGCGAATCCGACCGGCAGGCCGAAGCGGCCCAGCTCTACGACGACGCGCTGCAGCGCCTTCCGGACGTGCCGCTGCTGCACTTCAATCGCGCGGTGGCGCTGGAGGACCTGGGGCGACTCGAGGAGGCGATCCAGGCCTACGAGCGCTGCCTGAAGCTGGATCCGACCATCGGCGACGCGCACTTCAATGTCGGGCGGCTCTACGACCACCTCGGCCACCGGCGCGAGGCGATCCGGCATTTCAGCGCCTACAGGCGGCTTCAGAAATGACGGATCCCTTTGCCTAGCTGCAAGTGAAACTCGCCGCGTCGTCCACGCTGCCGGTGCCGTTGTACCTGGCTTCCTTCGGATGCGCGCACAGCGGACGCGTTCTGTCGACGACACCGCTCGTCGTCCTCGACGCCGCGATTGCGTCGGGCGCGATGCCCTTGTCCACCCATTGATCGAGCGCGGTGAGGACGTCGAAGGTCGAAGTCCCGGTGCCACCGCCGCAATGTCCCATGCCCGGAACCAGGAAGAGGCGCGCGAACTTGTCGACTTCCGTCTGCGATCCCTGTAGCGCCTTCACCTTGTCGAAGTAGGCGATCGTGTCGATCGGATTGACGACGGGATCGGCCCAACCGTTGTAGACGATGAGCTTGCCGCCGCGCCCCTTGAACGCAGCGATGTCCGAATTGGTCTGGTCCACATACGGCCCGACCTTCGCACGCGCGTAGGTCATGTCGCGATCGAAGTCGAAGGTCCACCAGTTCCATTGCGGGTTGTCGAAGACCCAGTAGCGCCAGAAGTCGGCACGGGTGGGCTCGGTGGTGCCCCAGTAGGCGTTCCAGCCACCTTCGGAGCCGACCGGCCAGCCGGGGTAGATCTGTTCGCCGGTACGCGGGTTCTTCGCGCCGTCGTACATCTTCTTCACTGCAGTGACCTGCGGCGCCGTGAGGCAAGTCGGTGCATCCGCGCCGCTGCATTGCAACGACTGGACGTCGAACTGCGCGGTGGTGCATCGACGTGGATCGCTCAGCACGCCATCGGTCGCGCCGTCCAGTCCGTCACAGGCGGCCACGGCCGCCGTGGTGATCAGTCGCGCCTTCGCCGGCGTGAGAATGGGTGTCGCGTTGTCGTTGGTCGCGTGGTTGGACAAGAACTGCCACATGAACCCTACGTTCAGCGCGGTGCGGTTGTTGCCGGGCGCGCCGGCAATGACGCCGTCGAAATCCTCCGGGTAGCGCTGTACCTCCGCATAACCCTGATGACCGCCCGTGGAGCAGCCCTGGTAGTACGCGCGGTCGGCCACCTTGCCGCGCACCTGTGCGATGGCGGGTTTTGCCGCAAGCGTGATGGCATGGATCGAGCGCGTGCCCCAGTCGATGATCTTTTCGGGATGGTTGATGCCGAAGGTCATGTCGTTGCCGTCCGCTGACTGGTGGCCGGTATCGCCACCGACGGTGGCATAGCCCTTCGTCAATGCGTTGGCCATGTCGCCGTAACTCAGGGCCGGGCTGTAGCCGCCGTTGCCTGTCACCACGACCTTGCCGTTCCAGCCCGATTCGGGAATCCACACCTCATAGTTGATGAGCGAGTCGGAGGTCGGTGTCGCAACACCCTGGAGTTTGCAGAAGGCAGGGAGCGTGTAGCTGACCGGGGATGCGGCGGACGGCTTGTACGAGCCGGCGGGAACGCTTGTTGCCTGCGTGACCGTTGCGCCGTCGAGTTTCATGCCGACCGCAGAGTCGCAGCCCTTGGCGGCGACGGGTGATGTGGCGGGCGGCGAGCTCTCCGTCGCGCCACCGCCTGTAGACGGCGAAGTGGCAGCAGTCGACGGAAGGACGAAGCCGCCGTTGCTCCCACCCCCGCCACACGCGGTCACGGCCAGCGTCGCGACGATCGCGCCCAGAACGCCGCGGGAATTCGTTGCCGCCTTGTGCTGCGGTATCTCCTGTCTGCTGTCGATGATTCTGTCTGTCATGTTGTCTCCTCGTTGGCTTTTTCCTGGATTGCGGCGCCGCGTTACGGCAGTACCGGATTGGCCTGCGCCCGCTGGATCCGCCGATCCGCGTCCCTTTGCAGCAAGAAGCGCTGCGCCACCAGGCTGTTCGCCGCAGTGGTCACAGCCGCGACGTAGCCGGCCTGGTTCCCGTACAGCGATTCGATCGAAGGTCGCGTGTCGCCAGCCGCGATGCGCGCTACCTCGGTCTTGTGGAACGGAATGAAGCTGCCTGTCAGGTTGACCAGATCGACGATTCCCGGCGTGCTCACATAGTTGAACTCCAGGCTCGTGCCGAGAGGCGCCTGCACATCCACAGCACGTATGCCGGCCTTCGTCAGACCCGTGCTCGCGTCGACCTGCGGCACCAGGATCGCGTAGTCCTTGCCCATGTAGGACGGTGGCACGATGGTCGGAATGCCGGACTCATCCTGCGGCCGGTACTGCGGGCCGTAGTCGAGCAACGGGAAGCCGTTGTAGCGAGCCAAGTAGTTGAAGGCGGGTATCGCGGTCGGCGTGCCACTGGGTGGCCAGCTCAGTCCGGTGATGGTCGGGAACTGGAGCTGGCTTGGCTGTACCAGCGTGCCATCCGCAACCTTGGGAACCTGGCTTGCCGGGGGCGCAATGTCACGCGCCACCCAATCCTCGAGATCCACGAAGAGGGCGCGGAAGGTGTCCGCATGGTCGACCATCGAACCTGCCGGGTAGACGGTCGCAGCCGGGTTGAAGCTGATACCCGTCGTCAGTCCGCCGGTACCGGTGCTGTGCTGGGTGCTCGAGTAGTAGTAGATGCGTGCATTGGCGGGCTGCGTGAGGTCGCTGAAACCGAAGGCATCGGTCAGGACGGGCGAGCCCTGCAACTGCCAGAACTCGGTCCCGGAAAGCCCGAGGAAGAACCTGGGGCAGGTATCGGTCGCGCTGCAACGCTTCATCACACCGCCCGTGCGACCCGAGACGCCGTCGACGTAGTCAGCCGCGAGGCCGCGCGGTGCGGTCTGGCCAAACGCGCGGTGGTCTGTGCGAAGACCGCCACCGCCGCCCGGTACGGCGAAGCGCGTGTTGATGTTGGTCTGCCGCGCCGCCACATGGGCATAGATGCCATCAAACACTTTGCCGCCGTCGAGCCGCTGATTGAAACCCAGGTGCAGGAAGGTCTTCATCGCATTGCCTGACTGCGACGTACCCTGCCCGATCGTGAACTTAATCTTCCCGGCGAGCGGGTTCGGCGTGCCTGCGGAGTCTGCGGCCGCGGATCGGAAGAAACTGATGCTGTCGCGCAGCGCTGCGAGGCCGACGCCCATGACCTTCGGGTCTTTGGCCACGTACTGCAATTCATAGAGCACGTTGGGCTGGAAGCCACCGTTCAGGCAAATGCGCGCAGGATCGGCCGTGCCGGGAAAGGGATTGGCGCCGCCATCGCAGTTGGCGAACCTCCAGTCCGACGCCGGGATGGCCACGCGAGGATCGGTCTCGTTCACACGTCGTGTCAGCAGATAGCCCGGCTGCATGTTGTCCATGCTGGCCGGCGCATAGGGAATCATGCTGCCGTTGAACACCCCACCCGGTAGCGTCAGGGACGGCGTGGGTGCAGCGGCGATCAACTCCGTCGCGTAGGGGCCTGTGATCGACGAGCCATCCTTGTTCTTCGCCACCGGCACGGTCACGGTGAGACGTTGCGGCGAACTCTTGGGCACGTCGCCCTGCCAGGCCGAGAACATCCAGACGTAGCCGCGCTCGAAGAACTCCGCTTCGCTCGGATTCGCCGCGAGGTTCGGCATCGTGAGGATGTTGCCGCGGTTCGGCGCGTCGTAGCGCAGCACACCTCCGGCCTTGCTCATGTCCTTGGGCTTGAGCATCAGGAAGTCCGCGCTGTACTCGACCATGCCGCGCGCGTTGACCGGAGCCAGATCGAGGTCCTGGATGACCGCGTTCTTCGGATCGCTGGGGTCGAGCTCGCCGCTGATCGTTCCGGTGACTTGCTCGTAGGCGCCGACGCTGCCGAAGTTTCCGGGGAAGTCGGTGGTGGCGGTGATCGTCAGCTTCATTTGAGGCGTTGCCGATGCGGGCGCCGGTGTGGAAGGCGTCGCCGCTGCAGGCGTCGAGATGAGCGCTGAAGAATTGCTGCCGCTCCCGCCGCATGCAGTCAGTGCAAGCGAAGCAATCAAGGCACCCAGCACACCGCCTGTGCTCACGGCCGCCTTGCGTGGCGGCGTCTGCTGTCTCTTACCGATGATTCCGTCTTTCATGTTGTCTCCTTGGTCTCGTTTTCCATGAATCGAAGGCGCAGCAATCCCCACGGTGCTGCGCCAGGCAGCACCGGCTCTTTTGCTGTCTTCCTTTTGTGGGGGCGCGGGCGCCTATTCCGCTTCGATGCCCGCGGCCTTCACGATCCGGCCCCACTTCTGGGACTCGGCGGCCTGGAACTTCGCGAGTTCCTCGGGCGAAGTCGTGAAGACTTCGGTGCCCGTCGGGTCGTAGAACGCGGCCTTCGCGGCATCGCTCTGCGCAGCCTTCACCAGCAGCTCGTTCAAGCGCTTGACGACGGCCGGCGGCGTTTTGGCGGGCGCATAGGCGGCAAACCAGTAGCCCATCTCGTAGCCCTTCACGCCGGCTTCCGCGATGGTCGGGACTTCAGGTGCAAGCGGCGAACGCTTCGAGCTCGACACACCCAGCGCGCGCAGCTTGCCCGACTTGACCTGCGGCAGACCCGTCGCGGTGTCGGTGATCATCATGTCGATCTGGCCGCCGAGCAGGTCGGTCACTGCCAGCGTGTTGCTCTTGTACGGCACGTGCAGGAGCTTGACGTCGGCCATCTGCTGGAAGAGTTCGCCCGCGATGCGACTCGACGAGCTGCCGCTGCCGAAGCTGTACTTGCCCGGCTGCTTCTTCGCCATCGCGACGAACTCCGCCACGGTCTTCGCGGGGAACGACGGGTTGACCACCATGATCTGCCCACCCTTGCCCAGCGCGGCGATCGGCGCGTAGTCCTTCACCGGGTCATAGGGCAGCTTCTTGAACAAGTGCTCGTTGGCCGCATGCGTAGTGTTGGTGGTGATGAGCACCGTATAGCCGTCTGCCGGTGCCTTCGCCACCTGCTGCGATGCGATGAAGCCGCTGGCACCGGCCTTGTTGTCGATCACGACCGCCTGCTTCGTCTCCGCGGTCACGCCGTTGCCGAGCGCCCGCGCGATCTGGTCGGTCGCCGTGCCGGCTGCAAACGGCACGACGAAGGTGATCGGCTTGTCGGGAAAGCTCTCGGCATGCGCCGCCGAGGCAGCCAGCACGGCAGCCAGCGCGAGGGAAGAAAAGCGATTCATCTGTTTTGTCTCCTGAGGATGATTGAAGGTCGCGAATGGAATTCAGGGCACTTCGGGGCCCGCGAGCTTGCCGGCGAGTTCGCGCGGCACGCGGATCGGAAGGTCGAGCAGCAGGAAGGACAGCGCCTTGCCATGCGTGTCGAGGTTCAATGCGTCGTTCACGCCGCCGTCCAGCACGCCGTCGAGCACGAAGTTCATTGCGTGCAGTTTCGGCAGCAGAAAGCGCTGCACTTGCGTCGGGGCGCGATGCGCGAATTGCGCAGCGACTGTTTCGGGCGTGATCTGCCCGACCAGAAGCGGATAGAAATCCGGGTGCCACGCGATCACGCTGATGTTGGAACGGTCGCCCTTGTCGCCGGTGCGTCCATGCGCTGCGCGATGGAGGGGGACCTCGATGTACAAGCTCATGGCGCTGCCTCCTCGATGAATACGTGCCGCACGGACACCGCATCGCGCGGCAGCAGGCAAGAGATGGTGTTGAGGCGCGGCGTGAGCGCGGTCCGCACACCGCCCCCGCCGGCCGGCCCGCAGGTGTAGAGCGCCATGACTTCGCGACCAAGCCGCTCGGCCTGTGCGCGATCGCCGTGGGCGGCCGCCACACGCAGGCGGACATCGCGCAAGCCCGCATCGGAAGTTGCCGCGAGCATGCGGCCGGCATCGTCACCGAGCACGCTCACTGCGCCGATGAGATCCACGCGCAATTGCAGCCCCTGGAGGCGCTTGCGAAGCACTTCCGCTGCCAGCCGGGCCCGCGCCTCGGCACGTGGTCCGGCATAGGAGATTTCTCCTTCGGCCAGCCAGCCGCCTTCATGGCAGACGTTGACCTTGTAGTGCGACGGGCGTGGATGGCCCGTCACGCCTCGCAGCGCAACGAGGTCGCCTCCGAGCGATTGCACTTCGGCCTCGGAGATGTCCGCGACCACGTCAGGCGTCAGATAGGCGCCGGGGTCGTGCACTTCGTAGAGCAGTTGCTCCTTGACGGTCGCCTCGGTCACCAGACCGCCGGTGCCGTCGGACTTTCCGACAGTGCAGCCGCCATCGGCATCGATCTCCGCGATCGGGAAGCCGACGGCTTCGAGGTCCGGCACGTCCTTGTAGCCAGGGTCGGCGAAGTAGCCGCCGCAGACCTGTGCGCCGCATTCGAGGAGGTGGCCGGCCATGGTCGCACGGCCGAGCTTTTCCCAGTCATGGCCGTGCCAGCCGAAGTGCGACATGGCCGGCCCGACCGTCAGCGAAGGGTCGGCCACGCGACCGCACACGACGATCTGCGCGCCCGCGTCGAGCGCCTGCGCGATCGGCTCCGCACCGATGTAGGCGTTGGCGCTGACGATCCGGATGCCATCCATCCGCGCGCCGAGTTGCTCGCGCAGCAATGCGAGATGCTTCGGCGAGGAGAGGTCGTCGCCCTCCACCACTGCGATGCGTGGCGCCTCGGCGCCCAGCTCGCGCGCCATTCGCCCGATGAGTCGGGCTGCAGCGCGCGGATTGGCAGCGCCGAAGTTGCTCACGATACGGATGCCGTTTGCCAGGCAGCGAGCCAGCACCGGCCGCAACATCGCGTCGAGCAAGGGCTCGTAGCCCGAATCCGGATCCGCACGCCGGCGAAGCTGCGCCAGCGCCAGGGTGCGCTCGGCGAGGGTTTCGAAGATGAGGAATGCGCGCCGGCCGGGGGGCCCGGCTTCGAGCCGAGCGATCAGCGTATCGACCACCGGTCCGGCAGCATCGATCCGGTCGCCGGAGAAGCCTGCGGCGCAGCCGATGAGGAGCGAGGGCGTGTCCATGCGACGGACTCTAGGAGTCTCAACCCAATCCGTAAAATAGAAAGTTCAGATGAATTAATCCAAATGTCGGATCAATCATGAAGACGCCTGACCTCTCGACACGCCAGCTTCGTGCCTTCCTTGCACTGGCGGAACAACGCAACTTCACGCGGGCGGCAGAGACCTGCCATCTGTCCCAGCCGGCTTTCAGCGCGCTCATCCGCGCCCTGGAAGACGACCTCGGCACCCGCCTCTTCGACCGCGATACGCGCAGCGTGCAGCTCACGCCCGAGGGCAAGCTCTTCGAGGGGTCCGCGCGCCGGTTGCTGGAGGACATGAGCGGCGCGATCCGCGATCTGGCGGATCACGTCGAGCGCCGAACGGGCCGCGTCCGCGTGGCTGCCCTGCCCTCGCTCGCCGCGGGCTGGCTCCCGGGCGTGTTCGCCGAGTTCATGCAGAAGTGGCCCGGCATCACGATCGACCTGAACGATGCGCTGTCGGATGCCTGCCTCGCGTTGGTGCGTGGCGGACAAGCAGATTTCGCGCTCGCCGCTTCGGGCGCGAGCGGCGCCGAAGGCAACGACCTGCGCAGCCAGAAGCTGTGTACGGACCGCTTCCATCTGGTGTGTCACGCGGATCATCCGCTGGCGCGCGAACCGCGCCTCACGCTCAAGAAGATCGCGCCGTGGCCGTTCATCCAGATGGCACGCAACAGCAGTGTGCGTCAGTCGCTGGATGCGGCGCTGCATCCGATGCGGCTGAACCAGATCTTCGAGGTCGAACACCTTGCAACGGTCATGGGCCTCGTCGAAGCGGGCCTCGGCGTGAGCATCGTGCCGGCGCTCACGCTCTTTCACTTCCGCCGCGAATCACTCGTGACGCGGCCCCTGCCGGTGGCGGCGCTGACACGCACGGTGCATTTGGTGCAGCGGCGCGAAGGGAGTCTGTCGGTGGCGGCGCAGGCGCTGCACGATCTGATCGTGGAACGGCTCCGGTCGTTGAAAGTCGACTGATCGCGCTTAGCGGATCAGCGCCTGCAGATCCTTGAAGCGCGGATGCTCTGCGGTCCTCACCCATTCGAAACCAACCATCTCGGTGGTCACGAGTTCGGCACCCGCGCCAGCCAGCCGGTCGAACGCGGCATCGCGGTTGCGTTCGGTGCGCGAGCTGCAGGCATCGGTCACCACCCACACTTCAAACTCGTCTTCCAGCAGGTCGAGCGCGGTCTGCAGAAGACACACATGCGCCTCGCAGCCGGCGATCACGATGGTGTTGCGCTCTTCGACCGTCTGCTGCTTCTGCAGATGCTTCGGCAGGCTGCGCGCATTGCCTTGCGGCGCCTTGGCTGGCGCGCGGAGCCATTCACCGAGGCCTTCTTCCGCCCCGCTGAAATGCATCTTGGCAAGCGTGCGCTGGCACAGCGCGCGGATGTCGGGGAGGTTTTCGCCAAGCTTGGATGGATTCTGTTCAGTGCCAAAGACCGGCACATCCACGAGTTGTGCCAGCTTGCCAAGGCGCACTGCGTTCTTCGCGACAGCGTCGGCCTCGAAGATCGCGGGCATCAGGCGCGCCTGATAGTCGACCAGAACGAGTTGGGATTGCGAGGCGTCGAGCAGCATGGGAGTCTTCTTTCGGAGGTGATGGCGGCGATGCGCGCCATTCGCGATTCAATGTTCAAATTATCGAACAAGCGCCAGAGCCGGCGAGGCCTTGCGCAATCAACAAGGAAGAGACGATGAACGCTCCGCTCAATCCCGCAGCGCTGATGTCAGGCCACGACTTCCGCGAGTCGCTCCGCCGCTATCGCCCGACCGTGTATGTCGATGGGCGGCTCGTCGACAGCGTTGCCGATGAACGCGCCTTCCAACCCGGCATCAACGCCATCGCGCTGACCTACGACCACGCGCTGAAGGCGCAGTACGAGCCGGTCATGACCGCTGTGCAGCACACCAGCGGCAAGCGGGTCAACCGGTTCTCGCACATCAACACCAGCTCGGGTGACCTGCTCAACAAGCTCGAGGCCGTGCGACTCGTCTGCCAGGAAACCGGATGCGCCCAGCGTTACCTGACGCACGATGCGCTCAACGCGATTGCCCAGGTCTCGGCCCGCATCGACGACGCGCGCGGCACGCGGGAGAACAGCGCACGCTTCACCGAATACCTGCATCGCATCCAGGACCAGGACCTGACGCTCGGCGTGGCCATGACCGACGCCAAGGGCGACCGCAGCAAGCGGCCGCATGAACAGGCCAACGCCGACAGCTATGTGCACATCGTCGAGCGCAATGCGGTGCGCAACGGCGTGCGCGGCATCGTCATCTCGGGCACCAAGGCGATCGTGACCGGCGCGCCCTATGTGCACGAACTTCTCGTGATGCCGTGCCGCAACATGGGCAAGGAAGATGCGGACTTCGCGGTGTGCTGCGCGGTGCCGCTCGATGCGCCGGGCCTCACCATCATTGCGCGCCCCGCAGGCCGGCCGGGGGAGAAGCTCGAGCACGGCGACGCGCTCTTCAGCCGCAAGTACGGCCAGAGCACCGGCGTGTGCATCTTCGACCACGTGTTCGTGCCGTGGGACAACGTCTTCTACGCGGGCGAATGGGAGCACAGCAGCCATCTCACGTACAGCTACGCGACTCACCATCGGCATAGCTGCATCGGCGCGCGCGCAGGCTTTGGCGATCTGCTGATCGGTGCGGGCGCGCTGATGTGCGAGGCGAACGGATTCGACCCCGGCCGAGAGACGCACCTGCGCGAGCAGATGGTGGAGCTCATCACCATCACCGAAAGCTTCTTTGCATGCGGCGTGGCGGCGAGCGTGTACGCCAAGGCCGACGAGCATTGCGAGGTGTTCATGCCGGAGCCGGTCTTCAGCAACATCGGCAAGCTGTTGCTCGCGACGAAGATCTACGACATGCACCGCATCGCGCACTATGTGAGCGGCGGGCTGATCGTCGCCCTGCCCGGACCGGACGAGGACCACAACCCGGCCACGGCCGCGCGCCTGGCGGACGTGCTGCGCGCGAACCCGGACGTGCCGTACGAGCAGCGCATCGAGACCGCCCGCTTCATCGAGGACCTGACCGCCGGCTATCAGGGGGGCTGGTACAGCACGATCAGCCTGCACGGCGGCGGCTCGCCGGCGGCGATGAAGCAGGAGATCTACCGCAACTATCCGGTCGGCTCGAAGGTGGAACTGGTCGAGCGCATCCTGGAGCGCGGCGTCGGCGCCGACGGCTCGCCGGCCGCCGCCCCACACGACCCGAAGCGGCCGATCACGCGCAACCGCCAGCCGGGCAAGTGCTGCGACACCGGCTGCACTGCACCGGGCCAGCCGGTGATGGTCGATCTGCCATTGCCGCACGGCGGCGCGGACCGGAGCCGCTGAGATTCGCAGGCCCGGTACACGGCTCCTGATCGCGCTGCTGGCGGCGAGCGCGGTTGCAATCATCGGGTGCACATCCGCGCGACCGCCGAAGGCGCCGATGGACACCTTCTTCCACCAGAGCCCGTGCACTGCGGATGCGCCGACATTGCTCGTCCTGTTGCCGGGCGCGTATTCGGAACCTGACGAGTTCGTGCGCGAAGGCTACATCTCCACCATCGAGGAGCGCCGGCTCGCGATCGATGTGCTGCGTGTCGACGCCCAACTGGGCTACTACACCAACGGCATGGCGATCGTCACGCGTTTCGGCCAAGACGTGATCGCGCCGGCGCGCCGGAAGGGATACACGTCGATCTGGGTGACCGGCATTTCGATCGGTGGCCTCGGTGCGCTGGCCTACGCGGCCTTGAATCCGGGCCAGCTGGACGGCATCGTCGCGATCGCCCCCTATCTCGGCGAACGCACGACCAGCCTCGACATCGCGAACGCCGGTGGCCTGATGCGCTGGCGCGCCCCGACGAGCACGCTGCCGGGCGACAACGCCGAACAGCGGATGTGGGCATGGCTCCAGCGCTACGGCGCACAGACCGGCGCGCCGGACATGCCGCAGCTCTACCTGGGTTTCGGGCGCGACGACCGTTTTGCGTTCAGCCATGAACTCCTGGCTGCCGTGCTCCCTGCCGACCATGTGTTCAGGACCGATGGCGGGCACGACTGGCCGGAATGGCGGCGACTCTGGCAAGAGATCCTGCCGGTCCTCCCGCTGCCCCGCTGCCCTTCCGCTCAAGGCTAGTCCGGCAGCAAACGGATCAGCCTGCCGTTGGACTCGTCCGTCAGGATGTAGAGCAGGCCGTCCGGCCCCTGCTTGACGTCGCGGATGCGCGCCCGGCCTTCTTCTAGCAGTTTGTGCTCGGCGGTCACCTTGCTGTCCTTGAGTTCGATGCGGTCGAGATAGCCGAACTTGAGCGAGCCGATGAAAAGGTTGCCTTTCCACTCTGCGCCGTACCGGTCGCTGGTCAGGAAGGCCATGCCCGAAGGCGCAATCGACGGCACCCAATAGTGAAGCGGCTGTTCCATGTCTTCCTTGTGCGTGATGCCTTCGCCGATCTTGCCGCCGCCGTAGTTCTCGCCATACGTGATGACCGGCCATCCATAGTTGCGCCCCGCCAGCGGGATGTTGATCTCGTCCCCGCCTTGCGGGCCGTGTTCGTGCATCCACAGCTTGCCGTCCGGTCCGATCGTCGCGCCCTGGCTGTTGCGATGGCCGTAGCTCCAGATCTCCGGCAGCGCGCCGGGCTTTCCGACGAAGGGGTTGTCCTTCGGCGCCGCGCCGTCCTTGGTCACGCGGACGATCTTGCCGAGGTGGTTGTCGAGCTTCTGCGCGTCCTCTTTGCGGCTAAAGCGCTCGCCCAGCGTCAGGAACAGCGTGCCGTCGGGCATCTCGACAATCCGGCAGCCGAAGTGATTGCGGCTCACCACCTTCGGCTGCTGGCGGAAGATGATCTTGAGGTCTTCGAGCTGGGTGCCGTCTACGGCGAACTGGGCGCGGGCGAGCGCGGTGCTGTTGGCGGCGCTGTTGTTGGCGTCGGGCTCGGAGAAGCAGAAGTAGATGGTCCTGTTCTTCTCGAAGCCGGAATCCGCGAGCACGTCGAGCAGACCGCCTTGCCCGCCGGCGGCGATCGGCGGAAGCCCCTTGATCGACGCACCGAACTTGCCGTCTGATGCGACGACCCGCATCCGGCCGGGTCTCTCAGTGACCAGAAAACGGCCACCGGGCAGGAAAGTTACGCCCCATGGGTTCTCCAGCCCGGACGCGACCACCTCCGGACGGGGTGCCGCGCCTGCGGCGCTGGCTGCCACGGTTGCAAACCAAAGGATCCATGGCGCCGCTGCACAGCAGTTGGTCAATGTGGATTTCATTCGCGTCCTTCGACGGATCGGGTTTTGCAATCGTTTGGTCATTGCATCCAAATTCAAAGACTTTTGCATTACATGCGAGTTGACGCTTATGGGTGATAACCGAAACATTTACATTTTTTGATATGAGAGGATCAAAAAAATCCATCAGCAGCAAGAAGTTACGTGCAGAATCGCGACTTCGCTTCAAATTGACACCCCGGGGTGTCATCCATATCCTTACGCGCCATGCGTTTAATCCTACTCACCGCCGGTCTGCTGCTCGCGCTCTCGGTTCAAGCCGCGCCAATGCAGCGTCCGGACTTCGGCGACGACGCGGCCGAAGCACAGGTCGTGGACAAGACCCTGAAGGGCCAGTTCCAGCAAGTGCGCCAGACGGTCGTCGACCGCACTTCCGACCTCGTGGTCACCACCATGGGCTTCCTTGGTGTTCCTTACCGCCGCGGTGGCAACACGGTCGAGACCGGTTTTGATTGCAGCGGTTTCGTCCGCGCGATGTACAACCAGACCGTCGGCCACCTGCTCCCCCGCCGCGCAGAAGAACAGGCCGCGGCCACCCAGAAGATCGACCGCAGCGAACTCAAGCCCGGCGACCTCGTGTTCTTCAACACGATGCGCCGCGCGTTCAGCCATGTCGGCATCTACGTCGGCGAAGGCAAGTTCATTCACTCGCCCAAGCCCGGTGCCCAGGTTCGCGTCGAGGACATGAGCGGCAGCTACTGGCAGCGGCGCTTTAGCGGCGCTCGACGCGTCATCACGGCGCAGGACGACGCCGCCAAGACCTCCGGCGACTGACACGGAGGCCCCCAAAAAGAAAAACCCGCCATCGGCGGGTTTTTTGGTTTCAGAAACCCCGCCGAACCAGCTTCGCCGGGCCGCAGGGGTTGCCCCCTGGAAGGGGTGCCCGAGCTACACGCAGTGAGCGAGGCTGGGGGTCATTTCTTCCGGGCCGGTGGCACGTCGGTGCAGGTGCCGTGCGCGATCTCCGCCGCCATGCCGATGCTCTCGCCCAGCGTCGGGTGCGGGTGGATCGTCTTGCCGATGTCGATCGCATCCGCTCCCATTTCGATGGCCAGCGCGATTTCACCGATCATGTCGCCCGCATGCGTGCCGACGATGCCGCCGCCGACGATGCGATGCGTCTCGGCGTCGAACAGCAGCTTCGTGTAGCCCTCGTCGCGCCCGTTGGCAATGGCGCGGCCGGAGGCCGTCCATGGGAACAGGCCCTTCTCGACCTTCACGCCCGTCGCCTTGGCCTGGTCCTCGGTGAGGCCGACCCAGGCCACTTCGGGGTCCGTGTAGGCCACGCTCGGGATCACGCGGGCATTGAAGGCCGCGCTGGCGAGTTCGTGATCGCCCTTCTGCTCGCCGGCGATCACCTCGGCCGCCACATGCGCCTCATGCACCGCCTTGTGGGCCAGCATCGGCTGTCCGATGATGTCGCCGATCGCGAAGATGTGCGGCACGTTGGTGCGCATCTGCACGTCGACCGGGATGAAACCACGGTCGCTCACCGTGACACCGGCCCTCTCGGCGCCGATCTTCTTGCCGTTCGGGCTGCGGCCGACGGCTTGCAGCACAAGGTCGTAGACCTGCGGCTCCTTCGGGGCCTGCTCGCCCTCGAAGGTCACGCGAATGCCCTCCTTGGTCGCCTCGGCACCGACGGTCTTGGTCTTGAGCATGATGTTGTCGAAGCGCGGCGTGTTCATCTTCTGCCACACCTTGACCAGGTCGCGGTCCGCGCCCTGCATCAGGCCGTCGAGCATTTCGACCACATCGAGGCGCGCACCCAGCGTCGAGTACACCGAGCCCATTTCGAGGCCGATGATGCCGCCGCCCAGGATCAGCATGCGCTTGGGTTCGATGCCGAGTTGCAGCGCGCCGGTGGAATCGACGATGCGCGGGTCGTCCTTCGGCATGAAGGGCAGCTGCACCGCCTGCGAGCCCGCGGCGATGATGCAGTTGCGGAACTTCACGACCTGCGACTTGCCGCTCGCGTCCTTGCCGTCGCCCGACGTTTCCTGCACCTTGAGGTGGTACGCATCGATGAACTCGCCGATGCCTCGCACGGTGGTCACCTTGCGCATCTTGGCCATGGCGGTGAGGCCGCCGGTCAGCTTTCCAACCACCTTGTTCTTGTGGGCGAGCAGCTTTGCGCGATCGATCTTCGGATCGCCGTAGCTCACGCCGAGGTCGGCGAAGTGCTTGACCTCGTCCATGACCGCCGCGACGTGCAGCAGCGCCTTCGACGGAATGCAGCCCACGTTGAGGCACACGCCGCCCAGCGTCGCGTAGCGCTCGACCAGCACGACCTTGAGCCCGAGGTCGGCCGCCCGGAAAGCGCCCGAATAGCCGCCGGGGCCGGCGCCGAGCACCAGCACGTCGCATTCGACGTCGACAGGACCGCTGTAGGTCGATGCCACCGCCGGTGCAGCGGCGGCAGCGGGCGCACGCGCCGGAGCGGGCGCGGCGGCGGCAGGGGCTGGCGCAGGACCCGGTGCTGGCGCAGCGGCTGCGCCCTCCACCGCGTCGAGCGTCAGCACGACCGAGCCTTCGCTCACCTTGTCGCCGACCTTCACGGCCACCGCCTTCACCATGCCCGCGTGCGACGAGGGAATCTCCATCGACGCCTTGTCGGATTCGACCGTGATGAGGGACTGCTCGACCTTGACCGTGTCACCCGGCTTGACGAGGACTTCGATCACCGCGACTTCCGAGAAATCGCCGATGTCCGGCACTTTGACTTGAACTTCGCTCATTTGGACACCTTCAGTTTGAGTGTGAGAACGTCGACCGGTCCGGCCGAGTTTCGATCGAATTCACAGGCCGCGGCCACACCGGCCTCGGCCACATCGCGCGCCGAACGCGCCTTGTCATATGCGGCATGCATCGCGCCGAGTGCAAAGCTGCGGCCGGAGCCGATGCTCCAGAACTGCTTGAACTCGAAGACCTCGCGATAGCTGTAGACGCCGTAGATCCCGCTCGAGTTGGCCATCAGCATCGTGAACTGGCTCGACTCGTATGGCTCGTGTTCGTCTTCCTTGGTCTGCAGGTAGAACGAGTCCTTCAGCACCGGATGCAGGCGCGTGAAGGTGTGAAAGATCTCGTCCTTGCTGCCGAAATGCAGCGCCTCCACCGGTTGCGCTGCCAGCGCATGCTGCAGCACCAGGTAGTGCGCCGCGGCGCCGGCCATCGCGAAGATGGTCTGGCCGGCCGCGTCGTTGACCATGAAGAGCTTCCGGTTCGCCTCGGCGTTGAACGACAAGCGCGTGTCGCCAAACGTCACCAGCGAATCGGCAGCCATCACGACCTGACCGCCTTTGCGGACGGCCACGACGGTGGTCATAGGATGATTCGGCGGTAGTCTGCGAGAAGCTGTCCAAGGTACGCATTGAACCGGGCAGCCGCGGCGCCGTCGATGACACGGTGGTCGTACGACAGCGACAACGGAAGCGTCAGGCGCGGCACGAACTGCTTGCCGTCCCAGACCGGTTTCATCTGGCCCTTGGAGAGACCGAGGATCGCCACTTCGGGCGCATTGATGATCGGCGTGAAGTGCGTGCCACCGATGCCGCCGAGCGAGCTGATCGAGAAGCAGCCGCCCTGCATGTCGGCCGAGCCGAGCTTGCCGTCGCGTGCCTTCTTGGCTAGTTCACCCATCTCCTGGCTGATCTGGATGATGCCCTTCTTGTCGGCATCCTTGAGCACCGGCACCACGAGGCCGTTGGGCGTGTCCGCCGCGAAGCCGATGTTGTAGTACTGCTTGTAGACGAGCGTGTCGCCATCGAGGCTGGTGTTGAACTCGGGGAACTTCTTGAGCGCCGCGACCACCGCCTTGATGACGAAGGCCAGCATCGTGACCTTGACACCCGACTTCTCGTTCTCCTTGTTGGTGGAGACGCGGAAGGCTTCAAGCTCGGTGATGTCCGCTTCGTCGTTGTTGGTGACGTGCGGGATCATCACCCAGTTGCGGTGCAGGTTCGCACCGCTGAGCTTCTTGATGCGCGACAGGTCCTTGCGCTCGACCGTGCCGAACTTCGTGAAGTCGACCTTTGGCCACGGGATCAGACCCAATGCTGCGCCATCCCCGCCGCCGGCCGGCGCCTTGGCGCCCGCCGCCTTGGTGCTGACCGCGCCGCTCATCACGGCCTTGGTGAAGTTCTGGACGTCTTCCTGCGTGATGCGGCCCTTGAGGCCGCTGCCCTTCACCTCGTCGAGCGGCACGCCGAGTTCGCGCGCGAACTTGCGCACGGAAGGCGATGCATGCGGCAGCTTGCCGCTGGGTGCGACGGTCGGGTCATGCGGAGCGGGTGCGACTGCGGACGCCGCAGGTGCAGCGGCCGGGGCGGGCACAGGCGCCGAAGCGGTTGCTGCCACAGGAGCCGCTGCAGCCTGGGCCGCCGCCGGGGCAGCCGCGCCACCGCCGGAGCCTTCGACCACGGCGATCAGGTCGCCGATGTTGACCTTGTCGCCGACCTTGACCTTCAATTCCTTGAGCACGCCGGACGCCGACGACGGGATCTCCATCGAGGCCTTGTCCGACTCGACGGTGATGAGCGACTGCTCTTCCTTGATGGAGTCGCCGGGCTTGACGAGTACCTCGATCACGGCAACGTCCTTGAAGTCGCCGATGTCGGGCACTTTCACCTCGATCGGACCTGCGGCCGCGGCGGGCGCGGGTGCAGCCGCCGCAGGAGCGGGCGCGGGCGCTGCAGTGGCAGGCGCCGCAGCGGCCGGTGCCGGTGCTGCGGCAGCCGCGCCTTCGGCCTCGAGCAGCAGCACCACGGAGCCTTCGCTCACCTTGCTGCCGACCTGGACCTTGAGTTCCTTCACCACGCCGGCCTGGCTCGACGGGATCTCCATCGAGGCCTTGTCCGACTCCACCGTGATCAGCGACTGCTCGGCCTTGACCGTGTCGCCGACCTTCACCAGCACTTCAATGACGGCGACTTCATCGAAATCGCCGATGTCCGGCACCTTGACTTCCACTGTAGCCATATCGTGTCTCCCGCCCTAGGGCGCAGTAGGTTGTTGGTTGGTTGTTTTATGCGTAGAGCGGGTTGATCTTGTCGACATTGATGCCGTACTTCTTGATCGCGTCGGCCACCTTCTGTGCGGGGATGGTGCCGTCCTCAGCCAGCGCCTTGAGCGCGGCCAGCACGATGTAGTGGCGATTGATCTCGAAGTGCTCGCGCAGCTTGGCGCGGAAGTCGCTGCGGCCGAAGCCGTCGGTGCCGAGCACCTTGTAGTTGCGGCCCTTGGGGACGAAGGGACGGATCTGCTCGGCGTAGGCCTTCATGTAGTCGGTCGACGCTACCACCGGGCCCGTGCTCGCGGAGAGTTGCTGCGCGACGAAAGGCACGCGTGGCTCTTCGGTCGGATGCAGCAGATTCCAGCGGTCGGCGTCCTGGCCGTCGCGGGTCAGTTCGTTGAAGCTCGGGCAGCTCCACACGCCGGCGCTGACGCCCCAGTCCTTCTCGAGCAGCTCTTGCGCTGCAATGCTTTCGCGCAGGATGGTGCCGCTGCCGAGCAGTTGCACGCTGGGCGACTTGGCCTTGAGCGCCGGTGCCTGCTTGCACAGGTACATGCCCTTGATGATCTGCTCTTCGGTGCCGGGCTGCAGGCCGGGCATCGCGTAGTTCTCGTTGAGCAGCGTGAGGTAGTAGTAGACGTTGTCCTGCTTCTCGACCATGCGCTTGAGGCCGTGGTGCAGGATCACGCCGAC
>JAGIAI010000028.1:0-92564 GCA_017744935.1 Variovorax sp.
GGCCATGATTTCCCGGTTCAGGCGGTGTTGGCGTTCCTCGCGGTGGCGGCGGTCGCGAAATGCAGTAGCGATGGTCAGATCCTTCAAACAATTTGCTACAAAACCGTAGCGGGTACCGAAGCGTTCGCGCTCACAAGCTGGGTTGATCGAAAAATCGGCCCTTGAATCTGTTTCAAATTCAAAGCTTGTGTTGGATGTCGTGAGCGATCTTTTGGGAGAACGCCTCCACCGACATGGCACCGAGATCAAGATTGCCCCGGGCGCGCACTGCGACGGCTCCAGCTTCTTTCTCCTTGTCGCCTACGACGAGGATGTAGGGAAGCTTCTGCAACGAATGCTTCCGTATTTTATACGTAATCTTTTCGTTGTGCAGATCGAGCAAAACTCTAAGCCCTTGATTTTGCAGCGTTTTCGCAACTTGAGATGCGTAGTCGCCCTGACCTTCGCTGATATTGAGCACCGCGACCTGCACCGGAGCGAGCCAAGCGGGCATCGCGCCCGCGTGATGTTCGATCAGCATGCCGATGAAGCGCTCGAGGCTGCCCACGATGGCGCGATGCAGCATGACCGGATGCGAGCGACCGCTCGTCTCGTTCACGAACTCTCCGCCGAGGCGTTCAGCCGTGTTGAAATCGACCTGCATCGTGCCGCACTGCCACTGACGGCCAATGGCGTCCTTGAGCGTGTATTCGATCTTCGGACCGTAGAACGCCCCATCTCCAGGGGCGATCACGAACTCGACGCCGGAGCGACGCAGCGCCTCCATCACCGCATGCTCGGCCTTGTCCCACAGTTCGTCGGAACCGACCCTGTTATCAGGCCGCGTCGCGACCTTGTAGAGGATGTCCGTGAAGCCGAAGTCCGCATAGACCTTCTGGAGTTGCGCCGTGTACGCCACGCATTCCTCCAGGATCTGGTCTTCCGTGCAGAAGATGTGGCCGTCGTCCTGCGTAAATCCGCGCACACGCATGATGCCGTGCAGCGCCCCGCTCGGCTCGTTGCGGTGGCACTGTCCGAATTCGCCGTAACGCAGCGGCAGGTCCCGATAACTACGCAGATCGGACTTGAAGATCAGCACATGGCCAGGACAGTTCATCGGCTTGAGCGCGTAGTCGCGCTTCTCCGATTCCGTCACGAACATGTTTTCGCGATAGTTCTGCCAGTGCCCCGTCTTCTCCCACAGGCTCTTGTCGAGGATCTGCGGGCCCTTGACCTCCTGGTAGCCCGTATCCTTGTAGACCTGCCGCATGTACTGTTCGACCTGCTGCCACACGGCCCAGCCTTTGGGATGCCAGAACACGACGCCAGGCGCGACTTCATCAATGTGGAACAGGTCCAGCTCCTTGCCGAGCCGGCGGTGATCGCGCTTCTCGGCTTCTTCAATCCGCTTGATGTAGTCGTCGAGCTGCTTCTTGTCGGCCCAGGCCGTGCCGTAGATACGCTGCAGTTGCTCGTTCTTCGCATCGCCGCGCCAGTACGCACCCGCCAGCTTCGTCAGCTTGAAGACCTTGAGGAACCGCGTATTCGGCACGTGCGGGCCGCGGCACATGTCGACGTATTCCTGGTGGTAGTAAAGGCCCATCGCCTTCTCGTCGGGCATGTCTTCGACAAGCCGCAGCTTGTAGTCTTCGCCGCGTGATTTGAATACCGAGATGACTTCATCACGCGGCGTCATCTTCTTGATGACGTCGTAGTCCTGCGCGATCAGCTCGCGCATTCGCTTCTCGATCGCCTCCATGTCCTCGGGCGTGAAGGGGCGCTCGTAGGCGATGTCGTAGTAGAAGCCTTCCTCGATCACCGGGCCGATCACCATCTTCGCCGTCGGATAAAGCTGCTTGACCGCGTGGCCAACGAGGTGGGCCGTCGAATGGCGAATGATCTCTAGCCCCTCTTCATCCTTCGGCGTGATGATCTGCAGCTTGGCGTCGCGATCGATCACGTCGCTGGCATCGACCAACCGGCCGTCGACCTTGCCTGCGACGGTCATCTTCGCGAGGCCGGGGCCGATGGACTTGGCAACGTCGGCCACGGAAACCGGGCCGGGAAATTCACGGCGGGAGTTGTCGGGAAGCGTGATCTGAATCATTGAAAAAACCTCGGGCGAGAAAACAAAAAGCGCGGTACTTGACCGCGCTTTGCTTGGGTTGACGAACCGGAATCCGGCATGCGCGGCCTACCGGCCTTCTCCTTCAGGGAAAAGGCCGCTGAATCCTTGCGGCGTAGTTCGCGGTGTCATAACCAAGGTGCCTTTCTCGCTCTTGTTGCTGCTGAGATGGAACTCGCAATTCTATCCGCGAGCGGCTCAAGATGCCGGCGCCACGTTCTTGAGGCCCAGGACGTCGATCGATTCGATCGTCGGCGGCTTGGCAAACAGGTCGGGCGCCTTGGCCATCAGCGCCTTCGCAATGTGGCCGTTCAGATGCGCCTGGCGGCCTTCTTCATTCTCGAAGGCATCGAAAACGCCGAAGGTGGTCGGCGAGAGGCGCAGCGCGAACCAGATGGGCGTGGTCTTCTCTTCGCGCGACATCGCAAGGCCAGCTTCGAGGAATTGCTGGACTTCGGCTTCCTTGCCGGGCTTGGCTTCGAGGCGGGCAAACAGTGCGTACTTGATCATGCTTTCTCCTTTGGATGCGGTTGCGCGGAAGTGCGACGACCGTGATGAACTCTAGGTCGCCCCTCACAATCGTCCTATTGGCATTTTTGACGTCTTTGCTATCGTTATTGCCATGAAGATTCACGTACTCGCGCTGAACGACGTGTTCGACACCGGCCTTGCCACGACGCTCGACGTTTTCACCACCGCGAACGAGTTGGCGGGCATGCTCGAACTCGACGTTGCGCGCTTCGACGTTTGCACCGTTGGGCTTCGAAAAAAGGTCAGCACTGCGCAGGGCCTCCGCGTGCCGGTCAAGCAGGCTGTCGAGCTCGCCGATCCGGACTGGACGGTCATTCCGGCGATCGGTGAAAAGATGCCCGATGGCCTGCAGATGGCGCTACGCCGCAAGGACATCGCCGAAGCGGCGGGCCTACTGCGAGAGCAGGCAGCATCGGGCACGAAGATCGCGGCTGCCTGCATCGGAACCTTCGTGCTTGCCGAATCCGGCCTGCTCGACCAGCAGCACGCGACCACCACATGGTGGCTCTCTTCGCTGTTTCGCCAGCGCTATCCCACCGTACGGCTTGACGAGTCGCGCATGCTCGTCAGTTCCGGACCCTTCGTGACCGCTGGAGCTGCACTGAGCCACGTCGACATGGCGCTCTTCCTCGTCCGCCAGGCGAGCCCCGAACTCGCGACACTGGTGGCCAGATACCTGATCGTCGACTCCCGACCGTCTCAGTCCGCGTACGTCATCACGGATCACCTGAGCCATTCGGATCCAACCGTCGAGCGTTTCGAGCGCTGGGCCCGCGGGAGGCTCGCCGACGGCTTTTCTCTCGACGAAGCTGCCTCCGCCGCAGGCACCAGCAAGCGCACCCTCGCGCGCCGCATGCAGCAGGTGCTCGGCAAGACACCCCTTTCCTATTTCCAGGACCTTCGCGTCGAGCGCGCGGTTCATCTTCTGAAGACGAGCGACAAGAGCCTCGAGCAGATCGCAAGCCTCGTCGGCTATGCCGAAGGCGTGACGCTGCGCAGCCTGCTGCGCCAGCGGCTCGGACGCGGCGTGCGCGAGCTGCGCAAGCTCGACTAGCGAGACAGCCAAGAAAAAATCCCCGCGGATCGCTCACGCGGGGATTTCTTCAGCGACTGAGAAAGCAGATCAGTGGAACTGCTCTTCTTCGGTCGAGCCGGTCAGCGCCTTGACGCTCGACGAGCCGCCCTGGATGACGGTCGTCACGTCGTCGAAGTAGCCAGCGCCGACTTCCTGCTGGTGCGACACGAAGGTGTAGCCTTGCTCGCGCGCTGCGAACTCGGGCTCCTGCACCATCTCGACGTAGTGCTTCATGCCTTCGCCGTTCGCATAGGCGTGTGCGAACTTGAAGGTGTTGTACCAGTTGACGTGGATGCCGGCGAGCGTGATGAACTGGTACTTGTAGCCCAGCGCCGAGAGCTCGTCCTGGAACGCGGCGATGGTCTTGTCGTCGAGGTTCTTCCTCCAGTTGAACGACGGCGAGCAGTTGTACGACAGCAGCTTGCCGGGGCTCGCCGCGTGCACTGCCTGGGCGAATTCGCGTGCAAAGCCGAGGTCCGGCGTACCGGTTTCGCACCACACCAGGTCGGCGTACGGCGCGTAGGCGACACCGCGGCTGATGGCTTGCTCGAGGCCGTTCTTCACACGGTAGAAGCCTTCCTGCGTGCGCTCGCCGGTCAGGAACGGCTTGTCGTTCGCGTCGTGGTCGGAGGTGATCAGGTTTGCCGCTTCAGCGTCAGTGCGGGCCAGCACGATGGTCGAAACGCCCATCACGTCGGCAGCGAAGCGCGCGGAGATCAGCTTCTCGCAAGCCTCTTGCGTCGGCACGAGCACCTTGCCGCCCATGTGGCCGCACTTCTTGACCGCAGCGAGTTGGTCTTCGAAGTGCACGCCGGCTGCACCTGCGGCGATCATGTTCTTCATCAGCTCGAAGGCGTTGAGCACGCCGCCGAAACCGGCTTCCGCGTCGGCCACGATCGGCAGGAAGTAATCGATGAATTCCTTGTCGCCGGGATTGATGCCGCGCGACCATTGGATCTCGTCAGCGCGCTTGAAGGTGTTGTTGATGCGGCGAACCATGGTCGGCACCGAGTCGTATGCATAGAGCGACTGGTCGGGGTACATGGTTTCGGAGGAGTTGCCGTCGGCGGCGACTTGCCAGCCCGAGAGATACACGGCTTCGAGGCCGGCCTTGGCCTGTTGCATCGCCTGACCGGCGGTGATGGCGCCGAACGCGTTGACATAACCCTTGCGGGCACCGCCGTTGATCTTTTCCCAGAGCTTCTCGGCACCGCGACGAGCGAGCGTGTATTCGATCGGCAGGGAACCACGCAGACGCACGACGTCGGCAGCGCTGTAGCCGCGCTTCACACCCTTCCAGCGCGGGTTGGTGGCCCAGTCTTTTTCGAGGGCGGCGATCTGCTGTTCGCGGCTGAGTTGTTCGGTGAGGGTCTGAGGCATGGTCACTCCGAGAGTTGTTGAAAGGTCGGTCGCTTCGCGTCCTTGGCGTCTACTGTACGTCGGATACGAGACTCTTATGTCTTATAGAAGAGTTATTTTTGACTCAATAAAATCAATAACTTACGGATCTTTTTCTCAATGAGAAATTATTTTTCTTGTATTGAGAAAAATTATTGCGGCGCAACACACCGATTTTTTACATCGTGGAAGCGCTTTTACGGCGTGAAAAGAGGACACGCCGCCTCACGCTCGCGACATCCAGTCGCCGCTCTCGATCACCGGATTGCCCTCGATGCGGGCCGGATGAATCTCATACACAAGACAGCCGATCGATCGACCGGCCACCACCACCACGACTTCTCGACGGATGTATTCCCCAGAGCCGTCGGGCTTCACTTCCTCGAGCGCGTCGAGTTGCACTTCGAGTGCCGGAGCGATCCGGTAGATCTCGCCCTTGATGCGCGTCTGCCCACCGAGCACCGCGCCAGGGTACGCACCCAGGTCGAAGAGCGTGCCTGCGATCTCGCCATCTCCCACGCGCTCCGGCGGCGGAGAAAACCGCGAAATGTCGTTGCTGCCGCCGCGGCGCAGCGTCCCATAGACGAACACATGACGGGCCGTGGGGCCAGGTTGCGGCATCATCCAAATACTCCTTGCCAAGTCTTCCACTCTATTGAACACCGCACTCCCGGCGCCTCGCCGTCTCGTTGCCTATGGCTGCCTCGCGCTGAGCATGTCGCTCGTCGGCAGCTACGTGGCCCTCTCCAAGCCGCTGGTCGCCGCTTTCCCGGTCTTGCTTCTGGCGTGGCTGCGCTTCGGCATCGCGGCGCTCGCGATGCCGCACTGGCTTCGCCGCCCTGACGGCGAGCCGCCGATGACGGCACGCACGCGCGGCCTCGTCTTCCTCGAGTCCTTCCTCGGCAACTTCATGTTCTCGATCTGCATGCTCTTCGGCGTCAGCCTCACGAGCGCGGTGTCGGCCGGCGTAATCATGGCGTCGATTCCGGCGGTGGTGGCGATCGGGAGCTGGCTCTTCTTGCGCGAACGCATCACCACGCGCGTCGGCCTCGCGATCGCATGCGCGGCCTTCGGCATCGGGCTGCTCGCCCTTGCACCTGCGCAAGCCGCGACGCACGGCACCGGTAGCTCGCCGGGCCGCTTGCCGTGGCTGGGCAACCTCCTCGTCTTCGCGGCCGTGGTGTGCGAAGCCTCGTATGCGGTGATCGGCAAGTCGCTGACGGGACGGCTCGGGCCCAAACGCATCTCGTCGCTCATCAACCTCTGGGGCTTCGTCCTCTCGACGCCCTTCGGCATCTGGTTCGCCCTGCGCTTCGACTTCGGCGCGGTGCCGACGGGGCTCTGGGGACTGCTCGTGGTCTATGCACTCGCAGCGAGCATCTGGACGGTGTGGCTCTGGATGACGGGGCTCAAGGGTGTACCCGCATCGCAGGCCGGTGTGTTCACCGTGATGCTGCCGGTGAGTGCAGCACTGGTCGGCGTCGTGGTACTCGGCGAGAGTCTTTCGATGCCGCAAGTGCTTGCGTTTGCGCTCGCATTGCTCGGCGTCGTGCTCGCGACATGGCCTGCTCGACGCGCCTGAAGGCGCTCTCAGAGTGCCTCCAAGGGAAAACGCTGTGCTTCTTCCCTCTGAAAAAAC
Source organism: Variovorax sp. (assembly GCA_017744935.1). Classification (GTDB taxonomy): domain Bacteria; phylum Pseudomonadota; class Gammaproteobacteria; order Burkholderiales; family Burkholderiaceae_C; genus Variovorax. Next base: position 6,748 of record JAGIAI010000028.1, read on the forward strand.
AACAACTCCCAATGAAAAAACCCCTTTTTCCCTTGGAAACGCGTTTCTTCTCCTTTAGCATCCGCAATGCCGGTGAAGAGACACACTCTCATTGGTGAAAGCGTTCAACCAAAAAAGGAAATCAACCATGGCAACTGCAAAGAAGGCTCCGGCCAAGAAAGCGCCGGCAAAGAAGGCGGCTCCGGCCAAGAAGGCCGCGGCGCCCGCGAAGAAGGCTGCTCCTGCAAAGAAGGCAGCACCCGCCAAGAAGGCGGCTCCAGCCAAGAAGGCTGCAGCGAAGAAGGCACCCGCCAAGAAGCGCACTCCGAACGCTGCGTTCATGAAGGCACTGACCCCCAGCCCGGCACTCGCCGCTGTTGTGGGCTCGACGCCTCTGCCGCGCACCGCCGTGGTGAGCAAGCTGTGGGACTACATCAAGAAGAACAACCTTCAGGACAAGGCCAACAAGCGCAACATCAACGCCGACGCCAAGCTGAAGGAAATCTTCGGCAAGCCGCAAGTGTCGATGTTCGAACTGGCTTCGCTCATTGGCAAGCACGTCAAGTAAGCACAGGGCGTCTTACACGCTCCCATAAAAAAGCCGGCAACCGCCGGCTTTTTTTCGTCTGCGCAAAGGGCGCCTATCGCCCTTGCGCTGCCTTCCTGATTGCGCTCAGCGTTCCTCGGGTGGTGATCACCTCGGGGTCGAGCGGAATCTCGATCAGCGTGCCCGTATCGGCCTCCAGTGCCCGCTGCAGCGCACCTTCGAACTGCGCGGTCTCGGTGACCCGCTCGGCTGCGTAGCCATAGGCCCTCGCGAGCGCACAGAAGTCCGGGTTGCGCAGCTCGGTACCGCTCACCTTGGTCGGGTACTCGCGCTCCTGGTGCATGCGAATGGTGCCGTACATGCCGTTGTTGAGCAGCACGATGATGCTCTTGCCACCGTGCTGCGAAGCCGTCGCGAGCTCCTGTCCCGTCATCAGGAAGTCCCCGTCACCCGCGATTGTGAAGGCGACACGCCCAGTTGCCAGGTTCGCCGCGATCCCCGCGGGCACGCCATAACCCATCGCGCCGCTCGTGGGCGCCAGTTGCGTCTTGGCGCCCTTCGTGAGGCCGTGATAGCGGAAATAGCGATGCACCCAGCTCGCAAAGTTGCCCGCGCCGTTGGTGATCGCGGCGTCCGGCGGAAGGTGCTTCTGCAGCAATTGGACGACCTGCACCATGTCCACTGCGCCACGCGGCGTCTCAGGCGGGAGGCCCGCGAGTGGCTGCGGTTCCAGGTTCGCGACGTAGTCCACATGCGCTGCCGCAGTCCAGGCTTCCCACGGCAGATCCGTCGGCGCGCTCAGCACTTCGAGGCTGCGCGCGGCCGCGCTCATGCCTGCGTTGATCGCGAGATCGGCCTGGTAGACGCGGTTGAGTTCCTCTGCGCTGGCATGGATGTGCACCAGCGTCTGCTTCGGCTTCGGCGCCTCGAGTAGCGTGTAGCCGCTGGTCGTCATCTCGCCGAGCCGCGGGCCGATGGCCAGGATCAGGTCGCTCTGCCGCACCCGCTCCGCGAGCTTCGGATTGATCGCGATACCGACGTCGCCCGCGTACAGCGGATGGTGGTTGTCGAACGTGTCCTGGAAGCGGAACGCATTCGCCACCGGCAGCTTCCAGTTTTCGGCAAAGCGCTGAAGTGCCTGAGCGGACTGCTGTGTCCAACCACCGCCGCCGGCGATCACGAGCGGGCGCTGCGACTTCAGGAGCAGTTCGCGCAACGTACGCAACGCACCGGGATCGCTCCATGGCTCGACTGCCTCGACGCGACGCAGCGGACGCGACGCCGTGGTGCTGCGCAACATGTCCTCGGGCAACACCAGCACCACCGGCCCGGGGCGCCCGTTCATCGCAGTCGCGAATGCCCGCGCGATGTACTCCGGGATACGGTTCGCATCGTCGATGCGTTCGACACGCTTGGCAAAGCCCTTGGTGCTCGGTCCGAAGAAGCTGCCGTAGTCGACCTCCTGAAAGGCCTCCCGATCGCGGAAGTCGCTGCCGACGTCGCCAACAAAGAGCACCATCGGCGTCGAATCCTGGAACGCGTTGTGCACGCCGATCGAAGCGTTGGTGGCACCCGGCCCGCGCGTGACGAAGCACACGCCCGGCCTTCCGGTCAGCTTGCCGTGGGCCTCGGCCATGAACGCCGCGCCGCCTTCCTGGCGATTCACGATGAAGCGGATGCGATCGCCGTATTGATGAAAGCCGTCGAGCACCGCGAGGAAGCTCTCGCCCGGAACACCGAAGGCCAGCTCGACCCCCTGTTCGATCAGGCACTCGACAATCAGGTGCCCTGCGGGTTGTGGTGAGCTCATGTGCGATGCGCCTCTCTGCTTCAAATGGGGTGCGCGAATTATCCGCGTGCCTCCCCCTGCTTGCCCGCTTGCCTTAATTCCCCATCTGGTTAAATTCGCCGCATGAAACCCCGCCGCTCTCACGCGCCGGCCGAACCGCGCTCCCGCGACGCCGACCGCTCCCAACTCGCCATCCTTGCCTCGGCGCGCGACGAGTTCTCGCAACGCGGACTCGCGGGCGCGCGCATGGACAGCATCGCCGAGCGTGCCGGCCTCAACAAGCGGCTGATCTACTACTACTTCGGGAGCAAGGACGATCTCTTCCTGGCAGTGCTCGAAGGCACCTACGCAAGCATTCGACAGGCAGAGCAACGGCTTCACCTCGAAGACGTGGAGCCGGTCGAAGCGATCCGCCGCCTGGTCTCCTTCACCTGGCACTACTACCTCGAGCATCCCGAGTTCATCACGCTGCTCAATAGCGAAAACCTGCACCGCGCAGTGCACCTGAAGCGCTCCGAACGCATCCAGGAGATGAACTCCCCGCTGATCAAGCTACTCGACGACGTGCTCGATCGCGGGCGAAGAAGCGGCGTCTTTCGCGATGGCATCGATCCGGTACAGCTCTACATCTCGATCGCCTCGCTCTGCTACTTCTACCTCTCGAACAACGACACGCTGTCGACCATCTTCGGCCGGGACCTGCGCACCCCGAAGGCGATGGCGCAACGCCTCTCGCACATGACCGATCTGGTGCTCGGCTACGCGCTGCGCTGATTCGGGTATCTCCTAGGCAACGGTCGTTGACTGGGGCAGGGACCGGTTTCTAGAATCGTTTAATTCACTTTCCGGTGAATTGGAACGCGCGGTTCGACCGCGATGCCAACGGCTTCACGGCTCAACCCACCTGCTCTCGTCGATGCTTCGCAACCTGCTGCTTTCACCCGCACTGAGGCCCTTCCTGCTGATCCTGATGCTGCTGGTGTTGTGGGACATGGTGATCCGGGTCTTCAAGATCCCGCCCTACCTCATCCCCCCGCCGATGCAGGTCGTGCACCAGTTGATCGCCGAATGGCCGCGCCTCATCGCCGAAAGCTGGAAGACCACTCTCGCCACGCTGGGCGGCTTCGGTCTCACGATCGTGATCGGCATCCCGATCGCGATGGTGATCGCCTACTCGCGCGTGGTCGAGTCGTACGTCTACCCGCTGCTGGTGTTCTCGCAGAGTATCCCCAAGGTCGCGATCGCGCCGCTCTTCGTGGTGTGGTTTGGCTTCGGCATCTTTCCGAAGGTGATCTCGGCCTTCCTGCTGGGCTTCTTCCCGGTGGTCGTCTCGACGGTGATGGGCTTCAAGTCGGTCGAGCCCGACATGCTCGATCTCGCACGCTCGATGGGCGCAACACGCCTGCAGACCTTCTTCAAGATCAGCCTGCCGCAGGCCCTGCCGGCGATCTTCAGCGGCCTGAAAGTCGCGGTGACGCTGGCGGTGGTCGGCGCGGTGGTCGGCGAATTCGTTGGCTCCAACTCCGGCATCGGCTACGTGCTGCAGGTCGCCAACGGCAACTTCGACCTTCCGCTCATGTTCGCGGCGCTGGTGGTGCTCTCGACCATCGGCGTGCTGCTCTTCGTCGCTGTCGATCTCGTCGAGCGGCTGATGATCCCGTGGCACGCCTCCCAGCGCCACGCCAACTGAGTTCCGTTGCAAACCACTCTTCCAGGAGACAAACCATGAAGAAGATGCTCACGACCCTCCTCGCCGGCGCTGCCGCCGCGGTGGCACTCGCGGTGACACCCGCCCAGGCACAGAACAAGCCGGCGGACAAGGTCACGCTGATGCTCAACTGGTACCTCTACAGCGAGCACGCGCCGTTCTTCCTCGGCAAGGAACGCGGCTATTTCGCGGAAGAAGGCATCGATCTCGACATCCAGGAAGGCCGCGGCTCCGCCGTCACCGCGCAGGCCGTGGCGGCCAAGTCGGCCACCTTCGGCTACATCGACGTCACGACCATGATCAAGGCCGCCGCCAAGGGCGCGCCGCTGAAGTCCACCGGCGTGCTGTTCCAGGTCAGCCCGATGTCGGTGATGGGCTTCAGCGAGAAGGGCATCAAGACGCCGAAGGACATCGTCGGCAAGACCGTCGCGACCACGCCGGGCGACTCGATGTCGCAGATGTGGCCGGTCTTCCTCAAGGCCAACAACATCACGCCGGACCAGGTGAAGGTCATCTCGGGCGATGCGCAGACCAAGCTCAATGCGGTGGCCAACGGCCAAGCCGACCTGCTGCTTGGCTATGTGATGGACCAGGCGATCAAGCTGCAGGACGCCACCGGCAAGCCTGTGACGCCGATCCGCTTCGCGGACTCGGGCGTGAACCAGATCAGTTCCGGGATCATCACCAACAAGAACCTGCTGACCGAGAACCCCGATCTGGTAAAGCGATTCATGCGCGCCGCGACCCGCTCGGCCGAAGCCGCCGAGAAGGAACCGGAAGCCGCCGTCGACGCGATGCTCAAGGCCAACCCCAAGGCCGGCGTTCGCGACACGCTCATCATCGGCCTCAAGCAGAGCACCGCGCTCTATCACACCAAGGACACTGCCAACCAGCGTCCGTTCCGGGTAGCGATGAAGAACGTCAACGACTCGCTGGACCTGCTGGTGCAATACGGCGGGATGGATGCATCCACGCGAGGCAAGCCCGAGGACTACGTCACCCTCGACTTCCTTCCGAACTGATGACTCGCGCGCTTCAACTCTCCCATCGCTCCAATGTCCACTGAAGTCCTGATCGAAGCGCGCGGCGTCTCGAAGATCTATCAAAGCAAGGACGGCCCGGTCGAATCGCTGAAGCCGCTGGACTTCTCGATTCGCGAAGGCGAGTTCGTCTCCGTCGTCGGGCCGTCCGGCTGCGGCAAAAGCACGCTGCTGAAGATGGTGGCGGGCCTGCTGCCGATCAGCGGCGGCACGCTCACCCTTGCAGGTCATCCGATCAAGGGACCGCAGAAGGACGTGGGCATCGTCTTCCAGAGCGCCGTGCTGCTCGCCTGGCGCAGCGTGGAAGACAACATCCTCCTGCAAGCGGAGATCCGCCATCTGCCCAAGGAAACGTCGCGCCAACGTGCCCGCGAACTGATGCAGATGGCCGGGCTCACCGGCTTCGAAAAGAAGTACCCGTGGCAACTCTCCGGCGGCATGCAGCAGCGCGCATCGATCTGCCGCGCCCTGCTGCACGACCCCTCTGTGCTGCTCATGGACGAGCCGTTCGGCGCACTCGACGCGATGACGCGCGAGAAGATGAACCTCGAACTGCAGCGCATCTGGTCGGCCTCGAAGAAAACCGTGCTGCTGATCACGCACAGCATTCCGGAAGCGATCTTCCTCTCTGATCGCGTGATCGTGATGAGCGAGCGCCCGGGTTCGATCGCCGCGATCTACGACATCGATCTGCCGCGCCCGCGCCCCCTCGACGTGATGGGCACGGAGCGGTTCGCCGAGTACGCCCGTACCCTGCGCGCGCACTTCTTCGCCCAAGGCCACCTCGACGCTCACTGAGCCTCACCGTGACTGCCGCTCCGTCCTCCGCACCCCGCCTGCGCGCGCTCTCCGTCGAATTCGGTGTGCGCGCGATGTCGCTGCGGCTGCCGTTCAAGTTCGGCGCATCCACGCTGACACGTTGCCCGCAGGTCTTCGTGCGCGCCACCGTGGACTGCGGCCCGCACGGAACCGCTGAAGGCTGGTCCGCGGAGTTGATGGTGCCGCGATGGTTCGACAAGCGGGTGGATCGCAGCGCGGCCGACAACGTGCGCGACCTGCAGCAAGCGCTGGAATCTGCATCCATCGCCTACACCCGGGGCGCACCGGCAACCGCCTTCGATCTCTTCGCGCAGAACTACGACGCGCTGATGCGCCAAGGCGAGGCATCGGGCGCCACCGCACTTTCGATCGCCTTCGGGCAAGCGGTGATCGACCGCGCTGTCATCGACGCGCTGTGCCGAAGCCTTCAATTGCCGATGCATGCGGCATTCAACCGAAACCTGGTCGGTCTTCGCGAGACACCGCTTGCGCAGGATCTCCAGGGTTGGGACTGGGATGCATGGCTGTCGACGCTCACGCCTTCTCACGATCTGCACGCCAGACACACCATCGGCATGCTCGACGCGCTGGAAGGCGACACCGATGACGCCACGGGCCTGCCGGTGAGTCTGCCGGCTGTCGTGCGCCACTACGGCCATCGCTATTTCAAGATCAAGCTCGGCGGCGATCCGGGAGCAGATCTCGCACGGCTCGACGCCGTCCTTGCCACGCTCGACAGCGTCGCACCGGGCCACCACTTCACCCTCGACGGCAACGAGCAATATGTAGATCTGAAGTCCTTGAAGGCACTCTGCGAAGGCCTACGTGCACTGCCACGTCTCGCCGGACGCCCGGACGCGCTGCTCTACCTCGAGCAACCGCTGCCACGCGACGCGAGCATGGACCCTGCGCTGAGCCAACTCCAGCCACTGGCGCCGCTGCTGCTCGATGAGGCCGACGGCACGCTCGACGCCTTCCCGCTTGGACGCAATCACGGCTGGCGCGGCGTGTCGAGCAAGGGTTGCAAGGGGATCTACAAGGCCATGATCAACCGCGCGCGCTGCGATCGGTGGAACCTGGCGCCCGGCCACGAGACCGACCGCTGCTTCATGTCGGCAGAGGATCTGACTTGCCAGGCCGGACTCGCGGTGCAGCAGGATCTCGCGCTTGCAGCGCTGCTCGGTCTTTCTCACTGCGAACGCAACGGTCATCACTACGTCGACGGCTTCGGCGATGCACCGGACGTGGAGCAAAGCGCCTTCGCGCAGGCGCATCCCGATCTTTACGAGACCACCGCCGGGCGTCCGCGACTGGCGATCCGCAACGGCCGCATCGAAGCCGCATCGCTCGACCGCCCCGGCTTCGCGCATGCGGCCAACCCTGATTTCACGAGCCTGCTGCCGCTCCAGCAGGCGCCCTCGCTGGTGTAGGCGCCGCGCGCCCGTCCCGCCCCTCAAGGAGAAAACCATGGCACAACAACGACTCGGAATCATCATGCACGGCGTCACCGGACGCATGGGCATGAACCAGCACCTGATCCGCTCGATCTGCGCGATCCGGGCGCAAGGCGGCGTAACACTTTCCAACGGCGACAAGGTCATGCCCGATCCGATCCTGATCGGCCGCAATGCCGAGAAGATCGAAGCCCTCGCCAAGGCACACGGCATCGCGCGCTGGGGCACCGACCTCGATAAGGCGCTGGAGAACAAGGAAGACACCATCTTCTTCGACGCCGGCACCACGCAGATGCGCCCGCAGTTGCTCGCCAAGGCCATCCGCGCCGGCAAGCACGTCTACTGCGAAAAGCCGATCGCGACCAACCTCAACGAAGCCGTCGAAATCGCCCGGCTCGCGCAAGGCTCGGGTCTCAAGCACGGTGCGGTGCAGGACAAGCTCTTCCTGCCCGGCCTGCGCAAGCTCGACATGCTGCGCCGCGCCGGCTTCTTCGGACGCATGCTGTCGGTCCGGCTCGAATTCGGGTACTGGGTCTTCGAAGGCGATCTGCAGCCCATCCAACGCCCATCCTGGAACTACCGCAAGGAAGACGGCGGCGGGATGATCCTCGACATGATGTGCCACTGGCGCTATGTGCTGGACAACCTCTTCGGCGAGGTGAAGTCGGTCTCGTGTCTCGGCACCACGCACATTCCGCGCCGCTGGGACGAAGCCGGCCAGCCCTATGAAGCGACGGCCGACGACGCGGCCTACGCAACCTGCGAACTCACCGGCCACAACGGCGAACCGGTGATCGCGGCGATCAACATGAGCTGGGTGACCCGCGTGCGCCGCGACGACCTGGTGACCTTCCATGTCGACGGCACCGATGGCTCGGCGGTCGCCGGCCTGTCGTCGTGCCGCGCGCAATCGCGAGTCGCCACGCCGCGCCCTGTCTGGAACCCTGACGAGAAGCAGACGATGAACTTCTTCGACCAGTGGCAGGAGATCCCGGACTCGCAGGTCTACGACAACGGCTTCAAGATCCAGTGGGAGCACTTCATTCGCCACGTTGTCGAGAACGCGCCGTACAAGTGGACGCTGCCCGAAGGCGCCAAAGGCGTGCAGCTCGTCGAGGCCGCGCTCGAAAGCTGGAAGGACCGTCGCTGGATCGACGTGCCCGAACTGAAGATCTGAGGAGGCGTTCCATGGCCCTCTCGCTCACTCTTCCCACTTCGGACGGCGCGCTTGCGTCCTATGCGCTCAAGGGCAGCACGCCTGTCAAGCCGCCGGCCGGCGTCAAGTTCAACCGCATCGCCTACTCGGCGGCGCACGTGGTGGCCGACCCGAAGGCCGCGATCGACCCGTGGCTGCAATGCGCGGTCGACTGGGACGCCACCATCGGCTATCGCCGCCGGCTGTGGTCGCTCGGCCTCGGCGTCGCCGAAGCCATGGACACCGCGCAGCGCGGCATGGGCCTCGACTGGCCGACCTCGCTCGAACTCATCCGCCGGTCGCTCGAAGCCGCGAAGGACGTGCCCGGCGCGCTGGTCGCTTCAGGCTGCGGGACGGACCACCTGGACATCGACAAGGTCAGGAGCGTCGATGACGTGATCCGCGGCTATGAAGAGCAGATGGCTGCGATCGAAGCGCTGGGCGGCAAGCTGATCGTGATGGCAAGCCGCGCCCTGGCCCGCGTCGCGAAAAGCCCCGCCGACTACGAGCGCGTCTACGACCGCATCCTGAGCCAGGCCAGGCAGCCGGTGATCCTTCACTGGCTCGGCGACATGTTCGACCCCGCGCTCGCCGGCTACTGGGGCACCTCGGACATCGACAGCGCGATGAATACCGCGCTCGGCATCATCGCTGCGCATCCAGACAAAGTGGATGGCATCAAGATCTCCCTGCTCGACAAGGAAAAGGAGATCGCAATGCGCCGCCGCCTGCCTGCAGGCGTTCGCATGTACACCGGCGACGACTTCAACTATGCGGAGCTGATTGCGGGAGACGGCCACGGCAGCGAACCGACGCATGGCAAGAGCGATGCGCTGCTCGGCATCTTCGACGCGATCGCACCGGCCGCGAGCGCGGCGCTGGGCGAGCTGGCTGCCGGCAACTTCGACAAGTTCCACGCGATCCTCGGGCCGACCGTGCCCCTGTCGCGTCACATCTTTGCAGCGCCGACGCGCTTCTACAAGACGGGCGTGGTTTTCATGGCGTGGCTCAACGGGCACCAGAGCCACTTCACGATGGTTGGGGGGCAGCAGAGCACGCGTTCGCTGCCGCATCTGGCCGAACTGTTCCGATTGGCCGACGCCGCGAACCTGCTGGAGCAGCCCGAACTGGCGGTGCGTCGCATGAAGACGCTCCTGGCCGTGCACGGCATCGAAGGTTGAACGACGATGCGCGACTTCTCGCGGAGCCATGAATGGCTGTCGATCAACACAGCCACGATCCGCAAGCAGAACGGCGCCGAGGTGCCACTGGATCGCATCATCGATCAGTGCGCCGAGCGCGGCATCTGGGCGATCAGCCCGTGGCGCGACCAGGTCGCTGCGGTGGGCATCGACAAGATTGCAAAGCAGCTCAAGGCGCATGGCATCGGGCTGTCGGGTTACTGCCGTGGCGGCTTCTTCCCCGCGCCCGATGTGGCCGGGTTGAAGGCGGCACTCGACGACAACCGGCGTGCGATCGATGAGGCCAAGCTGCTCGGTGCGCCCTGCCTCGTGCTGGTCGTCGGCGCGCTGCCAGGCGCGCTCGACGGCAAGGCGCTCTACAAGGACATCGGACGCGCACGCACCGAAGTGCGCGACGGCATCGCGGCATCGCTGGAGTACGCGCGGCAGGTCGGCATGCCACTCGCCATCGAGCCGCTGCATCCCATGCAGGCAGCAGATCGCGCGTGCATCAACACCCTCGAACACGCGCTGGATCTGTGCGACGAACTCGACCCGTCGCGCTCGGGGATGCTCGGCGTGGCGGTCGACATCTACCACGTGTGGTGGGACCCGAAGCTCCAGAACCAGATCGCACGCGCCGGCAAGGAGCGCCTGCTGGCCTACCACGTCTGCGACTGGCTCACGCCCACTCGCGACCTGCTCTCCGATCGCGGGATGATGGGCGACGGCGTGGTCGAACTGAAGAAGGTGCGCGGCTGGGTCGAGGACGCAGGCTACGCCGGTTTCAGCGAAGTCGAGATCTTCTCGGTCTTCGACTGGTGGAAGCGCTCGGGCGAAGAGACGCTCGCCGCCTGCATCGAACGACATCGCAGCGTGGTTTGAACGCACGGCGCAGCGGGCATGGCCGCGCTGTGCTGCAATCCACGCATGCCCGAGCCCACGCTGGATACATTGCGCCGCTACGCAGTGGCGCGAACCCTCTTCACGCCGACCACGCTGCCAGCCGCGATCCGTCGGCTCGGCTTTGTGCAAGCCGACCCGATCCGTGCGCCTGCGCGCGCTCAGGACCTGACGCTGCGCCAGCGCGTCAAGGACTATCGCGCGGGCGATCTCGAAGCCCGCTATACGCGGCTCGCCGTGGAGGAAGACTGCCTCGTCAACTACGGATTCCTGCCGCGGGAGCATCTGGCTCTCATGCATCCCCGAGAGGCAAAGCAGGCGTGGGACGCCGAGACCCGGCACAAGGCGGAAGAGGTGCTGGCCTTCGTACGCGAGCGCGGCTCTGCGCACCCGCGCGAGGTCGATGCGCATTTCGCGCACGGGCGCATGACGAACTATTGGGGCGGATCAAGCAACGCCAGCACGCACCTGCTCGACGGCATGCACTATCGCGGCTTGCTGCGAGTGAAGAAGCGCGAAAGCGGCACGCGCATCTATGAGGCCGTGACGCATCCGCAGGTTGACGACAGTCCCGCCGAGCGAGCCCGGCGCGCGGCTGCGCTTATCGATCTGGTGGTGCGCAAGTACGCGCCGCTGCCGGCCGCGAGTCTGACCTACCTGATTCGCCTGCTCGGCTATGGCGCGCCGCACCTTTCGGCACAGACACAGACCGCGTTGCGCATGGCACGAGAAAAACTCGCCAGTTGCCGCATCGATGGCACGACCTGGTACTGGCCGGCAGACGAAAACCCAGCGTCGCGGCGCCATGCGCCTGACGACTCGTTGCGGCTGCTCGCGCCGTTCGACCCGATCGTCTGGGATCGTCGCCGCTTCGAACTCCTGTGGGGCTGGACGTACAAGTTCGAGGCCTACACGCCGCCGCCGAAGCGGCAGTTCGGCTACTACGCGCTGCCGATGCTGTGGCATGACCGCGTGATCGGCTGGGCGAACGTCACTGCACGCGATGGCCGGCTGCACCCTGCGTTCGGCTACGCGGACGGTGCACCGAAAGGCGCAGCGTTTCGAGCCGCGCTCGACGATGAATTGCATCGCATGACCGAGTTCCTCACACTCCGCTGAGGCGGGCCATCCGGTGTCTGGGGTCTTGCCTCCTGCGTGACAGCGCAATCCGCGCCACTTCCCTAGAATCGCGCGTGCTCCGGCCCAGGCCGGAGCAAAGCGTTCTCAGGGCGGGGCGAAATTCCCCACCGGCGGTCATGGCGGCGAAAGTCGCACGAGCCCGCGAGCGCCCGTGGCGTGCAATGCGTCGCGGGGTCAGCAGACCCGGTGTGATTCCGGGGCCGACGGTCACAGTCCGGATGAAAGAGAGCGCGATGCTGTTGCCAGGCGGGCGCGTTCGCGTGCACGCCGGCGTCCGCTTCGTGCGCCCTGATTCAGGCAAACCCTTCAAAGGCAAACCATGAGTCAGATCAACGACCTTCCCCTCTCCGCCGTTCAGGCTTCGGACGCACCACGCGGCCGCCGCATCGCCTTCGTCCAGGCGCAATGGCATTCGGACATCGTCCATCAGGCGCGCGACGCCTTCCTCGCCGAGATGAAGCGCTTGGGCGTTCCGCTCGACACCATCGATATCTTCGATGTGCCCGGCGCGTTCGAGATCCCGCTGCACGCCAAGCGGCTCGCGCAGTCGGGGCGCTATGCGGCGATCGTCGGCGCGGCGCTCGTCGTGGATGGCGGCATCTATCGCCACGAGTTCGTCGCCAATACCGTCGTCAATGCGCTGATGACGGTGCAGCTCGAAACCAATGTGCCGGTGCTCTCCGCCGTGCTCACGCCGCACCACTTCCACGAACATGTGGAGCATCGCAAGTACTTCCATCGCCACTTCGCGGTGAAGGGCACCGAGGCTGCGGAAGCGTGCGTGAAGACGATCGAGGGCCTGCAGCGTCTGGACGCAATCCTCACCGCCTGAACGGTCTTCCGCGATCCGCGAGGCCTCGCGGGGGTAGGCTGCCGCGATGAACACTGCAGCCAAGCCTTACACGCTCTACGGTGCGCCCGGTTCGGGTGCGACGCCAGTGCACGCCGCGATGACGATGATCGGCCTGCCTGTCCAGACGATCGACATCGCGCCGTGGAAAGGCGAAGACGAACGCCAGAAGCTCGCGCATGTGAGTCCGATGCGGCAGGCGCCTGTGCTGGTTCGGCCATCCGGTGAAGTCATGACCGAGAGCGCGGCCATCCTGATGTGGCTTGCCGAGCAACATCCCGAAGCCGGCCTTGCGCCATTGGTCGGCGATCCTCTTCGCACGCAGTACCTGCGGTGGATGGCCTACGTGCCCGCATCCATCTATTCGATGTACTGGGTGCGCGACGAGCCGTCGCGGCTTGCGGCCGACAAGGAGGCGGAGAAGGTCATCCTCGAGCGCACGCGCGAGCGGATCGCCGAATGCTGGCGGCTCATGGATGCGCAGGTGCCGCGCGGCACGTCCTATTTGCTGGGCGACCGGATCGGCGTGCTGGACATCTACGTGACAGTCGTCTCACGCTGGACGCCCGGCCGCACCCGCTTCTATCGCGAGGCGCCGCGCATGGCCGAGGTTGTGCGCCGCGTCGATGCCGATCCGCGCCTCGCTGATTTCTGGGCGGCGCGGTTCCCGTTCAAGCAAGGATGGGAAGGCCCCGAGACGGCCTGAGCGCGGAGGACAATCGCCGGATGGCAAACGCAACCACCTCCGTCACCATCTTCCACAACCCCGCGTGCGGCACATCGCGCAACACGCTCGCGCTGATCCGCGAACACGGCATCGAGCCGCAGGTCGTCGAATACCTGAAGACGCCGCCGACCAAGGCGAAGCTGAAATCGCTCGTCAAGGCAATGGGCGTCCCGGTTCGCGAAGTGCTGCGCCAGAAGGGAACGCCTTATGAAGAACTCGGCCTTGGCGATCCGAAGTGGACAGACGATCAGCTACTCGACTTCATCGTGGAGCATCCGATCCTGATGAACCGGCCGATCGTCGAGACGCCCATCGGCACGCGCCTGTGCCGGCCAGCGGATCTGGTGGTCGACCTTCTGCCGAAGTAGTAGTTCAGCGCGCGAGCAGCACCGGCACCGACGAGGCGAGCAACGCGATGCCGGATGCCGTCAGCAGACTCAGCACGACCTGGCGGAACGCCACGTCGCTGATGCCGACGTAGAGCCGCGCGCCGAGCAACACCGGCACCAGTACGGCCAGCGCGACGAGGGCGAGCATGGGCAGCATGCTGACGGTCACCAGCCCCGTTCCCACGTAAAGCGAAAACGCAACCGCGAGCATCGAGAGGTTGAAGTTCTGGATCACGGCGCGCTGCGCGTCCTTCTCGAAGCCGCGCAAGGTGCACCAGAGCGTCGGGATCGGTCCGGTGAACCCGCCGATGCCGCCGCAGATGCCGCCGAGCCAACCGGCAATCGCATCCGCCGCGCGCCCACCCGCAGTCACACGCGGCAGGTTGCGCGCCATCAGCATCGTGGGGCACCAGATCAGCAGCAGGCCGCCGAGGCAGGCCTTGAAGAGCGGTACGTCAAGGCGCGGCAACAGCCAGACACCGACCGGCAAGCCGACCAACCCACCGATGACAAAGGGCGCAAGAAGCGCCTTGTCGAACTGTCGGCGCCCGGTGACCGCCGCGATGACCTGCCCGGTGAGCGCGCCAAACGTGGACAGTACCGCCGCCAGCTTCGGGTCCACCGTCCAGGCCCAGAACGACATCGCCACCAGCCCGAACGCGAAACCCGAGAGCCCCTGCACGAAGCCGGCGACGACTGCGCCAAGGGCGACGATCAGATAGAGAGAGACCGTCAAGACGGCTTCAAGCCGAAGCCGGAACCAGAGACTCCCGGCGCACGCGACGCACGTTGAACGCACTCACGATCAGCACGCCCTGCACCACCGCCAGACCGACCAGCACGCTGGTGTACTGGCCGTGGTCCATCAAGCGGCCGAAGATCAGCGGCGCGATCGCCTGGCCGATGTCCAGCCCCGCATAGACCACGCCATAGACGCGGCCCGACGCATTGGCCGGCGTCGAGCGCTTGACCAGCAGGTCGCGGGAAGGACCAGCAATGCCGGTGGCAAAGCCCATCGCACCGAACATCACCGGCACGAGCACCGGCATGAAGTTCGCCAGTGCCAGGATCAGCGCGATGCCCGCTGCGATGCCGAATCCGGCACCGACGATGCGCTCGCAACGCGAAGGGTCCGATGCCAGGAAGCCACCCACGACCATGCCCGTCGCGCTCGCAACCATGTAGACAGTCAGGCAGATCGCGATCAGCGTCACCGGCACATCGTGCAGGCGGCCGGCAGCGGCGGGCGCGAAGGTCTGCACCACGCTGAGCGCCCCAGCATAGAAGAAGAAAAAGCCGAAGCACATCCACACCGCCGGAATCTTGAGGAAAGCGAACTCGCCACCCGCCGCGGCGTCCGTGCCTGTGGCCTTGCGGACCGCGGCGGCGTCGAGCGACAGCACGCTGCGGTTGAACCAGAGGATCAGCAGCACCACGACAGCAATCGCACCGGCGCCGGCCAACGCGACGCGCCACGAGAAGGCCATCGCCAGTGGCACCACGAATGCCGGAGCCAGCGCCCAGCCGAGGCTGCCGGTGATGCCGTGCACGCTATAGGCATGCCCCAGCCGGGTCGGTGCGACCTTGCGATTGAACAGCGTGTAGTCGACCGGATGGAACACACCATTGCCAATGCCCGCCGCGACTGCGCACACCAGCAGCATCCAGTAGCTCTGCGCCGAGGCATAGCCAAAACCCGCCAGACCCAGCATCGACAACCCGACGAACAGCACCGGGCGCGGACCCAGCTTGTCGACGATGAACCCGGACGCCGCCTGGACGATGCACGAGGTGACAAAGAACACCGTCAGCACCGCGCCCAGTTCGGTGTAGCTCACGTTGAAGGCGTCTTTCAGCCACGGAAAGAGCGGCGGCAGGATGAGCTGGCTGAAATGGCTGACGGCATGCGCGAGCCCCACGAGTCCGATCAATTTGGCGTCGGCGCCCAGCGTGGGCGTGCCGGCGGTGGCGGTGTTGGAAGACATGGATTGCTACAAGAAACTCGGTTGGGCACCGATCCTAAGCGGGCCGACGGCGGCAGAATGGCGATACAGAGACAACATTTGTCGAAACTATGCCGTCCACAGCCGCCCAATCCACGGCGCCCGTCGACACGCCCGCTCGGCGCGCCACGCCGCCCTACCCCGCGCCGACCAACAGCGTGGGACCGCTCACACCCCACCTCTACGCCCCCGACGTGCTGCGCCCGCTGCGCGCCAAGGAACACTTCCTCAAGGCCGACACCCTCGTGGAGTTGCATACGCACCCCTGGCCGCAGCTCACCTTCTCGACGCGCGGCGTGATCCGCCTGAGCACCGAGGACGGCAGCTACATCGTCCCGCCCTCGCGGGCCCTCTGGGTGCCGGCGAACATGTCGCACAGCATCACGCTGATCGAGGACGCCGAGCTACGCACCGTCTACCTGCACAGCTGGCTCGGACCGAACTGGGAAAAGTGCGAGGTGCTGGAGATCAGCCCCCTGCTGCGCGCACTCATGCTCGCGCTCGACACCACGCCCGACGGACTGCCGCCGGCCGACCCGCATGCCGCGCAACGCGAACGCTGGATCGCCCCGCTGCTGGTGGACGAACTGGAACGCGCGACCCAGATTCGCATCGACGTACCGCTGCCTGCCGACAAGCGCCTGCGCCAATTGTGCGAAGCGTTGCTGCGCAACCCCGCCGGACGAGCCACCCTGGCGGAGCGTGCCGAAACGATCGGCGCGAGCGAGCGCACGGTGGCGCGCCTGTTCCGCGACCAGCTCGGCATGAGCTGGCAGCAATGGCGGCAACAGGCGGTGCTCGCGCATGCGCTGCCGTTGCTGGCGCGCGGCATGGCCGTGAGCCAGGTCGCGTCGGCCAGCGGTTACGCCACCGACAGTGCGTTCTGTGCGATGTTCAAGGCGGCAACCGGCAAATCCCCGACCGCCTTCCAGCACAAGCGGCGCGCGGCAAACGACGTCAGCCCAGCATCCGCAGCAGCTTGAGCATGCGCTGCAGGCGCGCGCCATACGGTGGATAGAGCATCGACCCCAGCGCCCAGCGCGACTGGACCAGCACCGGCTTCTGCTGCGTGAAGCGCAGGAAGCCAGTTTCGCCGTGATAGGCGCCCCAGCCGCTTTCGCCGACGCCGCCGAAAGGCAGGCCCTCATGGGCGATGTGCATCAACGCGTCGTTGACGGTGACTGCGCCGCTCACCGTCTGCACGAGCACGCGGTCGCGCGCCGCGGTGTCGGCGCCGAACCAGTAGAGAGCGAGCGGGCGCGGACGCGCATTGAGGTACGCAATGGCCTCCGCACTGTCGTCGCAAGGGAGCACCGGCAGGATCGGACCAAAGATTTCCTCCTCCAGCAGGCGCAGCCCGGGTCGCCCGCGGAAGACCAGCGCGGGTGCGAACTGGCGGCTTCCAGGCGCGGCCACTTCTGATTGCTCCACGCGCGCGCCCTGCGCTCGCGCCTCGTCCAGCAGCCGGTGCAGGCGCGCGAGATGCCGTTCGCCGAGGATCCCCGCATAGTCCGGGTTGCCATCGATGCGCGGGAACAGCCGCGCGACCGCACGCCACCAGGCCTTGGCGAAGGTATCTTCCCGACCGCGCGGCAGCAAGACGTAGTCCGGCGCGATGCAGGTCTGCCCCGCGTTGAGTAGCTTCCCGTGCGCAATTCGCAGGGCCGCTTCGTCGAGGTCGGCGGACGCATCGACGATGCACGGCGACTTGCCGCCCAATTCCAGCGTGGTCGGCGTCAGGTTGGCCGCCGCGGCCTGCGCCACCTTGCGGCCAACGCCGGTGGAACCTGTGAAGAACAAGTGATCGAAGGGCAGCGCCGCAAATTGCGCAGCCACAGGCCCCTGACGGCTCGCGCGGTGCTGGAGATCGAAAAGGGATTGCAGATCGGTCATGCCCGCAATCTAGCGGCATCAGCCAGCGATGGCTGAGTTCGTCAGCCGCATACGTATCATCGGCGGGTGCACTCCCCAACCTCCTGCGCCCCAAGGCCATGACCTTGAACCGCGACCAGCTCGCGCGCTGGCTTCCCTTCCTCGCATGGCCGCGACCGGATCGCGCGCTGCTCATCAACGAGGCCTCGGCCGGCGTCACCGTCGCCTTGATGGTGATCCCCCAAGGCGTGGCCTATGCCGCTCTCGCGGGCATGCCGCTGGTCACCGGCGTGTATGCCGCGCTCTTCCCCGCGCTCGTCGCGGTGCTGTTCAGCTCTTCGGCCCGTCTCTCCGTGGGACCCACCGCGCTGACCAGCCTGCTGGTGGGCGCCTCGCTGGCACCGCTCGCCATACGGGGCAGCAGCGAATGGGTCGCGATGGCCGTCTGGCTGACGCTGCTGTCGGGTGTGATGCAGGTCGTGCTCGGAGCGGCGCGCTTCGGCTGGCTGCTTCGCATGGTCAATTCGCCGGTGCTGATGGGCTTCACGCAGGGTGCAGCGGTGCTCATCACGCTGTCGCAGTTGCCGGCGCTGCTTGGATTCACCGGACGTAGCTTCACGCAATTGCTGCACGGCCCACCACCCGACTACATCGCGATCGCGTTCGGACTTGGCGGCATGGCGGCGCTGTGGCTCGGCAAGAAATGGGTGCCGCGCTTCCCGACGACGATGGCGCTCGTTGCCGCTTCGGCAGTGATCAGCGGCGCGATCAGCTATGCACTGCGCGGCGGCGCCGTTATCGGCACGCTGCCTTCAGGCCTGCCATCGTTCTACTGGCCGGGCTGGCTTTCACTCAACGAGTTCAGCAATCTGCTGCTGCCGGCGTTTCTCATCACGCTGGTGAGCTTTCTCGAAACCGCATCGAGCGCCAAGGTCGACAACGCACGCGCCGGCAAGCTCTGGAACGAGAACCAGGACCTGATCGGCCAGGGGCTGGGCAAAATCGCGTCGGGCCTCACCGGAGCATTCCCGACGAGCTCGTCCTTCTCGCGCTCGGCCATCACGCTGTATGCGGGCGCCAAGTCGCAATGGTCGACGCTGTTCAGCGTGGCCGTCGTCGCAGCGGCGCTGCTGTGGGCGATGCCGTTGCTCTATCACGTGCCGCAAGCCGTGCTGGCATCGATCGTGGCGACGGCGACCATCGGCCTGCTGCGGCCCTCGGCCTTCGTCGCCCTGTGGCGCATCTCTCGCATCGAATCCGCCATTGCGCTCGGCACTTTCTGCCTGACCATCGCGACCGCGCCTTCCATCTACTGGGGCGTGCTCGGTGGCCTGCTGGCGGCGCTTGCGCACTACATGTACCGGCACCTGCATCCGCGCATCATCGAAGTGGGACTGCATCCGGACGGCAGCCTGCGTGACCGTCATCTGTGGCACCTGCCGCCGCTCGCCCCCAATCTCTACGCGCTGCGCATGGATGCCGAATTGGACTTCGCGTCCGCCAGCACGCTCGAACGCGCGATCAGCGTCGCGCTTGCCCGGCAGAAGCTGACCGACGTCTGCCTGTTCGCCTACCCGATCAACCGGGTGGACATCACGGGCGCGGAAGTGTTCGGCAGTATCCGCCGATTGCTTGAATCGGAAGGCGTGCGCCTGCACATCTCGGGCCTCAAGCTGCCCGCGCAACAGGTGCTGGAGCGTGCCGGGCTGCTGGCGCCGGGGCCGATGCTTTTCAGCTATCGCACGGACGCCGAAGCGCTTGCCGCGCTCACCCTGGCGCGGGCACAGGACGACGCCCCGATCGAGGTCAATCGCGAACCTGTCGCCGCAGGTTCTTGATCTCCGAGCGCTGGCTCTTGCCCTCGAGCCGGCGCTGCTTCGCGGCATAGCTGGGCTTCGTGGCCCGCCGCGCACGGGGCGGGGTCGCGACCGCATCGACCACTTCCTGCAGGCGCGCGATCGCGTCGTCGCGATTCATGTCCTGGCTGCGGTGCCGCTGCGCCTTGATGACCAAGACGCCTTCGTGGGTGATGCGGGTGTCTCGCGAGTTGAGCAAGCGCGCCTTGACGTCATCGGGCAATGAGCTGGCCGGTATGTCGAAGCGCAGATGCACCGCGCTCGATACCTTATTGACGTTCTGCCCGCCCGCGCCTTGGGCGCGGATGGCGCTGAATTCGACCTCGGATGGATCGATGAGGATCGCGGGCCGCAACATCGACGCAGCGACTTACTCGCCGCGCGACGGCTTCACGGAAACGTCGGTGACGCTACCCGCATCGTTCAAGCGCACCGGGCTGTCGGTGGCCTGTCCTTGTGCGCGCGCGCTCACGACATCCGCCGCCGTCGGCTCCTGGGGATGGCCAGCCGAGCGAAAGCGATCGAACCCGCTGCGCGGATCGAAACGCATGACCCACGGCTGCACCGGCTTGCCTGTGAGCCGCGCCCACGCATAGCGCAAGCCCCAGACCGCCGCCAGCAGCAGCACGGCGACGGCGAGGCTGGCCGCGAAGACCAGCCCCAGCATGAAGAGAATCAGTCGGACGAGGAAGTTGACCATCGGCTTTAGGCCACGGCCTTCGCCGCAGGTTCCCCGGCCTTTTCAAAGCTGAACTGGCCGGGTGCCTGGATCGGGTCCGTGGTGACCACGATCGTATCCTTCGGACCAAAGGTCCCGTCAAGCAACAACTTCGAGAGTGGGTTCTCGATGCGCTGCTGGATCGCCCGCTTGAGCGGCCGCGCGCCGAACACCGGGTCGAAGCCGACCTTGGCGATTTCCGCGAGCGCCGCCGGCGACACGTCGAGCGCCAGATCCATCTTCGCGAGCCGCTGCTGGAGCACCTTGAGCTGGATCGAAGCAATCGCCTCGATGTTCTTCGCGTCGAGCGCGTGGAACACCACCGTCTCGTCGATGCGGTTCAGGAACTCGGGGCGGAAGTAGTTCTTCAGCTCTTCCCACACCGCTTCCTTGATCTCCTCGGTCGGCCGACCGACCATCTGCTGGATGATCGGCGAGCCGATGTTGCTGGTCATCACGATCACCGTGTTCTTGAAGTTCACGGTGCGGCCCTGTCCATCGGTGAGGCGGCCATCGTCGAGCACCTGCAGCAGCACGTTGAAGACGTCCGGATGCGCCTTTTCGACTTCATCGAGCAGCAACACACTGTAAGGCTTGCGACGCACTGCTTCGGTCAGGTAGCCGCCCTCTTCGTAGCCCACGTAGCCGGGCGGCGCGCCGATGAGGCGTGCAACCGAATGCTTCTCCATGAACTCGCTCATGTCGACGCGGATGAGGTGATCCTCGCTGTCGAACAGGAATCCGGCGAGCGCCTTGCACAACTCGGTCTTGCCCACGCCCGTCGGGCCGAGGAACAGGAACGAACCCGTCGGGCGGTTCGGATCCGCAAGGCCCGAGCGCGAGCGGCGGATCGCGTTCGCGACCGCGCTGATCGCTTCGTCCTGGCCGACGACGCGCTCATGCAGCTTTTCTTCCATCATGAGCAGCTTGTCGCGCTCGCCCTGCATCAGTTTGCTGACCGGAATGCCGGTCGCGCGCGACACCACCTCGGCGATTTCTTCCGAGCCAACTTGCGTGCGCAGCAGCGTCGGCGCGCTGGACTTGCCCTTGCTGGCTTCGGTCTCTTGCGCTTCCTTCAGGCGCTTTTCGAGCCCTGGCAGCTTGCCGTACTGAAGCTCGGCGACCTTGTTGAAGTCGCCCTTGCTCGTGAATTCGGCGATCTGGAACTTGATCTTGTCGATCTCTTCGCGAATCTGCGCGCTGCCCTGGGCTTGCGCTTTCTCGGCCTGCCAAACCTCGTCGAGGTCGGCGATCTCCTTTTGCAGGCGCGCGATCTCGTCCTCGATCAAACCAAGGCGCTTCTGCGAAGCCTCATCCTTTTCCTTGCGAACCGCTTCGCGTTCGATCTGCATCTGGATCAGGCGTCGATCGAGACGGTCGATGGCCTCGGGCTTCGAATCCATCTCGATCTTGATGCGCGCGGCCGCTTCGTCGATGAGGTCGATGGCCTTGTCCGGCAGGAAGCGGTCGGTGACGTAGCGGTCGGACAACTCGGCTGCGGCCACGATGGCCGGGTCGGTGATGTCGACGCCGTGGTGAACTTCGTACTTCTCCTTCAGCCCGCGCAGGATGGCGATGGTCGCCTCCACACTTGGCTCGCCGACGAGGATCTTCTGGAAGCGGCGCTCAAGCGCGGCGTCCTTCTCGATGTATTTGCGGTATTCGTCCAGCGTGGTCGCGCCAACGCAGTGCAGTTCGCCACGCGCCAGCGCGGGCTTGAGCATGTTGCCGGCGTCCATCGCGCCTTCGGCCTTGCCGGCGCCGACCATGGTGTGCAGTTCGTCGATGAAGACGATGGTCTGGCCTTCGTCCTTTGCAAGCTCGTTGAGCACGCTCTTCAGGCGCTCTTCGAACTCGCCTCGGTACTTCGCGCCTGCAAGCAGCGCCGCCATGTCGAGCGACAGCACGCGCTTGCCCTTGAGCGAATCGGGCACTTCGCCCGCGACGATGCGCTGCGCGAGGCCTTCGACGATCGCGGTCTTGCCCACGCCCGGCTCACCGATGAGCACGGGGTTGTTCTTGGTGCGGCGTTGCAGCACCTGGATGGCACGGCGGATCTCCTCGTCACGGCCGATGACCGGGTCGAGCTTTCCGAGGCGTGCGCGCTCGGTCAGGTCGAGACAGTATTTCTTGAGGGCTTCGCGCTGGCCTTCGGCATCCGCGCTGTTCACGCCCTGCCCGCCGCGGACCGCATCGATCGCGGCTTCGAGCGATTTGCGCGTGACACCATTGCTGCGCGCCAGATTGCCGATGTCGGCCTTGCTGTCAGCCACGGCGAGCAGGAAGAGTTCGCTAGCGATGAATTGGTCGTTGCGCTTGATGGATTCTTTTTCGGTGGCCTGGAGCAGCTTGCCGAGCTCAGGCCCAACCTGAACCTGGTCGTGGCCCTGTACCTGGGGCAGCTTCTTGATGGCGGCTTCCCCGGCCTGGAGCAGTCCGGGCACGTTGGCGCCGGCCCGTTCGAGCAGCGCGCGCGGACCATCTTCCTGGCGCAGCATGGCGACCAGAAGATGGACCGGCTCGATGTAGGCGTTGTCATTGCCCAATGCCAGCGATTGCGCATCGGCGAGGGCTTCCTGGAATTTGGTAGTGAGTTTGTCTTGACGCATGGCTTGATTCCTGCATTCAAAATAGGGATGTTCCGAGTCGATATCAAGGCGGCCCGGATTTTTTCAATCAGCAATCTTTGGAGTCGATAGATGCTCAAGTCAACATGGGGTGGCGCCAGGCGCCTGATGCAAGGCCTTTTCGCGGCCGGCCTGCTGGCCGCGGGAGGCGTGGCACTCGCGCAGCCGGGCGGCACGCCGATTCGCCTGCTGGTCGGGTTCCCGGCGGGTGGGGGCACCGACGCCATTGCACGCATGTTGGGTGAAAAGCTCAAGGACCAACTCGGGGCCCCGGTGCTGGTGGACAACCGTGCCGGCGCGGGCGGCCAGATCGCGGCGCAGGTGCTCAAGTCCTCGCCGGCGGACGGCAACACCCTCTTCCTGACGCACGACCATACGATCTCCATCCTGCCCCAGGTGGTGAAGAACCCCGGTTTCGATCCGGCGCATGACTTCGTGCCCGTCGCGGGCTTTGCCACCTTCGCCAATGCGCTCGCGGTCTCGGGCGGCACGCCGGCCAAGACGATGAACGAGTACGTGAACTGGGTGCGCACCCAGCGCGGCGGCAAGGACACGATCGGCGTTCCGGCGCCGGCATCGATCCCCGAATTCCTCGTCAAGCTCATCGGCACGAAGTACAAGCTCGACCTGCAAGCCGCGCCCTATCGCGGCAGCGCGCCGATGATGTCCGACATGCTGGGCAACCAGATCTCCGCAGGCATCGGCTCCATTCCCGACTTCATCGAGAACCAGAAGGCCGGAAAGATCCGCGTGGTGGCAGTCATCGGTGCGAAGCGGCAAGCGGTTCTGCCGCAAGTGCCCACCTTCGAGGAACTCGGCCTTTCGGGGCTGGAAGACCTGCCCTATTACGGCGTCTTTGCGCCGGTTGGTACGCCGCAGGCAGCCATCGACCGCTTCAACACGGCACTGGCGAAGGTGTTGGCGATGCCCGATGTGAAAGAGCGGCTCACCGCGATGGGCCTGACAGTGGGCTTCATGCCGCAGGGCCAGTTCGCTGGCGCCGTGCGTAGCTATACGCAAACTTGGGCCCAGATCATCAAGGCCAGCGGCTTCCAGCCTCAGTAACCGGCTCGCCCCCCAGCCTCGCCCACTGCGTGTGGCTCTGACACCCCCTACCGGGGGGCGCTGCCGGTGGACCGGCGAAGCCGGACCCACGGCAGCCCACGAACACGGCCTGCGCTGAGCTCGGCCGTTTTTTATGCGTTGTTGGCTGTGATGCCCCAGCGGGACAAGGCTGCGTCGTCAGCAACCCTGGCGTCGACCCAGCGCGCGCCCTCTGGGGTTTGTTCTTTCTTCCAGAACGGTGCCTGGGTCTTGAGATAGTCCATCAGGAACTCGCAGGCTTGGAAGCTTTCGCCGCGGTGGGCCGAGATGACAGCGACCATCATGATCTGGTCCAGTGGCTGCAGAAGGCCGACGCGGTGGATCACGCGCGCACCGAGGATGTCGAAACGGCGATGCGCCTCGTCGATCATGAATTCGATGGCCTTCTCGGTCATGCCGGGGTAGTGCTCCAGTTCCATCGACGCGACGTCGCTGCCGTCGTTGCGGTCGCGCACCGTGCCGATGAAGCTGCAGACCGCACCGACTCGCGGATTACCCGCGCGCAGTGCCGCGATTTCCTTCTGCAGGTCGAAGTCTTCTGTCTGGATCGAAACGCGGGCACCGGTCATCCCACGGATTGTGGCACTGCGATAGACTCGCCCGATGCCCTGCACCCCCCCGCGCCGCCCCCAGTCTTCGTTCGAAGACGCGGCCTGCGCGCGCCTGCAAGGCAAATCCAAAAAAGCCGAGCTCATCTGACCGGAGCTTCGGTTCCGTCGTCGGATGAGCGACGGAACCCGCAAGGCTCAGGCTTCAGCCGGTTGTGTGTGCGCATTCGACGGTGGTTCTTCCATCGGTCGGCTCCTGAAAGGACTTCGCGTGCACGCCACCCCTCATCACTCTCCTGACTTTTCCGGCCTCTGGATCCCGCTCGTCACGCCGTTCCGCGGCGGCGCCGTGGACCACACCGCGCTGGCCCGACTGGTCGAACGGCTCGCGCCGACCGGCATCGCCGGCTTCGTGGTCTGCGGCTCGACCGGCGAGGCCGCCGCCCTCGATGAAGACGAGCAGTTGGCGGTGCTCGACACAGTCGCCCGTGCCGCGCCCTCGATGCCGCGCATCATGGGGATCTCGGGCTATCACCTCGGCAAGACGCTCGACTGGGTGCGACGGCTCGCGGAGCGCGGGATCGCTGGGGTGCTGGTTCCGGCGCCGAACTACGTTCGTCCTTCGCAGAGCGGCATCCGCGAATGGTTCGTCGCCATTGCCGACGCCAGCGCTGTTCCGATCGCGATTTACGACATTCCGTACCGCACCGGCATCTCGATCGCGCGGGACACCCTCCTCTCGCTGGCCGCCCATCCGCGCATTTGTGCGATCAAGGACTGCGGCGGCGACGCGGCGAAGACGCGCGCGCTCATCGCGGACGGGCGTCTACAGGTGCTCGCGGGCGAGGATGCCCAGATGTTCAGCACGGTTGCAGAAGGCGGCGCCGGTGCGATCGCCGCAAGCGCGCATGTGCAAACGGCTCGATTCGTCGACGTGCTGCGTCTGCTGAACGAAGAGAAGCTCAAGGAAGCGCGGGCACTATGGCAGCCGCTGCTCCCGCTGATCGAGTCGCTCTTTGCCGATGCCAACCCCGGCCCGATCAAGGCTTTGCTCGCGCGTGAAGGGCTGATCGCCGACGAGTTGCGCCCACCCATGACGCGCGCTCCGGCGAACCTGCTGGATCGCCTGCTGGCGATCGACGACGCGATCAGCCGCCGGTGACCGGCGGAAAGAACGCCACCTCGCTGCCATCGCGCAGCGCGGCCTGATCGTTGCTCATGACCTGATCGAGCGCCATGCGCACCGCGCGGCCTCGCGCCAGGACGCTGGCGTGGGGTTCGCCGCGTGCGATCAGTTCATCGCGCAGCGCTCCGAGATTCGGCGCCGCGGTGTCGATCGCCTCGCTCCCGGTTCCGAGCGCTTCGCGCACCGAGGCGAAATAGCGGACGTTGATCTTCATGCTCAGGCCAGCAGCGATGCGAAAGGGATGAACTGGACCATGTCGCCTGCCTTGAACGGCTGACCCGCAGGCGTGTCAATCACGCCGTCGCCCCACACGGTGGACGTCAGCACACCCGAGCTCTGGTTGGAAAACACATCCAGACCACCCGCGGCATTGCGACGTGCGCGCAGGAATTCACGGCGGCGGTCGGCGCGCGGCCAATCGAAATCGGCACGCATCGCCACCGGCTCGACCGCGACCCGCTTCGCACCCTGCAGCGTCAGAAGAAAGGGCCTCACCAGCAGCAGGAAGGTCAGGAAGCTCGACACCGGATTGCCGGGAAGACCGGTCAGATGCGCATCCCCGATGCGGCCGTAGGCGAAGGGCTTGCCGGGCTTCATCGACAGCGACCACAGTTCGAGGCTGCCCAGATGCTGTACGGCGGCCTTGATGTGGTCTTCCTCGCCGACAGAGACGCCGCCGGTGGTGATGATCAGGTCGTTGCGCAGGGATGCCTCGCGCAGCGCCTCGATGGTTGCCTCGCGACGGTCCGGCACGATGCCGAGGTCGTTGACTTCGCAGCCGAAGCGCTTGAGCAGCGCGCGCATGAAGAAGCGATTGGAGTTGTAGATCGAACCCGGTTTCATCGCGTCGGGTGCCACCTCGCCGGGCATCACGAGTTCGTCGCCGGTCGAGAGCAATGCGACACGCGGACGCTTGGACACCTCGAGTTGGGCGAAGCCGACGCTCGCCGCCAAGCCCAGGCCGGCGGGAGTCAGCCGGTCGCCCTTCGAGAGAACCACGTCGCCGGCGGCGACGTCCTCGCCGGCGCGACGGATCCATTGCCCTTGAGACGGCGCGATCTCGATGCGCACACTGCCGAGGCTGCCTTCCTCGGGCATGGCATGCGTGTCTTCCTGCATCACGACCGCATCCGCGCCTTCTGGAATCTGCGCGCCGGTGAAGATCCGCGCTGCGGTGCCGGCGGCGAGCGACGTGCCGACGGTGCCGGCGGGGATACGCTCGGCGACGCGCAACACGGCACCCGCAGTCGCGCAGTCCGCCGCGCGCACGGCGTAACCATCCATCGAGCTGTTGTCGCGTGGTGGCACGGTGAGCCCCGAGACCAGATCCTGCGCGAGCACCCGGCCGTCGGCCTCGAAGGTCGAGACGCTCTCGCTGCCAAGTCGGGGCGATGCTGCAGCGAGCAGCCGCGAAAGCGCTTCGTCGAGCGCCATCAGAGGGGGACGCGAGGATGTTTCAGCCATGGTGCTTCACCTTGTATTCGAATCGATCGGCATGCAGCAGGAGCCACTCGGCGATGCCATCGACGTCGTCGAGGTCAAAGATCGGCAGTGCCGTGGCTTGCGGCAGGCTCTGCGGGGTGGTGGTCGCGATGCCGACGATGAAGCGGTCTTCGATGTAGCGCACGGGACGGGCATCTCCGCCCTCCGCCGGCGCGCGCCAGACTTCAAGCTTGCGCAGATCGCTGTGCTTGAAGCCTTCCACCAGCACCCAGTCGACGCCCGGGTCGAGTTCCGCAATCAGGTCGTGCACGTCGAGCTGAGTCGGCTTGTCAAACTCCCGAATGAGCGCCAGCCGCTTGTCCGACCCGACCACCACCTCGAACGCGCCCGCCTCACGGTGCCGGTAGGTGTCCTTGCCCGGATGGTCGATGTCGAACTTGTGGTGCGCATGCTTGACCACCGAAACGCGCTGGCCCTTCCGCTTGAGCACGGGGATCAAGCGCTCGACAAGCGTTGTCTTTCCCGCGCCGGAGAAGCCGGCGAAGCCGATGACCTTCATGAAATCTCCCCATGGCTTCGCGCACTTCGTGTCGCTACGCCACCCCCCTCGCAGGGGGCGCACCCAGCGGCCCGTCCAAGCCGCCTCCGCGGGTGCCCTGGGTTGGGCAACGCCAGTTTCATCTCAATCGCAATGCTTCGCGATGTAAGCCTTGACCGCCTCCGCGTCGGCAGGGAGCTTGACGACCCGCTTGGGCAAGTCCTCGATGCCTTCGAAGCGCGCGGGACGCTCCGGCTCATGGCCCAGGGCCTCCACGATGGTTTCGGCGAACTTGATCGGCAGCGCGGTTTCGAGAACGATCATCGGGACGCCCGGCGTGAGGTGCTCGCGCGCGGCCTTGAGGCCGTCGGCCGTGTGCGTATCGATCAAAGTCGCGAAACGCGTGTCGGTGTCGCGGATCGTTGCGAGACGATCGGCATGTGTGCTGCGGCTGCTTGCAAAGCCGAACTGGCTGGCCGCCTTTGCGAAGGCAGGGTCTGGGCTCAGGTCGAATCGGCCGTTACGACCCAGTTCGCCTTCGAACAATGCGCGACTCTTCGCCGCATCGCGACCGACCAGGTCGAAGATGAATCGCTCGAAGTTGCTGGCCTTCGAGATGTCCATCGACGGGCTCGAAGTCTCGTGCGTATCGGCGGCGGAGCGCACGCGGTAGACACCAGTCCGGAAGAACTCGTCCAGCACGTCGTTCTCGTTCGTCGCAACCACCAGCTTCTGGATCGGCAAGCCCATCATGCGCGCCACGTGGCCCGCGCAGACGTTGCCGAAGTTGCCCGACGGCACGGTGAAGCTCACCGGCTTGTCGTTGATCGCCGTGGCCTGGAAGTAGCCGGCGAAGTAATAGACCACCTGCGCCAGCAGGCGTGCCCAGTTGATCGAGTTGACCGTGCCGATCTTGTATTTGCGTTTGAAGGCAAGATCGTTCGACACCGCCTTGACGATGTCCTGGCAGTCATCGAAGACGCCCGCAATGGCAATGTTGTGGATGTTCTCGTCCTGGAGGCTGAACATCTGCGCCTGCTGGAACGGGCTCATGCGCCCGTCCGGCGAGGTCATGAAGACGCGCACGCCCTTCTTGCCGCGCATGGCGTACTCGGCAGCGCTGCCGGTGTCGCCGCTGGTCGCGCCAAGGATGTTGAGTTGCTCGCCGCGGCGCGCGAGTTCGTACTCGAACAAGTTGCCGAGGAGCTGCATCGCCATATCCTTGAAAGCCAGCGTCGGGCCGTTGGACAAGGCTTCGAGGTAGACGCCATCTTCCAACTCGCGCAGGGGCACGATGTCGGGGGTGCCGAACACTTCCTCGGTGTAGGTCTTTGCGCAGATCGCCTTCAGGTCCGCAGCAGGAATGTCGTCGACGTAAAGCGACAGGATTTCGAACGCCAGCTCGGCATAAGGCAAACCGCGCCACTTGGCGAGCGTGGCGGTATCAATCTTCGGGTACTGCTCCGGCAGATACAAGCCGCCATCGGGCGCGAGGCCTTCCAGCAGGATTTCGCAGAAGCGGCGACGTTCGGGGTGGCCGCGCGTGGAAAGGTAGCGCATCAGGACAGCTCTTCCTTGCGAATACGAACGATCGGGGCGAGCACCGTGGGCAGCGCCTGCACTTGCGCAAGTACCTCGTCGAGCGTGCCTTCGCGCGTGTCGTGCGTCAGGATGATGAGGTCGGTCTGCGTCGAGCCTTCGCCGCCCACTTCGTCGGCTTCCCGCTGCAGCACCGCGTCGATGCTGATGCCGGCGCTCGCGAGCAGGCCGGTGACCTTGGCGAGCACGCCGGCTTCGTCGGCCACGCGCATCCGCAGGTAGTAGCTGGTCACCACTTCCGACATCGGCAGGACTTTGAGGTCGCTCATCGCATCGGGATGGAATGCGAGGTGCGGCACGCGGTGGGCCGCATCGGCGGTGTGCAGGCGCGCGATGTCGACCAGATCGGCAATGACCGCGCTGGCGGTCGGCTCGCTGCCTGCGCCCTTGCCGTAGTAGAGCGTGGTGCCGACCGCGTCGCCATTGACGACCACGGCGTTCATCGCGCCTTCGACGTTGGCCAGCAGGCGCTTCGATGGCACCAGCGAAGGATGCACGCGCAACTCAATGCCGTTTGCCTTTCGCTTGGTCACACCCAGAAGCTTGATGCGGTAGCCGAGCTGCTCGGCGTACTTGATGTCCTGCGCGGCGAGCTTGGTGATGCCTTCGACATGGGCCTTGTCGAACTGCACCGGGATTCCGAATGCGATCGCGCTCATGATCGTGACCTTGTGCGCTGCGTCGACGCCTTCGATGTCGAAGGTCGGATCGGCTTCTGCGTAGCCGAGGCGTTGCGCTTCCTTGAGCACGGTGTCGAAGTCGAGGCCCTTGTCGCGCATCTCCGACAGGATGAAGTTCGTGGTGCCGTTGATGATGCCAGCGATCCACTGGATGCTGTTGGCCGTGAGCCCTTCGCGCAGCGCCTTGATGATCGGGATGCCGCCCGCGACGGCAGCTTCGAACGCAACCATCACGCCCTTGGCATGCGCGGCCGCGAAGATCTCGGTGCCATGTACCGCCAGCAACGCCTTGTTGGCGGTCACCACGTGCTTGCCGGCGGCAATCGCTTCGAGCACGAGTTGCTTTGCGATGCCATAGCCACCGATGAGCTCGATCACGATGTCGATGTCGGGGTTGGCGATGACGGACCGCGCGTCGTCGACCACCTTCACACCGTCGCCGACGACGGCCTTGGCGCGCGCCGCGTCGAGGTCGGCGACCATGGTGATCTCGATCCCACGGCCGGCCCGGCGCTTGATTTCTTCCTGATTGCGCTGGAGCACCTTGAAGGTGCCGCTACCGACCGTGCCGATGCCGAGCAGGCCAACTTGGATGGGTTTCATGATTTCGTCTTGAATGCGGAAAAGCGGAAGGCAAGGCCCAGGATCAGGCAAGCCGGTTTCGGTAGCGTTCGAGGAAGCCGGCGATGCGATTGATGGCCTCGCGCAGATCCTCCTCGTGGGGCAGGAAAACAATGCGGAAATGGTCGGGCGTCTTCCAGTTGAAGCCGGTGCCCTGGACCAGCATCACCTTGGTCTCCTTGAGCAAATCGAGGAAGAACTGGCGGTCGTCCTCGATCGGATAGACCTTCGGGTCCAGCTTCGGGAACATGTAGAGCGCCGCGCTCGGCTTGACGCAGGTCACGCCCGGGATGGCGGTGATGAGCTCGTAGGCCAGGTCGCGCTGGCGGCGAAGGCGTCCACCGGGGCCGACGAGTTCGTTGATGCTCTGATAGCCACCAAGCGCCGTCTGAATCGCCCACTGGCCCGGCACGTTGGCGCACAGACGCATGTTCGAGAGCATGTTGAGTCCCTCGATGTAGTCACGCGCCATCTTCTTGTCGCCCGACACCACCAACCACCCGGCGCGATAGCCGCACGAGCGATAGCTCTTGGACAGCGAGTTGAAGGTGAGCGTGAGCACGTCCTTCGACAGGCTCGCGATGGCTGTGTGCTTCACGCCGTCGTAGAGCACCTTGTCGTAAACCTCGTCGGCGAAGATCACCAGGCCGTGCTCTCGCGCGATCTCGACGATGCCCTTGAGCAGCTCATCCGAGTACAGCGCACCCGTGGGGTTGTTCGGGTTGATGACGACGATGCCCTTGGTACGCGGGGTGACCTTGGCACGGATGTCGTCGAGGCTTGGCATCCAGCCGTTGTCCTCATCGCAAAGGTAGTGCACGGGCTTGCCGCCCGAGAGACTCGCGACCGCGGTCCAGAGCGGATAGTCGGGTGCGGGCAGCAGCAGTTCGTCGCCGTCGTTGAGCAGCGCGTTGGTCGCCATCGCGATCAGCTCGCTCGCACCGTTGCCGAGATAGATGTCGTCGAGCGTGACGCCTGCAATCCCCTGCTTCTGTGTCTCGTGCATCACCGCCTTGCGTGCCGCGAAGATGCCCTTGCTGTCCGAATAGCCAGCCGAAGCAGGCAGGTTGCGGATCATGTCCTGCTGGACCTCTTCGGGTGCATCGAAGCCGAACACCGCGAGATTGCCGATGTTGAGCTTGATGATCTTCTGGCCCTCTTCCTCCATCTGCTTGGCGGCGTCCATGATCGGGCCACGGATGTCGTAGAGCACGTTGGCCAGCTTGGCCGATTTCTTGAGCGGTTTCAAAGTCCCTCCAAGGGGGTCTGCGCAGGGGAAAACCTATAATTTGACCACAGTTCCCCGCCCTTCCCGATGAAGCTCCAGCCTGATAAATCCGACGTCCAGACACTGACTGCACATGGCCCGGGCTGGGTCGCCATCAACAACGATCGCGTCGAATCCAGCGTCGTCGTCGGCTCACGCGGTGAGCGCTTCCTGTGGAACTGCGGGCGCTTCGATGAATTGGGGCCTGAGCACTTCGCGCAACTGGCGTCGCTGGGCGCGGAATTGATCATTTTCGGAAGCGGTGCGCGCATCCGGTTTCCCAAGCCGGTCTGGCTCCAGCCGCTCATGGCTCAGCGAACCGGCGTCGAGACCATGGACACGGCCGCCGCCTGCCGCACCTACAACATCCTTGCCAGCGAAGGCCGCCATGTGGTCGCGGCCCTCCTTATTGAGGATGCCCCGGGCGGGCAGTAAGAGGCATTTCGAGGTAAAATTGCGGGTTGCAAGCCGGCGGCCCGCCCTCATCTAGCAACGACCAATCCCCTCCGTGCTCGATTCGATCGGGCGCGGAATCAAACCGGAGAAAACAAGTTTCATGGCGATCGTTGTCAACAAACCCATTCCCGAATTCGACGCCAATGCTACCGGCGGCCTGAAGGTCTCGAACACCTCGCATCTCGGCCAAGTTCTGGTGATGTACTTCTATCCCAAGGACAACACCCCAGGCTGCACGACCGAAGCCATGCAGTTCCGCGATCGTTACAAGGATTTCGAAAAGGCTGGCGCCACGGTGTTCGGCGTGTCGCGCGACAACATGAAGTCGCACGACGAATTCAAGGCCAAGCTCGAACTCCCTTTCGAACTGATTGCGGACACCGAAGAAAAAATGTGCCACATGTTCGGCGTCGTCAAGAACAAGATCATGTATGGCAAGAAGGTCAAGGGCATCGAGCGCAGCACCTTCCTGATCGGCGCGGACGGTGTTCTCAAGGCTGAGTGGCGCGGGCTCAAGGTGCCCGGCCACGTCGACGAGGTACTCAAAGCTGTCAAGGCGCTCAAGAAAGCAGCCTGATTCACCAAGTGTGAGGTTTTGCGCACCCCCGTTGGGGGCGCGCAACTAACAGAGGAAGTGACACTCGCGATGTGCATAATGGCTCCATGCCGTTGAGTTCCGCGACCGCATCCATCGAACAAAGCCGCCAGGTTCTTCAGGCGGCTTTTTCGTTTTCTGGCCCTTTCATTCTTGCGAGCGAACCGCCCCATGCCCCTGCCCCCCGCCCCCACGAAACGTGCCTCCATGCTTTCGCCGAGCGCGCACGACGCGCCAGCCCGGCCTTCGCAGGGCCGAAGCGGTCGTCGTTCAACTGACAGGAAGTCGGAAGACGGCGGCGCGACAGGGCCGCGGCCGCTCGAACTGTTCGATCGTCACGCTGACGAAGCAGGGGGAAGCGTCGAAACGCTACCCGTCCTGAAGGCGAAAGCCCCGGCTCCAGTGGCGAAGGCGCCTACGCCCAGCACTTCAGAAGCACAGGAGACCGCGGCCGTAGCCGTGCGCCAAGCTCAACCACGTGCCAAACGCAGCAAGGCGAACGGCCCGGTCAAGCTTTTCGTGCTCGACACCAACGTGCTGCTGCACGATCCGATGTGTCTCTTCCGCTTCGAGGAGCACGACATCTTCCTGCCGATGATCGTTCTGGAAGAGCTCGACGGGCACAAGAAGGGCACCACGGAAGTCGCCCGCAACGGTCGTCAGGCCAGCCGGACGCTGGACGCCCTCGCTGCAGCGCAGGGAGCCGACATCGGCAAGGGCCTGAAGCTGGATACCACCGGTCATCGTGAGTCCGGCGGCAAGCTCTTCTTCCAGACGGAGCCGCTCGAATACACCTTGCCGACCAGCCTGCCGCAGGGCAAGGCCGACAACCAGATCCTGGGCGTCGTCCAGGCGCTGAGCGACCTGAATTCGAGAGACGCACCCGGCAGGCCGAAGCGGGACGTCGTGCTGGTGTCGAAGGACATCAACATGCGCGTCAAGGCGCGCGCGCTGGGCCTGCATGCAGACGACTACCAGAACGACAAGACGCTGGATGACGGAGATCTGCTCTACTCCGGCTCGCTCGCGCTGCCGCCGGATTTCTGGACCCGCCAGAGCAAGACCATCGAAAGCTGGCAAAGCGGCAGCAGCACGTTCTACCGCGTCAGCGGGCCGATCGTCCCGAACCTCTTCATCAACCAGTTCATCTATTTCGAAGCGCCCGGCGAGCCAAGCATGTATGCGAGGGTCACCGAAATCCGCGACAAGACAGCGGTGCTCAAGACGCTGAAGGACTACGGCTCCGTCAAGAACGCCGTGTGGGGCGTGAACACGCGCAATCGCGAACAAAACTTCGCGATGAACCTACTGATGGACCCCGAGGTCGACTTCGTGACGCTGACCGGCACGGCCGGCACTGGAAAGACGTTGATGGCGCTCGCATCAGGTCTCACCCAGGTTCTCGATGACCGCCGTTACACCGAGATCATCATGACCCGCGCCACCGTGAGCGTCGGCGAAGACATCGGCTTCCTCCCGGGGACCGAGGAAGAAAAGATGGGCCCATGGATGGGGGCGCTCGACGACAACCTCGAGTTCCTCGCCAAGGGCGACAGCGGCGGCGCAGGCGAATGGGGGCGCGCCGCGACGAATGAGCTCATCCGCAGCAAGATCAAGATCAAGAGCATGAACTTCATGCGCGGGCGGACCTTCCTGAACAAGTACGTGATCATCGACGAGGCCCAGAACCTCACGCCGAAGCAGATGAAGACGCTGGTCACTCGTGCTGGTCCGGGGACGAAGATCATCTGCATGGGCAACCTCGCACAGATCGACACGCCGTACCTGACCGAGGGTTCCTCCGGGCTGACCTTCGCGGTCGACAAGTTCAAGGGCTGGCCACACAGCGGCCACATCACGCTGGCGCGCGGCGAACGCTCGCGCTTGGCCGACTTCGCCAGCGAAGTGCTCTAGCGGCGGCAACTCAACCGGTACGTCCGGTGGAGTCTTCAAATGCTGACAACACTCCTGACAGAACGTTGTCAGCAGTTGTCGCGCAGCATCCAGGCTTCTTTCACTACTCAAGGAAGCCGACCATGTCCACCACGATCAACTGGTTCGAAATCCCTGTCGCCGACCTGGATCGCGCGCAGACGTTCTACGAAGAACTGCTCGGCCGCAAGCTCAAGCGGGAATCCTTCGGTGGAGAACCGATGGCCGTCTTCCCCTACGAAGAGCCGGCCACTGGCGGTTGCCTCATGGCCGGCCAAACCCGCACCGCCGCCTCCGGCAGCGGTGTCCGCATCTATCTCGACTGCATGCCAAGCATCGATGAAGCCATTTCCCGGGGCGTCGCCGCGGGCGGGAAGATCATCGAGCCGAAGTCCGAGCTCCCCGCGGGCATGGGTTTCATCGCGCATCTGCGGGACACGGAAGGCAACGAAGTCGGGCTGCACGCGCTGGCCTGACTCACCTTTACGGGCGGCGCTCGCAACGAGACCGCAATCCGATTCGCTCCACATCCGGAGCGATGAGTCTTGATACGGAGCAAGTCATGCAACCCCAACTTCAACGACTGGGTGCGTTCAACGTCGCGGGGCTGACCGCGCGGACCACCAACCGTGACGAGAACGATCCCGAGGCCGCGCGGATCGGCACGCTGTGGAATCGCTTTTTCGATGAGCGCATCTACGAGAAGACGCCGCATCGCATTGCCGATATGCACCTCTATGGCGTCTATTCGGCCTACGAGACCGACGCGAACGGCGCCTTCGACATCACCACAGGCGTCGCGGTCGCCGATGGGCCGGAAGCCGTGCACATCGAAGGCGGCGACTACCTAATCTTCACCGGACAGGGCTCCATGCCCCGGATGGTCCTCGCAGTGTGGGAGGCGATCTGGCAATATTTCGATGACCATCCGGAAATCAGGCGCCGCTATCGAAGCGACTTCGAGGCATACGCCGGCCCGGAGCAGGTCGCAATCCACATTGGAGTTGAGCTGGACTGACATGAATCCGACCCTCGGCGCGCGCGGAAAGACCTGGCGGGAACAACTCGCCGGTCGGCACCATTTCGTCGAAGACTTCGAAATGAAGCTGATGGGAGCTCACTGCCTGCATGCGCCGCGCTGATCGTCTCTTTCAGATTGTCCAGATTATTCGCGGCCGGCGGCTCACGACTGCCGCCTTCCTCGCCCAACGCCTGGAGATTTCGGAGCGCACTGTCTATCGAGACATCGCCGATCTCCAACGTCAGGGCGTACCGGTCGACGGCGAGGCCGGCGTCGGTTACCGCATTGGTTCGGGCTTCGACCTTCCACCGCTCATGTTCACTCAGGATGAGGCCGCGGCGTTGGTTGCTTCGGCCCGGCTCGCGCAGAGCTGGGTCGACACCGCGATGGCGCGGGACATCGAATCCGCGCTAGGAAAGATTCTTTCCGTGCTGCCACCCGCAGCGCGTGTGTCCGCCGAAAGTCTCGCGCTCTACGCACCGGCCTACGTGCTTGACGACGGCACGCGCACGCGACTCCAGATATTGCGAGAAGCCGTGCAAGCGCGACACAAGGTCCGGATGGACTACCACGACGTCGTCAGCGCGCCGACGCAGCGCACGGTGCGCCCCCTCGGGTGCTTCTATTGGGGAAAGGTCTGGACCTTTTCAGCCTGGTGCGAACTCAGGGAAGACTTCCGTGCGTTCAGGCTCGATCGCATCGATCAGATCGAAGTCCTGCCCGAACGGTTCCGCGATGAAGCCGGCAAGACGCTCGCCGACATGCTGAGAAACCTGCAGGCGAATTCCCGCAAAGCCGAATCTGCTAAACAGGACTAGAAATCGTCGCCTCCCATGGCGAGATTCTCGAACTTGGTCAACGGCTTCAGGAACGCAAGCTTGACGGTGCCGGTCGGCCCATTCCGATGCTTGCTGATAATCACCTCTGCGACGCCGGGTTCCTTGCTGTCCTTGTTGTAATAGTCGTCACGGTAGATGAACATGATCAGGTCGGCATCCTGTTCGATCGCGCCCGATTCACGCAGATCGCTCATCATAGGACGCTTGTCGGTACGGCTTTCGACGCCGCGGCTCAACTGCGACAGCGCGATCACGGGGCACTTGAGCTCTTTCGCTAGCATCTTCAATCCGCGCGAGATTTCGCCCACGGCAGTGGCGCGGTTCTCGTCGTTCATGCTGCTCGACACGCTCATGAGCTGAAGGTAGTCGACCACGATCAAGCCCAGCTTGCCGTACTGCCGCGCGAGCCGCCGCGCGTTGGCGCGAAGCTCGCTGGTGGTCAGGCCTGGCGTTTCGTCGATATGCAGCGACACGTTACGCAGCTTTTCGATGGCCTCCGTGAGTCGCGGCCACTCGTCGTCGGTGAGCTTGCCGGTTCGCAGGTGCCCCTGATCGATGCGGCCAATCGAGCCGACGATACGAACAGCCAACTGCGACGCGCCCATTTCCATGGAAAACACTGCGACGGGCAAGCCCTCATTGAGCGCCACATGTTCAGCAATGTTGATGGCCAGCGAGGTCTTCCCCATCGACGGGCGTGCCGCGAGCACGATCATGTCGCCCGGCTGGAGTCCCGAAGTCATCTTGTCGAACTCGTAGAAGCCCGTTCGAACGCCAGTGATGTCGTTCGGGTTCTCGGCCATCTCCGTTACGCGATCGAGCAGTTCGACCACCAGCGCATCCATGGCCTGGAAGCCCTGCTTCATCCGCGTGCCTTCTTCGCCGATGTTGAAGATCTTCTGCTCGGCCTCGTCCAGGATCTTGTCGACCGCCTTGCCCTGGGTGTTGAAGGCATTCGTCGCAATCTCATCGCTAGCGGCTACGAGTTTTCGCAGGATCGATCGCTCGCGGACGATTTCGGCATAGCGCCTGATGTTGCTTGCGCTCGGCACATATTGGGCAAGCGAGTTGAGATACGCGAGACCGCCGATTTCCTCGGCTTTGCCAAGGCTCTGCAGTTGCTCGTAGACCGTGATCACGTCGGCCGGCTTGCTTGCGTTGATCAGCGCGCCGATTGCGGCATAGATCAGCTTGTGCTCGTGACGATAGAAGTCGCTGTCGACAACAACATCGCCCATCCGGTCCCATGCGCCGTTGTCCAAAAGCAGGCCACCCAGAACGCTCGATTCGGCTTCGATCGAATGCGGCGGAATGCGCAATTGCGCGATCTGGCGATCGTTTGAAGGGTCGTTATCTGCGTAGGAAAAGACGGCGGACATGAGGCTCCTTGCAACCCTGCATGCTAAGCCGCATGACGCGCGGCGTCACGTGGACAAGGTTGTGAATATTCGGTGATCTTCCGGTGAACGACGCGGGATAACACGGCCGCCCGAGAAAAGAAAAGCCGCCCGAAGGCGGCTCACACGGACAAGGTCGCATAGCGACCTTGTTTTCTCTTTGCCGAAGGCTTATGCGCTTTCGCCGTAGACCGTCACGTTGATTTCGACGACCACGTCAGTGTGCAGTGCAACGCTCACGGTACTGTCGCCAACAACCTTGATCGGGCCGCTGGGCATGCGAACTTGCGACTTGGCGACCTTGTAGCCGAGCTTGTTCAGTTCATCGGCGACGTCGTGGTTCGTGACCGAACCGAACAGACGGCCGTCGACACCAGCCTTTTGCGTCAGCTTGACGGCCGTGCCGGCGAGTTTCTCACCCTGGGCCTGAGCTTCAGTCAGCTTGGCGGCGGCGGCCTTCTCGAGTTCGGCGCGCTTGGCTTCGAATTCGGCCTTGGCGGCTTCCGTAGCGCGACGAGCGCGGCCCGAGGGGATCAGGTAGTTGCGCGCGTAGCCGTCCTTGACCTTGACGATCTCGCCGAGCACACCGAGGTTGACAACCTTGTCCAGAAGAATGACTTGCATGATGTCCAGCTCCTTAGACGCGGTGTTGGTCGCTGTACGGCACCAGTGCGAGGAAGCGCGCGCGCTTGATCGCGGTGTTCAGCTGACGTTGGTAGATCGCGCGCGTGCCGGTGAGGCGCGCGGGGATGATCTTGCCGTTTTCGCTGATGAAATCGCGAAGGGTATCGACGTCCTTGTAGTCGATTTCCTCCACGCCAGCGACGGTGAAACGGCAGAAGCGCTTGCGCTTGAACAGCAGCGACTGGGTGTTGCGCTTCGGACGCTTGTCCTTGTTGAATTTCTTGAACGTGGCCATTTGGGACCTCTTGTCGAAAATTAATCTTGCTGAAAATCCTGGATGTGCAGAACCGGATGCTTGCCGTTACCCGGAGTGGCAAGGAAACCCTGAAATACCCAGAGACTTCCCAGCGCCTGCCGTGCCAGTCGCTCCGCGACTGAACCGAACGCCACGGCCTTGATGGCCGCCTTCACCTTCCTTGATTGACCCGCTTCGTCGATCGTGGACTCATGTTCGAGTCTGGCGTCGACTGCGGGGAGGCCGGCGGGCGTAAAACGCAGGGCTCCGATTTCGGCGACGCAGGCAGTCAGCACGAGCTGATTGACTGCGGCGGCACTCACACCATCAGTTGTTGTTGGCGGCGTACTCGGCCTGCTGCGCCTTGCGAGCTTCTTCGCGCTCGACCGTCTTCATCATCGACGAAGGGCCGGTTTCGGCCTTCTTCTTGACCACGGTCAGGTGACGCAGGACGGCGTCGTTGAACTTGAATGCGTGCTCGAGTTCGGCCATCACGGCTTGCTCAGCCTCGATGTTCACGCACAGGTAGTGCGCCTTGTTGAGCTTGTTGATCTGGTAGGCCAGTTGACGACGGCCCCAGTCTTCGACGCGATGAATCTTGCCGCCGCCGGCGGTGATCATGCCCTTGTAGCGCTCCAGCATGGCCGGAACTTGCTCGCTTTGATCCGGATGGATCAGCAAAATGATTTCGTAGTGACGCATGGCACTCCTTGTGGATCTTCCGTAGAAGGGATAAAGCCACCCGCAGCGTCAGTCGCAGTGTGGCAAGGCAAAGCCGAAAATTATAGCAGGCTCATTCGCCAATGAGCGCGCGCTCCAGCGCCACAGCCTTGTCGGGGCCTACGGCGGACTGGATCTTCGGGAACAACTCGTGAAGTTGCTCGAACGTCGACGTACCCTCGACAGCCAGATTGAGCCTGAACCCCCGCAGCCCGAGACTCGCCGTGAGCTGCGTTGCGATGGGATACGCGTCCTTGTAGCGCTGCTGCGCGGAACGCCCAGGCAGAGGCGATGCTGCGACAGCATCTGGCCCTGCATGAGAAGTGACCGGGTCGGACTGCACCGGGACGGATATCGGCACCTCCGAGACGACCTGCGCGAGCAATCCGAGCTCGACGAGTTGATCGACGTCCTCCTGGACAATGCCCATCCCGGACTCGATCACCTCGTTCACCGAACGGCGGCCGTCGAAAAGGATGAACGCCGACCGCTGGCGCGGCGTGAGCCGCACCGACCGGTCCTTGAGCACCCGATGCCCAGTTTCTGTCTTGATAAGAATCATGCTTTCCTCGACGCCAGATGGGGAGCACCAAGCGGCCTACTGCCCGCCCTCGTGCATTGCGCCCCTTTGGAGTCAGAAGTTTGACACCAAAGATGCAATTGGTTGCAAATACATCAACCTGACGCGGGGATTACAAGGCTTCATGTGAAAGAAGTCGTTGCGCGGCGATGACAGTCGGTTGCCGCGCAACGCCGGAGTCTTGATCAGCGCGTAGCGAGCTGGGTCCAGGTGTCGATCACGCTGTCCGGATTGAGCGAAATCGACTCGATTCCCTGCTCTGCCAGCCAGACGGCGAAATCAGGATGGTCGCTGGGACCCTGCCCACAGATGCCGACATACTTGCCTTGTGCCTTGCACGCGCTGATGACGCGGCCAAGCAAGGCCTTCACAGCCGGATCGCGCTCATCAAAGTCGGCCGCGAGCAGTTCCAGCCCCGAATCGCGATCCAGTCCCAGGGTGAGCTGAGTCAGGTCGTTGGACCCGATCGAGAAGCCATCGAAGTACTTGAGGAACTCGTCCGGCAGCACTGCATTGCTAGGCACCTCGCACATCATGATCAGCTTGAGTTCGTTCTCGCCGCGCTTCAGACCGTGCTCGCCCAGGAGGCCTGTCACGCGCTCGGCCTGGCCCAGCGTGCGCACGAACGGCACCATGATCTGGACGTTCGTCAAGCCCATTTCGCCGCGCACGCGCTTGAGCGCTTCGCACTCCATGGCAAACGCCTCGCCGAAATCTTCGCTGAGGTAGCGCGCCGCGCCGCGGAAGCCGAGCATCGGGTTTTCTTCCTCCGGCTCATAGCGGCTGCCGCCAATCAACTTCCGGTACTCGTTGGACTTGAAGTCGGAAAGCCGCACGATCACCGGCTTGGGCCAGAAAGCTGCCGCAATGGTCGCGATCCCTTCAGCCACTTTGTCGACGTAGAACGCACGCGGTGAAGCATGGCCGCGCGCCACTGATTCGACCGCCTTCTTCAGGTCGGCATCGACGTTCGGGTAGTCGAGGATGGCCTTCGGATGCACCCCGATGTTGTTGTTGATGATGAACTCGAGGCGGGCCAGCCCGACGCCCTGATTCGGCAACTGGGCAAAGTCGAAAGCCAACTGGGGGTTGCCGACGTTCATCATGACCTTGACGTCGATCTGCGGCATCTCGCCGCGCTGGACTTCGGTCACTTCGGTTTCAAGAAGCCCGTCGTAGATGAAGCCGGTGTCGCCCTCGGCGCAGCTGACGGTCACGAGCGTGCCGTCCTTCAGCAGATCGGTCGCGTCGCCACAACCCACCACGGCGGGGATACCCAGTTCGCGGGCGATGATCGCCGCGTGGCAAGTGCGTCCGCCCCGATTGGTGACGATCGCCGAAGCGCGCTTCATGACCGGCTCCCAGTTCGGGTCGGTCATGTCGGTGACCAGCACGTCGCCGGGCTGGACCTTGTCCATCTCGTTGATGCTGTGGACCAGGCGAACCGGACCCGTCCCGATCTTCTGTCCAATGGCTCGGCCTTCGGCCAGCACGGCACCCTTGCCGAGCAGCTTGTAGCGCTGCTCCGACTTGCCGACCTGCTGACTCTTCACGGTTTCGGGACGGGCCTGCAGGATATAGAGCTGGCCATCGGTGCCGTCCTTCCCCCACTCGATGTCCATCGGGCGGCCGTAGTGCTCTTCGATCACCAGCGCGTACTTGGCAAGTTGTTCGACGTCGGCGTCGGTCAGCGAATAGCGGTTGCGCTGCTCCGCAGGCACATCGGTGGTCTTGACGAGCTTGCCGGTGGAGGCTTTCTCAGCGGCTGTGGCGAACTCCATCTGGATCAGCTTCGAACCGAGGTTGCGGCGAATCACAGCACGCTTGCCGGCGCGGAGCGTCGGCTTATGCACGTAGAACTCATCAGGATTCACGGCGCCCTGCACCACCGTTTCGCCGAGCCCGTAGCTGGAGGTGATGAACACGACGTCCTCGAAGCCGGACTCCGTATCGATGGTGAACATGACCCCGGCGGCCCCGAGGTCGCTGCGAACCATTCGCTGGACACCGGCCGACAGGGCCACCACGTCGTGCGCGAAACCCTTGTGCACCCGGTAGCTGATCGCCCGATCGTTATAGAGGGACGCGAAGACTTCCTTCATCTTGTGCAGGATGTCTTCGATGCCGACCACGTTCAGGAAGGTTTCCTGCTGGCCCGCGAAGGAGGCATCCGGCAAATCCTCCGCAGTGGCCGATGAGCGCACGGCGAAACTTGCCTGCGGGTTGCCGGCCGAAAGGGTTGCGAACGCGGATTCGATCGCCTTCTGCAGATCAGCCGGGAAAGGCTGGGCTTCGACCATCGACCGGATCTCGGCGCCGGCTGCGGCCAGCGCACGGACGTCCTCAGTGTCCAGCTTTGCCAGACGCGCATTGATCCTGTCAGCTAGGCCGTCATGCGCCAGGAACTGGCGGAAGGCATGCGCGGTGGTTGCGAAACCCGTCGGGACGCGTACGCCCTGCGGCAACTGGGAAATCATCTCGCCGAGGCTGGCGTTCTTGCCACCGACCGACTCGACGTCGGTCATCCTCAGGTTTTCGAACGGTACGACCAGGGCGGTCGCTTCGAAGAGTGCAGACATGGGAAAGCTCCAGAAGTTGAAACTGATGCTGCATGCAGGCGGCGCAACGCGATCATTTTTGTTGCTGTGGGCGCTGGGGCGGATGCATGGGAGGAATTCAGGCGGGGATCGAACGGCGGGATTCCCGATAATGGGCCGGATTGTAGGCGCGCTGCGAGCCGGCGCGCGGTTCCGGACAAGGCCCACAGATCATGCATACGCGCACCGTTTTTTTTGTTTCCGACGGGACTGGCATCACGGCCGAAACCTTCGGCAATGCCGTTCTCGCTCAGTTCGAGATGAAGCCGCGTCATGTGAGGCTGCCGTTCACCGACACCGTGGACAAGGCGCACCAGGCGGTCCGGCGAATCAACCACACAGCAGAACTGGAAGGCGTACGCCCCATCGTCTTCACGACGCTGGCCAACATGGAAGTGCTCGAGGTGATCGAGACCGAGTGCAAAGGCATGCTGCTCGACATGTTTGGCACTTTCGTCCGGCCGCTGGAGATCGAGCTGGCAATGAAATCGAATCACCGTATCGGCCGATTCAGCGACGTGAGCAAAAGCAAGGAATACAACGAGCGGATCCAGGCGATCGATTTCAGCCTGGCGCATGACGACGGCCAGAGCAACAGAGATCTCGAGAGCGCGGACGTCATTCTGGTGGGTGTGAGCCGCAGCGGGAAGACGCCAACTTCGCTTTACCTGGCCATGCAGCACGGATTGAAGGCCGCCAACTACCCGCTGATTCCAGAGGACTTCGATCGGAGGCAGTTGCCCCCCGCACTGCTGCCGCACCGCAAGAAGATATTCGGCCTCACGATTCAGCCAGAGCGCCTGGCCGAAATCCGCAACGAGCGCCGGCCCAACTCCCGCTACGCCAGTATCGAAAACTGTCGGCATGAAGTCAGCGAAGCCGAGGCGATGATGCGACGAGCCGGCATCCGTTGGCTCTCCACCACCACCAAGTCCATCGAAGAGATCGCAACGACTATCCTGCAGGAGTTGCGGCCAGAGCGCCTCACATACTGAGGCGCTCTGCCCTGCCGTCAGGCGGCCACAGGCTCTGCCTCGGCGGGTGCCGAGGTGCGGATCAGGTGGTCGAAGGCGCTCAGCGCCGCCTTCGCACCTTCGCCGGCCGCAATGATGATCTGCTTGAACGGCACGGTCGTCGCATCGCCCGCCGCAAACACCCCCGGCACCGAGGTCTGGCCGCGCGCGTCCACGATGATCTCGCCGTGCTTCGACAGTTCGACTGTTCCCTTGAGCCAGTCGGTGTTCGGAACAAGCCCGATCTGGATGAACACGCCTTCCAGATCCACTTGATGGATCTGGCCAGTCGCGCGGTCCTTGTAGGTCAGGGCGTTGACCTTCTGCTTGTCGCCGTTGATTTCCGTCGTCTGTGCGTTGGTGATCACCGTGACGTTCGCGAGGCTGCGCAACTTGCGTTGCAGCACTGCATCAGCGCGCAATTGCCCGTCGAATTCGATCAGCGTGACATGGCCGACGATGCCGGCAAGGTCGATTGCCGCTTCGACACCCGAGTTGCCGCCACCAATCACCGCGACCCGCTTGCCCTTGAACAGTGGGCCATCGCAGTGCGGGCAGTAGGCCACGCCCTTGTTCTTGTATTCCTGCTCGCCCGGCACATTGATGTTGCGCCAACGCGCGCCGGTCGAGATCACGACTGAACGGCTCTTGAGCGAGGCGCCGCTTTCGAGCTTGACCTCGATCAGGTCACCGGACGGCACGAGCGCCGCAGCACGCTGCAGATTCATGATGTCCACGTCGTAGTCGCGCACATGCTCTTCGAGCGCGAGCGCGAACCTGGGGCCTTCGGTTTCCTTGATCGAGATGAAGTTCTCGATGCCCATGGTGTCCAACACCTGTCCACCGAAGCGCTCCGAAGCCACGCCGGTGCGAATTCCTTTGCGCGCCGCGTAAACGGCAGCCGCCGCGCCCGCTGGCCCGCCACCAACGACAAGCACATCGAACGGGTCTTTCGCGGCAATCTTCTTCGCCTCGCGCTCGACGCCGCTGGAGTCCAGCTTCGCGAGAATTTCTTCCAGAGTCATACGGCCTTGGCCGAACTCCGTGCCATTGAGGAACACCGTTGGCACCGCCATGATCTGGCGCTCCTTCACTTCGTCCTGGAACAACGAACCGTCGATCA
This sequence comes from Variovorax sp., assembly GCA_017744935.1. GTDB lineage: Bacteria > Pseudomonadota > Gammaproteobacteria > Burkholderiales > Burkholderiaceae_C > Variovorax. The sequence goes on from JAGIAI010000028.1 coordinate 51,723, forward strand.
TCGTCGTCTTGATGCGCGGGTTCTGAACCGCCATGAGGTTCAGTGCCTGCACGACGTCCGGGCAGTTGTGGCAAGTGAGCGAGATATAGATCTCGAATTCGAAATCGCCCTCGAGTGCACGAATCTGATCGAGCACAGCCTGCTCCACCTTGGGCGGGTAGCCACCAACCTGCAGCAGCGCCAGCACGAGCGAAGTGAACTCATGTCCCATCGGCAGACCGGCAAAGCGTGGGCCGTGGTTTTCGCTCGGGCGGTTGATCGAAAAGGACGGCTTGCGATGGTTGTCAGCGCGGCTTTCAAGAACCTTGACGAGTGAAGACGATTCCGCCACGTCCTTCAACAGTGCCTGCAGGTCGCTGGAGGCCTTGCTGTCGTCGAGCGATGCGACGATTTCGATCGGTTGCGAAATGCGATCGAGGTAGCTTTTGAGTTGCGATTTGGTGCCTGCGTCGAGCATGTGGACTCACTTCTGAAATGCGAACGGAAACAAAAAGGCCCGGGAGCTCGCGCGCCCGGGCCGCGGCGCGGGAAGACGGCTTAGATCTTGCCGACGAGGTCGAACGAAGGCTTGAGCGTTTCAGCGCCTTCAGTCCACTTGGCGGGGCAGACTTCGCCCGGGTGAGCTGCGACGTACTGCGCAGCCTTCACGCGGCGGAGGAGTTCGGCAGCGTCGCGACCGATGCCGTTGTCGTGCACTTCGATGGTCTTGATCTTGCCGTTGGGGTCGATGACGAACGTGCCGCGGTATGCAAGACCGGCGTCTTCGCCCTCTTCGATCAGGACTTGGAAGGCGCGTGCCAGTTGCTGGCTCGGATCGCCGATCAGCGGGTACTTGACCTTGCCGATGGTTTCCGAGGTGTCGTGCCAGGCCTTGTGCGTGAAGTGGGTGTCGGTTGACACACCGTAGATTTCGACGCCCAGCTTCTGGAATTCGGCGTAGTTGTCAGCGAGGTCGCCGAGCTCGGTCGGGCACACGAAGGTGAAGTCAGCCGGATAGAACACGACAACAGACCACTTGCCCTTGAAGCTCTCGTCGGAGACGGGCACGAACTTGCCGTTGTGATAGGCGGTGGCCTTGAAAGGGACGACTTCGGTATTGATCAGGGACATTGATGAGTTCCTAGTTGGCTAATGAAAAAGGCGAGCCATCAGTATAACTACTAATATTCATCTCTCGATAGCTCCAATCTATTAAATGTATTGGGCGCCCCTATGCGCCAAATCGGGATGAGGCCACTCGAATGCGAACGCCTATCAGCATCACACTCATGCAGACCGTTAATGCATGGGATTGCTTGCAGCGCTTGAACCCGATCACAATCGACCGTTTCAAGAAGAAGGAAAAGATCATGAAGGGCGACCCACAAGTCATCGATCATCTACAGGCCCAACTCAAGAATGAGCTGACTGCAATTAACCAGTACTTCCTCCACTATCGGATGCTCAAGCACTGGGGCCTCGACAAGCTGGCCAAGAAGGAATACGAAGAATCCATCGGCGAGATGAAGCATGCGGACAAGTTGATGGACCGCATCTTCATGCTCGACGGACTGCCGAATCTGCAGGATCTCGCCAAGCTCAACGTAGGCGAAGACGTACCAGAGATCCTCGAGTGCGACCTCAAGGCGGAAGTGGGAGCGCAGGCCACGATCAAGGCTGGCATTGCCCACTGCGAATCAGTGCGTGACTACGTGTCTCGCGACATCCTTCAGGAAATACTGGACGACACCGAGGAACACATCGATTTCCTCGAAACGCAGATCGACCTGCTCGGCAAGGTCGGACTACAGAACTACCTCCAATCCCAGATGGGCGAGATCGAGTAAGTCTCTCCGCCATCTCCGGCGCCCCAGCCGCCTCTACGGCCGGGCGCTTCTTTGGTTCACCACGGTGAATCCAATACGCTCCCGCGGCCACGACGGCAAGCCAGACACGGCAGATGGATCATCCCCTTTCGAGGTTGATAGTTATTGCAAATGCGAAGAATTCGTATTTATAATCGAGTCCTCTTCAGTACAGCCAGCCAGTCGCTTACAGGCCATGATCGTTTGCGTATGCCGCCGAGTCTCCGACCGTGAAATCGCACGCCACGTGCGAGCCGGCATGACGTTCGACGAAGTGCAGTTTGAACTCGGTGTTGCCACTCAATGCGGTCAATGCGAAGGTTGCGCGCGCGAAGTAGTCGCTCAGTGCAGCGCCTCCCATCCGGTCGCAGCGCTCCATCGCGATACCGGACCAACAGCGATCCAGCTTGCAAATTCCATCAAGGAAAGCAAAGCATGGAACTCTTCGCGGCCCTCGGCGGCAGTCTGATCTTTGTCGCCAGCTCGGTCTGGTGGATCCTTCGCAAGTAATTCGTAGCGGTTTTGCTGCGAAGGGCACCTCCAAGGGTGCCCGCACTCCAATGGCTCATCGTGTCTGATCGCTTTTCAGCTCCCCCATCTGCCCTTGGGCTCTCGCGAAACGCCGTCATTGGTGGCGGCGTGGTGTTATTGCATGTGGCTGCCCTTTGGGCGCTACAGAGCGGGCTTCTACGCCGCGCTGCAGAAGTCGTGATTCCAGTTGAGATCCTCAGCGAATTCGTCGAGCCCCCCAAACCCAAGGAGCCGCCACCACCCCCTCCCCCACCGGAGCCTAGGCGGCAGATCACCAAGACGCCTCCGCCGCCGCGGCCACAGGCGATTCGCGAGCCGAAGCCCGCTCCCACCGCGCCGACCGGCAGCCTCGAGCCACCTCCGCCGCCGGCGCCCATTGCCGCACCGGCACCGCCGGAGCCGCCTGCTCCGCCACCCGCGCCACCAGCGCCGCCTTCGGTCCAATTGCCGTCGAGCAACGCTGACTACCTGCAGAACCCGAAGCCGGTATATCCGGCGATGAGCAAGCGCCTCGGCGAACAGGGCAAGACCATCGTGCGCGTTCTCATCGGCGCGGACGGGCTGCCCAAGCAGGCAAGCATCTTCAAGTCCAGCGGCTATGACCGGCTGGATGAGGCAGCGCGCCAGGCGGTCATGAGCTGGCGCTACGTGCCGGGTAAACGAAATGGCGTCGTTGAGCAAATGGAATTCAACGTCCCGATCAACTGGGTTCTCAATTAATTTCTCTGGAGTAGCTTCGTATGGATTCCCAATTTGGCCTGATGAACGTCTGGCATCAAGGTGACTTTGTCACCAAGGCCGTGGCGGTGCTGTTGATCGGCATGTCACTCGCATCCTGGATCGTCATCCTGATCAAGGCACTCGACGTCGTCCGGTACAAGCGTCTCGCCAAGCACTCGCAGGATTTCTGGCACAGCGAAGACTTCGCGACTGCGCTCAACAAGCTCGGCAGCGATGACAGCAATCCTTTCCGCGCGCTCGCGCTCGAAGGCCGCGAAGCCGCGGCGCACCATCGCAACACCAAGGCGCACCTGCATGACGCGCTGGACGTCAGCGACTGGATCACGCGCGCACTTCGCAACGGCATCGACGAATTCACCGCACGCCTGCAGACGGGTCTCGCCGTGCTGGCATCGGTTGGTTCGACAGCACCGTTCATCGGGCTGTTCGGCACGGTGTGGGGCATCTATCACGCCCTCATGAGCATCGGCTCCGCTGGCCAGGCAACGATCGACAAGGTCGCCGGCCCCATCGGCGAGGCGCTGATCATGACTGCCCTTGGCTTGGCGGTCGCGATCCCTGCCGTGCTCGGCTACAACGCTCTGGTCCGCGGCAACAAGTTCGTGCTGACCAAGCTCAATAGCTTCGCCCACGATCTTCATGCCTACTTCGTGACTGGCGCGCGCGTTCAGAGCGGTGGGGAAGCCACAGTTGTCGCACTCAAGAAGGGCTGATCATCATGGCCTTCGGAACGCAAGACGAGCCCGATGAGGTGATGAACGAGATCAATATGACGCCACTGGTCGACGTCATGCTGGTCCTGCTGATCATCTTCATCATTACCGTGCCGGTCATGAAGCACGCCGTGAACATCGACCTCCCGCGCGCGAGCAGCGAGCCAGAGCAGACCAAGCCACAGAACATTCTGTTCACGGTGGCCGCTGATGGCAGCTACTACTGGAACGAGCAGAAGATCGAGGATTCGGAATTGCTACCGCGCATGGCTGCGGAAGCAGCGAAGGATCCTCAGCCTGAACTGCACATTCGCGGCGACAAGGCTGTGCGGTATGAGCGCGTTGCTCAGGCCATGTCGGCTGCTCGGGAAGCGGGAGTGCGCAAGATCGGTTTCGTGACCGAGCCAGAACCGAAGTGAAGCAACGCTGAGCCGAATCGGCTCAACGAAAAAAATCCATCGCGACGATTGACTTTTTATTGCGAATCATTATCATTTGCGCATTGCCTCGATCAACGGGATTTTCAAGATGCAAGTAACGCCAAACGCCTTTTCCGTCCTGAACCACCCTTCGCTGGACCAATCCGGCGGTGGCCGTGCTTCCAGTGATGCGGCTGCGCGTCCCGCCCCGCTGGTCGAAAGCGCCGAGCTTCTCAAGGGCAACAAGACGGTCGGCATCATGCACAACGGTTCCCTCTATCGTTTGCAGGCCACCAAATTCGGCAAGCTGATCCTGACCAAATAGCGTCAGTTCGCCCCTCGCGCAAGTTTCATCGTGGGGCGACTCAAGGAGACCATCTCCAAGGGTCGTTTTTTGCTAGCCAACGGTCCGCCGACTAGCCATGCACTTTTTTCCACAATGACACCAAAATAAAAACGCCGACCCGAGGTCGGCGTTTTTATTTTTGAGGCTACCGATCAAAGACCGAGTGAGGCGATTCCAGCTCGCGCGATCTGCGCGTCCTCGTTCGATTTGACGCCGCTCACACCAACCGCACCGATGACGTGCCCGTCCTTCACGATCGGCACACCGCCTTCAAGCAGACCCTGAACGCCCGGCGCGGTGAGGAACGACGTGCGACCGCCGTTGATCATGTCTTCATAGGTCTTGCTTTCGCGGCGCCCCATTGCAGCGGTGTGGGCCTTGGCCGGCGCGATGTGGGAAGAAAGCGCTGCGGCGCCGTCGAGGCGCTGCAGCCAGAGCAGATTGCCGCCGTCGTCGGCGATCGCGATGGTCACTGCCCAGTTGTTCTTGACAGCTTCGGCTTCGGCGGCCGCGGCGATCGCCTTGACATCGGCGAGTTCGAGGAAAGACTTGGTTTTCATGGATCGTCCCAGAAAGTTGCGCAACCTAGAAGCATAGCGCTCGCAAATGGTCGACCGCCTAGCGCGCTAACACCGTTCGGATCCGGGTATTTGTTTTTTGCGCCTCTTGTGGCGCCCTAGAATGCGCCCCAACTGCGCGCTGCAGCACATTTGTGGAGTTTCAGTAATGAACGACCCTGTCAACACACTCGCCACCTCCGCCAGCTACGGCCAGGCACTACCTCAGGCGGAGCGTCATCGCGTTCTGCGCAACACCTATTGGCTTCTGGCCCTTAGTCTCCTTCCGACGGTCCTCGGCGCATGGCTCGGGGTTGCAACGGGAATCACCCGCTCGCTCACGGGCGGCGTCGGACTGATCGTGTTCCTCGCTGGCGCCTATGGCTTCATATTCGCGATCGAGAAGACCAAGAATTCCGGCGCTGGGGTTCCAGTGCTTCTGGGCTTCACGTTCTTCATGGGCCTGATGCTCTCGCGCCTGATTGCGATGGTGCTCGGATTCAAGAACGGGCCCGAACTCGTCATGACCGCATTCGGTGGCACTGCCGGCGTCTTCTTTGTCATGGCCTCCTTGGCGACGGTCGTCAAGCGCGATCTTTCGGGGATGTCCAAGTGGCTGTTTGTCGGCGCCCTGGTGTTGATGGTCGGCGCGATCATCAACGTTTTCATCGGTTCGACTGCCGGCATGCTCGCGATTTCGGTCGCGGCGATCGGCATCTTCTCGGCGTACATGTTGTACGACCTCAAGCAGATCATCGACGGCGGCGAAACCAATTACATCAGCGCGACTCTCGCGCTGTACCTGGATCTATTCAATGTCTTCCAGAGCCTTCTGTCGCTTCTGGGCATCCTGGGTGGCGAGCGCGACTGAACTCGAAGCGCCTCGCCTCACGAAAAAGGGTCCTGACGGACCCTTTTTTCATGCCCGATCGAACACCGCGACTGACTCGACATGCGCAGTGTGCGGAAACATGTTCACCACGCCCGCAAACGCGCATCGATAACCTGCCTGATGGACCAGCAGACCCGCATCGCGGGCCAGCGTCGAGGGATTGCAGCTCACATAGACGATACGCTTGGGCGGCACCCATCCCGCCTTCAGTTCCGGCTGCTGATGCAGGTCCGCCAAGGCCTTCGCCAGCGCGAACGCGCCTTCGCGCGGCGGATCGACCAACCACTTTTCAGCCGAGCCATCAGCTACAAGCATCTCAGGCGTCATTTCGAACAGATTGCGTGCGACGAAGCGGGTCGCGGCAAGCTCGCGACGAGCCGCCGTGGCGGGACGGTTCCGTTCGAAATTGTCGGTTGCACGAGCCACCAGCGTGTCGCTGCCTTCGATTCCCAGCACCTCTGTCGCCCGACTCGCGAGCGGCAGCGTGAAATTGCCCAGCCCGCAGAACCAGTCGATGACTCGCTCGTCCGGCTGGACGTCGAGCAAGCGGAGCGCCCGACTGACGAGTACCCGGTTGATGTGCGGATTGACCTGCGTGAAATCCGTCGGCTTGAACGGCATCCTGACGCCGAACTCTGGCAATTCGTACGCCAGCGCCGCGCCTCCTTCCTCGAGCAACTTGACGGTGTCCGGCCCCTTGGCCTGCAGCCACCATTGCACGCCCTCGTGCTCCGCCGCGAATGCCTTCAGGCGATCAATGTCCGCACCCGACAGAGGCTCCAGATGTCGCAGCACGAGCGCGATCACGCCCAGACCAAGCCCGTCTGCCGCATCACCGCACGCGAGTTCAATCTGCGGACAGGTATCACGCGCATCCAGTGATCCGATCAGCCCACGCAGCGGCATCAGCATGTCGCTGACCTGTCGCGGCAGCACGGGGCATACCTTCATGTCCGCCAGATAGCGGCTCTTGCGCTCATGGAAGCCGATAAGTACCGTGCCCTTCTTGATCACATGTCGCACCGACAGGCGCGCGCGATACCGGTAGTGCCATGCCGGCCCTTCGAGCGGACGCAGGATGTTCTCCGGCCGGACTTTGCCAAGGTGCCAAAGGTTGTCCTCCAGTGCCCGTTGCTTCACGGCCACTTGTGCAGCGGCATCGAGGTGCTGCATCTTGCAACCACCGCATGCGCCGGCATGCAAGCCGAAGTGCGGACAACCAGGCCGCACACGCTGGGACGACTCGCGGCCGATCTTCGTGACCGTGCCCTGCTCCCAGTTGTTCTTCTTGCGGTGCACGTTGAGCTGCACCTGCTCGAACGGCAATGCGCCTTCGATGAACACGACCATTCCGTTGGCCTTGTGGGCCACACCCTGCGCATCGAGGTCGAGTGACTCAACCTGCAGCCATTCATCGTTGGAGCGCTGCTGCTCCTCGTTCTTCACTTTCGAATCCGTCATGCCCCGATTGTCTCAGGCAGCGCGCCCAAGCCTTGCGCTCACAGAAGAGCGTCGCGCTGTACGCCGGCCCGCAACAGTTGCCGTCGCATCTTGGCAAGTGCCTCGTTCTGAATCTGCCGTACCCGCTCGCGCGTCAGGCCAAGGCGAACACTCAACACCTCGAGCGTTTCAGGATCGCGGTCATGCAGACCGTAGCGGCCTTCGAGTACCTCGCGTTCACGCTCGGTGAGAGCCAGGATCCATTGATCGAGAAGCCGCTCTATCTCGTGCGTCTGCGTGACACCGGTGGGATCGCCCCCCTCATCGTCCGACGCCACTGTGTCGGCGAGCGTGAAGCTGTCTTCACCGCGATCATTGCCGGCGTCCAGCGAACGCGGTGCCTCGGCGAGCGCCAGAAGATCAGCCACTTCCTGGACCTCGCGGCCCAGCAACGCAGCAACATCTTCGACTCGAATGCCGTCAGGTCGACGGGCCAGGAACTCGGGATCACCCTCCAGCGTCCGGCGTGCGCGCATCACCTGCTGCAGTTCGCGCACGACATGAACCGGCAGACGGATCGCGCGCGCCTGCATCATCGCGGCACGTTCGATCGATTGACGGATCCACCAGGTCGCGTACGTGGAAAAGCGGAACCCCCGCTCGGGCTCGAACTTGTTGATCGCATGCATCAGTCCGAGGTTGCCTTCCTCGATCAGATCCGCCATCGGCACGCCGCGACCGAGATAGCCCTTGGCGATGTTCACGACGAGGCGAAGGTTGTGCTCGATCATCGACTGCCGCGCGGCGAAGTCCCCGCTTCGCGCGGCGCACGCGGTTCGATACTCCTCCTCGGGAGTAAACAGCTCGGTCCGACGGATCTCACGCAGATAGAGCGTGAGCGAATCGCCGCTCTCACCCGAAAGGTCAAAAGCGACTGGACTGCGCAGGCTCTCGTCGCGACCGTCGCTCGCTACGCCATCGATCGGATCGTGGGCGTTCGTGCCGCCGGACTCGCCGGCGTGTCCGGATTCGTGAGTCGATGTCCCGCCATCACCCGCCCCTCGCCGCACGACCGGAGTGCGATAAGGGCGGGAGTTGGCCATGGCACGTTAGCGTGGCGGCAGGTACCGAGCCGGGTCGACCGGCTTGCCCTGACGGCGTATTTCAAAGTGCAGCTTGACGCGATCAGCGTCACTGTTGCCCATCTCGGCAATCTTCTGCCCCTTCTGCACGGACTGGTCCTCCTTGACCAGCAGCGTACGGTTGTGCGCATAGGCGGTCAGATAGGTGTTGTTGTGCTTCAGGATGATGAGGTTGCCGTAACCCCTCAAACCAGCGCCAGCGTAGACCACGCGGCCATCTGCGGCTGCGAGAACCGAATCGCCGGCCTTGCCGCTAATGTCGAGGCCCTTGTTCTTGGCCTCATCGAAGCCCGCGATCAAGGTGCCTTGCGCAGGCCAGATCCAGCCCACATCCTCGTCACCCGATGCCGAAGCTGCGGGCGGAGTCGGCGATGCGGTCAACGGCACGGGCGGCTTGGCCGCGCCGTTCGTGGCCCCATTGGCTGACGACGCAGCCGCGGCTGCGGTAGCAGGTGCGACGATCGGTTGCGTCACCGGTCGGGTCGCGGCGCCCGATGTCTCCGTGGTCGATGCGACCGGCGGTGTCGGCGGCACCGTCGCAGCCCCCCCCACAGGTGGGATCACACGCAACACCTGACCCACTTCGATAAGGTCAGGATTGTCGAGATTGTTCCACTTCGCGATGTTCTGCCAGCTCTGGCCCGTCTCCGCGCCGATGCGGCGAATCGTGTCGCCAGGTCGCACCGCGTAGTAGCCGGGCTTGCCGTAGTTCTCGATGCCAAGCAGCGGCTTGCCCGACGGATCGGTGGTGATCGGAGGCACACCGATGCCCGGCTGGACGCTCGTTGCGCCAGCAGCAGGCGCGCGCGTCATCGCGCCGCGATCCTCGACAGGCACCGGGCCGCTCGGCGTTGAACATCCCACAATCACGAGCGCAACTGCCAGCGTCATGCCGGCAAGCCAGCCCCGATTGCCAATACCCTGCATGTGTTCTTCCTTCAAGCAATTCCCGATTTTAGGGGGACAAAGTGAACCGCCTCAAGAACGCGACGCTCGGTTCCACGCGCGGTTTTGTCAATGACAACGAGGGCTTGCCCACCCGTCGATGATTGGGTCGGTGCGACGATCCTGCCGCCCACAGCGAGCTGTGCAACCCACGCTTCGGGGACTGCCTCCCCGCCTGCTGCAGCGATGATGCCGGCGTACGGCGCGCCCTTGGCGTAGCCAACCATTCCATCACCCAGCAAGAGGTGAACCGTCGCGAGACGAAACGGCCGCAGATTCGCGCGCGCACGTTCATGAAGCCCTCGTAGTCGCTCGATGCTGTAGACCTCGCTCGCGACATGACTCAGCACTGCGGCCTGATAGCCGCAACCCGTGCCGATCTCGAGCACCCGACCCAGTCGGTCGGCCGGTTTGTTTGCGAGCGACGGCGCACCGAGCAACAGTTCGATCATGCGCGCCACCACATTGGGCTTTGAGATGGTCTGACCGAGTCCAATCGGCAGGCTGGTGTCTTCGTAGGCCTGATTGACCAGCGCACTATCGACAAACATGTGTCGCTCGACCGTGCCCATCGCCCGCAACACACGCCCATCGGCGATGCCTTGCGCAGCAAGGCGTTGCACCATGCGGGCGCGCACGGCATCCGACGCCATGGAGGGTGTCGCGTGCACCGTCGGTCTTGCGGGGGTTGAAGAAGTCCGCCCGCGAACTGCCGGAGGTGCCCCGGTCGTCAGTCGCGCCGGAAATCCAGGACGTTGACCCGCCATGTCAGAAAGACTCGCCGAGTCGAGCCACCGTGTCTCGCCAGTCGCCCAGACAGGCATGGTCGGTCAGATCGATCTGCAATGGCGTCAATGCGACATGGCCCTCCGCCGTCGCATGGAAGTCGGTGCCCTCTCCGCTGTCCTTCGCACCACCCGCGCCGGCGATCCAATACATGGTTTCGCCGCGCGGGCTGTCCTGGGTGATCACCTTTTCGGCGGCATGACGGCGGCCGAGCCTGCACACCTTCACCGGCTTCAGATCTTCGAACGGCAGGTTGGGGATGTTGACGTTGAGCAGGAATGCGGGGCCGCCGATCATCTTCTCGCGTTCGATCTGCTGGACGAGCCTTCTTGCAGCGCGCGCGGCCGCGTCGATGTGCGCCCAACCCTTCTCGATCTGGGAAAACGCAATGGCAGGAATGCCGAACAGATAGGCCTCCATCGCCGCACCGACCGTGCCAGAGTAGATCGTGTCGTCGCCCATGTTGGCGCCATTATTGATGCCCGAGACCACAAGATCCGGTTTGTAGTCAAGCAAGCCCTTCAGGGCGATGTGCACGCAATCCGCGGGCGTTCCGGTCACATACCGAAAACCGTTGTGTGCGGCATGCACATACAGCGGCGCGGCCAACGTCAATGCGTTGGACTTGGCGCTGTTGTTGTGCTCGGGGGCGACCACCTCGACATCGGCCACATCCTTCAATGCGTCATGCAGTGCCACGATGCCTGGAGCCTGGTATCCGTCGTCGTTCGAAATGAGTATCTTCATGGGCGTCTGGAAGTCCGAAAGATTGTAGGCGGCAGGTGCGTCGCGGCAGGGACAACAGCGTCCTTGCCCGAGGCCTATCATGGCCCGCTCTCTCAATCATCCCCCCGCCCCATCTACAGGAGACACGAGCATGCATGCATGGCTCTGCGAAAACCCCGTCGGCGTCGATGCGCTGACATGGAAAGAACTGCCGACACCACAGCCTGGCCCCGGCCAGGTTCTGGTTGAAATCAAGGCAGCGAGCCTGAACTTCCCCGATCTTCTGATCGTCCAGAACAAGTACCAGATCAAGCCGCCGTTGCCTTTCGTACCGGGATCCGAATATGCCGGCGTGGTTGCGGCGGTCGGCGAAGGGGTCAAGAACCTGCGCGTGGGCCAGAACGTCGCCTGTCTTTCCGGCACCGGCGGCTTCGGAACGCACACGCTCGCGCCGGCGGCCTTGTGCATGCCATTGCCCGATGGATTCGGTCATGTCGATGCGGCCGCATTCATCATGATTTATGCGACGTCATGGCATGCGCTGATGGATCGCGCCCAATTGAAGGCCGGTGAAACCGTCCTGGTTCTCGGCGCTGCAGGTGGCGTCGGCACCGCCGCAATTCAGATTGCAAAAGCAGTCGGTGCCAAGGTGATCGCCGCGGCCTCCACCGATGAGAAATGCGAGCTTTGCAAGTCCATTGGCGCAGATGCGACGATCAACTACACGACGCACGGTCTTCCCAATGCATTCCGCGACGCCGTCAAGGCCGCGACCGACGGCAAAGGACCGGATGTGATTTACGACCCGGTCGGCGGCGAATTCGCCGAGCCCGCATTCCGGTCGATTGGATGGCGCGGCCGCTATCTTGTCGTCGGTTTCGCTGCAGGCCCCATTCCCTCGCTGCCGCTGAATTTGGCGCTCCTCAAAGGCGCCTCCCTGGTCGGCGTGTTCTGGGGAGATTTCGCCAAACGTGAACCGAAGGCGAATGCGCAGACGATGGCCGAATTGGCCAAATGGTATGGAGAGGGAAAGATCAAGCCGGTGATCGACAGCACCATGTCCATGGCGGACCTGAAGGCCGCCTACGCGCATATGGGCTCGCGCGGCGTGAAGGGCAAGCTCGTCCTCGTCAACTAAGGCGCAGCGCGACAAGCCAACAAAAAAGCCCGCGATTTGCGGGCTTTTAGCTGAGGGCCAAGGGTTACTTGATTTCGAAGTCCGACAGCGATTTCCCTGCTGCCAACGCTTCCGTTACCCAGCGCGGTTTGCGACCACGGCCACCAGACCACGTCTCTCCTGTCGGGCTGCGGTACTTTGCAGCTGCCTTTGCAGGCGCCGCAACCACATTCCTTCTGGCGCCACGCACCGCAAGTTTCAGATCGGAGGCAGTCAATCCGTATTCCGCGATCTTCCTGCGCACTTCCTCGATCACACCAGCCCGCTCTTGATTCCTGAGCTCTTCGGCTTGCTTGCGCAATTGCGCAATCTGCTCGTCGTGCTTCTTGATCTGGGAATTGATGTCGGCAAGGGTTGAGGCCATCGGTGCTAATCCTCCGAATTGGAAAGCAAAAATTCTAATTGAGATTCCAATTGCAGCAACCGAGACGCGCAAAAAAAAGCGCCGACCCGAGGGTCGGCGCTTTTTGATCAATGCTGTTTGGGGTGGCTGATGGGACTCGAACCCACGACGACCAGAATCACAATCTGGGACTCTACCAACTGAGCTACAGCCACCGCAGAGCCAACAATTGTAGCGTGAAAAAGCTACCTTTCGGCGCCGATGGCGGAATCAGACGGCTTCGGCACCAAGATTTCGGCCTTGAAGCGGTTCTTCAGCATGTCGTAGTAGGCGGCCGTCTCGGCGGCTCCCACCGCCTGCCCGAGCTGCTCGCTCTCCTGCTTGGCCACTTCCGGCGTGGGCGGCGTGCGCGGCACGCTCTTCACGACCCGAACGACGGCGAAGCCTTGGGCCCCCAGGTCGGCACCGACCAGCGCGGGCAACTTGGCGCCGTCGGCGCGGAGCGCGGCCTCGATCACCTGCGGCGGTTGCGACTGCGGTTCCAGGCGCGAGACCGTGACGGGAGAACCGAATGTGGCACCAGCCGCATCGGCCTGCCAAGCCTTGAGCTTGGCTGCCCCCTCCTCCTTCGCAAGGGCCGCAGAACGCTCAGCGACGAGCTGTGCGCGGACCTTGTCCTTGACTTCGTCGAACGGCAATGCGCGCGCCGGCGAGTACTGGATCACGCGGCCGGCCGCGAGCTGGTTCGCGCCAACCTCGATGGCCTCGGTGTTGTGCTTGCGCTCTAGCGAATCGGGCGCAAACAGCGCGTTCAGGAAATTCCGGTTTGCCAGGGGACCGGTAGCGCCCGGCGTGGGCACCCGTCGAACGTTGGCCGCCGTCTGGATGATGAGGTTCAGCTTTTCCGCTGCGGGCTTCAGGCTGTCGGGCTGCTGATAGACGATATCGGTGAACGTTTCGGCCGCCTTGGCGAACTCCTGGGTCGCCTGCTGGCTCCGGACCTCGTTTTCGATCGTCGCACGGACCTTCTCGAACGGTGGCACCACCGCCGGCTTGATGTCGTTCAAGTGAATGATGTGAAAGCCGAATTCGGATTCGACAACGTTGCTGATCTCGCCCTTCTTGAGCGCGAACAACGCGTCCTCGAAAGGCTTGACCATGGCGCCGCGCGTCACGAAGTCGAGGTCACCGCCCCTCTCCGCGGAGACGGGATCCTGCGAATTCTTGCGAGCCACGTCCGCGAAGGTGGCCGGCGCCTTGCGAACTTCGGCGAGCAGTTCCTCTGCCTTTGCGCGAGCCTTCTCGCGGTCGGCGGCGGCCGCACCTGCAGGAACGGCAATCAGAATATGGCTTGCGCGACGCTCTTCCTTGCTACCGAAGCGGGCACTGTTCTGATCGTAGTAGCTGCGCAGATCCGCATCGCTGATCGCGATGTTCTTCTTGGCGGCTTCGAGATCAAGCAGCAGGTACTCGACGCTCGCTTCTTCGGGCGCCTGGAACTGCGCGGAATGATCCTTGTAGAAAGCCTGCAAATCTTCATCGGTGACCTTGACCTTGGAAGCGAAATCAGCCGGCTTGAAAAGCGCGACCTGGATTTCGCGACGGTCATAGAACGCATTGAGCGTTGCAGCGGCTTGTGCGGCGCTCGCGAACGCAGTTCCGGAAATTCCGAGCGACACCTGCTGCGTCGCGAGCTCTGCACGAATCGCGGCTTCGTATTGTTCCGGCGTGCGGCCGGTGGCCCGCATGAAACCTTCGCGATCGAACTTGCCGTCAGGCGTTCGGAAGGCAGCGAGGCCGGTATTTTCCGCAAAGAGACGCGCAAGTCGTTCTTCGGAAACCGTCATGTTCGACTTCGCGGCGGCGGCTGCCAGCACGCGATCGCGAACCATGCGCTCCAGCGTGGCATAGCGCGCGGCGTCCGAATCGAGCATGGCGGGCTCGATGTTCGGCGCTTGCTGGCGGATGCGGTCGACCTCGTTGCGGTGCTGTTGCTCCCATTCGGGGCGCGTGATATCGGCGCCATCCACGCGCGCCACCTTCTCGGCCTTGCCGCTTCCCTCGTAGCGATTGACGCCGAACAGCACGAACGAAGGAATGATCAGCAAGAACAAGAACCCCATGATGATCTTGTTGTACTTGCGGAAGGAATCAAACATGCTGGAGCACTCTCTTTGACGGATTGCGAAACGGCAACAAAAAAGGCGAACGCTTTGTTCGCCTTTTGTGTCGGGTGGTGGGTGCTGAGGGGTTCGAACCCCCGACCTACGCCTTGTAAGGGCGCCGCTCTACCAGCTGAGCTAAGCACCCCACCGTAAACATCGATCTCAGTTCAATGCGTCCTTGAGCGCTTTGCCGGGACGGAACTTCGGAATCTTGGCGGCCTTGATTTTAATCGCGTCGCCGGTGCGCGGATTGCGACCTGTGCGCGCAGCGCGCTTGCCCACAGCGAAAGTACCGAAACCGACGAGCGACACCGAGCCGCCTTTCTTGAGCGTGGTCCGAATGGCGCCGATGGTGGACTCGAGTGCGCGCGTAGCGGCTGCTTTGGAAATGTCGGCGTTTTTTGCGATGTGCTCAATCAGTTCGGTCTTGTTCACAAGGGCCCCTTGTAGAAAAAATGTTGATCAGGGTCAGAAGCGATCACGTACTCGCGACGAATGCCGCGAGGTGCGAATAGGAATTGGGTGACAGTTCTGACGCGCCGGCAGCGCACTGCCGACAGGGATTACAACCACTGGTCTACGGGGTGTCAATACGACACTCACCCCATAGACCACAACGAGGAGCGCGATTCTAGTGGCCTTTTGCGACGCCCTTTCAGAGGGCCTCTGCAATGGCCTTTCCGAGATCGGTCGTGCGACCGCTTCCGCCGATGTCGGGGGTCCTCGGTGCACCGCTTCCCGGGTCAAGAACCTTTTCGATGGCGGCCAGGATCGCATCGTGCGCAGCCTTGTGACCAAGGAACTCCAGCATCATCGCGCCGCACCAGATCTGGCCGATCGGGTTGGCAATGCCCTTGCCGGCGATGTCCGGCGCCGAGCCGTGAACAGGCTCGAACAGCGAAGGCGTCGTGCGCTCCGGATTGAGGTTCGCGCTTGGCGCGATGCCGATCGTGCCGGTACACGCGGGACCCAGATCAGAAAGGATGTCGCCGAAGAGATTGCTCGCCACCACCACGTCGAAGAAGTCCGGCCGCTGCACGAAGTGCGCGGTCAGGATGTCGATGTGGAACTTGTCCAGCTTCACGCCCGGATAGTTCTTTGACATCGCCGCGACCCGCTCGTCCCAGTAAGGCATCGTGATCGAGATGCCATTCGACTTGGTCGCGCTAGTTAGATGCTTCTTCGGGCGCGACTGCGCGAGCTCGAACGCAAACTTCAGCACCCGATCGACGCCGAGGCGCGACATCACCGTTTCCTGCACCACGATCTCGCGCGCCGTGCCTTCATACATGCGGCCGCCGATGCTCGAGTACTCGCCCTCGGTGTTTTCACGAACGATGTACATGTCGATCTCGCCCGGCTGCCTAGGCGTGCCGTCGCGGCGCACCACGGGCGCCACGATGCCGGGCATCAGGCGCGCCGGCCGCAGGTTGATGTATTGGTCAAACTCGCGCCGGAAGAGCAGCAATGAGCCCCAGAGAGACACATGGTCCGCGATCTTCTCGGGCCAGCCGACCGCGCCGAAGAAGATGGCGTCATGGCCGCCGATCTGCTCCTTCCAGTTGTCCGGCAACATCTTCCCGTGCTTCTCGCAGTAGTCCCAACTCGAGAAATCGAAGTGATCGAACTTCAGGTCGATACCAAACTTGCGCGCTGCCGCGTCGAGCACACGCAGCCCCTCCGGCACGGTTTCCTTGCCGATGCCGTCGCCGGCAATGACTGCGATTCGTTGGGTACTCATGACTCAATCCTTGTGGGTTGCGTTGAAAAACGAAAGGGCCTCGGCGACCAGTTCGGCGGGAGCCTCTTCGGGAATGTAGTGGCCGCAGGGCAGCATACCGCCGGTGACGTCCCGCGCCAGGGCGCGCCAGTGCGCGAGCACGTCGAAGCATCGGCCCACCACACCATGCTCGCCCCACAGCACCCGCACCGGCATATCCAGCTTGCGGCCGGCCGCGATGTCGGCGCGATCATGTTCAAGGTCGATCGTGGCCGAGGCACGATAGTCCTCGCAGATCGCGCGCGCCGTGCCGTCGATGGCCGCGCAGCGCTCGTACTCGGCGAGCGCTTCGGGCGCGAAGGGCGCGAGGCCCGCGTGCCGCCCGCCCATCACGCTTCGTACGTAGCGCGCCGGGTCTGACGCGATGAGTGCCTCCGGCAGCGGCGGCGGCTGGATCAGGAAGAACCAATGCCAGTAGGCGCGCGCGAAGGCTTCCGTGGTGTTCTGGTACATCGCGAGCGTCGGCGCGATGTCGAGCAACATCAAGCGCTCGACCGCCTGCGGATGATCTGCTGCGAGCCGATGCGCCACACGCGCGCCGCGGTCATGCGCGAGCACGCCGAAACGCTCGAAGCCATGCGCCTGCATGAGTGACAACGCATCGAGCGCCATCTCCCGCTTGCTGTATCGAACATGCGCCTGGTCGGCCTCGGGTCGACCGGAGTCACCGTAGCCGCGAAGATCCATCGTGACCACGGTGAACCGCTGCGCCAGCATCGGCGCGACGCGATGCCAGATGGTGTGCGACTGCGGATGCCCATGGAGCAGCAACAGCGGCGCACCGCTGCCCCCCACTTTCCCGTGCAGACGCACACCGTTGCACGCGAGGTCGAAGGAGGTGAACGAAGCGAACATGGGCGCATTGTGCGTTGCGCGTTGCTCGCGCATCAAGCAACAATCGACCAATTCATACTTTCCGACTTGGCAGCAATGGAACGCACCGATCTCGAGCTCGTCGTGGCCATTCGCGACCGCGGCAGCCTGGCGGCAGCAGCGCTCGCGCTCGACGTGGTTCCCTCGGTCGTGACCAAGCGGCTGGGCGCGCTCGAAGCCCGGCTGGGGCAGCGCCTGTTCGAGCGGACGACACGCAGGCTGAGCGCCACTGCTGAGGGCGAAGCGGTATGCCTGCATGCCCGCGCACTCCTCGATGGTTTCGCCGCGCTCGAAAACGAGCTCGGCGAGCGTCAGACCCAATTGAGCGGCACGATCCGCCTGGTCGCCACCTTCGGTTTCGGCCGACTCTGGCTCGGGCCGGCGTTGGCCTCGTTCAACGAGCGCCATCCGGGCCTGCACATTCAGCTCACGCTTGCGGAGAAGCTTCCCGACCTCGGCGCCGAGGGTTACGACGGAGCCGTGTGGCTGTGGGCACCCCAGGCCCGCCATGCGGGGGATTGGGTAACAAGGCGGATCGCGCGCAACCAGCGCGTGCTCGCGGCTTCCCCTGCTTATCTGGCGCGACGAGGCCTCCCCGCCGACGTGGCCGCGCTCGCTTCGCACGACTGCCTTGTAGCGCGAGAAAACAGCAGCGGCGATGAACGCGAATTCGCGCTCTGGACGCTGCGCCACCTCAAGGACGGCACCAGTGCCCGCGTGCGCGTTCGGGGCCCGCTTTCGAGCAATTCGGGCGAACTGGTGCGCGATTGGTGTCTCGCGGACCGTGGTGTGATGCTGCGCAGCCTCTGGGACATCGCACCCAGCCTCGCGTCGGGACACCTCGTCCGCGTGCTGCCGCAGTTCGCGATGCCGGACGCCGATATCCAGTGGATTGCACCCTGGCGGCCGAAGACACCGAAGCGCGTTCGGCTGCTGATTGATTTCCTCGTCGAGCGCTTCCGCAACGAGCCGTGGAAGGCCGCAGGCCGCCGCTCGTCCTGAAGCTTCAGCGCTGGCCGCGGACCGCGAGGCTCACGCCCACTGCCGTCATCGCGATGCCGACCAGCGTCATCGCGGTGATCGGTTCGGCGAACAGGATCCAGGCCATCACGGCAGTGCACGGCGGCACCAGATACAGCAGGCTCGTGACGGCGGTGGCAGTGCCACGCTGGATCAGCATGTAGAGCAGCGAACTGCCGCCGAGCGACAAGGCCAGCACCGACCACGCCATCGCGCCGCCCGACGAGAGGTTCCATTGGATGCTCTCGGATTCCATCGCCGCAAAGGGCAAGGTCACGATGAACGCCGCGCCGAGCTGGATCGCGTTGGCGCTTCGCACGTCGCAGGGTGCGACGAATCGCTTCTGGTAGAGCGTTCCCGCCGTGATCGAGAGCAGCGCCGTGATCGCGAGCGACATCGTGAGTACGCTGACTTCCCCGCCCTGCTCCAGCTTGCGCCACACCACGAGCACCAGGCCCGCAAAGCCGAGCAGCAGGCCGAGCCATTGCCGACCTGTGACCACGCCGCCGCGCAATGAAAGCCAGACCGCGGTCAGGACCGGCTGGATACCCACGAGCAGCGCGACCAGGCCTGACCCCATGCCGGCCCTGACGGCTGCCCACACGCCGCCCAGATAGCCCGCCTGCATCAGCACGCCGGTGACCGCGAGGTGCCCCCACTGAACGCGGTTGCGAGGCCAGGCGACGCGCGCGAGCACGACCCATACGAAGAAGCAGATCACCGAAAGCGCATAGCGCACGACGAGGAACTTGAGCGGCGGCGCGTAGGGCATGCCGTAGCGCGCCACGATGAAGCCGGTGCTCCAGATCAGCACGAAGACCCCCGGCATGGCCCGCAGCCAGCCCGCCGGGCGGGCCGTGTCGATCATTTGGCGCGCGCCCGGATCTCGGGAATGGCCTTTTGCAGGTAATAGACCATCGACCACACGGTGAGCACGGCGGAGATCCAGATCAGCCACTGTCCCCACGCGCCGGTATCGATCGTTCCGAAGAGCATGCCGTTGAAGAGCAGGAACGGAATCGCGACCATCTGCACCGTGGTCTTGATCTTGCCGACCATGTGGACCGCGACACTCTTGCCGGCACCGATCTGCGCCATCCACTCGCGCAGGGCCGAGATGGCGATCTCGCGGCCGATGATGATCAGCGCCACGAAGACATCGGTGCGATTGAGATGCACGAGCACGAGCAGCGACGCGCAGACGAGGAACTTGTCGGCCACCGGGTCGAGAAACGCACCAAAGGCGGAAGTCTGGTTGAGCTTGCGCGCGAGGAATCCGTCGAGCCAATCGGTCAATGCAAACACGATGAACATCACCGTGGCGATGAGATTGCGCATCGGCTCCGACAGCGGCAGGTAGAACACACCCACGATCAGCGGAATCGCGACGATGCGCGCCCAGGTCATGATCGTTGGCAGGGTCCAGAACATTGCGAGGAGTATATGCACGTATATGCACACCCCCAGCCTCGCCCACTTCGTGTGGCTCTGCACCCCCTTGGAGGGGGCAACGCCGGCGGACCGGCGGAGCCGGTTCCGCGGCGTTTCACCAACGGGCCTGGCTGCGCCGGCCCTAGCGTCGCGTGCTTAGTGCAGGGCTTTGTAGATTTCTTCGGCCAGGTCTTGGGCTATGCCTTCTACTGATGCGATGTCTTCGACGCTGGCGGCTGCTACGCCGCGGATGCCGCCGAAACGTTGCAGGAGGCGCGCGCGGCGCTTGGGGCCTATTCCGGGGATGTCTTCGAGCTGACTGCCGCCGACGCGGACCTTCGCGCGCTTGGCGCGCATGCCGGTGATCGCGAAGCGGTGTGCTTCGTCGCGGATTTGGGCGACGAGCATCAGTGCCGCCGAATCGCGGCCGAGGTAGACCTTTTCGCGGCCGTCGGCAAACACGAGTTCTTCGAGGCCGACCTTGCGGCCCTCGCCTTTTTCGACGCCGACGATCAAGGAGAGCGGCAAGCCGAGTTCGCTGAACACTTCGCGCGCCATCGAGACCTGCCCCTTGCCGCCGTCGACGAGCACGAGGTCCGGCATGCGTGCCGAACGCGTGCCCGCGGGCGCATCCGAACCCGCGCCGGCGGCATCGCCGGCGGGTGGCGCATCGGTCTCGGCGGCCATCGCCTCGGCCAGCTTGCCATAGCGGCGATGCAGCACCTGGCGCATCGCGGCATAGTCGTCGCCGGGGGTGATGCCATCGATGTTGTATCGGCGGTACTCGCGGTTCTGCATCGCATGGTGCTCGAAGACGACACACGACGCCTGCGTCGCCTCGCCGGCGGTATGCGAGATGTCGAAGCACTCGACGCGGAAGTTCTCGAGGTCGTCCGGCGCGAGTTCGAGCGCGTCGACCAGCGCGCGGGTGCGCGCCTGCTGTGACCCTTCTTCTGCAAGCAACCGTGCGAGTTGCAGGCTGGCGTTCTTGCTCGCCATTTCCAGCCAGTGCCGCCGCTGTTCACGCGGCTGGAACACCGCCGTGATGCGAGTCCCCGCCTGCTGGGAGATGGCCTCGATCAGCTCGCGGCTCACCAGTTCGCTCAGCACCAGCGTCGCCGGCACGGGCACGTCGATGTAGTGCTGCGCAATGAAGGCCTCCAGCACCTGCACCTCGACGGGCGCGGGCGGTGGAGCATCGTCATCTTCCATGCCCTCGCCATGCTGGATCAGGGCGGCATCCTCGACGTGCACCGGGAAGTAGGCCCGATCGCCGAGATGCCGCCCGCCCCGCACCATCGCAAGGTTGACGCAAGCCTTTCCGCCCTGGACCTTGACCGCAAGGATGTCCACGTCCTTGTCCGAAGCGATCTCGACCGACTGCTGGTGCAGCACGCGCGACAGCGCCGACATCTGGTTGCGCAACTCGGCCGCCTGCTCGAATTCGAGCTTTTCGGCGTGCGCCATCATTCGCGCCTCGAGCTGAGTCAGCACCGCCTGGGTGTCACCCAGAAGAAAAGCCTCGGCATTGGCCACGTCCTGCGCGTAGTCCGGCGGTGCGATGTAGCCAACGCACGGGCCGCTGCAGCGCTTGATCTGATAAAGCAGGCAGGGCCGGGTGCGATTGCTGTAGACCGTGTCCTCGCAGGTCCTCAGCCTGAACACCTTCTGCAGGAGCTGGATCGACTCCTTCACGGCCCAGGCGCTCGGGTACGGCCCGAAGTAACGGTGCTTGCGATCAACCGAGCCGCGGTAGTACGCCAGCCGCGGGAACTCGTGCGACGCTATCTTCAAATACGGGTAGCTCTTGTCGTCGCGAAACAGGATGTTGTAGCGCGGCTTGAGCGTTTTGATCAGGTTGTTCTCAAGCAGCAGCGCTTCGGCCTCGGAGCGCACCACCGTGGTCTCCATCCGCGCGATCTTCGAGATCATGTGGCCGATGCGCGTGCCGGCGTGGTTCTTCTGGAAGTAGTTCGCGACGCGCTTCTTCAGGTTGCGTGCCTTGCCCACATAGAGCACCGCCCCTGCCGAATCGAAATAGCGGTAGACGCCCGGCAGTTGCGGCAGTGCCGCGACCTCATTGAGCAGTTGTTCGGAATGCGTTTCTGACATTGGTTTACTGCGGAGCCGCCTCCACGGGCACCGGCTCGCACCGGACTTCGGTCTTCACGGAATTGGCGATGAAGCATTCGTCATGCGCCGCATGGTGCATTTCCTCGATCTGCGCGGCCGAAGGGACGCGCTCGCCCGAGAACTGCACTTCCGGCCGCAGCGTGACGACGGTCATCGCGATCTTGCCCGCCGCATTGGCACCCATCCGACCGACGGCGCGGTCGAGGTAGCGCTCGACGCAGAACCCTCTTGAAGCCGCAATCGACAGGAACCACAGCATGTGGCAGCTCGACAGCGAGGCAACGAACGCTTCCTCGGGATCCACGCCAGCGGGATCGGACAGCGGCACCGGCACTACGTGCGGCGACGACGAGCCCACCAGTTCGGCACCGCCATCGAAGCGGATCGCATGGCGGCGGCTGTATCGGTTGCCGACGAAGTCCTTGCCGTCGCGCTGCCAGGTGATTTCGGCTGTGTGCTGGGCCATGGATGCTGTCTCCGGTGATTCGATTGAGGGGCTGTAGAGTATCCCGCGATGCGCTGGGACATTTTCTGCAAGGTGATCGACAACCACGGCGACGTCGGCGTCTGCTGGCGGCTCGCGGCCGGGCTCGCGGGCCAGGGCGAAAAAGTGCGTCTCTGGATCGACGAGCCATCCGCCCTGGCTTGGATGGCGCCCGCCGGATGCCACGGTGTCACGGTGGTTCATTGGACCGACCGCGATGCCGGGTGGCGCGCCGCCGGTGCACCGGCTCCCGATGTGCTGATCGAGGCGTTCGGCTGCGATCCGGCACCGGAGGTCGTCTCGCTCTTCGCGAATCAACAGCAGGCTGAAGGGGCCCGGCATCGTTGGATCAACCTCGAATATCTCTCCGCGGAACCGTACGTCGAGCGGTTGCATCGCCTCCCCTCGCCAGTCTTCAGGGATCCCGGCGCCGGCCTGACCAAGCACTTTTTCTATCCTGGATTTACCAACGCGACCGGTGGCCTGCTGCGCGAAACCGACCTCATGACGCGTCGCGAGCGCTTCGACCGCGCCGAATGGCTGGCGGCGCGCGATATTCCCTGGCAAGGCGAAAGGCTCGTGTCGTTGTTCTGCTACGAACCGCAAGCCCTCGGCAACCTGATCGGGCAACTGGAAAGCGCCGGCGAGCCGACCCGCCTGCTGGTCACCGCCGGCCGCGCCACAGCCGCGCTCCCACCCGGGCCGGACCAGCGCGGGGCCCTGTCAATTTCCTGGCTGCCCTACATGTCGCAGACCGATTTCGACCACCTGCTCTGGGCTTGCGACCTCAATTTCGTCCGGGGCGAGGATTCGCTGGTCCGCGCCCTCTGGGCAGGCGCACCGTTCGTGTGGCAGATCTATCCGCAGGACGACGATGCGCACCACACCAAACTCGACGCCTTCCTGGATTGGTTGAACGCGCCACGCTCGCTGCGAGATTTTCATCGCCGCTGGAACGGCTTTTCTCCGAGTCTCCTGCCCATGCTCGACCGCGCGACGCTCTCGGAGTGGGGCTCAGCGGCGCATGCGGCCCGCGAATCTCTGCTGGACCAGGAGGATCTTTTGACCCGCCTGATTCGTTTCGTGACCCAAAAAAGCTAAAATTACGGGCTTTGCGAAATTCCGGCCTGGGCAGCCCCGATCGCCAGATCGCCCCCGGCACCAGCCTTTTTCGCCGAACCCGCCGCGGTGCAATTGCAACGAGCGGCCTACATCCAGAGATCCTGATTATGAAAATCGCTCAAGAAATTCGCGCCGGCAACGTGATCATGCACGGCAAGGACCCCATGGTCGTCCTCAAGACCGAATACAGCCGCGGCGGCCGCAATTCCGCCACCGTGCGCATGAAGCTCAAGAGCCTGATCGCCAACTTCAACACCGAAGTGGTCTTCAAGGCCGACGACAAGATGGAGCAAATCATCCTCGAGAAGAAGGAGTGCACCTACTCCTACTTCGCCGACCCGATGTACGTCTGCATGGACACCGAATACAACCAGTACGAAGTCGAAGCCGAGAACATGGGCGACGCCCTCAACTACCTCGAAGACGGCATGCCCGTCGAAGTGGTGTTCTACGACGGCAAGGCCATCTCGGTTGAACTGCCGACCAGCGTCGAGCGTGAAATCACCTGGACCGAGCCGGCCGTCAAGGGCGACACCTCGGGCAAGGTCATGAAGCCCGCGAAGATCTCCACCGGGTTCGAAATCGGCGTTCCGCTGTTCGTCTCGCAAGGCGACCGCATCGAAATCGACACCCGCACCGGCGAATACCGCAAACGCGTCTGAGCGATTCGACCGCTCACTCTAAAAGGCTCCTTCGGGAGCCTTTTTTGCGTCTGTGCACCATGAACGGGCCCGGAACCTGCAAGGCGCAAAATGCTCACCCGCTTTTCGCGCAAGAACATGTCCAACACTACACACGACCTTCACGACAAACGACTCGCCGACGCATGGGCCACCCTGCAGGCTCACGCGGACAAGGGACTTCCGCTCCATACCGATCCCTCTCGGCTGGCCTTCGCTGACCCTGAATTCCTCCTTCGCCGTGAAACGCGCGGCCTGCGCATGCAGCTCGAGCTCATGAAGCCCGATATCGAGATGCGCGCCCACGGCATCGAGAACACGGTTGTGGTGTTCGGCAGTGCACGCTTCCGCAGCGAGGAAGAATCCGGCGCGCTGATCGCCCAGGCCGAAGCTGCAGGCGACACCTCGGCCGCCGAGCGCTGGCGCAGGCTCGCGCGGAGTTCGCACTACTACGAGAAGGCACGCGGCTTCGGCAAACTGGTGGCCCAGTACAGCAACGACCGCGATCCGGAAGACAAGCTCTTCATCTGCACCGGCGGCGGTCCGGGCATCATGCAGGCCGCCAATCGCGGCGCCTACGAAGGCGGCGGCATTTCAGTCGGCCTCGCGATCGCCCTGCCGATGGAAGAAGAAGCCAACCCCTACGTCACTCCGGCGTTGAGCTTCAAGTTCCACTACTTCGCGATCCGCAAGATGCATTTCATGATGCGTGCGAAGGCGCTGGTCGCCTTTCCGGGCGGGTTTGGAACGCTGGACGAGCTGTTCGAGGTCATCACGCTCGTGCAGACGCGCAAGGCGAAACCGGTGCCGATCGTGCTCTTCGGATCGGACTACTGGAAGCAGCTGATCAATTTCGAGTTCCTGGCCGAGGAAGGCGTGATTTCGCCCGGGGACGTGAAATTGATCGAGTACGTCGACGCGCCCGAAGACGCCTGGAGCTACATCAAGCATTTCTACAAGTTGTAGCTCGCCCCGAGGCTCGCGCGCTTCGTGTCGCTCTCCAGCGCCGACCGGCGGCAACACCGGTGGCCCGGCTGAGCCGGTTCCGCGGTGTTTCTGGCATCTCTGTGCCCGGTCAATGCATTGCGGGATTTTCAGGCGGCGGGGCCTGCAGGCCCCAGACGGAGCGGGTGCCGAGGGCGACCACGCCGCCGACGATCCAGAACACGCCCGCCACGCCGATCACCGCACCGGCCGCGCCGAACAACATCGGCATCGCGACGCTCGATGCGTTGAGCGTCATCACGCGAAGACCCAGCGCCTCGCCGTGACGCTCGTGCGGTGTGATCTGGTGAAGCATGCTCATCACCATCGGCTGCACCGCTCCGAGTGCAATGCCCAGCACCACCGAGCACACGCCCATGCCGATCGCCGTGGTCATCAGCGGATAGGCGGCAAAGACGAGCGCGGTGATCACGTTCGATGCGGTGATGACGGCGCGTTCGCTGAAGCGGGATGCAACCAGCGGCAGCACGACACGAATGGCAGCGGCTGCAACCGCGAAGGCGCCGAGGATGGTGCCGATCATCGATGCGCTGAGGCCGCGCTCGTGGCCAAGGATGGGCAGCACGAACGTATGCACGTCCCACGAGGCCGACTGCAGCCAGTTGACGAACAGCAGCCGCCTGAACATCGGCTCGGCCAAGAGATCCCATGCCCGGGCCTTGGCGGCACCCTCCGGCGGTCTTGCGGTAGGTAGCTCGTTCGTTCCGCGTGCCAGGAGCCAGCATGCGATCGGCAGCAGCGTCAGCAATGCGAACGCAACGCGATAGCCGATCAGGTCGCCCGGTGTCGGGCCCGCGTGGTCGATCAGGAGTCCGGTGACGAACGGCCCGACGAAATTGGCCGCGGCCGGTGCGATGGCCAGCCAGCTGAACACCTGCTTGAGCTGGGCAGGCCCGCTCGCTGCACGACCGACATGTCGTTGCAAGGCAATCACCGCGATGCCCGTCGCGCCGCCAGTGAGCAAGGCCGCGAGACACAGCACCGGAAAGACGGGAAACGCCCCCGCCAGCGCCGCACCGCTTGCGGCCGACACCACCGCGATCGAAAGCGGACGCCGCAATCCATGCCGATCAGTGAATCGACCCGCCGGCAGCGCAAGAAAGACCTGCGTCAGCGCAAACAAGGAAAGAAGTACGCCGACCGATGCGGCGCTGTGACCGTCCCGCAGCGCGAGCAACGGCGCCGCGAGCCGGGTGCCCGTCATCGCCGCATGCAGGCAGACCTGCGCGAGGATCAGGCGAAGCAGGCCGGCATTCACGAGGCGCCGTCGTCCTCGCCGTCGATGAGGGGGAGCAGCCCTTGGGTCTGCGATTCCGGCAGGGCCTCGACCTTGCGCAGCGCCAGGCGCATCTGCTTGGCCCGCGTGTCGGCCTTGTCGATGGTGTCGGAGGCCTTGGAGACCTGCTCCTTGATGCGCGCGACCCAGTCGCCGTACCGCTCGAACTCGGTCTTGACCGCGCCAAGCACCTTCCAGACTTCGGAAGCCTGGTGCTCCAGCGCGAGCGTGCGGAAACCCATGTGCAGACTGTTGAGCATCGCGAGCAGCGTGGTCGGCCCGGCAAGGGTCACCCGATGCTGCCGCTGGATTGCATCCATCAGCCCGGGACGGCGCAGCACCTCGGCGTAGAGGCTCTCAACCGGCAGGAAAAGAATCGCGAAATCGGTGGTGTGCGGTGCGGCGAGGTAGTTCTCTGAAATCGACTTCGCTTCAGTCCGGATGCGCGTTTCGAGCGCCTTGGCCGCCGCTTCGGCCGCCGCCGGGTCGGCGCGCTCGTGCGCATCGAGCAGGCGCTCGTAGTCGTCGCGCGGAAACTTGGCATCGATCGGCAGCCACACCGGCGCGCCATCGTCGCCCCGGCCCGGAAAGCGGATCGCGAAATCCACACGCTGGCCGCTGCGCGGCTTGGTCTCGATCTGCTTGGCGTACTGGTCCGTCGTCAGCACCTGTTCGAGCAGGGCTTCGAGCTGGACTTCGCCGAACACGCCGCGCGTCTTCACGTTGGTCAGCACACGCTGGAGGCTGCCGACGCCGACCGCGAGCGTCTGCATTTCGCCGAGCCCCTTGTGCACCTGCTCGAGCCGGTCGGCCACTTGCTTGAAGCTCTCGCCGAGACGGGCCTCGAGAGTGCTCTGGAGCTTCTCGTCGACCGTCTTGCGCATCTCGTCGAGCTTGGCGGTGTTGGTCTGCTGGAGCTGCGCGAGCTGCGCTTCCATGGTCGCGCGAACTTCGGCCAGCCGCCGCGCGTTCGACTCGCTCAGGCCCTGCAATTGGTTGTTGAGCGTGTCGGCGAGCGTCTTCTGGAGCATCGCCAGCTGCTGCGCGAACGCATCGATCTGCGCGTTCTGTGTGCGCGTGGATTCCGCACCCTGGTGCACCAGCGCCTGCTGGAAAGTGACGAAGGCCTGTGCGGTTTCCTGTCGGGCGCCGCGCGAGGACTCGCTGATTTCGTGGCGAAGCTCGCGCTCGGTGCGCTCGTTGCTGGCAGCCAGCGTGGCTACCAGCGCCGAGTGGTCGGGCGGCGAAGGCTTGCGCGCCAGGAGCCAAACGACAAGGATGAAATTCAGGGCCGCGAGGGCCAGCAGGATCCAGGTTTCGATCACGGGTCTTGTGGTTTTCTTATCGGGTTGCGAGAACGGTGGGATTGAGGGGCGTGATTGGCTTCTTGTGCACCAGGTAGCCGATGAGGTTGTCGACCGCGAGGTCTGCCATCGCACGGCGCGTAGGCACGGTCGCGCTGGCAATGTGCGGCGTGAGCACCACGTTCGGCACCTTGAGCAGTTCAGGGTTCACTTTCGGCTCGCCCTCGAAAACATCGAGTCCGGCGGCGGCGATGCGCTTGTCGCGCAGTGCCACGGCCAGCGCCGCATCGTCCACGATGCCGCCGCGCGCGATGTTGATCAGCGTGGCTGTCGGCTTCATGAGCGCGATTTCGGCCGCGCCGATGGTGTGGTGCGACGCGGGCGTGTAGGGCACCACCAGCACGACGTGATCCGCGGTCTTCAGGAGCTCTTCCTTGCCGACATAGGCGGCCTTGCATTCGGCTTCGTGCTGAGCGTCGAGCCGCGAGCGGTTGTGATAGATCACCTTCATGCCGAAGCCGTGGGCGCCGCGCTTGGCGATGCCCTGCCCGATCCGGCCCATGCCGATGATGCCGAGCGTCGAGCCATGGATGTCAGAGCCGGCAAACATGTCGTAGCTCCATTTCTCCCACTTGCCGGCCCGCAGGAAATGCTCGCTCTCGGCGATGCGGCGGGCGGTGGCCATCAACAGCGCGAAGCCGAAGTCGGCAGTGGTCTCGGTGAGCACGTCCGGCGCATTGGTGCCGAGCACGCCCCGGGCCGTCATCGCGTCGATGTCGAAGTTGTTGTAGCCCACCGCCATGTTGGCGCAGATCTTCAGGTCGGGACAGGCGTCGAGCACTTCGGCGTCGATGCGCTCGCTGCCGGTCGTGAAGACGCCCTGTTTGCCCTTCAGCTTGGCGATGAGTTGCGCCTTGGTCCAGCTTTCATCGCCCTGGTTGGCTTCGACCTCGAAATGCGCTTCGAGGCGGGCGATGGTTTCGGGAAAGATCGAACGGGCGACGAGGACTTTGAGCTTGTTCATGGTCAACGGAAGAAGATGAAGGTGGCAAGAACGAAGAGCGGCACCAGGACGCCGCCCGACCACAGCATGAACCCGAAGAAGCTCGGCATGCGCACGCCGCGGCTTTCCGCGATGGCCTTGACCATCAGATTGGGCGCGTTGCCGATATAGGTGTTGGCGCCCATGAATACGGCGCCGGCAGAGATCGCTGCCAGCGTCGTCGCATAGGTGGTCATCAGGGCCTGCGGATCGCCGCCGGCCGTGTTGAAGAACACCAGGTAGGTCGGCGCATTGTCGAGGAAAGAGCTGAGGATGCCGGTGGCCCAGAAGTACATCGCCGGGTCGGGCTGCCCGTCCGGCCGGGTCACCGCGGCGACGATGGCGCCGAAAGGACCATCGACACCGGCCTTGAGCATGGCGATCACCGGCACGATGGTCACGAAGATGCCCGCGAAGAGCTTGGCGACCTCGACCATCGGCCCCCAGCCGAAGTGGTTGGCTTCGTGCACCTTCGGCGCCGTGATGCGCAGCGACAGCAAGATGATCGCGATCAGCGCCACGTCGCGCACCAGGCCCGGCAGACCCACATCCGTGCCGAAGACGTCGAATCGCACGGGCGACTTCCAGACACCGCTCAGAAGCACGAAAAACACGACGCCACCTAGCAGCAGGAAGTTGACCGCGCCCTCGAAGGTGACGCCACGCGTGTCCGGAGTCGGATCGAAAGGCAGCAGGTCCTCATTGCGGAAGTACCAGGCATCGAGCAGATAGAAGAGCACCAGCAGGATGCCGACCATGAACAAGGTTTCCGGCAGGATGTTCCGCAGCGTCCAGGTGAAGTCGACGCCCTTCAGGAAGCCCAGGAAGAGCGGCGGATCCCCCAGCGGCGTGAGCGCGCCGCCCACGTTCGACACGATGAAGATGAAGAACACGATCACGTGCGCCTTGTGCCGCCGGTTGTCGTTGGCGCGGATGAGCGGCCGGATCAGCAGCATCGAGGCACCGGTGGTGCCCATCAGGCTCGCAAGCACGGCACCGATCGCGAGGATCGTCGTGTTGAGGCGCGGTGAGCCGCGCAGGTTGCCGCGGATGTGGATCCCGCCCGAGACCGCGAACAGCGCAGCCAGAAGAATGACGAAGGGGATGTATTCGCCGACGAGCGCATGCACCAACTGGGCGCCGGCGAGTGGAACACCGTGAATCGCCGCGAACGGAAGCAGAAAGGCCAACCCCCAGGCTGCGGCGACCTTGCCGTAGTGGTGATGCCAGAACGCCGGCATCAGCAGCGGCATCAGTGCGATCGACAGGAGGATTCCGGCAAACGGCACGCTCCACATGACCGAGAGACGCGCGCCGTCAATGTCGGCCGCCCACGTCGCAGCCGGCGAGATCAAGAGGACGGATACCAGCGAACGCAGGACGCTCTTCGTCAACCCCGACGCCCTCATGCAGCGGGCTGCTCGATGTCGAAGACCTGGCGCAGGTAGGCAAGATAGCGCTCGTCCTCGCACATGTTCTTGGACGGCGTGTCGGACAGCTTGGCCACTGGCTGGTCGTTGCAGGCAATCATCTTGATCACGATCTGGAGCGGCTCGTAGCCGAGGTCATTGGTGAGGTTGGTGCCGATGCCGAAGGCGAGTTGGCAACGGCCCCTGAATTGCTGGTAGAGCTCGATAGTGCGCGGCACGGTCAGGCTGTCGCTGAAGATGAGCGTCTTGGTCTGCGGATCGACGCGGTTCGCCGCATAGTGGGCCAGCATCCGCTCGCCCCACTGGAACGGATCGCCGCTGTCGTGGCGCGCGCCGTCGAAGAGCTTGCAGAAGTACAGGTCGAAGTCGCGCAGGAAGGCGCTCATGCCGTAGACATCCGACAGCGCAATCCCGAGGTCTCCGCGGTATTCCCGCGCCCAGGTCTCGAAGCCGAATATCTGGCTGTCGCGCAAGCGCGGCCCGAGCGCCTGGCAGGCCTGCAGGTACTCGTGCGCCATCGTGCCGAGCGGAATCAGCCCGAGCTTCATCGCATACAGCACATTGCTGGTGCCGGCGAACTGCGGCAGCTTCGAAAGCCCGCGTGGCTGCGGTGAGGTCACGGGGCCCAACTTGTCAGAGAGCGTGCGCAGCACTTCCTCGTGCCATTCATTGGAGAAGCGCCGTCGCGTGCCGTAGTCGGCAATCTTCAGGTCGGCCAGGTGGTCGTCCTGCAACTGCCCAATCTTGGCGTCCAGCCGGCGGCGGCCTTCGGCGTAGTCGGGCTGCGGCTGCGTGTTGCGGAAGTAGACCTCGTTGACGATCGCCAGCACGGGGATCTCGAACAGGATCGTGTGCAGCCAGGGCCCACGGATCCGGATGTCGAGTTCGCCGGAGGGCATCGGGATGATGTTGATGTACTTCTCGTTCAGGCGGAACAGCCCGAGGAAGTCCACGAAATCGCTCTTGATGAAGCGCATCGAGCGCAGGTAGCTGAGCTCCGCATCCTTGAACTGCAACGAACACAAATGGCGGATCTCCTCGCGGATCTGTCCCGCGAAGCGCGCGAGGTCCACGCCCGGATTGCGGCACTTGAAGCGGTATTCGACACGCGCCCCCGGGAAGTGATGCAGCACGACCTGCATCATGGTGAACTTGTAGAGATCGGTATCGAGCAGGCTTTGAATGATCATGGTGAGCGCGCTTGTCCCCAGGTAATCGACGTGCGTTCGATTATCACGGCCGCAGTCGGCAAGTGCCTACGACCCCTTCCCCGTGAGTCCTACCGCCGTCTCGATGCTGCGACGCGACAGTGATCTCACGCCGGCAGAGCCACACGGGCACCGGCGATGAAACCTCATCTGACTGAAGGAGATCCGCCATGAACAAGGACACCGTCGAAGGCAACTGGAAGCAGCTCAAAGGCAAGATCAAGGAGCAATGGGGCAAGCTGACAGACGACGATTTCGACGTCATCGCCGGCAAGCGCGACCAGCTGCTGGGCCGCATCCAGGAGCGCCACGGCATCAGCCGGGACGAGGCCGAACGGCAGGTCGCCGACTGGGAAAAGCGCGATGGCCGCACGCCTGCCATCTGGATGGAGCGCGTCTGACGGCGCCCAGACGCCGAGCGCGCATTCACCCGTACCGATTTCGCAACTTCAGAGGACACTGCCATGAAAAAGCATCTGCTCATGATCGCCATCGCTTCGACCTGCTGCCTCGTAGCAGGCCAAGCCAGCGCGATGACCCAGGACGAGTACAAGGTCGCCAAGGAAAAGATCGAGGCCGACTACAAGGTCGACAAGAAGCAATGCGACACCTTGAAGGACAACGCCAAGGACGTGTGCCACAAGGAAGCCAAGGGCAAGGAAGCCGTGGCCAAGGCTGAGCTCGAACAGCAATACAAGCCGAGCGACAAGCACGCACGCGACGTACAGGAAGAAAAGATCAAGGCTAACTACGAGGTGGCCAAGGAAAAGTGCGACGACCTGAAGGGCGACTCCAAGAGCGCTTGCGAGAAGCAAGCCAAGGCCGACCAGGATCGCGGCAAGGCTGAACTTCGTGCGATGAAGTGACGTTCTCCCCCAGCCTCGCCCACTTCGTGTGGCTCGGGCACCCCCTTCCGGGGGCAACCCCTGCGGACCGGCAGAGCCGGTTCCGCGGGGTTTTTGGCTTTTGGGGTCAGGCGCGCAACTCGTCGACCACCGCTTGCAGCGCTGCGGGCAGTTTGACAGGGCGCTGCGTTTCGCGATCTACGTAGACGTGCACGAAATGGCCTTGTGCCGCAGGCGTGTCGGCGCCTTCCGCGAAGAGGCCGATCTCATATTGGACGCTCGAGGTTCCTGCCCGCACTACCCGGATTCCGGCTTCAACGGTCTGCGGATACGCCAGGGGCGCGAAGTAGTTGCAGCGGGTTTCGACCACGAAACCGATCGTCTTGCCCTCATGGATGTCGAGTGCGCCGCGCTCGATGAGGTGCGTGTTCACCGCCGTGTCGAACCAGCTGTAGTAGACGACGTTGTTGACATGCCCGTACATGTCGTTGTCCATCCACCGCGTAGGGATCTTGCGGAAGACGCGATAGCTGCTGCGGGGATGCGGAGTCGGTCGGTCGCTCATGGCGCGGCATTTTGCCAGCGGCGCCAGTATTCGAACGCCACACGAAAGGTGCCGAGTTGGACCTGCACCGTCTCGGCAATATCCGCCGCATAGCCGCCCGCCATCGCGAATGCCAATGGAAGGCGGCGCTGCCACGCGAAGTCGAAGACACGGCGGTCGCGCGCCTCGAGGCCGTCGAAGCTCAGCTTGAGGCGGCCGAGCCGATCGCGCTCGAAAGGGTCCGCGCCAGCCAGGTAGATGACCAGCCCGGGCGTGAAGCGGCGTTCCATTTCCTCGAGCGCATGCTCCACCGCGGCCAGGTATTCCGCGTCGCCGCAGCCATCTGGCAGCTCGACATCGAGGTCGCCGGCTTCCTTGCGGAACGGGAAGTTCTTCTGGCCGTGGATCGAGAGGGTGAAAACACTCGGGTCGCCGCGAAAGATGCTCGCGGTTCCGTTGCCTTGGTGCACATCCAGATCGACGATCGCGACCTGCAGGCGGGTGCGCGCCTGGCGCCCGTGCTCCGCCTGCATGAGCCTCGCAGCCACCGCCGCATCGTTGAAGACGCAGAAGCCGCCGCCCTTGTCGGCACTCGCGTGATGGGTGCCGCCGGCCATGTTGGCCGAAACGCCCTCCGCGAGGGCGGCTCGGCAGGCCGCGATCGTTGCGCCCGTCGAACGACGTGAGCGCTCGACCATCGCCTCGCTCCACGGGAACCCGATCTCGCGCATCGCCGCAGCGCTCACGCTGCCGTCACTGATCGATGCGATCCACTGCGGGGTATGGGCAAGAGCCAGCTCGCCGTCGGTGGCGCGAGGCGCCTCGAACATATCGACCTGCGGCAGTTGCCGTTCGAGACCATCGCGTAGCAAGGCGTACCGCCCCATCGGAAAACGATGACCAGGAGGCAGCGGCAAAACGAACTGGCCCGAATAAAAGGCACGCATCGCAACATTCTCGCGATTTAGAAATTGCCTTCTAAATTGCTGCAAAGCAACAAAAACCTCTTGTCCGGAGCGATGGCCTGGCTAATACTTGAGGCCATGCTGCACCGCAACATACGAGAGGGGCAGCTTCAAAGTGCAAGTAATCGTCAACTCTAACTGGAGCTCCCAAATGGCCCTCACCGCTGACCAACTGATCGCCGCTCAAAAAGCCAACCTCGAAACCCTCTTCGGCCTGACCAACAAGGCTTTCGAAGGCGTGGAAAAGCTGGTCGAACTGAACGTGACCGCTTCCAAGGCCGCCCTGACCGAAGCTGCTGACGCCAGCCAAGCCCTCCTGAACGTCAAGGACGCTCAAGAGCTGCTCGCCCTGCAAGCCAGCCTGTTCCAGCCCCTGGCTGAAAAGACCGCGGCCTACAGCCGTCACCTGTACGACATCGCTCAAGGCACCGGCGCCGAGTTCACCAAGGCTTTCGAAGTCAAGGCCGCTGAAGCCCAGCAAGCCTTCGTCGGCCTGGTCGACAGCGCTGCCAAGAACGCTCCCGCCGGTTCGGAAACCGCCGTTGCCGTGATGAAGAGCGCCGTTGCAGCGGCCAACAACGCTTTCGAATCGGTCCAAAAGGCTGTCAAGCAAGCTTCCGACGTCGCTGAAGCCAACTTCCAGGCTGTGTCGACCACCGCCGTGAACGCCGCCAAGAGCTCCGCTCAAACGGCTTCGCGCAAGCGCTAAGCAAACATCACCAACAATCGCCTGCCGCAAGCTGGCGCAGATTGTCTCCTTGGGTCCTTCGGGATCCAATTCCAGGGCCTCATCTTCGGATGAGGCCTTTTTTTTTGCTCGCCCCCAGGCTCGCGCACTTCGTGTCGCTCTCCAACCCCTACCGGGGGCAACACTGGCGGGCCGGCGAAGCCGGTTCCGCGGTGTTCTCCGAAGGGCCCTGCACCGCTGCCGCGGTGCGGGCGCGAGCAACATAATCGCAGTGCAGAAACGAGACCAGGAGAAAGTTCATGCAAATTGAAGGCAAGGTTTTCATCGTCACCGGCGGCGCTTCGGGGCTCGGCGAGGGCACGGCGCGAATGCTGGCGGCAAATGGCGGCAAGGTGGTCATCGCCGACATGCAGGTCGACAAGGGCGAAGCGGTCGCCAAGGAGATCGGCGGCGTTTTCGTCAAATGCGACGTGAGCCAGGAAGCGGACGGACAGGCTGCAGTGGCCGCCGCCCTCAAGCTCGGCAAGCTGATGGGGCTCGTCAACTGCGCAGGCATTGCGCCCGCCGAAAAAACAGTCGGCAAGAACGGACCGCACGGTCTGGCGGTCTTCAGCAAGACGGTCACGGTCAACCTCGTGGGCAGTTTCAACATGATCCGGCTTGCGGCCGATGCGATGAGCAAGAACGAGCCCGAATCGACCGGCGAGCGCGGCGTGCTGATCTCCACCGCCTCGGTTGCGGCCTACGACGGTCAGATCGGCCAGGCCGCCTACAGCGCATCGAAGGGCGGCGTCGTCGGCATGACGCTTCCGATCGCCCGCGATTTGGCGCGCAGCGGCATCCGCAACATGACGATCGCGCCGGGCATATTCGGCACCCCGATGCTTTTCGGCATGCCACAGGAAGTGCAGGACGCGCTGGCGGCGAGCGTGCCCTTCCCCTCGCGCCTCGGTACGCCCGAGGACTACGCGAAGCTCGCTCGCCACATCATCGAGAACGACATGCTCAACGGCGAGGTGATCCGACTCGACGGCGCAATCCGTCTGGCGCCGCGCTGAGGACCGCAGCCCCACGCCCCTCACTTCGTGTAGTCGCTGCCCCCCGAGGGGGCCGCACGCCGCCTTGGGGCGGCTCGACGCCGGCCCGGAGTCGCTTCGCTCCCGAGAGCGCCTTCGGAATCGTCGGGCGGCCTCAGGCTGCCCGTGCGCTCCAGGCGCTCGTATTGCGCGATGACCTGCGCGCCGAAGAGCACCAGCGTTGCGGCGATCTCCAGGCTCAGAAGCACTACGATCGCCGTCGTCAGCGAGCCGTAAACCACGCTGACCTGCGACAGCGTCGCGAAATACAGCACCAGCACCCGGCGGGTGACTTCCCAGAGCAGCGCCGCCGTCACGCCGCCGAGCAGCGCGTGGCGAAGCCTGAGATGCCCGACGGGCATCACGAGGTAGAGCGAGGTCAGCATGAAGATCTCGCCGGTCAGGCCGAGCAGATACAACAGCAACCCCGATATGCCAGAGAGCGACCAGCTGTGGCCGAGCAGCTCGACGCGCTCCTCCCCGATGACCTGCAGCGCGCCGGACACCAGCGTGACCAGCATCAGCCCGAGGCACAGGCAGAAGATGTAGATGTAAGGCATGACCGCCGACATCAGGAAATGCCGCGAATGATCCGCCTTTCGGTGGTGAAAGATCACCGCCATCGCGCTTTCCAGCACGGTGAACGCCAGCGAACTGAAGAAGATCATCGTCACCAACAGCACCGGCCCGAGCACATCTGCGTGGGTGAGGAAGTTGGACAACTCGGCGACCAGTGCGCGCGACTGACCTGGTACGAGCCATTCGAGGTAGCGTCCGA
The DNA here is from genome assembly GCA_017744935.1 of Variovorax sp. Taxonomy (GTDB): domain Bacteria; phylum Pseudomonadota; class Gammaproteobacteria; order Burkholderiales; family Burkholderiaceae_C; genus Variovorax. The sequence goes on from JAGIAI010000028.1 coordinate 88,174, forward strand.
CCGCGCTCAGCAGCGCGGACTGGTCGATGAAGTGCGACATCGCCATCACGCTGACAATCAGGAGCGGCACGATCGACAGCAGCGCGTAGTACGCCACCGCGCCCGCAAGCAGCAACCCCTGGTTGGCTTTGAAGCTCTTGAGCGCTTCCCACATGAATCTCAGCGGGTGCTTCAGGAGCGGGACGGCGTGATGAATGGATCGGCGGATCATCGGTCGATTTCGGAAAGACGAGTATGCCGCCGGCCGGCGACCGTTTGATGGCTTGCGTATCATTTGCCGCTCTCCGCCTACATGACCATCCCCGCCTCTTTCATCCAGGAACTGATCGCACGCGCCGACGTCGTGGAGATCGTCGGCCGCTACGTCCAGCTCAAGAAGGCGGGTGCCAATTTCATGGGCCTCTGCCCATTCCATGGGGAGAAGTCACCCTCGTTCTCGGTCAGCCCGACCAAGCAGTTCTATCACTGCTTCGGCTGCGGCGCGCACGGCAACGCGATCGGCTTCCTGATGGAGCACGCTGGCATGGGCTTCGTCGAGGCGGTGCACGACCTCGCAGGGCAATACGGCATGCAGGTGCCCGAGGACGACGCCTCCCCCGAAGAACGCGCGCGCGCCGCCGGGCAACGCCAGAAGCAGGCCACGCTGAGCGAAGTGCTCACTAAGGCGGGCGATGCGTACCGCAAGCACCTGCGGCAGTCGAAAAGCGCGATCGCCTATCTCAAAGGCCGCGGCGTCTCGGGCGAGATCGCGCGCCATTTCGGCATCGGCTATGCGCCGGCCGGCTGGCGCACGCTGGCGAGCGTGTTTCCCGACTACGACGACCCGCTCCTGACCGAAAGCGGGCTGGTGATCGCCGCGGAGGCCGACGACAGCGGCGAAGGCAAGCGCTACGACCGATTCCGCGACCGGGTCATGTTTCCTATCCGCAACGTCAAGGGCGAATGCATCGGATTCGGCGGCCGGGTGCTCGGCGACGAGAAGCCCAAGTACCTGAATTCGCCCGAAACACCGGTTTTCAGCAAGGGGCGCGAGCTATACGGCCTATTCGAAGCCCGCGCGGCGTTTCGCGAGCGTGGCTATGCGCTGGTCACCGAGGGCTATATGGACGTGGTGGCGCTGGCCCAGCTCGGTTTTCCGAACGCGGTCGCGACGCTCGGCACCGCCTGCACCCCGGAGCATGTGCAGAAGCTGTTCCGCTTCACCGACGCCGTGGTCTTCAGCTTCGACGGCGACGCCGCCGGCCGGCGCGCCGCGCGCAAGGCACTCGATGGCGCCCTGCCGTACGCCACTGACGTTCGCAGCATCAAGTTCCTCTTCCTGCCGACGGAACACGACCCCGACAGCTTCATCCGCGAGTTCGGCGCGGATGCCTTCGCACGCTTCGTCAACGAGGCCACGCCGCTCAGCCGCTTCATGATCGAAGCCGCGCGCGACGGCTGTGACCTCGGGACCGCGGAGGGCCGCGCCCACATGGCCAGCAATGCCCGTCCGCTGTGGACGGCGCTACCCGAAGGTGCACTGAAGCGCCAGTTGCTCGGAGAAATCGCAGCGCTGGTGCAATTGAGCGGCCAGGAGCTGGGCGAACTGTGGGCGCCCGCAGCCGGCAAGGCGCCGCCGCCCGTGCCTGCCGCAACGAGCGACGGCGACTGGAACGCCTGGGCCGACCGCGGCGAATGGGTCGAAGAAGCGCCCCGGACCTTCCAGGACCGGCGGCGCTTCAAATCCGGCCGGCCACAGTCGCCGCCGCGCCCGCCGCCAGGCGGACGGAAGCTCCCGACGAGCCGTTCCGACGTGGCGGTGCGGCTGATTCTGTCGAACATGGCTGAATGGGAGGGCCTGTCGCACGAGTTGCACGCCATGCTCTGCGACCTGCCGGGCGACCACGGGCAGCTCTTCGCCTGGCTCGACAGCCAGCTCCACGAACACGGCGTCCAGCCCTGGGCGGCGCTGCGCGAAGGACTGCGTGAGCAATCCTTCGAGGCGCTGGCGCTGCGCGTCATGACCGGGCTCGAGGGCGGCCCGCTGGTGAGCGCCGAGGGCGAAGGCGCCACCGACGCCGTGGGCGAGCTGCGCAATGTGCTCGACTACATGCTGGACGACCTGCTCAAGGCCCAACAGAGCGAGGCAATTGCCGCGGTCGCCAGCGATCCGCTGGCCCTGGAGCGCTACAAGGCCCTGGAAATCCGACGGCTCGAGTTGCGCAAGCGCCTGAAACCGGCTACGTGAATCGATTCTTGAAAAAGCTGTAACACGCTATAATCTAAGGCTTCGCCAGACGCTAGCCGTGTCTGGCAAAGGCAAGAGCGACAGCAGCACCTCCGGGCCGACCCCAAGCGCAATGCACTTCCCGACGGGAAACGGGTCAATACACCGCAAGGACTGCACACCAAATGATCGCCCGACATCTTGCCTGTTGAAGGCCCCGGGGACGTCCGTTCTCCTGGCCTCAGTGTTTGTGCTCCTGCCTGCGCCGGGTTTGTGGCGCTTGTGATTCCGCTTGGTCCATCTTGTTCTACGAGGTTTTATGCCCAGTTCGAAGAAGCCTGCCGTGTCCGCCGCCAAAAAGCCTGCAGCAGCAGAAAAGCCGTTGAAGAAAGCCGCGCTGCCGGCAACCAAGACCGGCGCCGCCGCGTCCAAGGCGTCCGCAGCTACGAAAGTGAAAACCGTGCCCACCAAATCGACCACCACCGACGACGAAATCATGACGAAGCCTGCCGCCAAGAAGGTTGGCCGTCCTCCCAAGGCAGCCGGCACGACGACGACTGGCGCCAAGCGCGGCCGCAAGCCGAAGGCTGCAGCCAGTGCCGAGCCGTCGAGCGACATCGACCTGTCTGACATCGAAGACGATCTGGCCGGTGAAGAACCGGCGGCTGCGGCGACGGAAGAAAAGGTCAAGCCGCTTCGCATGAAGATCAGCAAGGCGAAGGAACGCGCCTTGATGAAGGAATTCGGCCTGGACGAGACCGTCCTCTCCGAAGAAGACCTGGCCAAGCGCCGTTCGCGCCTCAAGACCCTGATCACCCTGGGCAAGACCCGCGGCTACCTCACGCACGGCGAAATCTCCGACCACCTGCCCGACAAGCTGGTCGACGCCGAGACCATGGAAGTCGTGGTCACCATGCTCAACGACATGGGCGTGGCCGTCTACGAACAGACGCCGGATGCCGAAACCCTGCTGCTGAACAACACCGCGCCCACGGCCACCACGGTCGAAGAAGCGGAAGAAGAAGCTGAAGCGGCCCTGTCGACGGTGGACAGCGAATTCGGCCGCACCACCGACCCGGTGCGCATGTACATGCGCGAAATGGGCACGGTCGAGCTGCTGACGCGCGAAGGCGAAATCGAAATCGCCAAGCGCATCGAAGGCGGCCTGATGTCCATGATGGAAGCCATCTCGGCTTCTCCGGCCACCATCGCCGAGATCCTTCGCCTTGCCGAAGACATCCGCGAAGGCAAGGTCGTCATCTCGACCATCGTCGACGGCTTCTCGAATCCGAACGAGGCTGACGACTACGTGGCCGAAGAAGACTTCGACGAATTCGACGAGGAAGACGACGACGACGGCAAGGGTGGCTCCAAGGCGCTCACCAAGAAGCTCGAAGAACTCAAGAACGAAGCCCTCACCCGCTTCGACCGCATCGCCGGCCTGTTCGAGAAGATCCACAAGATCTACGACAAGGAAGGCTACGGCACGCCGGGCTACCACAAGGCCCAGCACTCGCTCTCCGAAGAGCTGATGACCATTCGCTTCACGGCCCGCACCATCGAAAAGCTGTGCGACCTCGTGCGCACCCAGGTCGACGACGTTCGCAAAAAGGAGCGCGAGCTGCGCCGCATCATCGTGGACAAGTGCGGCTTCCCGCAGGAAGACTTCATCCGCGACTTCAGCGGCTTCGACAAGAACGGCAACCGCGTCGCTTCGAACCTCCTCAACCTGAGCTGGGTCGAGAAGCAGGCTGCCGCCGGCAAGCCGTGGAGCGCTGTGCTCCAGCGCAACATCCCGCCGGTGCAGGAACTGCAGCAGCGTCTCGCCGACATCCAGGCCCGGGTGGTGGTGCCGCTTGCCGAGCTGAAGGACATCAACAAGCGCATGAACGAAGGCGAATCGTCTTCGCGTGACGCCAAGAAGGAAATGATCGAGGCCAACCTGCGTCTCGTGATCTCCATCGCCAAGAAGTACACCAACCGCGGTCTGCAGTTCCTCGACCTGATCCAGGAAGGCAACATCGGCCTGATGAAGGCGGTCGACAAGTTCGAATACCGCCGCGGCTACAAATTCTCGACGTACGCGACGTGGTGGATCCGCCAGGCGATCACCCGCTCGATCGCCGACCAGGCGCGCACCATCCGCATCCCGGTGCACATGATCGAGACCATCAACAAGATGAAC
>JAGIAI010000028.1:92572-155680 GCA_017744935.1 Variovorax sp.
CCCCCATCGGCGACGACGACGATTCGCACCTGGGCGATTTCATCGAGGACAGCAGCAACACGGCGCCGATCGAGGCCGCGATGCAGGCGGGCCTCCGCGACGTGGTCAAGGACATCCTCGACAGCCTCACGCCGCGCGAAGCCAAGGTGCTGCGCATGCGGTTCGGTATCGAGATGTCGACCGACCACACGCTGGAAGAAGTCGGCAAGCAGTTCGACGTCACGCGTGAGCGCATCCGCCAGATCGAGGCGAAGGCGCTGCGCAAGCTGAAGCACCCGAGCCGTTCCGACAAGCTCCGCAGCTTTATTGATACCCTCTGATCTCCAGCGATCGGAATCTGAAGGCGCCTGAGGGCGCCTTCTTTTTGCTCAAGACAAGATGGAGACCCAAGACGGATGAACCCCGACGCGCACAAACTCTGGCGCGCGCCCCGCTGGGCGCTGGCGATCCTGCTGGCGGTGCTGGGCATGCTCGGGCCGTTCTCGATCGACACCTACATCCCCGCGTTCTCGGGCATTGCACACTCGATCGGCGCCTCGCCGGTGGAGATGCAGCAGACGCTGTCGGCCTACCTCTTCGGCTTCGCCTTCATGAACCTGTTCCACGGTGCACTATCGGACAGCTTCGGCCGCCGGCCTGTGGTCCTTTGGGGGTTGGTGGTATTCACCGTCGCATCGCTCGGCTGCGCGCTGTCGCAGACGATCGGCTGGCTGGTGTTCTTCCGGGCGCTGCAAGGCCTGTCCACCGGCGCGGGCATCGTGGTTTCGCGCGCGGTGATCCGCGACATGTTCCCGCCGGCCGAGGCCCAGCGGGTGATGAGCCAGGTCACGATCTATTTCGGCATTGCGCCGGCGATCGCGCCCATCGTGGGCGGCTTCCTGTTCGTGCACCTGGGGTGGCACAGCATCTTCTGGTTCCTGGTCGCCGTGGGTGTGATCCTGTGGACCGCCAACTACAAGCTACTGCCTGAGACGCTGCACCAGGACCATCGCCAGCCTTTCGAAGTCCGGCACCTGCTCCGGGGCTACTGGAGCCTCTGCTCCGATCCGCGATTCCTTCTGCTGGCGCTCGCGAGCGGCGTGCCGTTCAACGGCATGTTCCTGTACGTGCTGGCCGCGCCTGCGTTTCTGGGCGAGCACCTGAGCCTTGCGCCGACGCAGTTCTTCTGGTTCTTCCTGCTGACCATCGGCGGCATCATGCTCGGCGCGTGGGCCAGCGGCCGTATGGCGGGCAAGGTGGCACCGAAGCGCCAGATCCGCGACGGTTTCGTCATCATGCTGGCGACTTCGCTCGTCAACGTGGTTGCCAATGCCCTCTTCACGCCGCACGCGGGCTGGGCCTTGTGGCCACTTGCTGTGTTCGCTTTCGGCTGGGCGCTGATGGTGCCGGTGGTGACGCTGCTGGTGCTCGACCTGCATCCCGAGCGCCGCGGAATGGCCTCCTCGTTGCAGGCGGTGATCGGCTCGACCGCCAACGGGATCGTCGCAGGCATGATCGCGCCGCTGGTGATGCACTCCACGCTGGCGCTGGCCGGCACCTCCATCGTGATGCTGGGCATCGGGCTCGTCGCCTGGGCCTGGTTGCACCAGCGCTGGCCGGAGATCGGGCGGCTGGCAGCCCGGGAAGCAAGTTGACGCTGAACCCATGCGCTTCGAAACCCTCACCACATTCGCACGCGCCTGGATCCCGGGCCCTACGTCCGCCAACGCCCAGGAGCGCCTGCGGGCGACCATGGGCGCCGGCGTCGGCCTCCTCTTCACCGCGCTGATCTGCCACTGGGTCGGCATTTCCTCGAGCGTTCCATGGCTCATCGCGCCGATGGGCGCGAGCGCAGTGCTGGTCTTCGCGCTGCCGGCGAGCCCGCTCGCCCAACCCTGGCCGGTGATCGGCGGCAACACCATCGCGGCGCTGGTCGGGATCGCGTGCGTGAACTGGCTGCCGGACGGCGTCTGGCTCGATGCCTTCGCGACCGCCCTGGCGATCGGCGTGATGTTTTCGCTGCGCTGCCTGCATCCACCGGGCGGTGCTGCGGCGTTGCTCATCGTGCTGACGCACACCACCCAGTTCTCGTTCGCCTTCTTCCCGACCATGGTGAACTCGGTGCTGCTGGTGCTGGCAGGCGTGGTCTACAACAGCCTGACCGGACGGCGCTACCCGCACGTCCAGATCGCGCCGAAGCCCTCCCCCGCCGACAACCGGCTCAGCTCGATCGATATCGATGCGGTGCTTGCGCGCTACAACCAGGTGCTCGACATCAGCCGCGACGACCTCGAATCGCTGATCCGCCAGACCGAGGTCGAATCGTGGCATCGGCGGCTCGGTACGGTCCACTGCGCCGACCTCATGTCGCGCGACCTGGCCAGCGTGGAATTCGGCACGCCGCTGCAGGAAGCCTGGGCGCTGATGCACGAGCGGCGCATCAAGGCGCTGCCGGTCGTCGACCGCAGCCGACGTGTGGTCGGGATCATCACGCAGGCGGATTTCTTCCGGCACATCGACCTGCAGCACCACGAAGGCATCGGCGGACGCTTGCGCGACTTCATCCGCGCCACCCGCACCGTGATGTCCAGCAAGCCCGAAGTGGTCGGCCAGATCATGACCCGGCAGGTGCGCGTGGCGAGCGCCGACCGGCCGCTTGCCGAACTGGTGCCGCTCTTCTCGGAAGGCGGCCATCACCACATTCCGATCATCGACGCCGACAAGCGGCTGGTCGGGATGATCACCCAGTCCGATTTCGTGCGCGCGCTGTATCGGGCCGTGGGCCCCGAGGCCTGACCGGCCAGTAGTCCGGGTCGGCGAAGCGCTCGGCCAGCAGGTCGAGCAACAGGCGCAGCGCGACCGGCATCTGGCGCCGCGATCCGTACAGGCCATACACGCCGAGCGGCTGGGGCACCGCCTCTGGCAGCAGCGCCACGAGCCGCCCTTCCGCGACCAACTTTCTCGCCGAGTAGACGGGTTGCATGGTGATGCCCGCGCCCTCGACCGCCGCCGCGAGCAGCACGTTCGACTCGTTGGCACTGAGGTTGCCACTGACCGGAACTGCGAGCCGTTCTCCAGCCACGTCGAACTCCCACAGGCTCTTGCCGAAGTACGAATAGGTCAGGCAGTTGTGGGTCGCCAGATCCTGCACCCGATGCGGCCGGCCGTGCGCCGCCAGATAGGCCGGCGAGGCGCAGATCAACGAATCGCAGCGGCCAAGGGGCCGCGCAATCAGGTTCGGATCGAGATCGTTGGTGATGCGGATGGCAAGGTCGATCCGCTCCTCGACGAGGTTCACCGACCGCGGCCCGATCTGCAAGTCGATCGCTGCCAGCGCATAGCGGCGGAGGAACTCCGCAACCGTGGCAGCCAGCACGTCCTGCGCAAGCGACTGCGAGCAGGCCACGCGCAACAACCCGTGCGGGACGTCGTCTTCGTTGGTGGACGCGACAGCCATTTCGGCAGCCAGATCCAGCATGCGGCGGCAACGTGCGAGGGTGTCACGACCCGGCTCGGTCAGGCTCAACCGGCGCGTGGTTCGATGCAACAGGCGGGCGCCAGCCCACTCTTCCATCTGCGCCAGATAGCGGGTCACCATTGCGCGCGACATGTCCAGTGCCTCGGCAGCGGCGGTCATGCTGCCCTTTTCGGCTATGCAGACGAAGACTTCGGCGGCGGTAACCCGGTCCATATTCGATCGAATAAAGCAACAAACCTGCCCATCCTAAGCTGTTTTTTGATCGAACCAGGAAACCTACGATCTAGCACCATGACCTCCAGCAAGCCGCCCCGACAAGCCACGCTCCACTACATCTTCGATCCGCTCTGTGGCTGGTGCTACGCCGCGGCGCCGCTGGTCGAGGCGGCTCGCGCCATTCCCGGCCTCCGGATCGAGCTCCACGGCGGCGGAATGATGACCGGCCCCAACCGGCGCCCCATCACCCCGGCGTGGCGCAGCTATGTGATGCCCCATGACCACCGTATTGCCGAACTCAGCGGTCAGCCCTTCGGTGCGGCCTACTTTGACGGCCTGCTCAACGACGTGGGCGCCATGCTCGACTCGACCCCGCCGCTCACCGCGGTGCTTGCGGCGCAAGCGGTCGCAGATCGTGGCCTCGACATGCTCAACCGCGTCCAGCGCGCCCACTACGTCGACGGCCGCCGAATCGCCGAACGGCCCGTTCTTGAAGACCTCGCGGCCGACATCGGCCTCGCACCAACCAACTTCGCGACGGCCTTCGACGAGTTGAGCGGCGAATCGACCCATCGCCACATCGCCCACAGCCGCCAATGGCTCGCGAGAGCGGGCGGGCAAGGCTTTCCTACCTTTGCGCTCGAAACGGGCACCGCGCAGGTCGTGCCTGTCGAAGCCGGGCGCTTTCTCGGCCAGCCCGACGCCTGGACCGCGCATCTCGAACAGCTGATCGCCCAGGCCGCCTGACTCATCACCCCATCCTGCTGTCACTTCCCCAATCTCTGAAAGAGTTCACACCATGAAGATCGTCATCCTCGGCATTTCGGGCCGCGTCGGTTCGCGCATCGCCAATGAGTTGCTTCAACGCGGCCACACCCTCACCGGCATCGCCCGCAAGATCGAAGGCGTGGCCGAGCGCCCCCACCTCACCCTGAAGACGGCCGATGCCACCTCGGCCGATGCGCTCGTGCCGCTGCTGCGCGGCCACGACGTTTTGATCAGCGCGACCCGCTTCGAAGGCGGTATCGATGCCAAGACGCTCATCGCTGCAACGAAAAATGCGGGGGTGCCGCGCGTGCTGGTCGTCGGTGGCGCGGGCAGCCTCGAAGTGGCACCGGGCAAGGCCCTGGTGGACACGCCCGATTTCCCGGAGGCCTACAAGCCCGAAGCCATCGCGGGTCGCGTGCTTCTCGACGCATTGCGCGCCGAGAAAGACCTCGACTGGACCTTCCTTTCGCCTTCCGCGCTCTTCATGCCGGGCGACCGCACCTACAAGTTCCGCCTCGGCGGCGATGGCCTCTTGACGGACGAAACGGGCAAGAGCTGGATCTCGATGGAGGACTACGCGATTGCGATGGCCGACGAAGTCGAGATTCCGAAGCACCCCCGGCAGCGATTCACCGTGGGGTACTGACCGCACCCCCAGCCGTAGCTTCCAGAGTGCGCTTCATGGCTTGCATGCCGGCGTCGATCATGGCTGCGATTGGCTCGGCCATGGCGTCGGGCAAGAGGTCGGCGACCCAGACCAGGCGACTGTGCGTGGCGTCTTCGGGGTACACCTGAAGCGACGCGTTGTGATGCGTAAGCCGGCCGCCCGAGGCCGACCACGCGATGCGGCGCGTTGCATCATCGACGTCGACGATCACCTCGCGCGCGACGATGCCGTTGGCGAAGGTGACGATTCGCGCATCGCCTTCAAGCTTGCAGTCGGTCACGAAGCCGGGCACCAGCCGGCGATGGATCTCCCCGACGTCGCGTACCGCGTCCCAGATGTGGGCAGCGCTCGCCGTGACTTGCATTTCCCGCCGAATGGATGCCATGCGCGTCTCCTTTCGAAGCTCGAGCGAGTGTAGGGGCGCGGCGGCCGCCGCGCCCGTGCCGCTCAGCGGGAAACGCCGAGCAGCCGATCCAGCACCTCGGGCTGCGTGCGCAGCGTCGCGGCGTGATCGGCATGCACCACGGTGCCGTGGTCGAGGACCACCGCTTCGTCCGAGATGGCGAGGATCGCCTGCGGATGCTGCTCGACGACGATCGCCGCCAGCCCTTCATCCCGCGTGATGCGGCGGATGGCCCGCAGCAGCTCTTCCACGATGATCGGCGCGAGCCCTTCGAGAGGCTCGTCGAGCAGCAGCAGCGTGGGGTTCACCACCAATGCGCGACCGACGGCGAGCATCTGCTGTTCGCCGCCCGACAACTGCGTGCCCAGGTTGCTCTTGCGCTCAGCCAGGCGCGGGAACATCTCGTAGACGCGCTGTGCATTCCACCTGCCCGGCCGCTCGACCGCGGTGAGGTTCTCGTGCACCGTGAGCGACTTGAAGATGTTGCGCTCCTGCGGCACCCAGCCGATGCCGACTGCGGCGCGCTGGTGCGAAGGCAGCTTGTGCAATGCGTTGCCGCCGAGCGTGATCGTGCCGGCATGCTGGCGCGTTGCGCCTGCGAGTGTGTTGATCAGCGTGGTCTTGCCGGTGCCGTTGCGGCCCAGCAGCGCCAGGGTCTGTCCTTCGCCGAGCGAAAAGGAGATGTCATGCAGCACGACGGCTTCGCCGTAGCCCGCGCTCAGGTTCTCGATACGCAGCAGCTCAGACATGTGCCTCTCCGTGGCCCAGATAGACCTCCTTGACCTTCGGGTCGTTGGCGATCGTGTCCGGGTCGCCCTCGGTGAGCAGCGTGCCGTTGACGAGCACCGTCATGCGGTCGGCAAAGCTGAACACCAGATCCATGTCGTGCTCGATGAGCAGCACCGACACATCGGCCGGCAGCGCGGCCACCGTCTCGAGCAGTTCCTCGCGCTCACCCGCCGGCACGCCGGCCACGGGCTCGTCGAGCAGCAGCACGCGTGGCTCGCAGGCCAACGCGATCGCGATTTCGAGCAGACGGCGCTTGCCGTAGGCCAGATGCTTCGTCTGCTGGTTGGCAACATCGGCGAGCCGGAACTGCTCCAGCAACTGACCTGCACGTTCGGCAATCTGCTTCGAGCTGCCCAGTGGCCGCCACCAGTCGGTTGCGGCACCGGTGTGCTGCGAGACGACGAGCGCGAGCGTCTCGAGCGGCGACATCGAATCGAACAGCTGGTTGATCTGGAAGGTGCGCACCATGCCGCGCGCCACCCGTCGGTGCGGTGCGAGACGCGTGATGTCCTCGCCTTCGAGCACGATGCGCCCCTCCGTCGGGGTGAGCACGCCGGTCAGCAGGTTGATCAGCGTGGTCTTGCCGGCGCCGTTCGGCCCGATCAGTGCATGACGCGCGCCGCGCCGCAGGTTCAGCGACACGTTGTTGGTCGCCGTGATGCCGCCGAAGCGCATCACCAGGCCGGTGGCCGAGAGGACGATGTCGTTCACGTTGTTGTTTGCAGAGCTCACGGCTTGGCACTCCCTGCACTTTTCCGGGGGCCGAACCAGGTCCAGGGCTTGAGCAGCCGGTCGCGGCCGACGAGCACCAGCAGCACGAGGATCAGGCCGATCCAGAACATCCAGTACTGCGGCGTGACCGCGGAGAGCGTGTCCTGCAGCACCTTGAAGACGATTGCGCCGGCGATGCCGCCGTAGAGCCAGCCCACCCCGCCGATCACCAGCATCAGCATCACGTCGGCCGAGCGGTCGAAGGCCAGCACGTCGAGCGATGCGAAGCCCGTGGTCTGCGCGAGCAAGGCGCCCGCACCGCCCGCCACCGCCGCGGCGATTGTGTAGATCACAGACAGGCGCGGAACCACCGGGATGCCGATCGCCATGGCCCGCAGGCGGTTGTCGCGGATCGCCTTGAGCGTGGCGCCGAACGGCGAATGCACCAGCCGGCGCATCAGCAGGAAGAGCAGCAGCGTCACCGAAAGCGAATACCAGGCGGCCGTGCGGCCGAAGAGATCGAAGTCGAACTTGCCGAGCACGGGGCCCATGATCACGCCCTGCAAGCCGTCGGTACCGCCGGTGAGCCAATCGAGCTTGTTCGCGAGTTCGAGCAGGAGCAGCGCGGTGCCGAGCGTGACCATCAGCCGCGTGAGGTCGGTGCCGCGCAGGATGGTGACGCTGGCGATCGTGCCCAGCAGGCCTGCAACAACGATCGCCACGACCAAGCCGACCGTCGGGTCGGGCATCACATGCTTCGCGAAAAGCGCGGCCGTGTAGGCGCCCAGCCCGAAGAAGCCCGCATGGCCCAGCGACACGATGCCGGTGTAGCCGAGGATCAGGTCCAGAGACATCGCAAAGAGCGCGACGATCGCGATCTCGTTGATCATGAGCGCGTGCGACGGAAGCAGCAGCGGCAGCACGAAGGCCACGGCCCACACCACGAACTCCACCGGGCGCCAGCGCGCCTTTGCCAGCAAGGGGGATTGGAAGTCCATCACCGGCCTCCCTTGCGCGTGAAGAGACCTTGCGGCCGCCACATCAGGATGAGGATCATCAGCAGGTAGACCGTGAAAGCGCCCATCTTCGGGATGAAATACTTGCCCGCCACGTCGGCGACGCCGAGCAGCAGCGCCGCGAGCAACGGCCCGGTGATCGACGTGGTGCCACCGACCGACACCACGATGAGGAAATAGATCATGTACTTGAGCGGGAAGGTGGGATCGAGCCCGAGGATCTCGGCCCCCAGCGCGCCACCCAGGCCCGCCAGCCCCGAGCCGACCGCGAAGGTCAGCAGGAACACCACGTTGACATTGATGCCCATGCCCGCGGCGACGCGCGGGTCGTCCACCGAGGCGCGCAGGCGGCTGCCGAAACGGGTCTTCGTGAGAATCAACTGCAGCACCACGGTGAGCAGCGCGCAGACCGCAATGATGAAGATGCGGTAGTGGCCCATGCCCAGCATGAACGGGCCGTCGCCGATCTCGGTGCGGCCGCGCAGCCAGTCGGGCAGATGCACGTTCTGCTGCGACGAGCCGACGAAATAGTCCACCGCCGCCACGGCCATGAAGGCGAGCCCGATCGAGAACATCACCTGGTCGAGGTGCGTCTTGCCGTACATCGGCCGGTAGAGCGTGCGTTCGAGCAACGCGCCCACCGCGCCGACCACAATGAATGCGAGCGGCAGGCAGAGCAGGAATGGCACGCCAAGCTTCTGCATGGCGAAGACCGTGAGATAGCCGCCCGCCATGGCGAAGGCGCCATGCGCGAGGTTGATGAAGTTCATCAACCCGAGCGTCACGGCCAATCCGACCGCGAGCACGAACAGCAGCATGCCGTAGGCAATGCCGTCAAAAAGAATGGTCAACATGCTGCTGTCCGGAACCCTGTCGTGATTACTTCGTCTTGCCTGGGTCCTTGACGGCCTTGATCACGTCGAATTCGACGTTGTAGAGCTGACCGTCCTTCTTCTCGACCTTGCGCAGGTAGATGTCCTGCGTGATGTCGCGCGTCTGGGCATCGATTTCGACCGGGCCACGCGGGCTTTCGAACTTCAGGCCCTTCATCGCGGCCAGCAGCGCGTCGCCGTTGCCTTCGCCCTTGGTGGCCTTGAGCGCTTCATAGACCATGTGCATGCCGTCGTAGCCGCCCATCGCCATGAAGTTCGGACGCAGGCCCTTGTTGGCCTTGTCGAAGGCCTCGACGAACTTCTTGTTCAGTTCCGAGGGGTGCGCAGCCGAGTAGTGGTGCGACGTGACGATGCCGAGCATGCCGTCGCCCATGTTGTTGAGCTGTTCGTCGTCCGTCAGGTCACCGGTTCCGATGGCCTTGATGCCGGCCTTGTCCATGCCACGCTCGAAGAACTGCTTCATCACCGCAGCGCCGTTGCCCGAAGGAACGAAGATGAACAGCGCGTCGGGCTTGGCATCGCGCACCTTCTGCAGGAAGGGGGCGAAATCAGGGCTGCGCAGCGGCACGCGCAGCTTCTCGATCACCTTGCCGCCGTTCTTCTCGAAGCGCTCGCTGAAGAACTTCTCCGCGTCGTTGCCGGGTCCGTAGTCCGACACCAGCGTCACGACCGACTTGATGCCGTTCTTCGGCGCCCAGTCAGCCAGGCCGACGGAGGCCTGCGGCAGCGTGAAGCTCGAACGCAGCATGTAGGGCGACGCTTCGGTGATGGCCGACGTGGCGGCCGCCATCGTGATGGCCGGGGTCTTCGACTGCGTGGCGATCGGCGCCACCGCGAGTGCGATCGGCGTCAGACCAAAGCCGGCGAGCACGTTGACCTTGTCATTGACCACCAGCTCCTGCGCGATGCGCTTGGCCACGTCAGGCAGACCGGTGTCGTCCTTGACGATCAGTTCCACCTTCTTGCCCGCGACGGTGTCGCCATGCTGCGCCATGTACAGGCGCGCGCCAGCTTCGACCTCGCGGCCGGTGGAGGCCTGCTGCCCGGTCATGGGCAGGATCAGGCCGATCTTGAAAGTGTCGGCGGCATAGGCCAGCGGCATGGCCAGCGCGACGGCGGTCAGGCTGGCGGCCTGGACGAATTGACGACGAAGCATGAAAACTCTCCTTCTGCGGTAATGCTGGAACGGGAAAAATCGGGGGCTATTGTGACCAAATGCAATATCGCGGGAACGCCGACAAACACCTAGCTTCCGGTGCGGACAAAAGTTCTTTGCGCGATAAAGGGATACGGCGCGCGATCATCGCGCAAAGCCTAGGTTCATTCTTATGCAGCTCTTAATCGCGGCGGCGGATCAGCTTGACGGCCGGCAGTGCGTCGCTTTGCGCGCCATGCAGGGCCTCGCGCAGGTTACGTTGCGCGATGCGGCTGTGCTCGCGCATCAGCGCCTCAGCGCGCGAGCCTTCGCGGTTCTCGATGGCGTCGAGCACTTGCCAGTGCTGGTCCTGTGCGACGAGCAGCCTGTCGCGCGCACCCGGCGAATTCGCCTCGACGACCACAAAACCTGAGGGCGATGCAAAGGGCAGGTTGGTTACGCGTTCGGTCTGCATCGCGATGAGCGGGCTGCCGGACATCTCGGCGAGAAGACGATGGAATTCCTCGTTGTAGGCGACGTAGCGCGAAAACGCGGCGTCATCGAGCGCCGGCTCGCGCATCAACTCGTCGATGCGCTTGAGACAGGCGCGTGCCTCGCGCAGCACCATCTGCGGCGCGCCCCGCTCGGCGGCGAGGCGGGCCGAGAGGCCTTCGAGCGTGCCGCGCAGCTCGATCGCGTCGCCGACGTCGCGTTCGGAAAAGGTCCGCACCGCATACCCGCCGCTCGGCAGCGCTTCGAGCAGGCCTTCCTGTTCGAGGCGCATGAGCGCGCTGCGCACCGGCGTGCGGGATACGCCGAGCAGCTCCGAGATCGCCACTTCCGCGATGCGCGCGCCGCCGGCCAATTCGCCGGCGAGCACCATCTCCCGCAGCCGCAACTGGGCCTTGACGACCTGCGAGCCGCCGGCTTCGGCGTGGGACAGAACGGAAGGGCTGGGTGGAATCACGGGATACGGAATGTATCCAAAGATCACCCAGAATCGTCCCGCTTTCGCATCAAGACGAGGGTAAACACTTATGCCGATGTATCCGCTGGCGCATCCCGCTGTGCGGATACGATCGACCGTTCTTTTCCAGATATCGACGGAGCCAACCATGTCCGAACATGCCCACCTGCCCGCGCGCTACGACCACGTCGGCAGCTTCCTGCGTCCCAAATACCTGCTCGAAGCCCGCGAGCAAAAGGCCAAGGGAGAAATCACCCCCGAGCAACTTCGCAAGGTCGAAGACAAGGCGATCACCGAGATCGTCAAGTTCCAGGAAGACATCGGCCTCAAGAGCATCACCGACGGCGAATTCCGCCGCACTTACTTCCACATCGACTTCCTTGAGCAGCTCGGCGGCGTGAAGACGGACATCCCTGTCACCATTCGCAAGCCCGATGGCACCGAAGAACTGGCACCGCCGGTCATGCGCGTGATCGACAAGGTCCGCCACGCCAAGAACATCCAGCTGGCGGATTTCGAATACCTCAAGAGCCAGGTCTCGGCCGGCAACACGCCGAAGGTGACGATCCCCTCGCCCACGATGCTGCACTTCCGCGGCGGCCGCGCCGGCATCAGCAAAGACGCCTACCCCGAGCTCGAGCCCGACTTCTACGACGACGTCGCCAAGGCCTACGGCGATGAACTCCGCTCGCTCGCCGCTGCCGGCTGCACCTACGTCCAGATGGACGACACCAACCTCGCCTACCTCTGCGACGAGAGGATGCGCGAAGCCGCCCGCCAGCGCGGCGACGACCCCAACGAACTGCCGCACCGGTACGCCAAGTTCATCAACAAGGTGGTCGCGCAGAAGCCCGCCGGCATGACGCTCGCGATGCACCTGTGCCGCGGCAACTTCAAGAGCACGCACGCCGCGGCCGGCAACTACGAACCCGTCGCCGAGGCGCTGCTCAAGGAGATGGACCTCGACGCCTACTTCCTCGAGTACGACGACGCACGTTCGGGCGACTTCCGCCCGCTGCGCTTCCTGCCGAAGGGCAAGACGGTCGTGCTCGGCCTCGTGACTACCAAGTTCGGCGAGATGGAAGACAAGGACGAGCTCAAGGCCCGCATCGAAGCCGCTGCCAAGTACGTTTCGCTCGACCAGCTCGCGCTCTCGCCGCAGTGCGGGTTCTCCAGCACGGTGCATGGCAACAACATCGCGGTCGAGGCGCAACGCGCCAAGCTGCGCCTCGTGGTCGAAACCGCGCAAGAGGTCTGGGGGACCAACTAATCCCCCATCGCCCAGGCTGCCCTTGGCGGCCTGGGCTGTTTGATTTGTAACTGCTGTGAAGTAGGCTCCGGGGTATGCAGCTCTTCACCGGTCCGCTCAGCATGTTCGGCGCCAAGGCGCAGATCGCGATGCTCGAAAAGGGGCTCGCTTTCGAATGCGTCATGGTGCCGTTCGACCGCGACGACAACTACGAGCCCAAGCACCCCGAGGTCCTGCGCGTCAACCCGAAGCGGCAGGTTCCGGTGCTGATCGACGACGGCATCGAGCTGTTCGACTCGACCCAGATCTTCGAGTACCTCGAAGACCGCTTCCCTACCCCTCCCCTCTGGCCCGCCAACGCCGCCGACCGCGCCAAGGCCCGCCAGATCGAACTCAAGTCCGACGAGGTCTTTTTCCCGCAGGTGGTGAAGCTCTTCGGCCTCCAGCACGACATGCAGAGCCCGCCGGCTATCGCGGCCTGTGCGGCCTGCGCCCGCTTCTACGACGAGATGGAAGCCCTGGTGGCCGACCGCGACTACCTCGCGGGCCTGTATTCCTTCGCCGACATTGCCTTCTACATGGCCCATGTCTTCGCGGATCGCAAGGGTGCAGGCATGACACAGGCGACGACGCGCCTGATTGCGTGGCGTGAGCGCGTAGGCGCGCGCGCGCCGGTACGGCAGGTCGTGGGCACCATGATGAAGTTCCTCGCGGACAACGACCGTCCGGTGCCGGTCTTCCTGCAACCGCTGCTGCTCCGCACGTGAACCAGATCGACGACTGGCTCGACTGGCTGCCCTCACCATCGCAGCACCTGCTGGTCGTCACCTTCGCACTGCTGGTCTACGTGCTGACCAGCCGCGCCAAGCGCGAGCAACGCGCGCCCTCGACCGCCATCGCCTGGGTGATGGGCCTGGCGCTGCTGCCCTACGTCATCCTCCCGATGTACCTGCTGTTCGGCCAGCGCAAGCTGCGTCCGGCGGGTGCGCCACGTCCGCCGCGCGCCAATCCGGCCGGCCATTGGGCAGCCGACCTGATCGAGAGCTTCGGCCTGGCGCCCCCGGGGCCGTGCGCGGTGCGCCTTCATTCCGACGGCGCAGCGGCGCGCGATGCGCTCTTCGAGGTGATCGAAGGCGCGCGGGCGCGACTCGACATCTGCACTTTCATCATCGGCGACGATGCGCTCGGCCACGACATCATCAACCGGCTCGCGCGTCGAGCCCGCGAGGGTGTGAAGGTGCGTGTACTGCTCGATGGCTTCGGCGCGCTGTCGCTGCCGCGCTCGCATTTCGACACCCTGCGCGACGCGAACGCCGAGATCGCGGTGTTCCGCCCCATCTTCAGCCTGCGACGAACCGGACCGCGCAATCTGCGCAACCACCGCAAGTTCACCATCGCGGACGATCAATGGCTGTGGTCGGGCGGCCGCAATCTCGCGGGCGAATACTTCACCGGCAACGACGACCATCCGGTGCCGTGGCGGGATCTTTCGTTCGACCTGCAAGGGAGCGTCGCGGCCGCGGCGGCGCGGCAGTTCGACCACGACTGGTCGTCAGTCCGCGGCCATAAGCCCCGCGAGGTCGCCGCAGGCGACGTGCATGTGGAAGGCGAATTCGCGCAATTGCTGCCAAGCGGCCCGGACCAGACCGAAGACACCGCGCAGGCGCTGCTCATCGATGCCTGCTTCCGCGCCGAGCACCGGGTGCTCGCGATCACGCCGTATTTCGTGCCCGGGGATGGCCTGCGCGATGCGCTGCGTCTTGCGGCGCGACGCGGCGTGCAGGTCACGATCGCCATCCCGGCGCAATCGAACCACCGGCTTGCCGACTTCGTTCGCGCACGGGCCATGCGTGACCTCACGCGTGCCGGCGTGATCTTCCGCATGTTGCCCTTCATGGCCCACGCCAAGGCGGTGGTGGTGGACGACAACCTCGCGCTGTGCGGTTCAATCAACCTCGACATGCGCAGCCTGCTCATCAACCACGAGGCGGCCGTGGT
Organism: Variovorax sp.; assembly: GCA_017744935.1. Classification (GTDB taxonomy): domain Bacteria; phylum Pseudomonadota; class Gammaproteobacteria; order Burkholderiales; family Burkholderiaceae_C; genus Variovorax. The sequence continues at coordinate 106,842 of JAGIAI010000028.1, forward strand.
GTTCTACGGCCACGAGCAGATCGACTGGCTCGCTCAGTGGATCGAGACCACGGCATCCGCCGGCGACACCTACCGGGCGCGCCAGCCCGGGCTGATTCGTGACGTGGCCGAAGGGTTGTTGCTGACCATTGCGTTCCAGCTTTGAACCTTCCTGGCAATACTCGTCGACCAAAACGCAACCCGCAACCCAACCTCAGGAGAACTCCATGGGAAAAGTCGTGCAGTACAAGCGCCCGGACGGCGGCAGCGTCAGCGGCTATCTGGCCGAAGCCGACAAGGCGTTCGGCTCGGTGGTGGTGATCCAGGAATGGTGGGGCATCAATGATCAGATCCGCGGCGTCGCGGACCGTTTTTCCAAGGCGGGCTTCACCGCGCTGGTGCCCGATCTCTACCGCGGCAAGTCCACGGTCGAGGCCGAGGAAGCGCATCACCTGATGAGCGGCCTGAACTTCGGCGACGCCGCGTCGCAGGACGTGCGCGGCGCCGTCCAGTACCTGAAGGCACGCGGCGGCAAGGTGGGTGTCACCGGCTACTGCATGGGCGGCGCGCTCACCGTGCTGAGCCTGACCATGTCTCCCGAGGTCGACGCCGGCGTGGTCTGGTACGGCTACCCGCCGCTCGAATACGTCGATGCCTCGAAGATCAAGGCCCCGGTGCTGGCGCACTGGGCGACGCAGGACCAGGCCTTCGCAATTGCCGGCGTCGATTCGCTCGAAGAAAAGCTGGCGGGCGCGGGTGTTCGCTACGAGGGCCACCGCTATCTGGCTCACCATGCCTTCGCCAATGAAACCGCGCAGGGGCCGGGCCGCATTCCGATCACGCAATACGACGCGACCTGGGCGCAACTTGCGTGGGATCGCACGCTGCGTTTCTTCGGCAAGGAACTGGCCGGCTGATTCAGGACGTCTTGGACGCCTCGGGCGCCTTGTTGCAGTAGCTTGCGTTGCCAAGGCCCGTGCCGATGGTCAGCACGGCCCAGCGCTTCACATCGCGCATGAAGGGCAACTCACTCAGGCCCTGCACCACCGCGTCGTTGTGCATGAGCACCACGGTCGGCTCGCCGCCGATCGTCGGGATCCGCTTGCAGAGCCTGCTCGGCAGGTGGAAGTTCTCGCTCTCCCAGTCGCCCGGCAGGTTCTGAGCGCCGCGCGCGATCGATCCGTCCTTGCGGATCAATCCCGGGCAACCGATGCCGATGAACGGTGCAAGGTGGATGCCCTTCTTGCGGCAATAGCGCATCTGCTTCTCGAGCATCTCCACCAATCGATCGACCAGCACCTTGCGGCTGGGCCCGTCGTCGGCGTGACGCCACTTTTCGCGATGGATCACCCTGGCCTTCGAGAGGTCGCGCGCACGTTTTCTGCGCGTCTTCACGATGCCGCACCGCACATTGGTGCCGCCGATATCCAGCGCAAGAATCGCGTCGTGCCCCTTCAGCAGCGGCGGCGGCACCAGATGCACCCATCCCAGCAGGCCACCGTCATCGGTCTCGTGGCTGATGCGGCCCAGTTGCACCGAAATCCGCATGTCTTCCAGCAAAGCCGCCGTCTGCAGGATCGCGCGTTCGCCGACATCGCTTTCCGGAAAGCCACCGCCGATCACGATGCGCTCCACGCCCTTCCATGACGGATGGCGCATGAATCGGTCGATCACCCATGCCAGCTCTTCCGCGAACTCCTCGATGACGCCGTGGACCACGTCGGCCGCCTCCGAGGCCTTCTTTCCCAGCACCTGATCGAGCGCCTTCTTCGTCATCTCCTTGGAGTGCAGACCGCCCAATGGATCGTTGCCCTTGCTGCGGCGACGGCGCCGCCAGCGTTCGAGCAGATCGCGGAATGCGGTCTGGCTCGCCTGGTCGCCGACGAAGCCGTCCTTGTCGCGCAACTGGAGGCTGTAGCCCTCGACCACCACCGACGGCAGCTCTCGCGCGCCATGAACATCGGGCAGCAGATGGTGCTCGTCGGCGGGCTTGCGGTGCTTGTGCTTGGCCATGCGCTTGCGCTCCTTTGCCGCTCAATCGGCAGTGGTCTTCAATATGAGGCTCGCGGTTTCGTCCGGCGCGTCCCAGTGTGGATAGTGGCCGCAGCGCTCGAACCAGTGCAGTTGCGCGTCCGGGAAGCACTGCAGCGCACGCCTGGCCTGCCTGGGAAAGCAGATCCGGTCCGAACGTCCCCAGCCGATCACGAGCCGCTTGCCCGGACGGTCGGCAGCGATGCATTCCATCGGCGCCGCCCGCACGAGCCCGTCGAGCGTCGCGCCGAACGACGCCGAAGCGGCGCAACTGCGCATCTCCTCCAGCACCTGCGAACCGGAAAGCAGAGAAGGTTGCGCCGAAAGCTGCTTCAGGAGAAGCCCGCGCGACCATTCGTGCGTGGCGATCGCCGGCATCGGGCGCTTCATGAGACGCGCCACCCGCCACCAGAAGCACACGGAAGCCCGATACGCTTGCCGCTCCCATCCGGCCCAGAAGCCCACGGGGCCGAGCGACACGACGGCGCCGACCACGCCGCCCCGCCGCACCAGCTCGAGCACGAGTTGGGCGCCGACCGAACTGCCGACGGCATCGGTGCCGAGAAGGTCGTGCTCCCGAAGGAACTGCGAGACGGCATCGGACATCGTCCGGATCGACACCTCACCCGCCAGCGGCGGACTCTTGCCAAACCCCGGCAGGTCGATGGCCGTCACACTGCGCTCGGCGGCCAGAGGTTCAAGCACCGTCCGCCATGAACGCCAATTGCCGCCGAGCCCGTGAACGAGCAGCAACGGCTTGCCTTCGCCGCGGCGGACGTAGTTGATGAGCACCTTTTCAGTTTGCGTTCAGGTTGGGCCGCCAAGGCATCGGCCCGACGCACGACCCGCTGTAGGAGAACACCTCGGCGCCCGGCGAGCGCCGCTAGTCCAGATGCCGGTCGCGCCGATACACTGGATCGATGACGCCGCTGCGCCACATCTGGTTCGCCGCCCTCGCCAGCCTGGCCCTCCTCTTGGGCGCCGCTCCGGCACACGCACAACAGGACACCCTGCGCGTCGGCTCCAAGCGGTTCACCGAGTCGTACATCCTCGGGGAGGTGCTCGCGCAGACAGCCGCGCCGCATCTGCCGAAACCGCCAGTGGTGCGGCAGGGACTCGGGAACACCGCCATCGTCTACGAGGCGCTGAACTCCGGCGGCATCGACCTCTACGCGGAATACACCGGGACGATCGCGCTGGAGATCCTCAAGAGCAACGGATCGATGACGCCCGACCAGATGAATGCCGCGCTGCGCCCGCTGGGCCTGGGCGTCGCGATTCCGCTGGGTTTCAATGACGGCTACGCGCTCGCCATGCGCGCTGCAGACGCCGACCGCCTCGCCATCCACAACCTGAGCGATCTCGCGAACCATCCCGAACTGAAGCTGGGCCTGTCGAACGAATTCATCGGCCGGGCCGACGGCTGGCAGGGACTGGCCGAACGCTACGGCTTCAAGCAGACACCGACCGGCCTCGACCACGGCCTGGCCTACGACGCGATCGCCGCCAAGCAGATCGACGTGATGGACATCTACACCACCGACGCCAAGATCGATCACCTCGGCCTGCGCGTGCTGGAGGACGACCGAAAGTACTTTCCGCGCTATGACGCCGTGGTGCTCTACCGCCTCGACCTGCCCACGCGCTGGCCGGCCGCATGGGCCGCCCTGCAACAGCTCGAAGGCCGGATCGACGAACGCGCGATGATCGCCATGAATGCCCGTGCCGAGCTCAACGGCGTGGGTTTCGACACCATTGCGCGCGATTTCCTCGGGCAAGGCAAGGCACAGGCGCCGACCGCTGCGGCGGCATCCGGCGACACCGCCGCGCGAGGCTTCACCGCGAAGCTGTTCGGACCGGATCTCGGTCGACTTGCACGCCAGCACCTGCTGCTGGTCGCGATCTCGGTGGGGCTCGCGATCCTGATCGCGGTGCCGCTCGGCATCCTGGTGTTTCCGCACGTGCGCGCCCGCGCGACGGTCCTCGGACTCACCGGACTGCTGCAGACCATTCCGTCGCTCGCCCTGCTGGCGATCCTGATCTCGCTCGTGGGTGTGATCGGCACGGTTCCCGCGCTGATCGCCCTCACCCTCTACTCGCTGTTGCCAATCATGCGCAACACGGTCACCGGGCTGGCCGAAGTTCCAGCCGGTCTCCGGATGGCCGGTACCGCACTGGGCATGACTTCCGGGCAGAGCCTTCGCGTAATTCAACTGCCGCTGGCGCTGCCCACCATACTTGCCGGCGTTCGGACCGCGACGACCATCGCGATCGGCACCGCGACGATCGCCGCCTTCATCGGCGCCGGTGGCTTCGGCGAGCGGATCGTGACGGGGCTCGCGCTCAACGACCGGCAACTGCTTGCCGCAGGTGCGATTCCCGCCGCGGCGCTGGCGCTGCTGAGCGAAGCGATCTTCGAAATGATCGAGTACCTGATGCGCCGCGGGCGCTGAAGCGACCGGCGATCCCTTACACTCCCCGAGTCAGGAGAGAGCCCCGCCAGACGGGGCCGCCGAAGGCGCAGGGCCCCGCATTGCAAGGGCCCGAACGCTCAGGCAAAAGGACTGGCGAAGCGCCCGGATCGGGCGTTTCCTTGCTGGAGAGAGACGGCCCGTCGCAACGACGGAATCGTCCACCGAAGGAGCAAGCCCCGATCGTGGGGTGAATCTCTCAGGTAAAGCGGACAGCAGGGGTGGCCCATGGCTTCGGTCATGGATTCGGACTGCCCCTTTGCCTTTGGAGAACACCTTGGCCTCCGCATCGACCGACGAACTTCTGAAGACCCCGCTCCACGCGCTGCATGTGGAGCTCGGCGCCCGCATGGTGCCATTCGCCGGGTATTCGATGCCCGTGCAGTACCCCTCCGGACTCATGGCCGAGCACAAGCACACGCGAGAAGCTGCCGGCCTGTTCGACATCTCGCACATGGGCCAGCTGCGGCTCGTCGGCCCCGATGCGGCGGCCGCATTCGAAACCCTCATGCCGGTCGACGTCGCCGGTCTGGCTGCGGGCAAGCAACGCTACGGCCTGCTGTTGAACGACGCCGGCGGCATCCTCGACGACCTGATGTTCTTCAACGAAGGCCACGACTCCTGGTTCGTGGTGGTCAACGGCGCATGCAAGCAGGCCGACATCGCGCTCATCAGCGCCAGGATCGGGAATCGCTGCCAGGTGCTGCCGATGCCCGACCATGCACTGCTTGCGTTGCAAGGCCCGAAGGCGGCATCGACGCTCGCGCGGCTTTCACCCGGTATCGAGCGGTTCGTCTTCATGACCGGTGGCGCAGTGCAGATCGGCGGCATCGCGGCCTTCGTCACCCGCAGCGGCTACACCGGCGAGGACGGCTTCGAGATTTCCGTCGCCGCAGCCGACGCCGAAGCGCTCGCGCGGCTGCTGCTCGCGCAGCCCGAGGTCAAGCCGATCGGGCTCGGCGCGCGCAATTCACTCCGACTCGAAGCCGGTCTTTGCCTCTACGGCAACGACATCGACGAGACCACCACGCCAGTCGAGGCCGCGCTCGGCTGGGCGATGCAGAAAGTCCGCCGCGCGGGCGGCACGCGCGAAGGCGGATTCCCGGGCGCCGGGAAGATCCTCGCGCAGCTCACCGCTTCGACCGGCACTGCCGGCCATCTCGACCATCACACGCTTACGCGCAAGCGCGTGGGCCTCGTCGCGCTGGAGCGCATTCCGGTGCGCGACGGCACACCGCTCGAATCGTTCGAAGGTGCGGCCATCGGCCATGTCACCAGCGGCCTGCTCGGCCCGACGGTCGACCGCCCCATCGCAATGGGCTACGTCGCGCTCGCCTACGCCGAACCGGGCACCCGCATCCAGGCGATCGTTCGCGGCAAGCCGGTGCCGATGGAAGTCAGCACCATGCCTTTCGTTCCCGCGCGTTATTACCGCGGCTGACGTTGCACACTTCCGTTCATCCGTTTTCTTCATCAAGGAGCTTTGTTCATGACCACCAAGTACACCAAGGATCACGAGTGGGTCCGCACCGAGTCGGATGCGGCGCTCGTCACCGTCGGCATCACCGTCCACGCGCAGGACGCGCTGGGCGATGTGGTCTTCGTCGACCTGCCGGAGGTGGGAAAGTCCTTCGCCCAGGGCGAGGTGGCCGGTGTGGTCGAGTCGGTGAAGGCGGCAGCGGACGTGTTCATGCCCGTTTCCGGCGAGATCACCGAAGTCAATGAAGCGCTGCGCGCAGATCCGTCGCTGGCGAACAGTGCGCCGATGGAAGGCGGCTGGTTCTTCAAGGTGCGCGTGGGCGAACCCGCGCAACTTGATGCCCTGCTCGACGAAACCGCCTACGAGAAGTTCTCAGCCGAGAGCTAAAGAACCGTAGAAGCCCCCGCACCCCGCCCTGTTCTTCCTTGCCGAATCGCTCACATGTCGTCCGTCCTGCCCCTCACCCCTTCGCTCGGCGATCTCGAGAACGCCGATGAATTCATTGCACGTCACATCGGGATCGAAGCCCAGGACGAAGCGCGCATGCTGCCGGCCATCGGTTCCGCCACTCGCTCGGAGCTGATCGACGGCATCGTGCCGCCGGCCATCCGCCGCGCCAAGCCGATGCGCCTGCCGCCGGCCATCACCGAGGCGGAGGCGCTGGCCGAACTCAAGGCGATCGCAGCGAAGAACAAGGTCGCGAAGAACTACATCGGCCAGGGCTACTACGGCACGCACACGCCAGGCGTGATCCTGCGCAACGTGCTCGAGAACCCGGCCTGGTACACCGCCTACACGCCGTATCAGGCCGAGATCTCGCAGGGGCGCATGGAAGCGCTGGTCAACTTCCAGACGATGGTCTGCGACCTCACCGGCATGGCGATCGCCAATGCGTCGATGCTCGATGAAGCAACGGCCGCAGCCGAAGCCATGACGCTCGCGCGCCGCAGCGTGAAGAGCAAGAGCAATGTCTTCCTGGTCTCGGGCGACTGCCATCCGCAGACCATCGAAGTCATCAAGACGCGCGCCGCGCCGCTCGGCATCGAAGTGCGTGTGAGCACGATCTCGGAGACGCTGCCGCATCTCATGGCGAGTTGCGAGTTCTTCGGCGTGCTGGCGCAGTACCCGGCCACGACGGGCCATGTGCACGACCTGCGACCGCTCGCGGGTCATGCGCATCAGTTCGACGCCGCCTTCTGCGTTGCGGCCGACCTGCTCGCGCTCACGATGCTCACGCCGCCCGGCGAATGGGACGCCGACATCGTCTGCGGCAGCACGCAGCGCTTCGGCATGCCGATGGGCAATGGCGGTCCGCATGCGGCGTACCTTGCCTGTCGCGACGACTTCAAGCGTTCGCTGCCCGGTCGCATCGTCGGCGTCAGCGTCGACACGCATGGCGCGCCGGCCTACCGGCTCGCATTGCAAACGCGCGAACAGCACATCCGTCGCGAGAAGGCGACCTCGAACATCTGTACCGCGCAGGTGCTGCCGGCGGTGATCGCCAGCATGTACGCGGTCTATCACGGCCCTGAGGGCCTCAAGCGCATCGCCCAGCGCGTGGCGGCATTGACCGCCGTGCTTGCACAAGGACTCGAACAGATGGGCCGCGAGCTGGTCAATGCGACCGCTTTCGACACGCTCACGGTCAAGACCGGCGAGGACACCGCGAAGATCGTCGAACGCGCCGAAGCGGCCAGCGTCAACCTCGGCCAGCGCGTGCAGAACCACCTCTGCATCTCGCTCGACGAGACCACCACACGTGCCGACATCGAGACGTTATGGGCGCTCTTCGTGCCCACCGGCACGCCGATGCCGCGCTTCGACGAACTCTCGGCTCGCGTGACCTCGCGCATCCCCGAGGACCTGCGCCGCACTTCCGCATTCCTGACGCATCCGGTCTTCAACACGCACAAGAGCGAAACCGCGATGCTGCGCTACATCCGCAGCCTGGGCGACAAGGATCTGGCACTCGACCGCAGCATGATCCCGCTTGGGAGCTGCACGATGAAGCTCAACGCGACCAGCGAGATGATCCCCATCACCTGGCCAGAGTTCGCGAACATCCATCCCTTCGCACCGGCTGAGCAGCGCCTGGGCTACGACCAACTCGACAAGCAGTTGCGCGCATGGCTTTGCGAAGCCACCGGCTACGCCGGCATCAGCCTGCAACCGAACGCCGGCTCACAGGGCGAATACGCGGGCCTGCTCGCGATCAAGGCCTTTCACGAGGCGAAGGGCCAAGGGCATCGCAATGTGTGCCTGATTCCGTTCTCGGCGCACGGCACCAACCCGGCGAGCGCGCACATGGTCGGCATGAAGGTGGTGGTCACCGCCTGCGATGCCGAAGGCAACGTGGACATCGACGACCTGAAGCGCGCCTGCGAGGCGAACAGCGACAAGCTGGCCGCGGTGATGATCACCTATCCCAGCACCCACGGCGTGTTCGAAACGCGCGTCAAGGAGCTGTGCGAGATCGTCCACGCACACGGCGGCCGAGTGTACGTCGATGGCGCCAACATGAACGCGCTGGTCGGCATCGCGGCACCGGGCGAATTCGGCGGCGACGTGAGCCACCTGAACCTGCACAAGACCTTCTGCATTCCCCACGGCGGCGGCGGGCCGGGCGTGGGGCCGGTGTGCGTCGTGGAGGACCTCGTGCCCTATCTGCCGGGCCACGCGACCGGCGGCATCGCGTCGGGCGGCGTCGGTGCCGTGTCGGCTGCGCCGCTCGGCAACGCTGCAGTGCTGCCGATCAGCTGGATGTACTGCCGCATGATGGGCGCGGCGGGTCTCAAGGCCGCGACCGAAACCGCGATTCTCAGCGCCAACTACATCAGCGCTCGCTTGAAGGACCACTACCCGACGCTGTATTCGAGCCCCAACGGACATGTGGCGCACGAGTGCATCCTCGATCTGCGCCCATTGAAGGATGCGAGCGGCGTGACCGCCGAAGACGTGGCCAAGCGGCTCATCGACTACGGCTTCCACGCGCCAACGCTGAGCTTCCCGGTGCCCGGCACGCTGATGGTCGAGCCGACCGAGAGCGAGCCGCTCGCCGAACTGGACCGCTTCATCGACGCGATGATCGCCATCCGCGGCGAGATCCGCCGGATCGAGGAAGGCGTCTGGCCAAAGGAAGACAACCCGCTGAAGAACGCGCCGCACACCGCAGCGAGCCTGCTCGGGACGGAATGGGCGCGGCCCTATTCGCGCGAACTGGCCGCGTTCCCCCTCGCGACACTGAAGACCGCCAAGTACTGGCCGCCTATCGGCCGCGTCGACAACGTCTACGGCGACCGCAACTTGTTCTGCAGTTGCGTGCCGGTCGCGGAGTTGGTGACGAGCTCGGCTTCGGCCGAGTAGGCCCGGCCGGGCCTACGGGCCTACCACCAGCGCTGCTGCTGCCTGCCGCCGTGGATGTTGCCGGCGACACCACCGGCCACGCCACCGATCGCCGCGCCGGTCCAGGCATCGCCTCCTGCAATGGCGGCGATGCCGGCGCCGGCAGCAGCGCCCATCGCCGCGCCGCTCACCGTGCCCTGCTGCTGCGGCGTCATGTCCGTACAGGCCGCGGCCGTTGCCAGCGCTGCGACCGCCAGGAGCCAGTTCATTCGTTTCATGATCTGTTTCCCCTTCACTTCTTCTGCAGGCCGGGCACGGCCATTTCAAACCAGATGATGTCCAGGACGGGCCGCTTCAGGCCGTTCGGGTTGGCCGCATACCAGCTATCCACGCCCTGACGCACGCCGTCGAGCGTCTGCCCCTGCATGCCTTTGGAGAGCCGCGGCACGAAGCTCTGGGCATCGGTCGGATGGTTCTTGCCGTAGTAGGCCATCTCCACCTGGACCATGTTCGCGAGCCCGACGAGGTAGGCCTTCTTCACCGCCTCGCTCGACTTGGTCCACTGCTCGCCGTTGACGACCGGCACCTCGTCCGCCTTGGCCGGGGCCCACGCCAACGTCAGCGCCACGCAGGCCGCAGACAGCACCGTTCGCATTTGCAGTTTGGATGACATTGCGTTCTCCGCTGTTGATGCGCGATCGATCCTGCGCTGTGCCGTCGAGCCATGTCAAGCACGTCAAAGTTGCAATCAACCACTGCGAGTGCGCGCTCTCTTGATCGAGGAGGACAATGTCATTCATGCGCGCATCGCTGGTTCTTGTCGCTGCTCTCGCGACCTTCGGGCTCCCCGCCGGAGCCGAGGTGATCCGTTGCACGGACGCAGCGGGCAACGTGAGCTACACCGATGGCACCTGCCCGCACGGCGCACGGAAGGTGGCCAGCGTGACGACCACCGACCCCATCGCAGTCGTGGGCGGAGACCGCCAGCCCGCACCCATCCGCAGCACCCCGCCCGATCACGATTCCGGCGTCGCCACGGCGCCGCCTCCGACACCAGCGGGCCCGATCATCATCGACGGCCGACGCACCGGCAACGGCGCCGGCGGCCGCTCGGATGAGTCGCGCTGGAGCGATCGCGGCGAAGATCCGATGTGGATCGACGACGGCTACTACGCCCCTGGAGTCAACCGTCCGCCCAACCGCCCGCGCGACATGCGGCCTCGCATCACGAAGTGCGGCGACCGCACCTGCAAGGACGTGCAGGGCAACCACTGGGATCGCACCACCGGCCAGCTCGATCGCTTTCGCAGCATCGACGGCAGGACCTGCCGGCCGGTCGGCACGACCACTGTCTGCAACTGACCCCGCCCGAATCGGAACAACCCGTTACAACAACGGGTCGCCGGGGTTGTCGATTTCGCACGGTCTCCTTCGACGTACAAACAGAGGCTCGGAAAACGAGCCGGCCGCACCGGCCGGCGCCGAACTCGCAACCCAGTCACAGGAGCAACGACATGCGATTCATGGTTTTGGTCAAGGCGAACAGGGACACAGAAGCCGGTGTGATGCCCACGGAACAAATGCTCACCGCGATGGGCAAGTACAACGAAGAACTGGTCAAGGCCGGCGTGATGCTCGCTGGCGAAGGGCTGCACCCGAGTTCGAAGGGCGCGCGCGTGCGCTTTTCCGGCAGGCAGCGCACCGTCATCGACGGGCCATTCAGCGAGACCAAGGAGCTGATCTGCGGCTACTGGCTCTGGCAGGTGCGTTCCCGCGAGGAAGCCATCGAATGGCTCAAGCGCGCACCGTTCGATGGCGGTGAGGAGGTGGAGCTGCGGCAGGTCTTCGAGATGGAAGACTTCGGCGCTGAGATGACGCCCGAGCTGCGCGAGCAGGAAAAGCGCCTGATCGCTGAAATGGCGGCAAAAAAGAACAGCTGACCCGTCCAGCCGGGCCGTCCGATGACGACAAGCGCCGACGAGATCCACCGCACCCTCAACGCCGTCTGGCGCATCAAGTCCGCAAGGATCATCGGTGCGCTCGCGCGCCTGGTGCATGACGTCGGCGTGGCGGAAGAACTCGCGCAGGAAGCCCTGCTCGCTGCGCTCGAACAATGGCCGCGCGACGGGCTTCCGGACAACGCTGCTGCGTGGCTGACCACCGCGGCCAAGCGCCGCGCGATCGACCTCTTGCGCCAACGCAGGCTGCACGCAAGCAAGCAGGGGGAGATCGGCCGCGAGCTCGACGCGCGGCACGCCATTGCAGAGTCCGACTTCGCCGAGGCGGTTGATGCCGCGCTCGACGATGACGTCGGCGACGACCTGCTGCGCCTCGTCTTCACCGCCTGTCACCCGGTACTCTCGCGTGAAGCCCGGGTCGCGCTGACTTTGCGCATGCTCGGCGGGCTGACCACCGACGAGATCGCGCGCTCCTTTCTCGTGCCAGAACCGACGATCGCGCAGCGCATCGTGCGTGCCAAGCGCACGCTGACGGCCGCGCGTGTTCCTTTCGAAGCCCCTCGCGCGCATGAGCTCGCGGCTCGCCTCTCATCGGTGCTGGAAGTCATCTACCTCGTATTCAACGAGGGGTATTCAGCAACTGCGGGCGATGACTGGATGCGCCCCGCGCTATGCGAAGAAGCACTGCGGCTCGGGCGCATCCTCGCCGAACTGGTGCCGCACGAAGCGGAGGTACACGGCCTCGTCGCGCTGATGGAAATCCAGGCGTCGCGCACCGCAGCGCGTGTCGATGCGAAGGGCGATCCGATCCTGCTGCTCGAGCAGAACCGCTCGCGCTGGGATCAGTTGCTGATCCGCCGCGGCCTCGCGGCACTGGCTCGCGCCGAGAAGCTGGGCGGTGCGCTCGGACCGTACGCATTGCAGGCCGCGATCGCCGCCTGCCATGCACGCGCACGCACTGCCGAGGAGACCCACTGGCCGCGCATCGCCGCGCTGTACGAAGCGCTCGCACAACTGGCGCCCTCCCCGGTCGTCGAGCTCAACCGCGCGGTCGCGCTGTCCATGGCCTTCGGGCCGGCAGTCGGCCTCGAACTGGTGGACGCACTCCGCTCGGAGCCACTGCTGCAGGACTACCACCTGCTTCCGAGCGTGCGTGGCGACCTGCTCGCGAAGCTCGGCCGCAAGCGCGAGGCCTGCGAGGAATTCAAGCGTGCCGCCGAACTCACGCGCAATGCGCGCGAACGCAAGCTGCTGCTCTCGCGGGCGCTGGCCTGTTCGACCAGCCCCCACTGAGCCCGCGGCGTTACTTCATCAGGTCGCTGAGGTTCACCGGCTTGATCTTGCCGCCTTCGACCGTGGCGACGAGCGGATCGACCACCGTGCCTCCCACCGCATCGACGCCCTTGAACTCGCCAGCGTTCGTCTCCTTCGGCAGCTTGCTGATCGCCTCGCCCATCTTGGCGCGGATCGCGGTGGCATCGCTCGCCGTGCCCGCAAGCTTCATCGCCGCCGCCACTGCGTGCGTCATCGCGTAGTTGTACGAAGACTCGGTGGTCGGGTCCTTGTCGGCGCCATAGGCCTTGCGGTACGCCGCCGCGAAGGTCTTGGGACCGACCCGCTCGTCATACGAGACGGGCAGCACACCGATCGAGCCTTCCAGCGGCCCCAGGCCATCGGTGACCTTCGCCATCTCGTCGAGCTTGGCTTGGTCCATGATCAGGAAGCCGCCCTTGAAGCCCAGTTCACGCGCTTGCTTGACCACCAGCGCGGTCGGCTCCGAGGGGCCACCGACGAAGAGCACGTCGGGCTTCTCGGCGAGCACGCGGCTCACGCCGCTGTAAAAGTCCGCCGAACGGTTGTAGGACATCGGGTTGTTCGACGCGATCGTGCCGCCGGCCTTCTCCCAGGCCGGGCCGAAGAGCTGCGTCCAGTTCTTCGCGTATTCATGGTCGCCCGGCAGCATGCCGACCTTCTTGCCGAACTTCTTCATCTCGTAGCGGGTGAAGGGCTCGATATACGAATTGAAGGTCGGGGGAACGCGGATGGTGAGCTTGTTGCCCGTCTCCGTGATCTTCGGCGTGCTGGAGTACGCCATCACGATGAACTTCTCCTGCTCGTTGAAGGCCTGCATCGCATAGATGCCACCGGAGTGCGGCACGAACACCACCGGCGCCTGGTACTGCTGCGCGAGGCGGCGCGCGTTGATGGCCGCATCGGCCGGTGAGTATTTGTCGTCCAGCGCAACCAGTTCGAGCTTGACCTTCTTGCCGCCGACTTCGAGGCCCGCAGCGTTGATCTCCTTGATCGCCATCTCGATGCCGTTGACCACGTTCTTGCCGTAAAGCGCCGCCCCACCGCTCAACGGGCCGGTGAAGCCGATCTTCACGGTGTCCTGCGCAAAGGCCGAACCGGCTCCGAACGCACCCAGCAGTGCCAGCGCCGTGGGCAGCAACGCGAAGCGGCGGCGGGTCGATGAATGTCTCAGCATCAGATGTCTCCTTGTGGTTGATTGAAAGAACGGCTAGCCGCCAATGTAGGCAGCGCGAACGGCTTCGTTGTTCAGCAGCGAGTCGCGATCGCCCTCTAGCGTGATGCAGCCGCGCTCGATGACGTAGGCACGATGCGCGATCGCGAGTGCCGAGTACGCGTTCTGCTCCGCCAGCAGCACCGTGGTGCCGGCCTGGTTGATGCGCTGGATCACTTCGAACACCTGCTTGACGATCAGCGGCGCAAGCCCGAGCGAAGGTTCGTCCAGCAGCAGCAGCTTGGGCCGCCCGAGCAGCGCGCGACCGATCGCCACCATCTGCTGCTGGCCGCCGGAGAGCGATCCGGCCGGATGGTCCTGCTTCTTCTCCAGGATCGGGAAGAGGCTGAACACCTCGTCGATCGAGCGCTGGATGCCCGCCTTGTCGCGGCGATGCACATACGCACCCAGCGTGAGGTTCTTGCGCACCGACATCATCGGGAAGAGCTTCCGCCCTTCGGGGCAATGCACGAGACCCGAAGCGACGATCTGCGCAGGACGCTGGCCGATGAGTTCGTGCTCGCCGAAGCGGATGCTGCCTGCGCTCGGCTTCTGGATGCCGCTGGCCGCCATGAAGATCGAGGTCTTGCCTGCGCCATTGGCACCCAGCAGCACCACCAGTTCGCCGGGCGCCGCATGCAACGACACGCCGCTCAGCGCGCGAAAGCTGCCGTAGTGCAAGTCGACGTTCTCAAACCGCAACATGGTCTGTCCCCAGGTAGGCTTCGATCACATGCGGGTCACGGCGGATCTCGGCTGGCGTGCCTTCGGCGATCTTTGCGCCGTTGTTCAGCACGACGATCTTGTCGGCCAGTCGCATGATCATGTCCATCTTGTGTTCGATCAGGCACACGGTCTTGCCGTGATCCACCAGCTTGCGGATCAGGGCCGCAAGGCCAACGGTCTCTTCGGGATTGACGCCGCCCGCGGGTTCGTCGAGCAGCAGCAGTTCCGGATCGGTTGCGAGCGCGAGTGCGAAGGCCACGCGCTTGCGCTCTTCCTGCGTGATGTCGGCCGCGATGCGGTTGGCGATGTGCGAGAGCCCGACGAAATCGAGCGCCTCGCGGGCCTTCTCGCGGCACAGGCGTTCTTCTTCCTGAAGCCGCTTCGAATTGGCGAGCACGTCCCACAGACCGGAGCGGGTGCGCAGGCGGTGGCCGACGATCAGGTTGTCGAGCACGCTTGCGTTGTCGAACAGGTGCGTCGTCTGGAAGGTGCGCGCGATGCCGAGTCGCGCGACATGGTCGGGGCGCATGCCCGTGACATCCTGCCCCTTGAAGGTGATGCGGCCCGAAGTCGGCTTGTGCGTGCCGGCCACGAGATTGAAGAACGTTGTCTTGCCTGCGCCGTTGGGTCCGATGATGGCGCTGACGTGGCCGCGCTCGAAGCGCGTGGTCACTGCGTCGACCGCCGTCAACCCGAAGAATTGTTTCGTCAGTGCGTCGATTTCAAGCATGAGACTTGGCCTCCGTCACGGAGACTTGCGATTGGCCCTGAGCCTGAACAGCATCCGCGCGACGCGCACGGCGCTTGAGCCAGGTGCCGACGATGCCGTCGGGCAGGAAGATGATCAGCGCCACCAGCACCGGGCCGAAGACGACCATGCGGTAGTCCTGCAGGAACTGGAGGCTCTGCGTGAGCCATGTGACGAGGAAGGTACCCACCAGCGGCCCGAGCAGCGTGCCGACGCCACCGACTAGCACGAACATGATGAGGTCGAAGGTCACGGCTTCGCTCGCGAGATCGGGCCCGAGAAAGCGCACCTGCCCTGCATAGAGCGCACCGGCGAAGCCCGCATAGATCACCGACAGCACGAAGGACAGCGTCTTGGTGCGCATCAGGTCGATCCCCAGCGCCTCTGCCAGGTCGTCGCTATTGCGCACCGCCATGAAGCTGCGTCCGACCAGCGAACGCACGATGCGCGCCATCACCCACAGCCCGAGCGCGAGAAATGCGAGCACGAGGTAGTACTGCGAAAGCGGGGTGCCGAACTGCACCGGACCAATGCCCGTCGGCGCGGGGATGCCCATGATGCCGACCGGTCCGTGCGTGAGGCTTTCCCACTTCTCGATGAGCAGGAAGAGGATGTAGCTCACGCACAGCGTGAAGATCGAAAAGTAGTGGCCGCGCAGACGCAGCGACAGCAAACCGATGAAATAGCCCAGCACGCCCGTCACCACGCCCGCAAGCGCGAAGGCAATCCAGAACGGCACCTGATGATCGACCGTCAGGATGCCCACCGTATACGCACCGATCGCCATGAAGGCGCCGTGCGCGAGGTTGAACTGCCCCGTATAGCCGGTGATGAGGTTCAGCCCCAGCGCGGCGATGGCCATGATGAAGGCCAGCGTCGCGACAGAGAGCAGGTAGTTGTTCGGCGCGAAGAGCGGGAACGCCACCGCCAGAGCGGCAAGCAGTGCCCAGCCGGCCTTTCCTTCGAGGAAGCGCATCAGCGGGCCCCCCTCATCGTGAACAGGCCTTGCGGGCGGAACGACAGGATCACCACCAGCAGCACGAACGCGATGATGTCCTTGTAGTCGGTCGACACGTAGAAGCCACCGAAGCTCTCGGCCATGCCGATGATCAGCCCGCCGACGATCGCACCCGGGAAGCTGCCCATGCCCCCCAGGATGATGATCACGAAGGCCTTGGTGATGACTAGATTGCCCATCGCCGGATAGACGAGGTTGATTGGCGCATAGAGCACCGCCGCAATGGCCGCCAGCGCGCCCGAGATCGCGAACACCAGCAGCGTGACACGCGATGCATCGATGCCCACCAGCGCGGCGCCATCGCGGTTCTGCGCCATCGCGATGATGGTCGAGCCGACCACCGTGTGATTGAGGAACAGATGCAACAGCACCATCAGCCCGAACGCGCCCGCGATGATCAGCAGGCGCTGCAGCGGCGCGGTGAGGCCGAAGATCTCGACCACCTGCCCGTACGGTGTCGGCATGCGATGGAAGTCCGCGCCGAACAGCGCCTGGGCGCCGGCTTCGAGGAACAGCAGGATGCCGATCGCGGCAATCATGTCGTGCAGTTCAGGTGCATTCCGCAGCGGATGGAACACGAGGCGCTGCGCGAGCATCGAGATCACAGCGACCACCACTGCTGCACCGGCCATGGCGAGCCAATAGTTCAGGCCGAGCTTGACCATCAGGTAGTAGCCGGCGAACGCACCCGCCATGTAGAAGGCACCATGCGCGAAGTTCGGCACGTGCAGGATGCCGTAGACAAGTGTCAGCCCCAGGGCCACGAGGCTGTAGACGCCGCCGATGGTGAGGCCGTTGAGAAGTTGCTGAAAAAACAGTTCCACTGGGTTCCTCGGCTGTCCCGTGCGCGGCAGGAGCGCGCACCGGCTGTATCGAAGCGGCCCATTGTGGAAGGGTGCTGCGCGACGCCGATTAAGGTTTCTCCCGAGATTGCGTCGCCTAGGAGACTCGGGTTCCTACCGTTCGGTAGGTCACTTCTTGGCCATCGTCCCGGTCGCGACAAGGCGGCGCAGTTCGGAGAGCCGCGCCTTCATTCGCCGCTCGTTCACTGGGCCCATGCGGATCAGGAGCTTCTGCCCTGCCGAGAGCGCCTCGAGTTGCGGGTCCACGAACTCGTAGCGCGTCCAGGGGTTCTCGAGCGGCATCTCGCCCTTCACTTCCGTGAGCTTGACCTGGATCGGCCCGGTGGGTTCGGGTGTCTTCAGCAGATGGTCGAGGACCGCCACGAGCCTGTCGTTGAAGTAGCGGTTCGGATAACCGAGCTCTTCAAAGGCCTCCTGAAACAGGGGATATAGCCGCGCATAAAGCGCGACAGCGCGCGCGGGGTCGATCGATTCGACGAAGAGCACGAAGGGCGTGTAGCGGGCCCCGTTGTCGGGGCTGATCGTCTTCACCTCGCCATTGCCCTGGACCGCAAAGCGCTGCGGCGTCGGCAGCACCGGCCACATGCGCGCCGTGGCGTGCTCGCGCGGAAGGTTGTCGACGGTCGCGACCGCGCGGCGAACGAAGCCGTCGAGTTGCAGGAAGGACGTGACGTTCTTGTGGCCAAGCAGATCGTTGAGCGCGCTGGTCACCCGCGCGTCGGCGTCGTTCAGCGCGGGCAGTGCCTTTTCGGGCTCCGCGAGGTTGTCCATCGGGTTCTGCGGTCCCGCCGCGATTGGCGGCTGCGGCGGCACATCGGCGGGCGCGGGTTGGGGTTGTGGCGCCATCGCGGCAGGTGGGGCCTCTGGCTGCACCTCCCGCTGCTGCGACCAGCGCCACCAGCCGAAAGCGGCTACCAGCACCGCCAGGATGACGACGACCGGAAGCCACATCGAGGATTCGCGTGCTGGCCTGAATTCTGCTGGGTCGTTTTGGGGCATGGTGGAATGCTCCTCTTTCACTTTTCAAAAATCATCATGAACGTTGATTTCTCGCAGCTCACCGAGTACCAGCGGTACAAGTTGATGGCAAGCCTGATCGTGCCGCGCCCGATCGCGCTTGTCACGACGATCGGCGAAGACGGCGTGGTCAACGCGGCGCCCTTCAGCATGTTCAACATGCTCGGCGAAGAGCCGCCCATCGTGATGATCAGCGTGAACCGCCTGCAGGACAACGCTCTCAAGGATACGGCCGCCAACATCGTCCGCGCCGGCGAATTCGTCGTCCACCTGGCCGATGAGGACATTGCTGAGCAGATGCACCGCTGTGGCGACCGCCATCCGCCGCATGTGAGCGAGCTCGACGTGGTCGGCTTCACCGCGCTTCCGAGCAGTGCCGTGAAGCCGCCGCGCATCGCCGAGGCGCCTGTGGCCTTCGAATGCACGCTATGGGAAACGCTGGAAACCGAAAGCCGCCAGATCTTCATCGGCCAGGTGCGCTGGATGCATGCGCGCGACGAACTGATCGACACCGAAACCTGGCGCGTGCGGCTGCAGCACTACTTCCCGGTCGGACGCTTCGGCGCGAGCTTCTACGTGAAAACGCGCGAACGCTACTCGCTGGCGGCGCAGGGCGGCGCCCGCAGCACGCAGATCGACGAGATGTAGGCAATCTTTCCACTCTACTGCTTCGGCGAACGCGGGGTCACTGGCCGGGCGGCCTACGTCCATCGTGGAGCTTGGCTGACATGCACGAAATTGCCGAATCACGTTAAAACTGACGCCTTGCAGGCATACGTATTCGGAGGATCCGATGTTCAACATCTTCCAGCCCCATCGAAACGGCCATCTTCGCCGCATCATGACCTTGCTCGAAGAGGCCAATCTGGCGCGCATCGAGCACCAGGCCGCCGCGGAGCACCACGGCGCCCTGGCCCGCATGTACGCGGAACGCGCCAAGCGGCTGGAGCGGGAGGTCTACGGGACATCGCACGTACCGCTGGGCGAAGGCTCAGGAACCCCGAAGCTCCCGGATGAAAAGCCGGTCGTCTATGCGCTGGGTGCCAACCGGCGCGACGGTCAGTCCAAAGCCTGACGGGAGTCATGGCCGGTGACTTCGTCGACGTACTGATCGTCGGCGCCGGGTTGTCCGGCATCGGTGCGGCCGCCCACCTGCAGCGGCTCTGCCCCGAACGCAGCGTTGCCATCCTCGAGGCGCGCGATACGCTGGGTGGCACCTGGGATCTCTTCCGCTATCCGGGCGTGCGATCCGACTCGGATATGCACACCCTGGGCTATTCGTTCCGTCCGTGGACGGAAGCGCGCTCCATTGCGGATGGACGCTCGATCCTCGAATACCTTCAGGCGACGGCGCGCGAGACCGGCGTCGATCGCCTGATTCGCTATCGCCACCGCGTGCGATCGGCAAGCTGGTCAACCGACGCCGCACGATGGACGGTGGTGGCCGAACGCGAGCCCGGCGAGCGCCTTGTCTTCCAATGCGCCTTCCTATTGGTGTGCAGCGGCTACTACGACTACGCGGAAGGCTACACGCCCGGCTTCCCGGGACTCGAGCGCTTTGGCGGCCGTGTCGTGCATCCCCAACACTGGACGGACGACATCGACCACGCGGGCAAGCGCGTCGTCGTGATCGGCAGCGGAGCAACCGCCGTCACGCTGGTGCCGGAACTCGCGAGGACGTCTGCGCACGTGACGATGCTGCAACGCTCGCCTTCATACGTGTTGAGCCTTCCCACGGTGGACCCGATCGCCCGATGGCTGCAGCGCTATGTCGGGCATCGAGCCTCGCACGCCGTGACGCGCTGGAAGAACGTGCTGATCTCCGTCGGCCTGTTCAAGCTGTGCAGGCGCCGGCCTGCATTTGCGAAGGCGACCCTGCTGAAGCTGGTGAGACAGCAACTCGGCCCCGCGTACGACGTCGACACACACTTCACCCCAAGCTACAACCCGTGGGAGCAGCGGCTGTGCTTCGTGCCCGATGGCGATCTTTTCAAGGCCATCCGGAGCGGGCGCGCCAGCGTCGTCACGGACACGATCGAATCGTTCACCGAGACCGGCCTACGGCTCGCGAGCGGCGCGGAGTTGCCCGCGGACCTCGTCGTGACTGCAACCGGCCTGAAATTGAAACTCGTCGGCGGACTGGAAATGAGCGTGGACGGACGCAAGCTGGCGCCGGCCGAGCTGGTCAACTACAAGGGTGTCCTGTTTGCCGGCGTGCCGAACTTCGCTTCTGTCTTCGGCTACACGAACGCGTCGTGGACGCTGAAGGCGGACCTCGCTGCCACCTTCGTCTGCCGGCTGCTCAATCACATGAAGCAGACCGGTGCGCGGCAATGCGTGCCTCGCGTGGACGATTCGGACATGGCCCTGCAGCCGTGGGTTGATTTCTCGTCAGGGTACTTCCAGCGCGCGATCGACCAGTTGCCGAAGCAAGGCACGAAGAAGCCGTGGAAGCTGAACCACAACTACCTTGCCGACCTGGTGACGCTGAGGTTCGGCGCGGTGGACGATGGGGTGATGCGCTTTTCCTGAAAAGCACGGACGAAAAAAAAGAGGCCGAAGCCTCTTTTTTGAATTGGAGCGGGAAACGAGACTCGAACTCGCGACCTCAACCTTGGCAAGGTTGCGCTCTACCAACTGAGCTATTCCCGCGTTGTTTCGCGTTTTGCGAAGCCTCGAATTCTAACGCGAAATTCGGGCCCTCCCTGAGGAGCCGGAAAAGATTTCAGAAGCGGCGGTTGTACGTGAAGATCAGCCCGGCCGTCCCGAGCGTGCCGATCTGTACTGCGTCGTTCGGCGTCACGCGATAGCCGATCGCGGGAATGATGCCAAGGCCAAAGCCATCATGGTTGAAGGGCACTTTGTCTTCGTACTGGCCCTTGTAGCCGTAGATCACACCACCGCTGATCTTTGCGTACCACTTCGGGCTACCGAACAGGTTGTCCCATCGGAAGCCGTAGTAGGCGTAGGCAGAGGACTGGCCAAACGAGTTTCTGAAAGCCGAGAACCCCCAGATGGTCGCGTCGGCATACGACCATTCCGGCGCGCCCGGCAAGTTCCGCTCGATGCCCAGCAGGAAAACGTGCTTGTGCTCGCTCTCATTGCTGAAGTGCACCGCGAATGGACCGATCACCAGTTCCCAGAACGGCTTGCCGTCGAATCGATCGGCTGGAGCTTGGGCCTGGGCTTGAGAATCCTGTGCCTGTGCCGCGCCCGCACACAGTGCGAGCGACAGGCCGGCGATCGCCGCACCCGTGCGTGCCAGAATCTCTGAAAGGCGACCCGGTGCAGCGTTGCAGCCGCAACCATCATGGTGGGGAATCTTTGTCAGGGCTGTCCAATCCATCTTGATGTTTCTTCTTCGAGGCCTCCGGAATGCCCGGCATTGTGCCAACTCCGCGAGTTTTACGTGCCTCCGATCATCGCCTGAATAAACCATGAACCGTTCCCCCGTCCGCGTGGCGGACCTTCCCGCGTTCGACACCCTCATCGACGCACGCTCGCCGGCCGAGTTCGCGCTGGATCACATTCCAGGCGCCATCAACTGCCCCGTCCTCGACGACGAGGAGCGGCGCATCGTCGGCACGCTCTACAAGCAACAGGGCGCTTTCGAGGCGCGGCGCGTCGGCGGCGCGATGGTGGCCGCGAATCTCGCGAAGCACCTTCGCGGGCGCTTCGCGGACCAGCCGTCGAACTGGAAGCCGCTGGTTTACTGCTGGCGAGGCGGCATGCGCAGCGGGTCGATGGTGGCGTGGCTGCGTCTCGTGGGATGGGACGCGCAGCAACTCTCCGGCGGCTACAAGAGCTTTCGTCATCATGTAATCGAGCAGATCGAGGCCCTCTCCCCTCGCCTGCCGCTGCGCGTGCTGTGCGGCGCGACGGGCAGCGCGAAGACTCGCGTCCTGCAGGCGCTCGCCGCACGCGGGGCGCAGGTGCTCGACCTCGAAGGCTTCGCCAGACACAAGGGCTCGCTGCTCGGCGCGCTGCCGGGCACACCCCAGCCTTCGCAAAAAGCGTTCGAGACGAGCATCGCGCAGGTGCTCGACGGCATCGATCTCGACCGCCCGCTCTACGTCGAAGGCGAAAGCCCGCGCATCGGCCGCATTGCCGTGCCCATTCCCTTGGTGGCGCGCATGCGTGCGAGCCCCTGCATCGAGGTTGCGGCGACAGCCGAGGCGCGCCTCGCATACCTGCTGCGCGACTACGCCTACCTCGGCGACGACGGCGAGGCGCTCGCCACGCAGCTCGGATTGCTCAAGGAGCTGCAAGGCAAGGAAACCGTGCAGCGGTGGCAGGCCTGGGCGCATGGTCGCGAACTCGCGCCGCTCTTCGCGGAGCTGATGGCGCTTCACTACGACCCGCACTACGCACGCTCGCAGGCGCAGCACTTCGCATCGTGGACCGATCGGCAGCGCATCGAGGCCGACGATCTCTCCGAGCAGGGCATCGAGCGACTGGCCGATGCGATCCTCGCGCTCAGCCCGGTCCAGCCGATGGCTCGGTAGCTTCTTCCTCGCCTACCGGCAGGTGAATGAGGCCGGTGCGCAAGTCGTACTCGAACACCTCGCCGTAGCGACCCCATTCGATCGCGGTCCGCAGCACCCGCTCGGCAGTGGGTTCGTCGAGGCTTTCCTTCAGCAGTTCGAGGAACGGCTCCTGCGGCAGTTCGCCCGATGGCGCCTGCTCCAGGCTGTGACGGATGTGCGCAGCCAGCGGCACATGCGCGAGCAATTGCTGGCCCAGCAGCTGCTGCCTCAACGTGTGCGTGCCCCCGACATAGCGCCTGCCCAATTCGGTCAGATGCAGGTCCGCATCCGCCAGTTTCGCGAAGCCGAGCAGCGCGAGCGCCTGCGAAAGCGGCAGCAGGTCGTGGTCGGTGAGTTCGGTCTCCTCGGCGAGCTGCGGCAGGTCGGCGCGTCCATCCCGGTCGTCCTCGACCAGCATTTCCAAAAGCGCCTCCATCCGCCCGATGTCGGCTTCGGGCAGTCGATCACCCAGATGCATGCGCGCCGGCTCCTCGGCGGCGCGACCTGCGGCGGGCGCACGCTCGGTCATGAGTGCATAGGCTTCATCGATCAAAGCACGCACCTCGAGGCTGTCGGCATCGCGCGGCCGAGGCAGATGAATCGGCAACTCGGCGCGTACCCGCCCCGGATCGGCCGCGAAGATCAGGATGCGGTCGGCCATCAGCACCGCTTCCTCGATGTTGTGCGAGACGATCAGCATCGCCTTGGTCGGCATCGCGCCGCTGCCCCAGAGCTGGAGGATGTCGTCGCGCAGACGCTCGCCGGTCAGCACGTCGAGCGCGGAGAAGGCCTCGTCCATCAGCAGCACTTCGGGCTCGATCACCAGCGCACGCGCGATGCCCACGCGCTGCCGCATTCCGCCCGAGAGTTCGCGCGGCAGCGCGCCCTCGAAGCCGGCAAGGCCGATCAGCTCGATCGCCGCGCTGGCACGACGTGCGCGCTCCGCTGCCTCGATGCCGCGCGCCTCCAGGCCAAGCTCGACGTTCTGCTGCACCGTGAGCCACGGAAAGAGCGCGAACGACTGGAACACCATGGCGATGCCGCGCGCCGGTGCATAGAGCGGCTGGCCGCGGTAGCTCACGCTGCCCCCGTCCGCACCGATGAGGCCCGCCAGGATGCGCAGCAGCGTCGACTTGCCCGAGCCGGACTGGCCGAGCAGCGCCACGATCTCGCCTTCTGCCAGCCGGAAATCCACGCCTTCGAGCACCGCGCGCGCGGCGCCGTCGGCCGAGCGGAAGGACTTGCCCACTCCTTTGAGTTCGATGATGGCTTCGGCCATGCGTGCTCCTCTATTCAGACCCGGGTCTCGGCGCGCTCATAGAGCCGGCGCCAGACGAAATGGTTCATGCCCATGACGAACACGCACATCACGCCAATGCCGAGCGCAATGCGCGGGAAGTCGCCGATCGCGGTCATCTGCGCGATGTAGCTGCCCAACCCCGCTGCCTGCAGCGTGGTGTCGCCCCAGGTCACGTACTCGGCGACGATGCTCGCGTTCCATGATCCGCCACTTGCGGTGATTGCGCCGGTGACAAAGCTCGGAAACACCGCCGGCAGCAGATACCGCCGCCACTTGAGCCAGCCGGTGAGCCCGAGGTTCTCCGCGGCATAGCGCAGCTCGGTCGGAATCGTCGATGCCCCCGCGATCACGTTGAAGAGCAGATACCACTGCGTGCCCAGCACCATCAGAGGTGCCAGCCAGATATTCGGGTTGAGATGCCAGCGCACGATGAACAGCACCGCGACCGGAAACATCAGGTTGGCCGGAAAGGCCGCCAGGAATTGCGCGACACCCTGCAGCCGCCCCGCCCAGCGGGGATTCATGCCGATCCACACGCCGATCGGAACCCACACCAGCGCCGCGAGCGCGATCAGCACGATCACGCGCAGCAGCGTGTAGAGGCCCAGCACGAAGACATGGCCGACCTCGGCCCAGCCGACCTCGGTGTGAATGAAGCGCACGAGCCAGACCAGCGCCAGAAGCACCGCGGCCGCGATGGTGGCGTCCCACACACGCGTGACGGCCGGATCGGGCGGACGCGGGCGCGCCTTGATCGAGGTCCCGTCGAAGTCGCGACGGAACAGCACCAGCGCCCGCTCGAACGGCTTCATCGCGCCGATGATGATTCGCTTGATGCGATCCGTGCGACGCAGCCAGGTGAGCAGCCACGAGCGCGGTGCGTCTTCGGTGCTGCCCTCCTCGAAGCGGAACTTGTCGGCCCACGCGATCAGCGGGCGGAAGAAGAGCTGGTCGTACAGCGCGATGCCGATCAGCATCCCGCCGATGGCCCAGCCGATCGCGCCGAGGTCGCGCGCCTCGATCGCCATCGCGATGTACGAGCCGACGCCCGGCAGCTTGATGTTCTGGTTCGACACCGAAATCGCTTCCGAAGCAACGACGAAGAACCAGCCGCCGGACATCGACATCATCATGTTCCACAAGAGGCCCGGCGCCGCAAAGGGCAGTTCGAGGCGCCAGAACCGATGCCAGGGCGAAAGCTGGAACACCGATGCCGCCTCGCGCAGTTCAGACGGCACCGTGCGCAGCGATTGGTACAGGCTGAACGCCATGTTCCACGCCTGCGAGGTGAAGATCGCGAAGATCGCCGCGCATTCCACGCCGAGCAGATTGCCCGGGAACAGCGCGATGAAGCCGGTGACGGTGATCGACAGGAAGCCGAGGATGGGGATGGACTGGAGGATGTCCAGCATCGGCACCAGGATCTTTTCGGCGACGCGATAGCGGGTCGCGAGCACCGCGAACACGCAGGCAAAGATCAGCGAGGCACCCAGCGCGAGGAACATCCGCAGCGTCGTGCGCAGCAGGTAGTACGGAAGCATCCAGGGATCGAGGCTGATCGGCAGCGGCTGGCCCAACTCGTACGGGCGCGCCATCTGCGCGCCGCCGTAGGCCAGCGCGAAGAGCGTCGCAAGCACCAGGGGCAACAGCGCCCAGTCCCAGCGGTTGCCGCCGGACGCGACCGCCTGACGCGGGAAGAAGCGTTTATCGAGCATGTGCGGATCGAAGGGTCGGATTCACGGACCCTGTCCGCGCAGCGCGGATTCTCTCGCCGAAGCAGGCGAAAAGCTGACCTGTAACTGATCTTTAATCTAGAGCGGGAAGGCGTCGAGCCCCGGTTGCCCCTCTGCCGGCTTGACTGGCGTGTGGGCCACGTTCATGACCCAGCACACCATCGCGAAGTAGCCGACGAGTGCGCTGAGGTCGACCACTGCGGACTTTCCGAAGCGCAGTTCGGCTGCGGCATAGGTCGGCTCGCTCACGCCGTTGTTGCGCAGAAGCTCCTGCGCGAAGTCGAGCGCGAGCTGTTCGTCTTCCGCCAGCATCGTCGGGCGGCGGCCGAGTCGCAGCGCCTCGACCGCCTCGGCGCTGACGCCAGCCTTGACCGCCGCCGTGGCGTGCACGACCCATTCGAACTGGTTGCCGACGTGCCTCGCGACCGCGCAGGTCACCAACTCGCGCACGCGGGGATCCAGCGTGCTGTCGAAGCGCAGGTATTCCCCGAGGCTGCCGATGCGTTCCATGAGCACGGGGCTTTGCAAGAGGGGAATGAAGGGGCCGAATACCGCCTTGCGAGGTCCATCGATCAGCGCCTGCGCGGCCGCACGCTGCGCATCGGTCATCGATTCCGCCGAAGGCATCGGCAGGCGGTCGGTCCAGGGGAAGGTGTGGCCTTGTTGAAGCACGTTGCAGTTCCTTTCGTTCAAGCGATCGATCGCGGTTCGCGCAGCAACCATGCGGCGCTTCCCAGCAGCGCCACGGCACCGATGGCCAGCGCGACGAACAGTCCGCCGAAGCCCTGTGCCGATCCGCTGAGGGCTGATGACAGGATCGGACCCGCCATCTGGCCGATCGCGAATGCGGCCGTCATTCTGCCCAGCGCGCTTGTCGGATCGCCGACGGTGCTGGCCTTCGCCTCCTGCATGCCGGCCATGGTCGCGACCATGAAGGTGCCGCCGACCAGCAGCGCCGCGGCCAACACGGTGAGGACGGAAAGGTGAATCACTGGCAAAAGGCATCCGAGCGCCATCAGCGCATGACTGCCCGCAAGCACGCGTCGACGCGAAACGTGGCCCAACACCGCCGCCGCAAGCAATGTCGAGATCGCCGCCGCCGTGCCGAACACCGGCCATGCGGCACCGAAGACGGACGGATCGTCGACCACCGCCCGTGCCAGCACCGGCAGGAAGGTCGCCGGCAGGATGTACCCGAAGCCGAGGATGCCGTAGCTGAGCACCAGTCCCCAGGGTACCTGACCCGATGGAGCAGCACTGTCGCCGGCGCGCGCCGACGCCGTCGTAGTCGTTGCATCGCGTGGCATCAGCGCTGCAACGATCAGCAGCCCCGCCAACGCAAGCATGCCCAGTTGAATCCACAGGCTCTCCGGCGCCGCCCCCGCCGCACCAGCGCGCCAGCAGTAGAGGCCGGCGAGCGCGATACCGACGCCGACGCCCGCATAGAGAATTCCCGCGCCCGACGGCCGGTCCAGCCGCGCCAGCCACGCCAGGCACCAGACGCTGGTGCTCACCAATGCCCATGCACTTGCAGCGCCCGCGAGAAAGCGAAGCACCAGCCAGAACGCGACCGAGCCCGACCAGCCCATCGCGGCGGTCGACAGCACGATGATCGCGAGCGCCAGCAGCCCCACGCGCTGCGGCGTGAGCGGCAGACGCGCGGTGGTCAACGCGCCGAGCAGGTAGCCCGCGTAGTTGGCCGCCGCAAGCCAGCCGCCGGCCGCGACGTCGAGGCTGCCGGTACGGATCATCAGCGGCAGCATCGGGGTGAAGGCGAATCGGCCGATGCCCATCGCGATCGCCAGCGCCAGCAGGCCGGCGACACAGACGGACACATAGGAAGGCCGCCGCGACATGGTGAGGGTGGGATTCGACATGGCATCTCATTAGACGCAGAATGCGAGGCGGCCACAAATGAATTATTCAGAACAATCATTCTGTTTATGAGAACCATTGATTTGGACTCCCTCGAGATCTTTCGCACTGTCGTGGCAGAAGGTGGCGTGATCCGCGCGGCCGACAAGCTCAACCGCGTACAGTCGAACGTCACCACGCGCATCCAGCAGCTCGAAGATCGCCTCGGGCACAAGCTCTTCCATCGACAGGGTCGCACGCTGGCGCTCGCACCGGCGGGACATAAGCTACTGCCCTACGCGGACCGCCTGCTTCGACTCGCGGACGAGGCGGAGTCCGAACTGCGCAGCGATCTACCGCTCGGCACTTTCAGACTCGGCTCCCTCGAGAGCACCGCGGGCAGCCGGCTCGCGCCGGTGCTGTCGCGCTTTCACAAGCTTTACCCCGGGGTTGTCGTGGAACTGGTCAGCGGCACCACGGGTGCACTGCTGAAACGAGTGAATGGCTTCGAGATCGAGGCCGCGTTCGTGTCCGAGCCGTTCTCGCCGGCCGGCCTGGAATCACTACCGGTGTTCGAGGAAGAACTGGTTCTCGTCACGGCCCTGAGCGTGACCTCGGTGACGCGGCCAGGCGATCTTGCCAACTCGACGCTGATCGCCTTCGCGCAAGGATGCTCGTATCGCCGCTTGCTCGAGCAGTGGCTCGGCAAGGGCGGCGTGTCGCCCTCACGCTCGCTGGAATTTTCTTCGTACCAGGCAATGATCGCCTGCGTAGCGGCCGGCACCGGCTTCGCGATCGTGCCCGTGTCGGTGCTCAAGGCGCTGCGCGCGACGGCGGATGTCCGCCAGCATCAGCTGCCAGAGCGAATGCGACACAACCGGACCCATCTCGTGTGGAAAGGGACGCCCTCGGTGGCACTCGCGCGCCTGATCGACATGCTGAGAAAGCCTTAGCGCGAAGACATCCAGAAGACGAAGTAGCTGCCGGCGCGCACAAGCAGAAAGGGGCGACGCTCTACGCGCCGCCCCTTTCATTCACCGAACCGGTCTGCTTACCAGTGGAAGCCGATACCGGCACTCACCCCGACCTTTCCGCGAGTGTTGACCGTGCCAGCAAGCTTCGTGACCCAGCGGCTGTTTTCGGACACCTTCGAGACACCCACTGCGATGGCCGACTCGCCGTCCATATTGCTCACCGAGGCGGAGGCCATGCCGCGGCCCGGGATGACCGCCTGGGGCAGCGTTGCCACCGCCATGGCCGCTGCAGCCGCGCCGTTGGCGTCGCGCCGGACGCTGGCGATGTCCGACTGCACCTGGTCGATGCGTTGGTCCGTGTAGGCCTGGTTGCTCGCCGAAACGGCGTCGAGTTGGCGCTTGTTCACCGCGTCGGTGTCGACCACACCATCGGCCACATTGGCGATGGCGCGTTCATTGCCCGCGGAGCCGACCGACACGACGTTCTCGCGATTCCCGGTGCTGGAGCCCGCGCCCAGCGCCACACTGTTGTTGGCCGACGCACTGGCACCAGCACCCACGGCCACCGCGTTCTCGCCGGTTGCCGACGCCTTTTGTGAAGAATCGCCGGCGGTGGCCACATGAGCGCTGCCAGCCTTTTCCGAACTGACGATCTTCTCGATCACAGTTGCGTGCGACTCGTGCATCTCCTTCGTCAGGCTGGAAACCGAGTCCTCGACGCTGCTGAAGCGGCCATCAATAGTGGCGATGTTCGTCGTGTTGGCCGCGATGTTGGCCGTGTTGATCGCAATGCTGTTCGTGTTGGCTTGCACGTTCTGGTTCGTCGCAAACAACTGCGAGCCGTTCACCGCTTCCTGGCTGTCGACCGCCAGCCTGCCCGAGGCCACGCCGCTCAGGACACGTGCACCGTCAGTACCCGTGAAGTCCACCGACATGCCGCCCTTGTCCTTGGCCACCGTGATGTTCTTGGTGGTCGCGTCCTGCTGCACCAAGCCGATGCTGGCATCGTCCAGTTGGGTCGTCAGATTCGTCACCGAGTCCTCCACGTTGCTCACGCGACCCTCGATGTTGGCAATGTTCGTCGTGTTGGTCGCAATGTTCGCCGTGTTGGCTTGCACGTTCTGATTGGTCGCGAAGAGCTGCGAGCCGTTCACCGCTTCCAGGCTGTCGGCCGCCAGCCGGCCCGCGCCCACGCCGCTCAGGACACGCGCGCCGTTGGTGCCGGTGAAGTCCACCATCATTCCATCCGCGTCCTTGGCTACCGTGATGTTCCTGGTGGTCGCATCCTGCCGCACCATGCCGATGTCACCTTCGTCCAGTTGCTGCGCAAGATTCGTCACCGAGTTCGCCACGTTGGTCACGCGGCCGTCAACGATGGCGATGTTCGTCGTGTTGGTCGCGATGCTTGTCTTATTGGCAGCGATGTCCGACGCATTGGTCGCAATGTTCGCCGTGTTGGCCTGCACGTTTTGATCGGTCGCAAAGAGTTGCGAGCCATTCACCGCGTCCGTGCTGTCGACCGACAGCGTACCGGCAGCCATATTGACTATCTGGCGCTGGCTGGCGGCGGTGCCCACAGACACTGTATTGGCGCGATCGGCCACGCTGCCGGAACCCAGGGCAACGCTATTCGCGCCCGAGACTATGCTGCTTGCGCCCAGCGCCAGACCAAAGTCGGAGGTCACTTTGGAAGAATTGCCGATGGCCATCGCGTGGTCACCCGTGGCGGAGGAGCTCTCACCAAGGGCCATCGTGCCCTTGCCGCTTGTCTTTGCAGAGACGCCGATCGCAATGGCCGAGTAGTCGCCACCGTTCTCGCCGCCGGCGACCGTATCAACGCCAATTGCGATCGAACCGGCGCCGGTAGTCTTGGCCGCGACACTGGTACTCGAGTTGTTGTCGATCACGAAGTTGCCATAGGTGGGATGAGCGTTCGCCACACCTGCACCAGCAGCACCGCTGTACCCGGCCGCCACAGCCAGGGTCATGATCGCGGTGAGAACAACGGCGGACGACGACTTCTTGCCCCTGGACCGGCTCGTCTCCGCTGCGGCAATGTACGTACCGGTCTTCTCGCACCAAACGCTCTTGAATGACTTGTTCATAAATTCTCCAGTTAAAAATAATGCTGAATTGCCAATACCCCACGGTTAATACCGATCGAATTGAGAAATTGGGCGTGATCCGATAAGTCAATGGTATTTATCGGGCAGCAAAATTGATTTAGGACGAATCTGAAAACGCGGATTGGAGAGAGAAATCGCGCTACCGCAGATGTTGCGCGTGACTTTGTTCCGTTTTGACCTACGCTTGGGCGGGAACTCGGGCTTACTCGCCTCTCATGCGCCCGTGAGCCCCCAGAGCCGCGCGGCAATTTCAGGAAAGTTGCGGAGGGCGGCTTGCCCAAAGACCAATTAAGTTGAGGTGTGAAAGAATCCTCAATTAAAAGAATTGGATCGAGCTCGAAGAATCCGCCAAATAAAAAAAGCGGATCGCATTCCTGCGATCCGCTTTTTTTGGCGACCGACTGAGAAGTGTCAGCCTTACTTGCTCTCTGCCTCCTGCAGCAGTCTCCACATCACCTTGCCGCTGCCGCTCTTGGGCAGCGCATCGACGAACTGCACCGCGCGTGGGATCTTGTAGACCGCCATGTTCTCGCGGCACCAGTCGATGATCTGTTGCTCGGTGGTGTTCTTGTGCGTCGGCCTGAGCACAACCACAGCCTTGACCGATTCGCCGCGATATGCGTCCTTCATCGCGATCACGCAGGCTTCCTGAATCGCTGGGTTCTTGAACATCAGCAACTCGACTTCGGCCGGCCACACCTTGAAGCCGCTCGCATTGATCATGCGTTTGAGCCGGTCGGTCATGAAGAAGTAGCCGTCCTCGTCCATCCGGCCCATGTCGCCCGTACGGAAGAAGCGCTTGCCCTCGAACTCCACGAATGCGGCGGCCGTCGCGTCGGGCCGCTTCCAGTAGCCCTGGAACACCTCGGGGCCATGGGTGATGATCTCGCCCGATTCGCCGATGGGCATCTCCTGCAGCGTGTCCGGGTCGACCACGCGTGAATCCGTGCCCATGTAGGGAATGCCGAGGCACTGCTGTTTCGGGTTCTCGAACGGATTCGCGTGCGACGGCGCCGCGGTTTCGGTGAGTCCGTAGCCTTCCTGGTACTTGAGGTCGAACTGCTCCAGAAGGCGCTGCGCGACCGCCTGCGGCATTGCCGCACCGCCGCCGCCGATGTAGGCGAGGCTGCTCAAGTCGTAGTTCGCGAAGTTCGGGCTGGCCATCAGGTCGATCACCATCGTCGGAATGTTGGTCCAGCTCGTCACCTTGCGGCGGGAGATCAACCGGCCGGCCATGTCGCGATCCCAGCGCGGCATGATGATCAGCGTGCCGCCGATGAGGACGGTGGTGTGCATCATGCTCACCACGCCGGTGATGTGGAACATCGGCACCACCGCAAGCACCACGGCCTCCGACGAACCCAGCCCCCAGATCTGCCCCGCGAACGCGTTGTGGTTGAGGCTCGAATGGTTGTGGATGCAGCCCTTGGGCAAGCCGGTGGTCCCGCTGGTGTAAGGCAGCAGCGCCATGTCGTTCGCGCCGACCACATGCTCGGGCGCCGGATGCCCGGCGTTCATCGCGTCGGTCCAGCTCATCGTCTTTCCGTCCTGCAGCTCGGGCAGCGGATGGCGCGTGAGCAGCCAGTCGCGCCATGCGGGCGGCGGAGCCTCGTCGCCGGTCACTTCCGGATCGAAGGCGTCGGTGAACTGCGTGACGATCATGTGCGCGAGCCGGTCCTTCGGCTCCAGCGCGTTGCTCGCCTTGGCCAATTCGGGGGCGAGGTCGCCGGTCGTGATCGCGACCTTGGCGTCCGGGTCGGTGATGTAGTGCTTGAGCTCTTCCGCACGATTCATCGGATTGACCGGCACCACCACCGCATTGGCGCGCAGGATCGCGAAGTGCGCGATCACGAGCTGCGGGCAGTTCTGCATGTCGAGGACCACCCGATCGCCGCGCTTCACGCCCAGCGCGTGCAGCGTGCCGGCGAGGCGCTCGGTCTGCGCGGCGAATTCACGGTAGGTGATCTCGCTGCCGAAGAAGACCAGCGCAAGCTTGTCTGGAAAGCGCTCGGCGTTGGTCTTGAGGTTGTGCCACAGCGACGTGGCGGGGACGGTGATCGAGCGAGGCAGGCGCTGCGGCCAGAACTTGTAGTGCGGTCGTTCCATACGGTCTCCAAACAGCCCGGAAGCCTACGACGGCTCGCGGCGGTGCAGCATGGGGGAAGCCCCGAAAACCGTCACATGGGCGACTCCGAAAAGTGCAATCTTTTGTCAACCGCCAGCCGGCGGCTGACAGACGTCACGATCGATCTGCCGTACAACCGCAGGCTCCGTTCAACCACCACCTCGAAGGAGTTCACATGCCAGCAGACAAGCGCGCGAGCGTTCACTGGGAAGGCGCCGGCAAGACCGGCAAAGGGCAGATCAGCACCGAGACCGGCGCGCTCAAGGACTACCCCTACGGTTTCGCCAGCCGCTTCGAGGATGACAAGCGCGGCACCAACCCCGAGGAGATCCTCGGCGCAGCGCATGCAGGCTGCCTCACGATGGCGTTCGCCTTCGCGCTCGAAGGCGCGGGCTTTACCGCGAAGTCGATCGACACCAAGGCCGCGGTGCGGCTCGCCGCCGACGGCCCGGGCTTCAAGATCGATCGCATCCAGCTTGAGTTGGAGGCGGTGATTCCGGGCATCGACGAAGCGAAGTTCCAGCAGATCGCGGCCGGCGCGAAGGCCGGTTGCCCGCTGTCGAAGGCGCTTGCGAGCGTGCCGGAGATCACGCTGAAGGCGACGCTCAAGGGTTGAGTCATTCCCGTCCGGGCAAAGGCCCTCGGGCGGACTGATCGCGATCCCTGCCGCGCGGATGCGCCCGTTCTGCACATGCCGGTCAGTGGCGCGCTGATAGACAGCCGCGCGCCGCGCCGGCATCCTGAGTGCTGCGCCATCTCCACCGAATCGCGACCACGCCATGGACAGGCCCGTCTCGCCGCCCTTCGCCGCACTGCTGCGGCGCCATCCGATTCGCTCGGTCCTCGCCGGCCTGCTGATCCTGCTTGCGGTGGTGCTGGTGCTGTTCGACTGGAACTGGGTTCGGCCGCCCATCGAGAGATACATCTCGCAGAAGTCCCATCGCGACTTCAGGATGGACGACCTGCACGTGCGGCTCAGCCTCACGCCCACCATCCGCATGCGTGGCGTTCGATTCGGCAATGCGGATTGGTCCAGGGAAGACCAGCCGATGGCCAAGGTCGAGCAGCTGGAGTTCTCCGTCTCGCTGCGCGACCTGCCCGAGAAAATCCTGGTGCCGCGCGTCGCGCTCACGCGGCCCGAACTGCTCTTCGAGCGCTTGCCTGACAACCGCAAGAACTGGATCCTCTCGGACCCCTCGGACACTTCGCCGAGCAAGCTTCGCATCAGCACGCTGTCGGTGGACGACGGTCGCCTGCGTTACATCGACCACGGCGAGCCATTCGACGTGAAGGTAGAGGCCAGCACCTTCGACCCTGCCAAGCAGGAGAAGGTGAAAAGCGCCAACGCAGCACCCACCAACGACCGCTACTCGACCCAGTACAAGTTCAGCGGCAACTACCACGGTGCCAGGTTCGACGGCACGGCGCTGACCGGCGAGGTGCTGAGCTTCCAGGAATCGGGCGTGCCCTTCCCGATCCAGGGCGAGCTGCATGCCGGCACCACCAACTTGTGGGTGGAGGGCAGCATCGCGGACGCCGCCAACATCAGCGGCATCGATACGAAGCTGCGCATCGAGGGCAAGACGCTGGCGAACCTGTACCCCTTCCTGCTCCTGCCGCTGCCGGCCTCGCCGCCCTACCGCCTCGAAGGGCACCTGATCCTCAAGGGCAACCGCTACACAATGGACGACCTGCGCGGGCGCATCGGCTCCACCGACGTCTTCGGGAAAGGCGCCTACATCGACCAGAAGCCCCGCCCCCTGCTCCAGGCCGACCTGCACAGCAATTACCTCGATCTGGCGGACCTGGGCCCGCTCATCGGCATCGAGACCCAGGAGACCGGCGGCAAGCCCAAGCTCACGCAGGCGCAGACGCGCGACCGCCCCACCGCCAAGGCCAAGCAGAAGACAGTCGATCCCGACCACGTGCTGCCCTCCGGTTCCTTCGAGGCCAGTCGCCTGCAGCAGATCGATGCCGAGGTGGACCTGCACGCCACCCGCCTGAAGGCGCCCAAGGGTCTCCCGCTGGAGAGCCTGGCGGCGTCGCTGCGCCTGAACGATGCCGTGATGAAGCTCGCGCCAGTGGATTTCGGATTCGCCGGCGGCACGCTCGCGGGCAAGGCCACGCTGGACGCGCGCGAGCCGATCATCAAGTCGGACGTCGCGATCGACCTGCAGGGCATCCGCCTGGGCCAGTTCGTGTCGCAGGACAGCGTGATCGCCCGGGGCGCCGGCCGGGTCGGCGCCACTTTGCGACTTTCGGGGGTGGGCAACTCCGTCGCCGATGCGGCAGCCAAGTCCAACGGGCGCATCGCCACGACGGTGGTCAACGGTCGCGTCTCCAACCTGCTCGACGCGGCCAGCGGTCTGAACATGGGCAAGGTGATGACGCTGCTGGTCGGCGGCGACAAGGACATCGGCATCAACTGCGGCGGCGCGGTGTTCGACGTGAAGAACGGACGCGGCCAGTCGAGCCTGTTCGTCATCGACACCGAGCAGACGCAGGTGCTGGGCGGCGGGTGGTTCGACTTCGGCGACGAGCGCTTCGATCTGGTCGTGACACCCAAGCCCAAGCACGTCGGACTGTTTTCGCTGCGTACGCCGGTGCGCTTGTACGGCAGCTTCTCGCGCCCCGACTACGAACTCAAGAAGGGTCCGCTCATCGCGCGCGGCGCCGCGGTGGCGGCACTGAGCGCGGTCGGGCCGCTGGCGTCGCTCCTGCCTCTGATCGAGACCGGCCCGGGCCAGGAGACCAACTGCGGGAACGTGCAGCACGAGACCCAGGGCGAGGCGAAACAGGCCAATACGCCGCGCAAACGCCGCGGCGTATCGGCCGCTCCGGTCAACGCGGGTCGGTGACCACGGTGTTGTAGGTCTGCCCTGCGATCAACGTGTTCGTGAGCGTGATGTCGTGCACGTTGTAGGCGTAGATCGGACCCGGCACCGTGGCGCTTGCAGGGCCGGTCGCCATGGGGTTGCCGAAATCGCAGTTCACGATGCTCACCCCCTCGATGGCCGGTGCTGCGGGCGCCGGTGCGGGACCGTTGTAGTCGAAGGCCACCGGGCCCTGCGCCACGATGGCCTGAAAGCACGAGCCGGTCGAACCGCCGAGCGTCACGTTCTTCGCGACGACGTTGGAGATGTTGATGTTCTGCAGCAAAGCCGGCCGCGTGCGGATCGCGTCCTTGGACGGCTGGTAGTCGCAGTCGAAGGTAATGATCCCGCCTTGCGAGGCCGATGGGTTGCTGTTCGCCGCTGTGCTCACCCCGATCGGCACATTGCTGTTGATGGGGCTTCCGGGCAGCATGCTGCTGCCGTAGCCTGCGCCGGTGAGGCTGACACCGTTGGGGAGCGTCACGCCGTCCACGTAGAAGTCCTTCACGAAGCCGCCCCGGTTCATGTTGGTCTTGATGCGGATTGCGATGTTCAGCGAGTTCGTTGCCCAGAACTGGTTGAGCATCGCGAGATTGCGGC
This sequence comes from Variovorax sp., assembly GCA_017744935.1. Classification (GTDB taxonomy): domain Bacteria; phylum Pseudomonadota; class Gammaproteobacteria; order Burkholderiales; family Burkholderiaceae_C; genus Variovorax. Next base: position 143,110 of record JAGIAI010000028.1, read on the forward strand.
AGTAGATCTTCTCGACGCCGCCGCCCATTTCGCTGCCCAGCGTGATGCCGCCGTGCCCGCTGTTCATGGTGCAGTTCTGGATGACGTGGTCCTTCGCTGGGCCGTACTCGTTGTCGAGGTTCTTGCCCGACTTGATCGCGATGCAGTCGTCGCCGGTGTTGAACACCACGTCCTCGCAGAGCACGTTGTCGCAGGCGTCGGGATCGAAGCCGTCGTTGTTGGGGCCGATGCTGTTCACGGTGACTTTGCGGATCACCACATTCGTGCAGTCGGTCGGATGGTGCTGCCAGAAGGGCGTGTTCTGGGTCTGGTAGCCCTCCATCAGCACGTTGGTGCAACCGAGGAATTCGACCATGCAGGGCCGCAGATAGTGGCCCTCGCCGAAGATCCGCTGCTCGATCGGCACGCCGGCTTCCGACAGTGCCGGCAGGTAGTTCTGGTCTTGCTGCCAGGGCGTGACCGGATTGGTCAGCAGGGTGTAGAGCGCATCCGAGATGCCCGGCACCGCAGTTTTCAGGTCGACGTTGCTGGCGTTGGTGCTGGCCTGCGATGGCGTGGCTGCGGCACTCACGAAACCATAGGCGCCGCTGGTGCCCTTGAAGGTCCACCAGCAGGTGCTCGTGTTGCCCGTACCTGCGAAAGGCGTCATGGCCTGGCCGTTGAAGACCGACGTATCGCCTTCGCCGGTGACGGCGATGTTCTTCTCGTTTCTCGCGTAGATCGGCGAGCCGAAGTTCAGGCAATCGTTCGCCTGCCAACGGCTGTAGAACAACTGTCCGTTGGTGCCGCAGTTGATCGGGCCATCCTTTGCATAGTCGGCCGGGTCGGGGCTGAAGTAGATCGTGCAGTTCTGGCTCAGGTGGAAGTTGACATTGCTCTTGAGCACGATCGGCCCGGCGCAATACCACGTGCCCGGCGGCACCACGACGCGGCCGCCGCCTGCGCTGTTGCACGCCGCAATGGCGGCCAGGAAGGCGGGCCGTGAATCTAAGGAGCCCGGCGCATGCGTCGTATCCGCGCCGACGCTGAGTGGCGACTTGGTCGGGTCGGTGTAAGGGCTGGTCGCCGCCACTGTGCTGCATGTCTGCGCGCCGTAGTCCGTGACCAGGAAGTCGCGGCTGGGGAACATCGATTGATTGATGCCTTTCAGCGATTCGATGATCTGCGTGCCGAGGCCTGCGGGGCCCCAGATCGGATCGACCGGCTCGGACGGCGCAGGTGTCGTCGACGGCGGCGTGGTGGTGCCGGTCGACGTCGACCCTGAAGTGGACGGAAAGACGGACGAATTGCTACCACCGCCGCCGCAGGCACTCAGCAGTGTGGCGCCGGCCGATGCGCTGGCCAAGGCGATGAATGCCCGGCGCCCTGGCGATCGCATCCCTTGCAGCACGGACGCCGGAACGAACGATTCGGTGCTTTCAATGTGAGGTCTTTTCATGGGTCTCCTGTGTTTTGAGTCGCCGCGGAGGCGCTGTCAGTGGTGACATGTCATAGGTTGTCCTACAACTGATGACGATTATTTGGAGAAGAAGAAGCACTGTCAACACGAATGAAGTAGGTGACTATCGAGGGTAAATCCCCAGATACGATGCCGCCGACTTATCAGATAAGTCCTAGGACAACCTACAACAAAAGTACCGATTTCGGCAAAGACACCCGGGTGCGCCGATGAATCGAATCGGCACAGCTCTTGCGTACGGTCAGCGGATGAATTCCACCGACCTACCCAGGAGCCCCGTCATGAAATATTCCAAGCGCCGGTTCGCGGCGATCCTTGCCGTTGCCGCGCTGTTCGCCACCGGCGCCGCGCAAGCCCAGGGCGCGCTCGACAACATCCTGAAGGCCAAGGTCATCAAGATCGCGGTGCCGACCGACTACCCACCCTACGGCTCGGTCGACAAGAACATGACTCCTCAAGGGCTGGATATCGAGATGGCGCAGCTCATCGCGAAACAGCTCGGCACCAAGGTCGAACTGGTACCGGTGACGAGCGCCAACCGCATTCCGTACCTTCAGACGCGCAAGGCGGACCTCGTGATCTCCACGCTCGGCAAGAACGCGGAGCGCGAGAAGGTCATCGACTTCTCCGCCGCCTATGCGCCCTTCTTCCAGGCGGTGTATGCCTCGAAGAATCTCAACATCAAGAGCTTCGCCGACATGGGCGGCAAGAGCGTGGCGGTGACGCGCGGCGCCATGGAGGACCAGGAGCTCGCCAAGGTCGCGCCGTCGAACGTCGACTTCAAGCGCTTCGAGGACAACAACGCCACCATCGCCGCCTTCGTCGCCGGCCAGACTCAGACCCTCGCCACGAGTGCCGCGGTGGCGGGCGACATGATGCAGAAGAACCCGCAGCTTGGTGCCGAATACAAGCTGCTGCTCAAGGACAGCCCCTGCTTCATCGGCATCGCCAAGGGCGAAGACGCGCTGAAAGCCAAGGTCAACGAGATCATCGCGAACGCGAAGAAGGACGGCACGCTCGACGCGATGGCGAAGAAGTGGCTCGGCCGTCCGGCGGGCGATCTTCCGGTCTGATCCGCCGATCGCATGGGCATCGAATTCGACTTCGGCGCCGTCCTCGGCCAATGGCCCCTGCTGGTCAAGGGCGTGCTGTGGACGTTGGGCCTGACCGCCATCGCGACCGTGATCGGCATGGTGGTCGGCATCGCCTGCGCATGGGCGCGCGCGAGCGGGCCGGCGTGGTTGCGCTGGATCGTCGGCGCCTATGTGGAGCTGATCCGCAACACACCGTTCATCGTGCAGCTCTTTTTCATCTTTTTCGGGCTGCCTGCGGCGGGCTTCAAGCTCTCGCCGGAAGTAGCTTCGGTGATCGCGATGGTGATGAACCTCGGCGCCTATGCGACCGAGATCATCCGCGCGGGCATCGAGGCCACGCCGCGCGGACAGATCGAAGCCGCGGTGAGCCTGGCGCTCAACCGGGTGCAGGTGTTCACGCGCGTGGTGCTGCCGCCCGCGATGAAGAAGGTCTGGCCCGCCATGGTGAGCCAGATCATCATCGTGATGCTCGGTTCGGCAGTGTGCAGCCAGATCTCGACCGAGGAGCTGAGCTACGCGGCGAACCTCATCCAGAGCCGCAACTTCAGAGCCTTCGAAGCCTTCATCATCGCCACGGTGATCTACCTCGCGCTATCTGTCGGCGCGCGGCGGCTGCTCAACTGGGCCGGCCCGCGCTGGTTCTTCGGACGGTGAGGCGCGGATGAGCGACTTTTCCATCTGGGACATCCTGCGCAACCTGCTGATGGCGCTGCGCTGGACGGTCGTGCTGTCGCTGATCGCCTTCGTGGGCGGTGGCGCGGTCGGTGCCTTGCTGCTCTTCCTCCGGCTCTCGGGCGGGCGGGCGGCGGAGCGGGCCATCGGCCTTTATGTACAAGTCTTTCAGGGGACGCCGCTGCTGATGCAGCTCTTTCTCGCCTACTTCGGCATTGCGCTGTTCGGCGTCGATGTCTCGGCGTGGACTGCCGCATCGGTGGCACTGACGCTCTACACCAGCGCATTCCTCACCGAGATCTGGCGCGGCTGCGTGGCGTCGATTCCCAAGGGCCAGTGGGAGGCAGGCGGCAGCCTCGCGTTGAGCTTCGGCGAGCAGATGCGCCATGTGATCCTGCCGCAGGCGGTGCGCATCGCGGTCGCGCCGACGGTCGGCTTCCTGGTGCAGGTGATCAAGGGCACGGCGCTCGCATCCGTGATCGGCTTCGTCGAACTCACCAAGGCGGGCAGCATGATCTCGAACGCGACCTTCCGGCCGTTCGTGGTGTTCAGTTGCGTCGCCCTGCTCTATTTCGTGCTGTGCTTTCCCGTGAGCCTGTACGCCAAGAATCTGGAAAGGAAATTCCATGGCGCTCGTCGCTGAAGCTCCCAGGCCGGCCATCGCTTCGGCGGCCGCGCCCATCGTTCGCATCACCGCGCTGCGCAAGTCCTACGGCAACAACGAGGTGCTCAAGGGCATCGACCTCGATGTGAAGCGCGGCGAGGTGATCGCGATCATCGGCAAGAGCGGCTCGGGCAAGAGCACGCTCCTGCGCTGCATCAACGGGCTGGAGGTGTTCCAGGAAGGCTCGCTCACCGTCGACGGCAAGCCGCTGCTGCACGAGAGTGCGATGGCGATGCGCGAGCTGCGCCAGCACGTGGGCATGATCTTCCAGAGCTTCAATCTGTTCCCGCATCTCTCGGTCGGCCGCAACGTGATGCTTGCGCCCACGCTCGTCAAGAAGCGCAGCAGCATGGAGGCGGCCTCGCAGGCGCGCAAGCTGCTGGCGCGCGTGGGGTTGGCCGAGAAGTTCGATGCAATGCCCGATCAGCTCTCTGGCGGCCAGCAGCAGCGCGTGGCAATCGCCCGCGCATTGGCCATGGAGCCGGCGGTCCTGCTGTGTGACGAGATCACCTCGGCACTCGATCCCGAACTGGTCGGCGAAGTGCTGCGCGTGGTCGAGTCGCTCGCCGATGAGGGCATGACGCTGCTGATGGTGACGCACGAGATGAACTTCGCGCGCAAGGTGAGCGATCGGGTGATCTTCATGCACCGGGGCCGTGTACATGAAATGGGACCGCCTGCGGACCTGTTCGGCAACCCGCAGACGGCCGAGTTGAAACAGTTCCTTTCGTCGCTGCACGACTGAGCTTCAGATCGCCGGGCGGCGGGAACCCGTTCGTCTGTGGCAAGCTCGGAGCGGTATGCGCAACCGCTCCCCCAACCTGTCCCGCCGTCTGATGCTGCGCACGCTGCTGGGCGTCGCCGCATTGCCCGCGCCGTTCGCAGCCATGGCCGGCTTCAACTTCTTCACGAGCGAATACACCGCGAGCCGCGAAGAGCTCGAAACGCAGATCGCGAAGCACTTCCCGGTGCAGAAGCGCTATGCGGACATCTTCACCGTGAGCCTGAGCAACCCGCAGTTGCGGCTCGACAGCGTGAACAACCGCGCCGCGATCACGGCCGCCCTCACGATCAACAGCCCGTTGCTTCGACCCTCGACCGTCCAGGGCGTTGTCTCGGTCAGCAGCGCGCTCAAGTACGATGCGCCCGCGCATGCGCTGCGCTTGGATCAACCGCAGGCAGAGCGGCTCGAACTGCAGGGCGTGACCGGGCGCGATGCGGAGCGACTCCAGCAGATCGGCGCCCTTGTCGCGCAAGAACTGCTTCGCGACCAACCGCTACGCACCTTCACCGCAGAAGAGCTGACTGTTGGACGCAAGACCTATGAGATCGGAGCCATCACGGTGCAAAACGACGGCATTACGGTAGAGCTCAAATGAAGCTCGCCGCTCTCATCGCGACAGCGGCGCTCGTTGCCGGGTGCGTCGCGCCGGCCCCCACGCCGCGCCCGGCCATCGATCTGCAGGCGCATCGCGGAGGTCGCGCATTGATGCCCGAGAACACGCTCGCCGCGTTCTCGAACGCGATCGGCATGGGCGTGACCACGCTTGAACTGGACATCGGCCTCACCGCGGACGACGTCGTGGTGATCTCGCACGACACGGTGCTGAACCCCGACCACACGCGGAATACGCAAGGCAGATACCTGTCTTCGAAGGGTCCGGCGATCCGCACGCTGACGCTCGCGCAACTGCAGACGTACGACGTGGGCCGCATCGATCCGGGCAGCGGATACGGCAAGCCGTTCCCCAAGCAATTGGGCCGCGACGGCGAACGCATCCCCACGCTGGCGTCGCTGTTCGAGCAGGTGCGTTCGACGGGCGCGGACCAGGTGCGCTTCAACATCGAGACGAAGGTCGATCCCACCCGACCCGATGAAACCGCGCCGCCCGAGCAGATGGTGCGCGCACTGCTGGCCGAGATCGACAAGGCCGGCATGGCACAACGCGTGACCATCCAGAGCTTCGACTGGCGCACGCTCGCGCTGGTGCGTGATCAGGCGCCGCAGATCCAGCGCGCCTATCTCACCTCTGCCCGCACCGTGCGCGACAGCCGGTGGACTTCGGGCCTGCGCATCGAGGATTTCGGTTCCACGCCGCGGCTCGTGAAGGCCGCGGCAGGTGACGGGCCCGGCAAGGTCATCTGGTCGCCGGCCTTCAAGGACGTCACGCCCGAACTGCTCAAGGAGGCACACACGCTCGGCCTGCAGGTGTTGCCGTGGACAGTCAACGAGCGCGCGGACATGATCCGGCTCATCGACTTGGGGGTGGACGGCATCATCACCGACGACCCCGCGATTCTTCGCGACGTGATGAGCGAGAAGAACATGCCACTGCCGCCGCGCGGCCGCTGAAAGCTCACACGTGGCGCGTAGCCCGTGCGCGCGGCGGGTCGGGCGGCGATTCACGATCGGCGCGCGCGTGCAGCGTTCCGATGATGTGGCACTCGGTATCGGTGCCATCGCAGCAATCGCGCAGCGCGATCAAGTCCTTTTCGAGCGAGCGCAGTTCACGCAGACGCTCGCGCACATGGCCGAGGTGGGCATCGAGCGTCACACAGGCGGCGTCGCAATCTGCCTTGCTGCGCAGATCGAGCGCGAGCAGCGTGCGCACTTCGTCGAGCGACATGTCCATCGCGCGGCACAGGCGGATGAAGCGCAACCGGTGCACGTCGGCGTCGCTGTAGACGCGGTAGCTGTTGTCGGCGCGCCCCTGCGGCGTGATGAGGCCTTCCTTTTCGTAGTAGCGGATGTTGGCGGCGCTCACGCCGCTTCTCGCGGCGGCATCGCCGATCCGGTAGGCGCCTTCAGCGGCATGGCTTGCATCCAGCATGGTGAAACTTTGGCTTGACATCGATGTTGCCGATGGTCGCAGCACGCCACGCAATCGGCAACTCATGCCGGCCTTTGTCCCGAGTTACACCGGACTTCTGTGGATAACGTTGTGGGTTGCGCGAGGACAGCAGGTGCCGCAGGTCCAATTCATGCGGGTTGCGGCTGAGTTGCCTGTAAATGAGGCACATGAACAACCATAATCTTCGGATGCCTCACTCCCCCTCTGCCCCCGCCCCGCATGAAGGCGCCATCACCGACGTTGCCGGCATCGAAGTCGGCCATTTCACCGATTCGCGCCGCCCCACCGGTTGCACCGTCATCCTGGCCCGCGACGGCGCGGTGGCCGGGGTGGACGTCCGCGGTGCCGCGCCCGGCACGCGCGAGACCGACCTGCTCGCGCCTGGCAACTTCGTGCAGCAGATTCACGCGGTGATGCTGGCCGGCGGCAGCGCGTGGGGGCTGGCGGCGGCGGACGGCGTGACACGCTGGCTCGAAGAACGCGGCGTCGGACTCGATGTGCGCTACGGCACGCTGCCCTTGGTTCCGGCCGCCGTGCTGTTTGACCTGCCGGTCGGCGATGCGCGCATCCGGCCCGATTCGGCGGCGGGTTACTCGGCCTGCGAAGCGGCCTCGACCGCCAGCCCGGCTGAAGGCAATGTCGGCGCAGGCAGCGGCGCGCTGGTGGGCAAGCTCTTCGGCGTGCATCGCGCGATGAAGGGCGGCATTGGCACCGCTTCGGTCACAGTCAATGGAGTCACGGTGGGCGCGCTCATTGCCTGCAACGCGCTCGGCGACGTGGTCGATCCCGATACGGGCCGGGTCGTCGCGGGCGCGCGAACCGAGGACGGCACGAAGCTGCTCGACACGCGCCGGGCCCTCTTGCGCGGCGACCTGCCGAAGCCGCTGCTGGCGGGCACCAACACCACGCTGGGCGTGATCGCGACCGATGCGGTGCTCACCAAGGTGCAGGCAAACCGGCTCGCAACCGCGGCCCACGACGGGCTCGCCCGCGCGATCAACCCCGTCCACACGATGAGCGACGGCGACACGCTGTTCGCGCTCGCCACTGGCCGCGTGCCGCTGCAGGGCGACGCCCCGGGCATGACGGTATTGAGCGCACTGGCCGCCGAGGTGGTGGCGCGCGCGACCTTGCGCGCTGTGAATGCGGCGCGCAGCGTACGCACCGCGGAGGCCTACTTCCCTTGCGCGGCGGATCTCGCCTGAAGCACCTTGCACGCGAGCGCCGGCAGGTACACCACGGCGACCAGCAGGACGACGCCGGAGCCGGCACTCAGCAACAGATCGCCCGGCGACATGAGCGCAAACAGGTCCTGTCCGGCGATGAGCAGCAACATCGACATCGCAAGCAAGGCCACAAGCATCTTGCCCAGAAGCAGCACATGAGTCTTGAGGTTCGTCATGGTCCGGCGAAACGCGAATGAAGGGTTGGATGAAGTCCGAACAGCATCCAGGTGAATCCCCGCGGTCCTCCTGGCCTGCTGCCCGGTGCCTCTATTGGGCCTTGTGCGCTGCACTGCATCAATACACCGTGCGTCAGTGCCGAAGGCCTAGTCTTTTTGGCTGAACGCGCTATGCCTTGCGCGCCCCGTGCGAGCGCTTTGTAACGAAGGCTGCGCCAAACCCACAGAAAATGCCGTGCCCATGCCTCAAGCCATCCGACTTTTTCTCCTCTCGATCCGCGATCTCATCGCATCCGCCGGACCCATCGTCTTTCTCGTCATCGGCTTGCTCGTCGCCGCGTACTGGTGGCTCCAGCCGCAACCGCCGAAGCAGGTCACGCTCGCGACCGGCCCGGCCGGCAGCGCCTATGCGGAGTTCGGCAAGCGCTATGCGGCCGCACTCAAGACCAACGGGATCGAGGTGATCCTCAAGCCCACGGACGGTTCGCTCGACAACCTGCAACTGCTGCGCAAGCACGAGGCGGACGTGGGTTTCGTGCGCGGCGGCAGCGCCGATCCGATCAAGGACGAGGAAGCTGGCCTGACGTCGCTGGGCAGCCTGTTCTTCGAGCCGCTGTGGTTCTTCTACCGCACGGATGCCGCACGCAAGATCGACCACAAGACCGCGACGCTGACATCCCTCACGCAGATGAAGGGCCTGCGCATCAACGTCGACAAGCCCGGCAGCGGCGTGCCGGACATCATGGAACGGATGTTCGCCGCCAACCACATGGACCCGGCCACGCTCAACCTGTCGAACCTGGAGCAGACGCCGGCCACCGAGGCGCTGCAGGCCGGACTGCTGGACGTGATCGTGCTGGCGTCGGCGCCGCAATCGCCGCTGGTACAGCGACTGCTGCGCGCGCCGGACATCCAGCTCATGGATTTCGCGCAGAGCGATGCGTATTCGCGGCGCTTCTCGTTCCTGCAACCGGTGACGCTTCCGCGCGGCGTGGTCGATCTGGCGACCGATCTACCGCCGCACGATGTTTCGCTGCTCGCCGCCACGACGTCCCTTCTCGCGCGCGAGGAAACGCACCCGGCGATCCGGCAGCTCTTCGCGCAGAACGCGCAGACGCTGCACGGCGGCGCCGGCTGGTTCCATCGCGCCCGGGATTTTCCGAACACGCGCACCAGCGAACTCCCGGTGAGCCCCGAAGGCGATCGCGCCATCAACGGCACGCCGCCGTTCTGGCAGCGATACCTGCCGTTCTGGGCAAGCAATCTCGTGGAGCGGATGTGGCTGGTGCTCGGCGGCTTGCTGGTGCTGATGCTGCCGCTGACCCGTGTTGTCCCGCCGCTCTACCAGTTCCGCGTGCGGCGGCGGGTGTTCCGCTGGTACGCGCGGTTGCGCGACGTCGAGCACAAGCTCGATACGCGCAAGGGCGAACGCGAGGCCCTTCTGAAGGAGCTCGACGAGCTGGACCGCGTCGTCAACAAGGTCGCGGTGCCACTGTCGTATGCCGATGAGCTTTATGCGCTGCGCAACAACATCTACGCGGTCCGCAAGCGCGTGATGGCGGGCATATCGCCACCCGGCGAGGCCGAAATGCCTTCGTCGCGATCGGCCTGATCCAGGGCGCGAGACCTGCGGACCGAACACAGCCAGCGGTGCTCCTTCATCGCAGCGGTGACGGCCAGTTCGAAGACGCTCTCGCGAATGGGCTTGGACGCGAACCGGAATCGACGAACAGCAAACTGGCCTTGCTTTTCATTCTTCTCCCCTTGCGCCGCTGGTACCTGGAGGCTGCGGCCGCAGGAATATACACGCCCGGTTTCGAATCCGGAACGGGCTTTCGTCCCCACGTGAGAGCGGAAAAGTGTCGTTAGCCCCGCAATTACCGGCTCAGTGCTGAAGGCGGAGCAGCTTGCCGTCTGCACTGTCGGTCAGGAGATAGATCCAGCCGTCGGGCCCCTGCCGCACATCGCGGATTCGCTCGTTGCGGTCCGCGAGCAGGCGTTCGCGCGAGCTCACCGTGTTGCCGTCGAGCACGAGCCGCCACAGCGCGGTACCGGCCAGCGCGCCGATGAAGAGATTGCCCTTCCACTCGGGCAACGCATCGCCCGTATAGAAGGTCATTCCGCTCGGCGCAATCGAGGACTTCGCGGTGCCGGGTGTCCAGTCCGAGCCGTCGATCTTCACCCAATAGGTCACCGGCTGTTCCATGCCCGCCTTGGCCGTGCCTTCGCCTACTTGCGTCAAGGTCCCGTATTCCTGCCCGTAGCTGATGATCGGCCAACCATAGTTGCGACCGGGCAGCACGAGGTTGACCTCGTCACCGCCTTGCGGGCCATGCTCGCTGATCCAGAGTTCGCCCGTCGTCGGATGCAGCGCGGCGCCCTGAGGATTGCGATGGCCGTAACTCCAGATGTGCGGCTGCGCGCCCGTGGCGCCCAGGAATGGATTGCCCGCAGCCGGCGCGCCATCGGTGGTGATTCGCACCACCTTTCCATTGCCCCGAGCGAGATCCTGCGCGAATCCGCGCTGCGTATCGAGTTGCCGCTCCCCGAGCGTGACGAAGAGATATCCGTTGCGATCGAAAACGAGCCTCGACCCGAAGTGCGCGCTGCTTTCGACCTTCGGGGACTGCCGATAGATGATCGTGAGATTGCGCAGGCTCATGTCTGCTGTATCCAGCTCGGCACGCGCAACAGCAGTGCCGTTGAGATTGGGACTGGTCGAGTCGCTTTCGGAGAAGCTGAAATAGATGCGCCGATTGGTCGCGAAATCCGGATCGATCGCCACATCGAGCAGACCGCCCTGCCCCACTGCGGCCACTGCCGGGACACCGCTGAGCTGATCCGCACCGCTATTGGCCGACGTGCCATCGGCATTTCGCAAGCGGATCTGCCCACCGCGCTGCGTGATGAGCATGCGGCCATCCGGCAGGAAGGCGAGTGACCACGGTGTATCCAGCCCAGTCGCCACTTCGACGACCTTGAGGGTCATGGCGGCGGGCGGAGTGGCCGTCGAACCCGGCTGCGCAGCTGTGCCGGCGGGTGAATTGCCGGTCGTCGCTGCCGGTGTGGGACTGACGCCGCTCGACAACAGCGCGACATTGCCGCCGCCACCGCCGCCTCCGCATGCGGAGAGAAGGAAAAGTGCTGCGGCAAACGCACGACCCGAAGCCACCATTTCTGCTCCTTCGACGCCATTGCGCCGATCTGGAATGGTGGAAGTTTGCTCCGAAACTGCGCACCCGGCGCCTCGGCCGGGCCGGCCCCGATTACTTCAGGGCCTTGAAGCGCACGCGGTGAGGCTTGGCGCCTTCTTCACCCAAACGCTTCTTCTTGTCGGCTTCATATTCCTGGTAGTTGCCGTCGAAGAAGGTCCACTGGCTGTCGCCTTCGGCCGCGAGGATGTGGGTCGCGATCCGGTCGAGGAACCAGCGATCGTGGCTGATGACGAGTACGCTGCCGGCAAACTCGAGCAGTGCGTCTTCGAGCGCACGCAGCGTTTCGACGTCAAGGTCGTTCGACGGTTCGTCCAGCAGCAGTACGTTGCCGCCGGCGATCAGCGTCTTGGCCAAGTGCAGGCGACCACGTTCACCGCCCGACAGTGAACCGACCTTCTTCTGCTGGTCGCTGCCGTTGAAGTTGAAGCGGCCAGCGTAGGCGCGGCTCGCCATCTGGAACTTGCCGACGTTCAGGATGTCAAGGCCGCCGGAGATGTCTTCCCATACGGTCTTCTCGTCGGAGAGGACATCGCGCGTCTGGTCGACGAAGGCCATCTTGACGGTCTGGCCAATCACCACTTCGCCGCTGTCCGGCTGTTCCTTGCCGGCGATGAGCTTGAACAACGTCGACTTGCCGGCACCGTTCGGGCCGATGATGCCGACGATCGCACCCGCAGGAATATTGAAGCTCAGGTTGTCGATCAGCACGCGGTCGCCGAAGCTCTTGCTGACGTTCCTGAACTCGATGACCTGGCTGCCGAGACGATCCGCGACGGGGATGAAGATTTCCTGCGTCTCGTTGCGCTTCTGGTATTCGTAGTCGGACAGTTCCTCGAAGCGCTGGATGCGGGCCTTGCTCTTGGCCTGACGGCCCTTGGCGTTCTGGCGGACCCACTCGAGTTCCTTCTTCATGGCCTTGGCATGGGCTTCCTCGCCCTTCTGCTCGGCCTCGAGGCGGGCTTCCTTCTGCTCCAGCCAGGTGCTGTAGTTGCCCTTCCATGGAATGCCGCGGCCGCGGTCGAGTTCGAGAATCCATTCGGCGGCGTTGTCGAGGAAGTAGCGATCGTGGGTGATCGCCACAACGGTACCGGAGAAGCGCTTCAGGAAGACTTCGAGCCACTCGACCGATTCGGCGTCCAGGTGGTTGGTCGGTTCGTCGAGCAGCAGCATGTCGGGCTTCGACAGCAGCAGCTTGCACAGCGCGACGCGACGC
>JAGIAI010000029.1 GCA_017744935.1 Variovorax sp.
AACAGGACAGTGAAACGCCTCAGCGCCGATGATAGTGCGGGTTCCCGTGTGAAAGTAGGTCATCGTCAGGCTCTTACAGCCTCAAAAAGCCCAGCCTAATCAGCTGGGCTTTTTGCTTTTGGGGTCAGATTTCGGCCGTGCTCTCGAGTGCGCATTTCTCGATATCGATAGAAAACCCAGGAGCCGCTGCTCAGATATATCCAGATATCGCAGTTTTTGCGTTTTGGATGACGCGGAATCCCACAGCGCTCTTGATTTCTTCGAATTCGACATAGCCAACCCGGCGAACTCAAGCACTGCCGGATGCACATAGGCCTTCTTGCACACGGCGGGCGTATTACCGAGTCGGACGGCGACTGCACAAAGTACTTCCTTCATGGTCGCCCGGATTGGATGATCATTCGGGTTTACGGCGCTGGGCATGCATTTTCGGCGAATCAGCTCCAACGCTTGAACCGTCCCGTGCCAAGTCCTGAAATCTTTGGCGCTGAAGTCCTCTCCCGCGATCTCGCGCAGGTAGTCGTTGACGTCAGTTGATGAGACGGTCCTGGGCTCGCCGTCGTCTCCCTCGTACTGAAATAGTTCCTGCCCGGCCAACTGCTGGCAGCGGCGCACCACCTTGGCGATCCGGGGATCGTCAATCTTTGCCTCGTGATGCACGCCGCTCTTCCCGCGGAAGCGCAGGACAAGGGCGCGCCCACGTGCGTCTACGTGTTTGTTGCGAAGCGTGGTGAGCCCGTACGACCCATTGCATGTGTACTCTTCGTTGCCGACGCGAAGGAATGTCGTGTCGAGCAGTCGCACAATCGTCGCCAGGATCAACTCGCGGCCCAAGGGCTTGTCCCGCTCGACTCGAAGATCGCGCGCAATCCTGCGGCGGATAGCGGGCAGCGCACGCCCGAACGCCTCCACGCGTTCGAACTTGGTCTCGTCCTTGAACGCTCGCCATTCCTCGTGATACCGGTACTGCTTGCGGCCACGCGCATCGATGCCCGTCGCCTGAAGATGCCCGTTCCGAATCGGACAGATCCAGACATCCTTGTAAGCCGGCGGGATGGCCAACCTTCGGATGCGCGCGATCTCTTCGGAATCTCGCACCCACGCGCCCTTCGCGTCACGATAGCGAAAGGCTGCCCCGCGCTTGAAGCGCCGAAGCCCGGGCATGCTGGAGTCCACATACACGAGCCCATTGGCAACGGGAGCGAAATGCGGTGCGATGGCGGGCATGGGCTTTGCGAAAATTACGATCGACTGTGATCCTGCAGTCTGAGTGCCCGAAAGAGTGCTCATCCGCTTCGACCGTCGTTGTAGGACGCTGCTTCGGCTTTCGGTACGTCGCCGCCGCCCAGCGTCCATGCATCATTCCCTGCCCACGAAAGAAATCCATGACGCCCATCTGGTCCGCTCGCTCTCGAGCTCTCGCGCTGTCTGCAGCCATCGTGCTCACCGCGGGTTGCGCTACCACTACGCAGCCTCGTACGGCCGAGCCGGTGAAGGTCAAGGTCTTTGTCGCTGCGATGTTCGAGATCGGACAGAACACGGGCGATCGCGCTGGAGAGTTCCAGCACTGGTACGAGCGCTATTGGAAGGGTGCGACACCGATCACCATTCCGGGTGCGCTACAGCCCGTGTTCTGCAACGCGGACGGCGTCTGCGGTGCGGTCCTTGGCATGGGCAAGGTGAATTCGTCTTCTTCGATGCAGGCGATCCTGTTGAGTCCGAAGTTCGATTTTTCGCAGACCTACTACATCATCTCGGGCGTGGCCGGTACGCCGCCCTCTCGCGGCACCATCGGGGAAGTGAGCTGGGCCACCTGGCTGGTCGACTATGACCTCGGCCATCGCTGGGCACCCGAAGAGAACAAGGCCGGAGAGCCAACCTTCATGCCGCGCAAAGGCTACGAGGAGTACCGCCGCTTCAAGCTGAACTCTGAACTGGTGGCATGGGCAATGAAGCTCTCGGCCGACACACCATTGAAGGATTCGGACTCGGCCCGAGCCTACCGCCTTCGCTATCCTCAGGCCGCAGCGCGCCGCGCACCCTTTGTCGGGACGGGCACGCACATGACGGGCGACACGTTCTTCCATGGCCCCGGCATGTCGAACCAGGCGCAGTACATCGCCAAGTTGTACGGCGCAGACGACTACGTCATCACAGAAATGGAAGCCGCCGCAGTGACGCTCGTGATCAAGCGCACCCATGGAATCGATCGCGTGATGAGCCTGCGCGGCGCCGTCAACTTCGATCAGGGCAATCCACGCGAGACCACGCTGCAGCATCTCGACCCGGCGCCGGCCGAAACCGCCGGTGGTTTCGCGGAAACGGTGGAGAACATCGAACTGGTCGGCAGCCGCGTCGTGGACCACATCGTCGCGAACTGGCCTCAGTGGCAGAACGGCGTACCAGCACGCTGACGCCACCGACCCGCCTGCCTGGCTAGAAGAGCGAGGCAGTCCGGGCTGTGGCGCCAAGGGCGTCCGCGGTCTGGCGCTCTCCACCCGAATTCGCGCGTGCCAGCATCGCGGCATCTGCCTCGCCCACCTTCATCAAGGCACTCACGCGCACGCCGAGCAGCCTCAGCGGTCGTTCCAGCGGGACTCGCTTCAGACACTGCCCCCCGACCTGTCGTATCGATTTGGCATCTGCCGTGAAGTGGTCGATGGTCTGATCGCGCGTGGCGATCTTGAAATCGTCATAGCGCAGCTTGATGCCGATGGTCTTACCCACGTAGCCCTTGCGCTGAAGATCCTCCGCCACCTTCTCGCACAGATGCGTGAAGATGGCTCCCAGTTCGGCGCGGTCCCGTACCGCATGCAGATCACGGTCGAACGTGGTCTCCCGACTCATCGACACCGGCTCGCTTTCCGTGACCACCGGCCGCTCGTCCCGCCCCCAAGCCACTTCGTGCATCCATGCGCCAGTAGCCTTGCCGAAGTTCGCGATCAGCCAGTCACGATCGCGCGCCGCGAGCTCGCCAATGGTGCGAATGTCGTGGCGCTGCAGCTTCTCATCGGCCTTCGGCCCAATGCCGTTGACCTTGCGGCAGGGCAGCGGCCAGATGCGGCCCTCGAGGTCGTTCTCAAACACCACCGAGATCCCGTTGGGCTTGTCGAACTCGCTCGCCATCTTCGCGATGAGCTTGTTCGGCGCTACGCCAATCGAGCACGTCAGCCCCGTCGCCTCGAAGATCGATTTCTGAATGAGCCGCGCCAGCACGCGGCCGCCCTCGCGCTGACCACCGGCCACGTGGGTGAAGTCGATGTAGACCTCGTCGACGCCGCGGTCTTCCATCACCGGCGCGGTCTCGGTGATCACCTGCTTGAAGCAGCGGGAGTACTTGCGGTACTCGTCAAAATCCACTGGCAGGATGATCGCCTGCGGACATAGCTTGGCAGCCTTCATGAGCCCCATCGCCGACCCGACGCCGAACTGCCGCGCGGGATAGGTCGCCGTGGTGATCACGCCGCGCCCGGCGTAGTCCTTGAGCAGGGGAAAGGCCCCAAGGGGAACGTCGGCGAGCGTCCCGCCGTCGGGGACGTCGCGCAAGACCTCGTCGACTTTGCGCCGCCCGCCGCCGATGACGACCGGAAGGCCCTTGAGCTGCGGGTAGCGCAGCAACTCGACGGATGCATAGAACGCGTCCATGTCGAGATGGGCAATACGGCGAATCGGGGTGGGGGTCACGGACGTCATTTTCGTTGCGGTACTGCTGGTTGGTTGCCCAGGGTTGCGCACAGCGGGCACCCGGTGCCATCATGCGCCGTATGCAGCCCGTCGCTTTCATGCTCTGGCGCCGCCTCGATGCTCCGGGGCACGATGTCTGTCGCCTCGACCGCAACGGCGAAAACTGGCAGATCGATGGCGCGGCGGGGTTTCGGCATGAAGACGGCCGTATCGCGCAACTGCACTACCGGGTGCGCTGTGATCGCGCCTGGCACACCCAGTGGAGCACGGTGCGCGGCTGGCTCGGCAATGAGCAGATCGACTTCTCCATCGTGCATGACGCGCACGGGGCATGGAAGCTCAACGATTCACCCGTGCCCGATCTCGGCCACTGCGTCGATCTCGACCTGGGTTTTACGCCAGCCACGAATCTGTTGCCGCTGCGGCGCCTGCACCTCGCCGAAGGCGAGGCGGCCGATGCGCCTGCCGCATGGCTCGATCTGGACAGCGGCAGCCTGGTCGAACTCAGTCAACGCTACGAGCGGCGCGGCGAATCAGGCTACTGGTACACCTCGCCGCGCTTTGACTATGCCGAGTTGCTGGAGATCACTGGCGATGGCTTCGTCAGCCGCTATCCGAAGCTTTGGGAAGCCGAGACCTGATTCCGATCAATGATCGTGGTGCAGGTAGCTCGCCTGCCGAGGTAGCCGCAGGCTCACCAAGAACGCGATCACCATCATGGCCGTGACGTACCAGTAGAACGCCGTCTCGTGGCCGATCGACTTGAGCCCGAGCGCCACATATTCGGCTGACCCACCGAACAGCGCATTCGCGACCGCATACGCCAGCCCCACACCGAGCGCGCGCACTTCGGGCGGGAACATCTCGGCCTTCACGATGCCGCTGATCGACGTGTAGAAGCTCACGATCGCCAGGGCCAGGATGATCAGCACAAAAGCCACCGTCGGTCTCGTGACGCCTTGAAGCGCCGTGAGGATCGGCACGGTGCACAGCGCGCCGAGACCCCCGAACAGCAGCATGTTGTTGCGCCGGCCGATGCGGTCCGACAGCGCGCCGAACGCCGGCTGCATGCACATGTAGACGAAGAGCGCGAACGTCATCACGTAGCTCGTGGTCTTGATCGGCAGCCCCACGGTATTGACCAGGTACTTCTGCATGTACGTGGTGAAGGTGTAGAAGATCAGCGAACCGCCGGCCGTGTAGCCCAGCACGGTGAAGAACGCTGCCTTGTGATGGCGGAAGATGCCCGACAGCGTGCCTGCTTCCTTGTTGGTGCGCGACGCTTCGGTCTGTGTCTCGTGCAGCGTGCGGCGCAGGAACAGCGCGACCACTGCAGCAATTGCACCGATCACGAAGGGGATGCGCCATCCCCAGGCCTTGAGTTCGGCTTCGCTCAGGAGCTGTTCGAGGACGACGATCACCAGCACCGCGAGCAACTGGCCGCCGATCAGCGTGACGTACTGGAAGGACGAGAAGAAGCCGCGCTGTCCGCGAAGCGCGACCTCGCTCATGTAGGTTGCGGTGGTGCCGTATTCGCCGCCCACCGAAAGTCCCTGGAAGAGGCGGCAGATCAACAGAAGGAACGGCGCCCATGCGCCGATGGCCGCGTAAGTGGGCAGGCACGCAATGGCGAGCGAGCCGGCGCACATCATCGTCACGGAGATCAGCATCGAAGTCCTGCGGCCATACCGGTCGGCGACGCGGCCGAAGAGCCATCCGCCGATCGGACGCATCAAGAAGCCTGCCGCGAACACGCCCGCCGTATTCAAGAGCTGGGCGGTCGGATCCGACTTCGGAAAGAAGGAGGGTGCGAAGTACAGCGCGCTGAAAGCGTAGACGTAGAAATCGAACCACTCGACGAGGTTGCCCGACGAGGCCGCCATGATCGCGAAGATGCGGTGACGTTTTTCTTCGCTGGTATAGGCGCGTGGGGGATGCGCGGAGTCGATGGTGGTCGACCCCGCGCTGGACGTGACGGAGCTCATGAAGGGCGCCTCTCTATGTGTTGTTAGGGCAATCCCTAGTTTGCCCCACAGCACGAGCAGGCGCTGTCAGCCGCCGCCGTAACCCTGCTTAGAAAGTGCCGGGCAGCAGGATGCTCGAATCGACCTCGTCCACGTGCGTGCGGCCGCAGAAGGCCATGGTGATGTCGAGCTCCTTGTGGATGATCTGCAGTGCGCGGGTCACGCCGGCTTCGCCGAAGGCGCCGAGCCCATAGAGAAAGCTGCGGCCGATCAGCACGCCGCGCGCACCCAGCGCGCGCGCCTTGAGCACGTCCTGCCCGCTGCGGATGCCGCCATCCATCCACACCTCGATCTCCGTGCCCACCGCTTCGGCGATCGCCGGTAGCGCTGCAATGGAAGATGGCGCGCCGTCGAGCTGCCGCCCGCCGTGGTTGGAGACGATAAGCGCATCCGCGCCGCTGGAGGCCGCAAGGCGCGCGTCTTCCACGTCCATGATGCCCTTCAGGATCAGCTTGCCGCCCCACAGCTTCTTGATCCACTCGACATCGGCCCAACTCAGAGTGGGGTCGAACTGCTCGGCGGTCCACGACGACAGCGAAGACAAGTCCTTCACGCCCTTCGCGTGGCCTGCAATGTTGCCGAAGGTGCGGCGCTTGGTGCCCAGCATGCCCATGCACCAGCGCGGCTTGGTCGCGAGGTTCATGAGGTTCTTCAGCGTGGGCTTGGGTGGCGCGGTCAGGCCGTTCTTGATGTCCTTGTGACGCTGGCCGAGGATCTGCAGGTCGAGCGTGAGCTGGAGCGCGGAGACGTTCGCGGCCTTCGCACGTTCGATCAGCGCTTCGATGAACTCGCGGTCGCGCATCACGTAGAGCTGGAACCAGAAGGGATGGCGGTCCGTGCCCTCCGCGATGTCCTCGAGCGAGCAGATGCTCATCGTCGACAACGTGAAGGGAACGCCGAAGGCCTTCGCGGCGCGTGCGCCGAGGATCTCGCCGTCCGCATGCTGCATGCCGGTGAGCCCCGTGGGCGCGATGGCCACGGGCATTGCGACTTCCTCGCCGATCATCGTGGTGCGGGTCGAACGGCCCTCCATGTTGACCGCGACCCGCTGCCGCAGCTTGATCTTCTGGAAGTCCTCTTCGTTGGACCGGTAGGTGCCTTCGGTCCAGGCTCCCGAGTCGGCGTAGTCATAGAACATGCGCGGCACGCGGCGTTCGGCAATGGCTCGCAGGTCTTCGATGTTCGTGATCTTGGAGAGGTCTGGCACTGGGGGTGGCTCCTAGGTTGTCTGATCTTTGCGCGGTGCCTATTATCCGCAGCGCTTCCTCCGACCAACTCCTGACAACAAAAGGCGGACATCTATGACATGGCAACAGGTCTACAACCCGTTCGGGAACATGGTGCTCTCCACGGCACTCGCGGCCATTCCGGTCGTCGTGATGCTGGTGTGTCTTGGCTTCCTCCACATGAAGGCACACATCGCCGCAGGGCTGGGCCTGATCAGCGCGCTGATCATTGCCATCGTCGCCTTCGGCATGCCTGCCGGTCTCGCGGGCCGCGCGGCCTTCCTCGGTGGACTCACCGGCCTCTTGCCCATCGGCTGGATCGTCCTGAACATCATCTTCCTGCAGCAGCTTGCCGAGCAGAATGGCAGCTTCAAGGTACTGCAGGACTCGCTCTCCGACATCACTGAAGACCGGCGTCTGCAACTGCTGCTAATCGCCTTTGCCTTCGGCGCGTTCTTCGAGGGCGCGGCCGGTTTTGGCACGCCGGTGGCGGTGACGGCCGCGATTCTGATTGGCCTTGGCTTCTCGCCGCTGGCGGCTTCAGGCCTTTCACTGATCGCCAATACCGCGCCCGTCGCATTCGGCGCGCTGGGCACACCGGTCATCACGCTCGCCAAGGTGCATGGCTATGACCTGATGGCGGTCACCGCGATGATCGGCCGCCAGTTGCCGTTCTTCTCGCTGCTGGTGCCTTTCTGGCTGATCTGGGCCTTCGCGGGCCGCAAGGGCATGATGGAGATCTGGCCAGCCATCCTGGTGACCGGTGTCTCGTTCGCCATCCCTCAGTTCCTTGTCTCGAACTTCATCGGGCCGGAGCTCGTGGACATCATCGCGGCCATCGTCTCGATGGTGTCGCTGATCCTGTTCCTGCGCGTCTGGCAGCCCCGCAACATCTGGCGGTCGGTATCGCTCAAGGGGCACGAGGACGATAGCGGCGCGCCGGCGGCCACCGCGACCGCCAAGCGCACGCCCCACACCCAGGCCGAGCTGGTCCGTGCATGGACGCCCTGGGCGATCATGACCGTCTTCGTGTTCCTCTGGGGCCTGCCGCCGGTCAAGAACTGGCTCAACGGCCTCTTTGCGCCGAACTTCCCAATCGGCGGGCTGCACAACATCGTCGAGAAGATGCCGCCGGTCGTCCCGGGTCCGACCAAGGAAGGCGCGATCTACGCCTTCACGCTGCTGTCGGCCACGGGCACCGGTATCCTGCTTTCGGCCATCGTGGGCGGCCTGGTTGCCAAGTACAGCGTCGGGCAGCTCATCGCCGCCTACGGTCGCACGCTCAACCTGGTGAAGTACTCGCTGCTCACCATTGCGCTGATGCTCGCGCTCGGCACGCTCACGCGCTATTCGGGCCTCGACAGTACGCTGGGCCTCGCATTCGCCAACACCGGTGTGCTCTATCCGTTCTTCGGCACGCTGATGGGCTGGCTGGGCGTGGCGCTCACCGGTTCAGACACCGCATCGAACGTGCTATTTGGGGGCATGCAGAAGGTTGCGGCCGACCAGTTGGGCCTGTCGCCGAACCTCATGGGCGCGGCCAACAGCTCGGGCGGCGTGATGGGCAAGATGATCGATGCGCAGTCCATCGTGGTCGCATCCACCGCCACGCGCTGGTTCAACCACGAGGGCGACATCCTGCGCTACGTGTTCTTCCACTCGATCGCGCTGGCATCCCTCGTCGGTATCCTCGTGACGCTGCAAGCCTACGTCTGGCCGTTCACAATGATGGTCGTCAAATAGGAGACGGAAGGCGACGATGCGATTTCTGGTGGTGGGCGCGGGAGCGCTCGGCGGGTATTTCGGCGGCAGGCTGCTCGATGCGGGCGAGGACGTCACCTTCTTGTTGCGCCCCCGACGTGCAGCCCAGCTCGCGAAGACCGGGCTGGTGATCAAGAGCCCGCACGGCAATCTCCACCTCCCGTCGCCGCCATCGGTGCAAGGCGCGGACATCGCGGGGCCGTACGACGTGGTGATCGTCGGCTGCAAGGCCTACGACCTCGCGCAGACCATGGAGTCGTTCGCGCCCGCCGTAGGGCCAGGCACGGCAATCCTGCCGGTGCTCAACGGCATGCGGCACCTCGACGATCTCGGACAGCGCTTCGGCAAGGAGCGAATCCTCGGCGGGCTCTGCATGATCTCGGCAGTGCTCGACGAGCAGGGCGCAGTGCTGCATCTGAACGACACGCACGGATTGACCTACGGCGAACTGGACGGAGCGCGATCGGCGCGCATGAGTGCACTGCAAGCCGCCTTCGGCAAAGCGCGTTTCGATGCCGTCGCTTCGGACAACATTCTTCAGGACATGTGGGAAAAATGGGTGCTGATCGCCTCGGCAGCGAGCATGACGTGCCTGATGCGCGCGGCGGTCGGCGACATCGTGCGCGCCGGCGCGACGGATCTGTGCATTGGCATGGTCGACGAATGCGCCGCCATCGCCGCCCGCAATGGCTTTGCATTGCGGCCCGTGGCACTCGAACGGGCACGGGTTGTGGTTACCGCGCCGGATTCACTCATGACGGCCTCCATGTTCAAGGACATCGAGCGCGGCAGCCCGATCGAGGCGGATCACATCGTCGGCGACCTGCTGCGGCGCGGTGGTGCGAGCGATTCGCTGTCGCTGCTGCGCGTCGCGCATGCGCACCTCAAGGCCTACGAAGCACGCAGGGCGCGAGAGTCGACGCCGGCTTAAGGTCATCTACTTGAGCGGGCAGAAGGGCCAGCCTTCGACGCTCGCCCAGATGCATGCGCGAATCCACTCGATGACGACTTGCGGGTCCTGCCGTTTCGGCACGGTTCTCATCGTTACCAACATCTCGCACCCCCTTGGTGTGATGGCGACTGTTAGAAAAGTTATAGCGCTCGGGGGTCATCGGCTCCAGCGGCATCCTGCCCTGGCCGCCGTGGGCTGGCGGGCGCAGACGCTGTCCGCCATTCGGGGGTTCGGCAGCGTCGGTTCGCGCTGACAGTCGTCGGACGAAACCGCTCACTTGCACACCTCAGCGGCTTGCGTTTTTCGTGGCCTTGGCCCCTGCCGCCACACCGGCACCGCGCACCTCCAGGCGGACGCTGTCGGCCACCTGGCCTTGCGCGTCGACGAGTTCGACCAGGTGTCGCCCCGGCCACGGCAGCCACTGCGCGGTGTTACCGCGCGCGAAGGTCTTGCCGTCGATACGCCATTGCAGCGCGCGGCCGTCGGCCTCGAAGCGCACGCGCTGGCTGCCGGGCGGGATGTCCGGATCGATCGCGATGATGGTTCCGTCTGCCGGCGAGGTGATGCGCGGCGCCGACGCTGCAGTCGCGTCCGGCGCGATCGTGAACACGGCCTGCTCCGTGCCCGCGATGAACCATTCGCTGCGCGCTGCTTCGAGCTCGTCGCCGAAGCGAACCTGCTTCTGCACTACGCCGTTGGGTGGTGCCGGCGCGCGACTTGGCACGCCGCGATGCAGGAAGCCCATCACCTCGGCCCATACCGGCGCGGCGCCGCTGGTGCCGCTGACGTCCCACATCGGCGCGCCGCTCGCATTGCCGACCCACACGCCGACGGTGTAGCGCTGCGACCAGCCGATCGCCCAGTTGTCGCGCATGTCCTTGCTGGTGCCGGTCTTCGCGGCGGTCCAGAAGCGCGTGCCGAGCACGCTGTCCAGCCCGAAAGTGCGAGCGCGCGCGTTTGCATCGCTCAGGATGTCGCCGACGATGAATGCCGCGCGCGGATCGATCGCCGACGCGCCCGCAGCTTGCTGCGTAGCCGGCCCTGGCAGATAGCGCGTCTCGCCGTAGCGGCCGCCGTTCGCCAGCGTGCGATACGCGTTCGTCAGCGCAAGAAGCGACACCTCCGCGCTGCCGAGCGCAAGGCTGTAGCCGTAGTAGTCGCCGCCCTGCGCCAGCGGTAGACCGGCCGCGCGCAGTTGCCGCGCGAAGGCTTCGGGCGACACCATGACCAGGGTTCGCACCGCCGGCACGTTGAGCGAGGCTGCCAGCGCGGTCCGCACGGAGACATAGCCCTTGAACTGGCGGTCGTAGTTCTGCGGAATGTAGAGGCCGCTTGCGGTGTTGATCTGTGCGGACGAATCGTCAAGCAGCGAGGCCGCCGTGAGGCGCCGCTCGGCGATGGCTTCGGCGTAGAGGAAGGGCTTGAGCGTGGAGCCGGGCTGCCGCTGCGCGAGCACGCCGTCGACCTCCGCTGCTCGGCTCAGGGTGCCCGAGGAGCCGATCCACGCAAGCACGTCGCCGCTCGCGTTGTCGAGCACCATCACCGCGCCGTCTTCCACGTTGCGGCCGCGCAGCTCGCGCAGATGCCTTTGCAGGGTACCCAGCGCGAAGCGCTGCAGCGGTGCGCGCAGCGTCGTGCGGACATCGCCATGCGTGCCTTCCGTGCGCGTCGCAATGGCACGCCGCGCGAGGTGCGGTGCGATGCCTTCGCTTGCATCGAAGCCGCGCCGCTGCAACGCGGCAGTGGTGAACATGTCGACGGCGTCGCAATCCGGCCGGGTTCCGGGCTCCATCGCGCGCATCAGCTCGCAGGCGCGCTGGCCGACCACCGCCGGCTTCGCGTTCGGCGCACGTACCAGCGCGGCTGCCACTGCGGCTTCGCGCGCATCGAGGCCGTGCGGCGCCTTGCCGAAGAGCGTTCGTGAGAGCGCATCGATGCCGACGATTTCGCCCCGGAACGGGACGATGTTGAGGTAGGCCTCCAGGATCTGGTCCTTGCGCCAGCTTTCCTCCAGACGCTGCGCCGCGACCGTCTGGCCGAGCTTCTGGCCGAGGCTGCGGCCGCCGCCGCTGCGCCGCAGGTCGTCGTCGAGCAGCCCCGAGAGCTGCATCGTGATCGTGGAGGCGCCGCGCGTGCGCGTGTTCCAGAGGTTGCCCCAGGCGGCCGCTGACACTGCACGCCAATCGACGCCGCT
This sequence comes from Variovorax sp., assembly GCA_017744935.1. GTDB lineage: Bacteria > Pseudomonadota > Gammaproteobacteria > Burkholderiales > Burkholderiaceae_C > Variovorax. Next base: position 11,842 of record JAGIAI010000029.1, read on the forward strand.
GTGCTCGTAGAAGCGCTTGTCCTCGCTCATCACCATCGCCGTGCGCAGCGCGGGCGAGATGTCCGCGAGAGCGGTCCACTGGCCTCGGCGAACCACGAGATCGGTGCGCACGCGCTGCAGCAGTTGGCCGTCGCGGTCCAGCACCAGCGTGTCGGACGGACGGAAATCGCGCCGCACTTCTTCGAAGGTGGCGAGCGCCCACGCGCGTTGCGCCAGCACGAGGACGAGCGCGGGCAGCAGGAGTGAGACGGACAGGCGAGATGACGACATGAAGGCGGCCACGGCCGCGCGGGAGCGGCCTGCGCTAGCTTGCCACAGCGGCCGGACTGCTGACCGTCGCCATGTGCGCGCAGATCGCGCCGGGTGTGGTGAGCCAGATCTCGCCAGCGTCACGCAGCCGTGCAAGGTGGGCCAGCGCGCGGCGCAGGTGTCGCAGGCGGTACGGTTGGCCGACGATGTACGGATGCAGCGCCACGCCCATCACCAGCGGCTGGCGGCGCGACTGGTCGAGCATCTCGTCGGCGTTGTCGATGATCATCTGGGCGAAGTCCGTGGCGTCCATCTGCCGGGCGATGATCATCGGGATGTCGTTCAGCTCCTGCGGATAGGGCACCGACCACAGCGTTCGGCCGCTGCGGGTGCGCATTGGCACCGGCCGGTCGTCGTGGCACCAGTTCAGCGTGTAGCGGTAGCCGGCCTCGGCGAGCAGGTCGGGCGTGAGGTGGCTTTCCGAAATCCACGGCGACAACCAGCCCGCAGGCGCCTTGCCGCTTTCCGCGAGCATCCGCGCGCGGCATCGTGCGAGCAGGGCCGCCTCGCCGGCTTCGTCCATGTCGCCTTGGCGCTCCGCATTGCTGTGGCCGTGACCGATGAGCTCGTCGCCGCGAGCCACCGACGCCGCGACCAGGTCGGGGCAATGGTCGTATAGCGCGGTATTCAGCAATGTCCCGCAGACCATGCCGAAGCTGTCGAAAAGCTCCAGGCAGCGCCACGCGCCCACGCGATTGCCATATTCGCGCCACGAGAAGTTCAGCACGTCCGGATGCGGTGACGCGGGGCCGATGCACGCCCCCATGCCTTCACCGAACGCGAAATGCTCCAGATTGAGGCCGAGGTACACCGCCAGCCGCGCGCCATTGGGCCATGCGTGATCCGCGCGACGGGTGATCGGCGTGTAGTCGAACCGGCCGTGCGTGGGTAGCGGGCCGGTGTACTTCGCGCTCATCGGATGGCCGCGCGCCTCATGCCGGCCGACGGGCGAGCAGCGCCCAGACGCCCGCCGCCGACAGCAACGAGCCGCCGGTGATGTTGAAACGTCGCTGCGCGCGCGGCGAGGCCAGCAGCCTGCGGGCCGAACCGGCGAACACCGCATAGAGCGTGGCGTTGAGCGTCGCCATCGCGACGAAGGTGAGCGCAAGGATCCAGAGCTGGTGCGTCACGTCCGCGCGCGGATTGATGAACTGCGGCAGGAAGGCGACGAAGAACACGATGCCCTTGGGGTTCAGCGCCGTCACGAGCCAGGTGTTGGCGAACAGCCGCCAGCGCGACTTGGGTGCGGCCGGCGCAGCGAGTTGCGCCGGCGAGATGCCCGCGCGCAGCAGCTTCACGCCCAAGTACAGCAGGTACAGCCCGCCGACCCATTTGATCACCATGAACCAGAACGCCGAGGTGGCGAGCAGCGCACCCAGCCCGAGCAGGGAGAGCACCAGCGCGGTCGAGTCGCCGAGCGCGACCGCTGCCACCAGCGGCACGTTCGCCCGGCGCCCATGCGCCACCGAGTAGCTGATGACGGTAAGGATGGTCGGCCCGGGGATGACCAGCATCACGGCGGATGCGGCGACGAAGGCGAGCCAGAGTTGGATGGACATGCGGAAACCTTCAGAAATTGGGGATGACCCAGGATGCTAGCGCGCCGCCTTCGCCGTCTTGCGTGGCTTCGGCTTTGCACTCTTCCGGGGCAGCGCAGCGATCTCCAGCGATTCGCGTGCCAGCATCGCGAGCCGCTGGTGATCCTCGATGACCTCGCCGGGCACCGCGTAGTAGCGCTTGACCTCCACATGCCGCAGCTTCGTCGTGTACGAGAAGCATTGGCTGCCCATGGCCTCGTAGGCCGGGCGCGTGGTGTCGTTCACCACGAAATAGAGCACGTTGTCGATGATCATCGCGAACTGCACGCCATGCGCGGACAGCCCCACGCCGCTGAAGAGGCGCTTGCCCTGCAGGCCGTGGATCGATGCCAGTTGCTCCTTGACGAACTCGGCAAAGTCGGAAGAAGCGCTCACGGGTGGGTCAGAAGAGCTTCCACTTCACTACGACGAAGGCGGCGCCCGCGAGCGGCAGCAGGTAGATGAGCAGGAAGATCGGCAATTCCTCGCCGAACGAATAGCCCGCCTTGACGACGCCGATCCACATGTTGGCTGCGGCAATCACGAACCAGAGCGCGGCGAACGCGATGATGCTCATACGCATGCCCTCGCCGAAACCGCCCGACATCGACTTGCCGGCCGCCAGGCACACCGCCAGCAGCACGAAGCCGCCCAGGATGAAAAGCAGAGTGCGCATGTCAGCCCTCCAGCACGAGTTGCGTCTGCGTCACCACGGCGCAGAGCTTGCCTTCGTCGGATTTGACGGTCGTCTGCCACACCATCGTGGTGCGTCCCCGATGCAGTGCGACCGATTCGCCGGTCACCGTGGTGCCGACCTTCGCGCCGCCGATGAACTTGGTACTCGAATCGGTGGTGGTGGTTCGCTTGCCCTTCGGCAGGTTGATGATGGTGCCCACTGCGCCCAGCGTGTCGGCGAAGGCCATGTATGCACCGCCATGCATGATGCCGCCCGCCGTGCAGAGATCCGGTCGCACCACGAGGTTCGCGACCACGCGCTCCGGCTCCAGCGTGACGAGGCGCACCCCCATCAGGCCCGGAAAGATCGGATCGAGGATCTGCTGGATCTGTTCGACGGTCGGCATGGACATGGAACTCCTTGGCAGCGGTGGACAGGGTTCAGTGGCTGTGGCCGAAGCGGACAGCCGTGCGTTCGCGAGCCTTCGCGGCCTCGATTTCTCGATCGCGTGGCTCAGAGGTTGTCACCAGCGAGCCGATGAGCGTGCGCGCGACAGCGGCGACGTCTTCGACCGCGCGCTCGAACGCCGCTTCATTGGCCCTGGATGGATGCGCGAAGCCACTGAGCTTGCGCACGAACTGCAGGGCCGCGGCGCGAACTTCCTCTTCGGTGGCGGGCGGTTCGAAGTTGAACAGGGTCTTGATGCTTCTGCACATGGGCGGTGGCCTTCGTGAGACGGTCTGCGTTCCATCATGCCTTGGAGTCGGCGGGAGCGGAACCACCGGCAATCGATGTGTTACTTGCGTGCCTCCACCTTGATGCGCGGATTGGGCGCCTCCCCGAACATCTCCGGCGCATACAGCGCCTCGACGCGCGTCGGCGGCATTGCGAATTCGCCCTCGTTGTTGAGGCGCACGGTGTATTCCACGCGGGTGAGGCCCTTGGGCAGATAGCCGTAGTAGCTGCGGAAGGCCTCGAAGCTGCGTTCCTCGAAGGCCAGCCAGCCGGGGCCACTGCGCTTTTCACCCTGCGTGGCGATCTGCGAATCGCGGCCGAGCCCGCTGCCGAGGATGGTCGCGCCGGCCGGGATCGGGTCGGTGACCGCCACCCAGGTCATGTCGGTGCTCGCATCCACTTCGAGGCTCACGCGCAGCACGTCCCCGCGCGTGTAGACGCCCGGGAGCGCCTGTTCGACCGGTGTGATCGTGCGCTTGATCGCGTAGCCCGCCGCGAAAGGCGCCTTGAGCTGCACGGCAGCCACCGACTGGAGGGTGAGCCACGGCTTGCCGTTGCCGGTCTGCGTGACGAGCAGCGTGTCATGCGCAGCCGGCGTGGCGGGCCAGGGAATGAACATGCTGTTGTTGCGCAGGTTGCCGGGTGAAGCCGGTGCGCCGAACGCTGTCGTCTGGATCGGAGCCCCGCTGGCGTCGGTGGTCTTCACGCGCTCGACCTTGCTCCAGTCCACCTGCGCCTTCGCTCCGCCGAGGCTCGCGGATGTGATGCCCGTCACCGGGGTGCTCTCGAACTTCCTCGAGAACTTCTCGAGTGCGAGACCGCCCCAGAGATTCGCGGTGGTGGTGAGCCATGCGCCTTTCTGCTGGCGGCCGATGAAGCCGTTGGCGAGCTTCGGAATGTCGTCCTTCCACGCCGGGTCGTCCATCACCGTGAGCAGCAGGCGCGCGGTGTTGACGTCGCCGTTGGTCATCAGCCACCACCAGTGGTCGTCCTGCTCGGTGCTGAAGCCGACGCGCGTGCCCTGGTAGCTCAGGCGTGCCTTGAGGATGTTCATCGCCTCGTCGAGTCGCTGCTGGCGCTGGGGCACATCCTGCACGCGCTGGAGGATGTTGATCCAGTCGATCACCGCGCTGGTCGGCCACTGGTTCGGCGCGATGGTGATGCTGCCGGTCATGCGGCCCTGGACCTTGCCGTAGCGCGACAGCGCTTCAAGCGCCGCGAGCTTGCGCACGTCGAGGTCCTTGCGCGGGCTCCAGAAGTCGCGTTGGATGCGGCCTTCGACGAAGGCGATCAGCCCTTGCTCCATCGGCGCGCGTGCCGCATCGGGCAGTGCGAAGGCCGGATCAAGCGCGGCAGCCTCGTGGCTCGCGGCAAGCAGGTAAGCAGTGAGGATGTCGCTACCCCGGTTGGCTTCGCCGTCGCGCGGCGGGAAGTAGTTCGCAAGGCCGTCGCCATCGAGGTAGCTCGGCAATTGGGCCACCACTGTCTGCCATCCCTTGCCGTCGCGCAGCCCGATGGATTTGCTGGTCTTCTGCTCCAGGCAGATGTACGGATAGGCCGCGAACCAGTCGCGCACGCCTGTGAGCCCTTCGGCCAGCTTCGGTTGCAGCGAAAGACGCACGCCGCCACGGCCGGGCAGGGCATCTGCGGGCGCCGCGACGTCGAGGGTGAAGGGGCCATCGATCTGCGACAGCGTGGCCTGCTGCACCGTGAGCGGCACCGCGGGCACGATGCGCTGGCGCACCTTGAGTGCATCGCGCGCGCCACTGACCGTGTCGCGAGCTTCGATCTCCCACAGGATGGCCTCGGCGCGCAACTGCGCGAGTTGCGCCGGCGCGGTCACCATCCACGCGATCTCGCGCGCTTCGCCTGCGGGGATGTCGACGGCCTGAGGTTCGAGCGTCAACAGCGTCGCGCGCGGCGTGGCTTCGACCTTCATGTCCTTCTGGGTGGTATTGCGCAGGGTGATCTGCGCGCGGAACTGGTCGTCCTCGCGCACAAGCGGGGGCAGGCCGCTGATGATCTGCAAGTCCTGCGTGGACTGGATCGAGGTCTGGCCGGTGCCGAACAGGCCCACGCCCGAATCGGCGACTGCGACGACCTTGAAGGTGGTGAGCGCGTCGTTGAGCGGCACCGTCACCGTGGCTTGCCCATTGGCGTCGAGCACGATCTTCGGGTTCCACAACAACAAGGTGTCGAGCAGCTCGCGCGTCGGGCTCTTGCCGCCGCCTCCGCCGGCCGGCACCGCCTTGCGGCCGTAGTGCCGGCGGCCGACGATCTCCATCTGCGCGGTCGATGTGCTGACGCCCCAGCTTCGGCGCTGCAGCATGGCTTCGAGCAAGTTCCAGCTGTCGTTCGGCATCAGCTCCAGCAAGGCCTCGTCGACCGCGGCCAGTGCGACTTCGGCACCGGCGGCCGGCTTGCCGTCGGGCAACCTGCCGGTGATGGTGATCTGCGCCTTGCCGCGCACCGGGTAGCTGGGCTTGTCGCTCGCGACCTTTACGTCGATCTGGTGCGCCTGCGTGCCGACGCGGATCTCAGCCAGTCCGAGCCGGAAGGCTGGCTTGCTGAGATCGACCAGCGCGGTGGGCGCGACGTATTCCTTGCCCTCGTACCAGAAGGCCGTCCACCATTCGCGCGGCGCGCGGAAGCCCCAGGTGAAGAAGCTGTACCACGGCACCTCGCGCAGCCGGCCGCGAAGCGCGAGCACGCTGACATAGACGTTCGGCCCCCACTCGGGCTTGATCTGCAGGCTTACCGTCGGGTCCTGCCCGTTGAGCTTCACGACGTGCGTTTCGATCAGGCCCTCGCGCTCCACCGACACCAGCGCGGTCGCGAAACGGAAGGGGCTGCGCACCTGGAACTTCGCGACTTCACCGGGCTGGTAACTCTTCTTCTCGGGCAGCACGTCGATGCGGTCGTGGTCCTCGCCGCCGAACCAGAGTTCGCCTTGCCGCGTCACGTAGACGGTGCTCGATGCGCGGCTCTCACGGCCGTCCTTGTCGCTTGCCATCGCGACGAGCTCGATCTCGCCGGGCTCCTTCAGCTCGGCCTCGCACAACACGAGGCCGCGCACATCGCTCTTGCCGCTGCAGACGGTGCCGATCTCCTTGGTCTCGGTCTTGTTGTCGTAGGTGTAGAAGCCGCCGACCATGCGCTTGCGGCTGGTGGTGGTGATGCGAGCGATCGCGCGCACATTGAGCGTCACGCCTTCGCGCGGCTTGCCGGCGAGATCGAGCGCCAGGGCCTGAAAGCGCAGCTTCTGGCTGGTCGAGACCCAGCCTTCGGTCTTGATGCCGGCGACCACGCCGGCGGGCCAGAGCGTCTGCGTGCTGCGTAGCGTCTGGATTTCGCCGTTCGGGTCGGCGTAGGTCGCTTCGAGCAGCAGCTCGCGCGGCGTGAACCGCGCGGGTGGGATCTTGTCGATCGTGACCTTGCCCGCGCCGTTGCGGTCGAGCGTGAGCGGCAGCTTGTCGGCAACGATGCGCGCGTCGTCGGCGGGCGATTCGGTGTCTTCGGCGTTGCTCGTCGTCCCACCATCCTTGCGCGGCGGCGAGAAGCTGAAGGCTTCGAAATCCGGGAACGACAGCGACTTGCCGCGCACCATGGCCGACACGCGCACAGGCAGGCTGCCCGCGCCGCCGCCCGACACATAGTTGATCTGGACATCGATCGGCACCGAAGTCGCCGCGACCAGCGGGTTCTTGTCGCTCGGCGCGATGCGGCCTTCAAACACCGGCAGGCGGAATTCCTCAACGCGGAACTGGCCGGTGCTGTAGCTGCGTTCCGAGTCGCCCGAACCGCGGCGCAGTTCGACCTGGTAGAGACCGAGCCTGGCGGCCGGCGGAATCTCGAACGTGTTCTCGCCGCTCTGACCGCCGGTCGCGGTCTTGCGCCACTTGAGCGGCTGCGTGAATTGCTGTCCGCTGCCGATGTGCGTGACCACCATCGTGTCGGGCCAGTTGGCCGGCAGACCGAAGCCTGCACGCGTCTCCGTACGGATCAGGTGCTTCATCGACACCGTTTCGCCGGCACGCAGCAGCGTGCGGTCGAAGATGGTGTGGGCGACACGGTCGGGCTCGGCCTCCTGGCTCGTCGGCACGTTGAAGCGCCACGGCTCGATGCCGCGCTGCCAGTCGGTCCAGGTGAAGGCGAGGTCATCGACGCCGTCGGCGTCCTTGGCGCGCGCGCTGACGAAGTACGCATCGGCGCTGTATTCCTCGTCGTTGGAGCAGCTCGGAGGATTGGGCGAAAGGCTCGCGAAGTGCGCGATGCCCTCCGCGTCCGTGGTGCCGGTCGCGATCTCCTTGCCGTCGCAGCTCGATACGCGCACGCTGGCGTTGGGGACCACCTTGCCCTTGTCCAGCGTGGTGACCCAGGCCAATGAGCTTTCGCGCCCCAGCTTGAAGTGCACCGCGAGATTGGTTGCGAGCGCGGTGGTCCGCACGTACATCGTGCGCCCGCTGCCATAGCGCTCGTCGAGCAGGGCGTCGCCGAGCTTCTGCGACGCGATCTCGAGCACGTGGAAGCCCGGCGTGAGCGGGATGCCGATCACCTCGAAGGGGCGGGGATCGCCGCTCTCGGACTTGGGCATGTCCAGCGTGCGCACGCCACCCTGGCCGCCCAGCAGCGACAGCATGCGGGTCTGCACGTCGTTGCGGTCATCCTTGTCGATCACTTTCGGCAACGGGCCCTTCACGTCGCGCGTGGCCGACTTGCGGCTGACGGTGTAGTTGTTGTCATAGCGGCGCACCTTGCGGAACCACGCAATGATCTCGGCGTCGCTCTGCGGATTGAGATCGCTCACCTTGCCCGGCGTCAGCGCCTGCACCTGCAGCGCGGGCTCGACGCGGCGTACCGTCACCGGCATTAATGGAACGCCACCGGGCTCCGCCAGCCGCTCGATCACACCGAAGGGCGACGCTGCGAACTTGGCGAGCGGCGGCATCGCGCCGGTCGCGACCTTGAGCGGAAAGCTGCCGGGCGATGCGAGTGCGCGGCCGGACGAATCCTCGAATTTCGCGGGCAACTCGATCGTGAACTGCGTCTGCTCGGGGAACGGTGGCGCAAAGGTCACGCCGTCGACCAGCGCATCTGCGCTTGCCGAGTTGTCGTCGAACTTCGGCTTGTATTCCTTGCCGCCGCCTTTCAGCGTGATCTGCTCGGCCAGCGCGCGCGAGACCGAGGCGTTGAAGCGCAGCTCCATTGGTCGGAGCGGCAGGCAGGCCGACTGCGCGTTCTCGCGCTCGCAGGTGAAGGAAACGGCGAAGGGCTCGCGCACCTCAAAGGCGAGGCGGCGCTCGACGTTGTTGGCCACGCCCGAAGGCGTTGCGACGCCCTTGCCGTAGACGATCTGCACGCGGCCGCCCGGCGGCAGGGTGCGATTGCATTGCAGCGTGACGAAGCGGCCGGCGTCCTTCGCGGCCTCGCGCTCGCGGCCGAGGGCCTTCAGCAGTGCATTGCGCTGCTCGCCTTCGACGAGCCTGACGGGAATGCGCTCGCCGATGCCGTCGGCGGCGCACCAGACGTTGTCCTGCAGGCTCTGCGCCGTCGCAGCGCCATTGAGCTCGAGCATGAAGAGCTGCTGCTCGTCGATCTTCCCGTAGCTCGGCTGCCAGCTGCGGATGAAGGGGCCGCCGCTGTTGAACTGGTAGCGCTCCGGCCCGGTCAGCGCCGACCCGCTCGCCGACTTGAAGGCGGCCACGCGTGTGACGGTGCAGCGCACGCCCGGCGGCAGGTCACTCTCGAAATCGAAGACCCATTGCTTCTCGCCGGTCCAGCGCCCGGTGCCCTTGCCGGCCTGTGCATCGGTGCAGCTCACCGTGAGCGGCGCCGGCGCCTTCGGATCGCCGAAATTCACGGCGGGCTGGTCGAAACGGGCCACCACCTGCCGGATGCGGGCGACTTCGCCTTGCGGTGTGAGGCTGGTGATTTGCAGCGCATGCGTTGGCATGGCTGCCGCCAGAAGGCACAGGGCGAACAGGCTGCGACCAGCGGTGGTCAGGGGCGATCTCGCGTTGACGGGCATTTTTCCCTTGATCTTGTGTGTGGCTGATGGAATGCAGGGCGGGCAGCGTAGCATCGCATCCCTTTGATGCGACGCCTTTGGGAAATCGATGCCTTGCGGGGGCTGATGCTGGTGCTCATGACTTTGACGCACCTGCCGACCCGCCTGACGGATCCGCTGGGCCAGCCGTTCGGCTGGGTTTCGGCGGCCGAAGGCTTTGTCTTGCTGTCGGGATTCACCGCCGGGCTGGTCTACAGCCGGGTCGCGCGCGAGCGGGGTGTCGGCGCGATGGAGCGCGCGTTCTGGAAGCGCGCCTTCAAGGTCTACCTGGCGCAGGCGGCGACGCTGCTTTTCCTGTTCACCGTGATCACCCGGGTCGGGGTCCGGATCGACCAGCCGGCGGTGAAGGACCTGGTCTCTTACTACCTCGCCCATCCGCAGCGCGCCTTCTGGAGCGGCCTGCTGCTGCTGTACGAACCGGCGCTGCTCGACATTCTGCCGATGTATGTCCTCTTCATGCTCGTCAGCCCGCCCGTGCTGGCGTTCGGCATGCGCCATGGCTGGGCCGGCGTGATGGCGGTGAGCGCCGCGATCTGGCTGGGTGCCCAGTTCGGCCTGAGCGAATGGATCTACGGCTGGACGGTGGCGCTGACCCACATGGAGCTTCCGTTCCACGAGATGGGCGCATTCAACACACTGGCGTGGCAGCTGCTGTGGTGTGGCGGCCTCTGGCTGGGGGCGAGCCGCAGCGCGCCAGACGCGAAACCGCTGCGCCTGCCGGCAGCCGTTGTGACCCTCGCCGCCGGCGTGGCGCTGTGGGGGCTGCTCTGGCGGCACTTCGGCGAGCACGGGCAAGCGCCGTTCGGTGCCGATATCCAGCGCAACCTGTGGTTCGACAAGTGGCAATTGGGCCCGCTTCGCCTGCTGAATCTGCTGGCGTTGTGCGTCCTGGCGGTGCGCTTCGGCCCGGCGCTGGCGCGCTGGCTGCCGCGGCCTGCGCCCTTGGAAGCGATGGGTGCTGCGTCGCTACCCGTGTTCTGCGCGCACCTCATTGCGGTGCTGCTGACGCTGGCCCTGTTCGGAGACGACCAGCTCGCCCGCCCGTGGTGGGGTGATGCCCTGTTGCTGGTCGCGGTGTTCGGATGGCTCTACGGGGTCGCACGGCTGACGCTGTGGATCGAGCGCCGGGGCCGGAGCGTGCGCAATCCTCAGGGCGCGCCGAGATAGGGTGCGACCACCTGCTGCCACAGCCGGTAGCCCTCGGCGGTCATATGCAGCTGGTCGGGCAGGAACAGCGCCGCCCTGGGGCGGCCGTTGGCATCGAGCATCGGGTTGAACACGTCGATGAAGTCGGTGTTCGGCACCGTCTTGAGCCAGGCCGCGATGGCGGCATTCGCTTCGCGCATCGCCGGCATGAGCGTCTCCCGGGACGGGCTGGGCTTGATCGAGATGTAGGAGATGCGCGTTGCCGGCAGCTCGGCCCGCACCGCGCGCACGAAGCGCTGGAGGTCTTCGAGCACCTGTTGCGGGGTGCGACCTTCGGCAAGGTCGTTGTCGCCCGCATACAGCAGCACGTGGCGCGGCGCCAGGCGCAGCACCAGCGGTTCCACCAGCAGGCTGCAGTCATGCAGCGTCGATCCGCCGAAGCCGCGATTGACCACACCACCCGGCACCCACGGGAAATCCTTCGGCAGCGTGGTCCAGAAACGGACAGTCGAGCTGCCGACCGCCACGACGCCGCCCGGCGCGATGGTGCGATCGGCCGCGGCAAAAGCCTGGAGTTCCGGCTGCCATCGAGACTGGGCGGCAGCCGCTTCCGCGGGTGGCGGCGCGGTGATGTCGTGCCGCTGCAGGGGCGCACATGCTGCCATCAACAAGGCGAAGGTCAGCGAGGCGAGTGTCGCTCGGTGTCGTTTCAGGCGTCGAAGCGTGAGCGATGGGGCGGGCGAAGGGGCAGGGAGGTAGGCGATGCGTTGGGAGGGCGTCATGGAATGGTCGACTGCTCAGCGCAGCATACCGCCCAGCAGCGACGCCGCACGCGCCCGGTAGGCCTGCCAGCTGAAAGGTTCGGCGGCGCGTCGCGCGTGCGCCCTGGCCTGCTCGAGTTGGCTGGGGTCGAGTAGCAGGGCGCGCACCTGGTCGCGAATCGCCTCCATCGTCGGTTCGACGATCCAGCCGCTGCCGGGTGTCTGCTCGATGATGGCCTTGGCGCCCGTGAAGGTCGACACCAGTGCCGGCGTGCCGCAGGCCATGGCCTCGGCCACGACCATGCCGAAGGAGTCGAAGCGTGACGGCAAGAGCAGGCAGTCCGCCTCGGCCATCAGCGGGTAGAGCTCTTTCTGCGGGACGCCTGGGATATAGGTGGCGTGGGGCGTCGCCCTCAGCGACGCCATCAGGTCGGCGCTGCCCGCGCCGCCGACGAAATGCAGCTCGTAGGCGAGTCCTTCCTGCGCCAGGCTGGTAAAGGCTTGCAGAATCAGGTCAATCGACTTGATCCGGCTCAAGGACCCGGCAAAGAGGAAACGTGGCACCGCTCGCGTCGTCGTGCGCGGCGAAAAGTTCTGCCCCAAGGGCAGCTGGGCACCCAGCAGCAGCGGCCTGATCTTGTCCGCCGGCACACCTTCAGCGACGTAGCTGTCGGCGGCCATCGGAGAGCAGGTCAGCACCAAGTCTGCCAGTTCGACCTCCGCATCCTTGCGGCGGTTGATTTCCTTGTAGAACGGGGTCTCGACCCGATTTAGCAGTCTGCCACTCAGGCGCTGGTGCACCGACGCCGCGTCCAGCACGCAGTAGGCGCCCACGGCCTTGGCGGCCGCGAAGGTGTGATAGGCCGAGTTCTCATAGGCGATGACCACGGCCGGACGAAGCGCCGCAACGCGCTGGGCGGTCCAGGCGTCGAACCAGTGGAAGACGCGATGGACCAGATCGCCTGGAGCCCCTAGCAGCGGCTGCGGCAATATCTTCGGACCGAAGCGGAAGCCCATCTGGAAGCGCAGCGGGTGCAGCCTCAAGTCGGCTGGAATGTCGACCGTCTTGATCCGGCGGCGGAAGCTCTCCGGCATCCAGAAGGGCGGCGACTCGCCGGGCGCTACCACGGGCACGCCGGCCCAGTAGGCCTTCAGCCAGCCGTGCTCGTGCATCGCGAGCGCCAGCTGGTGCGAATGTTGTTGCATGGGATTGGCCACCAGCACCGAGGCCGGCTCGAGCACGTGCACGGACGCCCTGGAGCCTGAGGTGGCCGAACCCGTCATCGGCTGTTGCGCCCGATGCCCTGGTAGACGATGCCGGCTTCGCGCATGGTGCCGGGCTCGTAGAGGTTGCGGCCGTCGAAGATCACAGGCGACTTCATCAGCGCCTTGAGCTTCGTCAGGTTCGGGCTGCGGTAGGCCTTCCACTCGGTGACGATGATCAGCGCGTCGGCGCCGTCGAGGGCGCTCATCGGGTCCTTGGGCGCGCTGTAGCTGATCCGGTTGAGCAGCTCGGGCGCATCGGCGAAATCGAGCGCCAGCACGCGGCGCGTTTCCTCGACCGCGATCGGATCGTGCGCCACCACGCGGGCGCCGGCGCGCAGCAGGGATTCGATCACCACTCGGCTCGGTGCCTCGCGCATGTCGTCGGTGTTCGGCTTGAACGCCAGGCCCCAAAGCGCGAAGGTGCGGCCGCTCAGGTCGCTGCCGAAGTGGGTCAGCACCTTGTTGGTCAGCGCGTGTTTCTGGTCGTTGTTGACCGCCTCGACCGACTCGAGCACGCGCAGCGAATGGCCGTACTCCTGCGCGATGCGGGTCAGCGCCTTGATGTCCTTGGGGAAGCAGCTTCCGCCATAGCCGGTGCCCGCATAGAGGAAGCTGTAGCCGATGCGCGGGTCGGAGCCGATGCCCTGGCGCACGGCCTCGATGTCCGCGCCCACGCGGTCGGCGAGGTTCGCCAGCTCGTTCATGAAGCTGATTCGCGTGGCGAGCATGGCGTTGGCCGCGTACTTGGTGAACTCGGCGGAGCGCACGTCCATCACGCGCGTGCGCTCGTGGTTGCGGTTGAAGGGGGCGTAGAGCTTGCGCATCTGCGCCAGCGCCTCACGGCCTTCCTCGTCGTCGGCGCAGCCGATGACGATGCGATCAGGGCGCATGAAGTCCTCGACCGCGGCGCCTTCCTTCAGGAATTCGGGGTTGCTCACGACCGAAAAGCGCAGGTCGGAGCGGCCGCGCTTGTCGAGTTCTTCTTGGATCACGGCCTTGACGCGGTCGGCCGTGCCCACCGGCACGGTGGACTTGTCGACCACGACCTTGAAGCTGGTCATGTATCGGCCGATGTTGCGGGCGGCGGCCAGCACGTATTGCATGTCGGCGCTGCCGTCTTCGTCGGGCGGCGTGCCCACGGCGATGAACTGGACGTCGCCATGCGCGACCGAGGCCTCGACGTCCGTCGAGAAATCGAGCCGCCCGGCGTCGACGTTCGAGACGACGAGGTCTTCGAGACCCGGCTCATAGATGGGGATGCCGCCCGCGTTGAGCGTGGCGATTTTCTTTTCGTCCACGTCGAGGCAGAAGACGTGGTTGCCGAGGTCGGCAAGGCAGGTACCGGTGACGAGTCCGACGTAGCCGGTGCCGATGATCGTGATGTTCATGAATTCAGGTTGCGCTGGGTGCCGACAGGAGTTTGTCGAAGTATGCAATTGTCTTCTTCAACCCCTCGTCGAGCTGCGTGTGGGGCGTCCAGCCACCGAGTTCCTTCTGCGCCACCGTGATATCGGGGCGGCGCTGCTTGGGATCGTCGGCGGGAAGGGGCATGCGCACGAGTTTGCTCTTCGAGCCGGTCAGTTCGATGACCTTGTTTGCCAGGTCCAACATCGAGAACTCGCCAGGATTGCCGATGTTGATCGGGCCCGGCACCTCGTCGCCGGTGTTCATCATGCGCAGCATGGCGTCGACGAGGTCGTCCACGTAGCAGAAGCTGCGGGTCTGCTGGCCGTCGCCGTAGATCGTGATGTCCTGCCCCTTGAGCGCCTGGACGATGAAGTTCGACACCACGCGACCGTCGTTCAGGTGCATCCGCGGCCCGTAGGTATTGAAGATGCGCACCACCTTGATCCGCAGCTTGTGCTGGCGGTGATAGTCGAAGAACAGCGTCTCGGCGCAGCGCTTGCCTTCGTCGTAGCAGCTTCGGATGCCGATCGGGTTCACGCGGCCCCAGTATTCCTCGACCTGCGGGTGGATCTCCGGGTCGCCGTAGACCTCGCTGGTCGACGCCTGCAGGATCTTGGCACGCACCCGCTTGGCGAGACCCAACATGTTGATCGCGCCGTGCACGCTGGTCTTGGTGGTCTGCACCGGGTCGTGCTGGTAGTGAATCGGCGAGGCGGGGCAGGCGAGGTTGAAGATCTCGTCGACCTCGACATAGAGCGGGAAGGTCACGTCGTGCCGCATCAGCTCGAAGCGCGGATGCCCGTGAAGATGCTCCACATTGCGCTTGGTGCCGGTGAAGAAGTTGTCCACGCACAGCACGTCGTGCCCCTGCTCCAGCAGGCGATCGCACAGGTGGCTGCCAAGGAAACCGGCGCCGCCGGTGACGAGGATTCGCTTCGAGGCGTTGTATTGCCGCATGGCCTGGGTCACTCCTTGAATCAGTTCTGGGGTTGCTGTTGGCGCTTCTCGTACATCTTCGCGTCGACCAGCATCCGGAACCAAAGGGCCTGGAAAAAAGCGAAGTAGAAGCCGGTCTTCCCATCGAGGAAGCCGAGCCGGAACACATACCGGTAGACGAAGTAGCCGAGCGAGCGCAGGCCCGTCGGCAGCTTGTAGTAGATCTCCTTGACGAAGCGCGTGCGCTCCCGCGCGTCGCCCATCAGTCTGGGCTGGAGCACCCCTGCGGACGGCGAGCGCGGACCGAGCTTCTCCTTGGCCTCGGCATCGCTCCAGCGGTTGTGGCTCGCGATCCAGTCGGTGAGCTTGGCGGAGTTCTTGTCGTGCATGAAGCCGCGCAGACGGCCGGCCTTGGCGGTGCTGATGAAGTGCTGGTCATAGAGCCGCGCCTCGCAGCGCCCCACGCCCGATCGAAACAGCCGCAAATGCCACGGGTTCACGCCGCTGAAGCGCAGTCGCTTACCCATGAAGTAGTCGCAGCGGCGGATGAGATAGGCCTCGAACTCAGGCTGGCCCGAGAGCAGCGCGCCCATCTCGGCGACTGCGCGCTCGTCGAGCACTTCGTCGGCATCGAGGTGCAATTGCCAGTCGTAGGCCTGTTCGATCTGCGAGATCGCCCAATTGCGCTGGTCGCTGTAGTTGGAGAACGGGCGCTGCACGACGGTGCACCCCAGTTCTTCGAGGATGGCGGGAGTACCGTCCGAGGAGTGGGAGTCCACCACGTACACGTGAGGACTCACCTTTTTTGCCTGTGCAACCGTTTCGCGAATGATCGAAGCGGAGTTGAAGGTCAGGATGACAACGACGCAGCGGGGCTTTTCCATAGGCTTGGCTACTTTGCCGCTTCGAAGGAAGCGCAAAACATGCCAAACTTTAGCACTACATTTTTACATTTGGGAACACATCCGACGGATGGTGTTGCCCCGCCGTATGGCGTATTTCTCAGGCGAGCCGAGTGCGATGCCGGGCAATCTGCTGGCGGACCTGGGCAGGGGCGGTGCCGCCCAGGATGTTGCGCGCCGTGAGCGATCCGCGCAGCGACAGCACGTCGTAGACATCCTTTTCGATCGACGGGTCGAAGCTTTTGAGCACGGCGAGCGGCAGGTCCGACAGGTCGACCTTGTGTGAAATCGCGGCCTTGACCGCGTGCGCCACGGTTTCGTGCGCGTCGCGGAAGGGCAGGCCCTTCTTGACCAGGTAGTCGGCCAGATCGGTCGCGGTCGCATAGCCGCGCAGCGCCGCCATCTCCATGGCTTCGGGCTTGACGGTGATGCCGCCGACCATTTCCGAGAAGATGCGCAGCGTGTCCTTGAGCGTATCGACCGTGTCGAACAGCGGCTCCTTGTCTTCCTGGTTGTCCTTGTTGTAGGCGAGCGGCTGGCCCTTCATGAGGGTGATCAGTCCCATCAGGTGGCCCACGACGCGGCCAGTCTTGCCGCGCGCCAGTTCGGGGACGTCGGGGTTCTTCTTCTGCGGCATGATCGAGCTGCCGGTGCAGAAGCGGTCCGCGATGTCGATGAAGCCGAAGGACTGGCTCATCCAGAGCACCAGCTCTTCGCTCAGGCGGCTGATATGCACCATCGCCAGCGAAGCCGCCGAGGTGAATTCGATCGCGAAGTCCCGGTCGCTGACGGCATCGAGGCTGTTCTGGCAGACGCCGTCCATGCCCAGCGCCTTGGCCACGGCCTCCCGGTCCAGCGGGTAACTCGTGCCGGCCAGCGCGGCCGCACCCAGCGGCAGGCGGTTGAGGCGCTTGCGCACATCGGCCATGCGTTCGGCATCGCGCGAGAACATCTCGACGTAGGCCAGCATGTGGTGGCCGAAGCTCACCGGCTGCGCCACCTGCAGGTGCGTGAAACCGGGGAGGATCACCTCGACGTTCTTTTCAGCGAGGTCGAGCAGCGACTTCTGCAGGTCGGTCAGGAGTCCGCCGATCAGGTCGATTTCGCCGCGCAGCCAGAGCCGGACGTCGGTGGCGACCTGGTCGTTGCGGCTGCGGCCGGTGTGCAGGCGCTTGCCGGCATCGCCTACGAGTTGGGTGAGGCGGGCTTCGATATTGAGGTGCACGTCCTCCAGGTCGAGCTTCCACTCGAATTGTCCGGATTCGATTTCCTCGCGAATCTGCTTCATCCCGCGTTCGATTGCGGCGTGGTCCTGCGCGCTGATGACGCCCTGGGCGGCCAACATGCCGGCATGCGCCAGCGAGCCCTCGATATCTGCCTGCCACAGCCGCTTGTCGAAGAACACGCTGGCGGTGTAGCGCTTGACGAGGTCGCTCATGGGTTCCGAGAACAGGGCGGACCAGGCTTCGGATTTCTTGTCGAGTTGGTTTTGGGTCATGGGAGACGGCCGGGAGGCAATAATGGGTTGATCACCCAGTGTTTCATTGATGCGCAACCCGTCGATTTTATCGGCCACCCCTTCGCCATCGTCCAGGACGAAACCGGCTTCGGCCCCGGCCGCGGCGGCATCCGTGCCCGTGCCTCGGGGGTCGGTGGTCTTCGACGCCTGCCAGATCGGCGTTGTTCTGCGCGCGGTGCTCTTCGTCGAGCTGGTGGTGGCTGTCGCCACGCTCTTTCTCGCGACGTCGCCGTCCGAATGGCTGCTGCTGGCCGCGACCGTGACCGGCGGCGCGCTGCCGGCGACCCTGCTCTGGCTGCTCGTCGGATGCGCGCTCAAGAAGCCGCTTGGCCGCCTACCCCTGCAGGCGCAGTACGTGGCTGGGGCTTTGCTTGGCGCCGTGGCGGGGCTCTACGGCTGCGGCCTGCTGCGCCTGACTGGTGTAATCGCCTCCTCGGCATGGCTGGCCAGCGCGCTGGCGGGCGCGCTGTTTGCGAGCCTGATCGTCGCCGCCCTGGTGTTGCGCGCTCGAGGGCGGACACCCGCCGCGACCACGGCGCGCCTGGAGGAACTCCAGTCGCGCATCCGCCCGCACTTCCTGTTCAACACCCTCAACAGCGCCATCGCCCTGGTGCGCGACGAGCCGGCCAAGGCCGAAGCCATGCTGGAGGACCTCAGCGAGTTGTTCCGGCAGGCACTGGCGGATCCCGGCGAGTCGGTCACGCTGGCCGACGAAATCGCGCTCGCGGAGCGCTACCTCGCCATCGAGCAGGTGCGCTTCGGCGACCGCATGCGCGTGCGCTGGGACATCGACCCGGATGCGAACGCCGCGCGCCTGCCTCCGCTGCTGCTGCAGCCCCTGGTGGAAAACGCGGTCAAGCATGGCGTCGAGCCCAGCCCCGAAGGCGCCAAGCTGCGCATTCGCACCGAGCGCCGCGGCAGCATGGTGCTGATCGAGGTGATCAACAGCCTGCCTCCTTTGCGATGGGCCGACCAGCCTCTGCCGCGCGGCCACGGCATCGCCCTCGGCAATGTGCGCGACCGCCTGCATCTCCTGCACGACATGCGGGCGCAGTTCAGCGCCGGCCTGGATCAGAAGCACTATCGCGTACGGATTGCCATCCCTGCTGAACCATGACTCCTCTTCGCACCTTGATCGTCGATGACGAAGCTCTGGCGCGCTCCCGGATGCGCGCGCTTCTGGCGGATTGCCATGCGCCGGCCGCCGATGTCGTCGGCGAGGCGGCGAACGGCGAAGCCGCGCTGGAGCATCTCGGCACGCAACGTCTCGATCTCGTGCTGTTGGACATCCACATGCCCGGCATCGATGGGCTTGAACTCGCGCGCAACCTGCGCAGCCGGCCAAACGCGCCGGCGGTGATC
This sequence comes from Variovorax sp., assembly GCA_017744935.1. Classification (GTDB taxonomy): domain Bacteria; phylum Pseudomonadota; class Gammaproteobacteria; order Burkholderiales; family Burkholderiaceae_C; genus Variovorax. Next base: position 30,505 of record JAGIAI010000029.1, read on the forward strand.
TTCGTCACGGCCTATGCGGCGCACGCGGTGACGGCTTTCGAGCTCGAGGCGGTCGACTACCTGACGAAGCCGGTGCGCGTCGAACGACTCCAGCAGGCCCTGCAGAAGGTCTTGCGCTTTCTGCACGAGCGTCAGCCGGCTGCCGTGCAGGAGCCGCAGGAGGTGCTGCTGATCCTCGATCGCGGCCGGACCGAGCGTGTGCCGCTGTCGGAAGTCCTCTATCTCAAGTCCGAGTTCAAGTACCTGACCGTCCGCACGGCGCAGCGCAGTCACATCTTTGATGGGTCGCTCTCCGATCTCGAGGAGCGCTATCCGAAGCGTTTCGTTCGTGTGCATCGGAACGCGCTGGTGGCGCGCTCCGCGATCCGCGCGCTGGAGAAATACGACGACGGCGAGGAAGCGGAAGGCTGGGCCCTGCGGCTCGACGGGATTCCTGAGCCGGTCGTGGTGTCGCGCCGTCAGCTTCCAACCGTTCGCGAGGTGTTGAAGGAGCCGCGATGAGCGACGACTCCGACGCGAAGAAAGACTCGCCCGAGGTGCCCTCCGAACCCGAGCGTGTGCTTCTGCACATGCCGGTGGATGTGCGCAGCGCCTCGCTGGTGGTGCTTGCAGCACTCGGGAGCGTCTTCGCTTTGCATTGGGGTGCGGCGGTGTTCATCCCGCTGATGGTGAGCCTGATGCTCACCTACGCGTTGTCGCCGCTGGTCGATCTGCTCGAACGCTGGAAGTTGTCGCGGTGGGTCGGTTCTGCCGTCATCCTCCTCGCCCTCGGCGGCGCGATGGGCTGGACCGGCTATTCGCTGTACGGCAGCGCGCAGGACCTCGTCGATGCACTGCCCGTTGCGGCGCAGAAGCTGCGACTCGCGATACGCGGTGACGGCAGGGCCAAGGATCCGAGCACGCTCGATACGGTGCAGAAGGCGGCCGCGCAGATCGAGCAGGCCGCCGAAGAAAACTCGGCCAAGGTCGCGGCCCGCAAGGGTGTCGCCCGCGTGGTCATCGAGCGGCCCGCGTTCAATGTGCGGGACTACCTGTGGAGCGGCACGGTCGGCCTGATTGCCGCGGTAGGGCAGCTCACGCTGATCGCTTTCCTGACCTACTTCGCGCTGGGTTCGGGAGACACCTTCCGCCGAAAGCTGGTGAAGATCACCGGTTCGAGCCTGCAGAAGAAAAAGATCACCGTGCACGTGCTCGACGACATCACGAAGAACATCGAGCGCTACCTGCTGGTTCAGATCCTGACGAGTGCGCTCGTCGGCGTCGCGACGGGCGTCGCGTTCTGGACGATCGGGTTGGAGAGCGCGGCCGTCTGGGGCATCGTGGCCGGCGTGACGAATCTCATCCCCTACATCGGCTCCGTCATCGTGATGTCGGCGGCGGGGCTCGTGGCCTTCCTCCAGTTCAACAGCGTGCAGATGGCGCTGCTGGTGGGCGGCAGTTCGCTGTTGATCCACACGCTGGTAGGCAACCTGCTGCTGCCTTTCCTCACCAGCCGGACGAGCCGCATGAATCCGGTGGCGGTGTTCGTCGGCGTCATCTTCTGGGGCTGGCTCTGGGGCATCTGGGGCCTGCTCCTGGGCATCCCGATCATGATGGTCGCCAAAGCCATCTGCGATCACGTGGAAGACCTGCAGCCCATCGGCGAGCTGCTGGGCGAGTAGAAGGTCCCCCCCAGCCTCGCCCACTTCGTGTGGCTCTGCACCCCCTCAAGGGGGCGCACCCCTGCGGCCCGGCGGAGCCGATTCCGCGGGTGCCCTGGCTGATGTCGTCAGCCCGTGTTCCGGAGGCCCGCGGCTACGCCATTGATAGACATGTGGATGCCACTCTGGAGGCGCTCGTCGATCTGGCCGGCGCGGTAACGTCGCATCAGCTCCACCTGCAGGTGATGCAGCGGATCGATGTACGGAAAGCGATGGCGGATCGAGCGTTGCATCTCGGCATTGCCTTCCAGCCGCTGCTTGGCGCCGGTGATGAGCACCAGCGCATCCGAGGTGCGGTGCCACTCGGCGTCGATCATCGAGAAGACCTTCTGACGGAGCTTGCGATCGGCGACGAGCTCTGAATAGCGCGAAGCCAGCGCGAGATCGCTCTTGGCGAGCACCATGTCCATGTTCGAGAGCAGAGTGCGGAAGAAGGGCCATTGCGCGTACATGCGCTGCAGGAGCGCCTGCCGTTCCTTGCGCGCGGCGGGGCTGCCGGCGTTGGCGAGGAACTTCTCGATGGCCGACCCGAATCCGTACCAGCCCGGCAACGTGAGTCTGCACTGACCCCAACTGAAGCTCCAGGGCACGGCGCGCAGGTCCTCGATGCTTCGGCTCGGGTTGCGTGACGCGGGCCGGGAGCCGATGTTGAGTTCCGCGATCTCACGGATCGGCGTGGCGCTGAAGAAGTAGTCGCCGAAGTTGGGTGTGTCGTACACCAGCGCCCGGTACGCCGCCATGCTCGCCGATGAAAGCTCCGCTGCGGCGGCCATGAAGGTGCTCGGCGCGGCCTTCGCGCTCGGCAGCAGGGTGGCTTCCAGCGTCGCCGCGACCAGCGTTTCGAGATTGCGCCGCCCGATCTCGTGATTGGCGTACTTCGAGCCGATCACCTCGCCTTGTTCCGTCAGTCGAATCTGTCCTCGGACCGTGCCCGGTGGTTGCGCCAGGATCGCCTGATAGCTCGGCCCGCCGCCGCGGCCCACCGTGCCGCCGCGGCCATGGAACATGCGCAGGCGGATCGGCACGCGGCTTTCGGCGTTCAATTCGTCGAACAGTGCCACCAGCGCGAGGCCCGCGCGATAGAGCTCCCAGTTGCTGGTGAAGATGCCGCCGTCCTTGTTGCTGTCGCTGTAGCCGAGCATCACGTCCTGCTCGGCGCCCGAGCGCTGGATCAGCGCGTGGATGCCCGGCAGCGCATAGAAGGCTCGCACGATCGGCGCGGCGTTGCGCAGGTCCTCGATGGTCTCGAACAGCGGCACCACGATCAGGTCGCAGCTCGCGTTCTCGGCGAGGGTGCCACGCAGCAGGCCGACTTCCTTCTGCAGCAGCAATGCCTCCAGCAGGTCGCTCACCGTTTCGGTGTGGCTGATGATGTAGTGGCGGATGGCGGCTGCGCCGAAGCGCGCACGCGCGGTGCGTGCGGCGGCGAAGATGGCGAGCTCGCTCTTTGCCAACGGAGAGTAGTCCGCGTCGGGCACGCGCAGCGGGCGCGCATCGTCGAGCAGGCGCAGCAGCAGTGTCTGCTTGGCCTCTTCCGCAAGCGCGGAGTAGTTGGGCTCGATGCGCGCGGTCGCGAGCAACTCCGCCACGACGGCTTCGTGCTTGTCGGAACTCTGGCGCAGGTCCACCGTCGCGAGATGGAAGCCGAATACTTCGACTGCGCGAATCAGCGGATGCAGCCGTTGCGCCGCCAGCACCGCGCCGTGCTGATCGACAAGCGATTCCTCGATCGTGTGCAGGTCCGCAAGGAACTCCTCGGCTCGCAGATAGGGGTTCTGCGGCGGCACCGCATGGCGCGCCGCTTGCCCGCCGGTGAGGTCGCGCAAGGTGGCCGCGAGCCGCGAATAGATGCCGGTGAGCGCGAGGCGATAGGGTTCATCGACGCGGTGCTCGTTCTTGTCGGGCGAACGCTCTGCGAGCGCCTGCATCTCAACCGACACATCCACCAGCGTGGCCGACAACGACAGCTCGCCGCCGAGGTAATGCACTTCGGTCAGGTAGTGCCGCAACGCCAACTCGGCCTGGCGGCGCAGCGCGTATTCGAGCGTCTCGGCGGTGACGTTGGGATTGCCATCGCGATCGCCGCCGATCCACTGGCCCATGCGCAGGAACGGCGCCACCGCCAGAGCGGTGCCGCCATCGCCGAGCGACTTCTCCAGCGCGGCGTAAACGCGCGGGATCTCACGCAGGAAGGTGGCTTCGTAATAGCTCAGCGCGTTCTCGATCTCGTCCGCGACGGTGAGCTTGGAGAAGCGCAGCAGCCGCGTCTGCCAGAGCTGCGTGACGCGGGTGCGCATCTGCTTTTCGTTCTCGGCGTACTCGATCGGAGTGAGCGCGTCTTTCTTGCCGGCGAAGGCAAGCTGGCGCAATGCGATCTCGTCGCGCGCCGCGAGCAGTTGGGCAATGGCGCGCTCCGCATCCAGGATGCTCTTGCGCTGCACTTCCGTCGGATGCGCAGTGAGCACCGGTGAGACATAGCTGTGCGCGAGCGATTCCACGACCGCTTCCGGCTTGATGCCCGCCTTGCGGATGCGGGCTAGCGCGATCTCCAGGCTGCCTTCGGCGCTTTCGCCGGCACGATCGGCCTCGGTGCGGCGGCGGATCTGATGCCGGTCCTCGGCAAGGTTGGCAAGGTGGCTGAAGTAAGTGAAGGCGCGAATCACGCTGACCGTCTCGGCCGCGCTCAAGCCCTTGAGCAGGTTCTTGAGCGCGCGATCGGCCGCATGGTCGGCGTCGCGCCGGAAGGCAACCGAGAGCGTGCGGATCTTCTCGACCAGCTCGTACGCCGCCTCGCCCTCCTGCTCGCGGATCACGTCGCCAAGGATGCGCCCGAGCAAGCGGATGTCGGCGATCAGTGGCAGGTCTTCGTCGTTGGCTTTCCGCTTGGGGGCGGCCGGGGCGGGGCTCGTCTTCATCTCGAAACTTCTCCTCGTCGAATAGGCCTGCGGCGAACGTTGCTGCGGCGCAACATGCTAGCATCCCCGCGGTACTTCTCTCTCATTGGAACGGTCTTGAGCAACATCGTGATCGCCACACGCGAAAGTCGACTGGCGATGTGGCAAGCGGAGCACGTGAAGGCGCTCCTGCAAGAAAGGGGCCACGCGGTCACCCTCCTGGGCATGACGACGCGTGGCGACCAGATCCTGGATCGCTCCCTGAGCAAGGTCGGCGGCAAGGGTCTGTTTGTCAAGGAACTCGAACTCGCGCTCGAAGAAGGCCGTGCCGACATCGCGGTGCATTCGCTCAAGGATGTGCCGATGGATCTGCCGGAAGGATTCGCGCTGGCCTGCGTGCTGGAGCGCGAAGACCCGCGCGATGCGCTTGTCTCCTCGCGCTTCGAGTCGCTCGATGCCCTGCCGCACGGCGCGGTGCTCGGCACTTCCAGCCTGCGGCGCGTGGTCCTGCTGCGCTCGCTGCGGCCCGACCTGCGCATCGAACCGCTGCGCGGCAATCTCGACACCCGCCTGCGAAAGCTGGACGAAGGGCAATACGACGCGATCGTGCTCGCCGCGGCCGGGCTCAAACGACTCGGGCTCGAAGGCCGAATCCGCCAGACATTCGAACCCGATGCCATGCTGCCCGCGGCCGGACAGGGCGCACTGGGTATCGAGGTACGCGCGGATCGCGCGGACCTGATCGAACTCCTCGCACCGCTGTCGAGCCGATCCGACTGGCTGGCCACCGCCGCCGAGCGCGCGGTGAGTCGCGCCATGGGCGGCAGTTGCTCGATGCCGCTGGCAGCTCACGCCCGCTGGCAGCCGGAGGGAGGTCTGCGCATCGATGCCGCCTGGGGCGACCCTGAAGGCGCCGCGCCGCTGGTGCGGGTGGAGGTGCAGGCGAGCGTGGCTGATTTTGCGCAGGCCGGCGTCTTGGGCGAGAACGCCGCTGGTCTCTTGCGCGCGGGTGGTGCTCACTGAGATGCCGCGTCGGCGTGTGATCGTCACCCGACCTGCGCGCGAGACCTCCAGGTGGGTGGACGATCTGCGTGCCGCGGGCGTCGACGCAGTCGCACTGCCATTGATCGAGATCGCGTCAATCAAGGATCGGAAGCCGATCGACGAAGCATGGCAGCGAATCGCCAGCTACGACGCGCTGATGTTCGTCAGTGCCGCGGCGGCCAGGTACTTCCTCGACGGTGCCCGCATTGACGCAGCCTCGCACTGCCGCTTTTGGGCGACCGGCCCCGGCACCGTGCGCGGACTGCGCGATGCCGGCGTCCCGGAATCGTCGATCGATGCGCCCGCGGCCGATGCGGCGCAGTTCGACTCCGAGGCGCTTTGGTCGCTGGTGCGACCGCAGGTGCGCCCCGGCACGCGTGTGCTGATCGTGCGAGGCGGCGATGCGTCCGGCCAGGCCGCCGGGCGCGAGTGGCTCGCACGCGAGATCGCCGGCGCGGGCGGAGCTTGCGACGCGGTGGCGGCCTATCGCCGTCTTGCTCCCGTCATCGGTGACGAAGAGCGGCGACTGATTGCCGAAGCGGCCGACGGCTCTGCCATCTGGCTCTTCAGCAGCTCCGAAGCCATCTTGAATCTCCGCGCGCTCGTGCCCGCGATCGAGTGGCGTGCCGCGTGCGCACTTACAACGCACGAGCGCATCGCGCAAGCCGCTCGCACTGCGGGTTTCGGGCGCGTGCACGTGTCCCCGCCGTCCCTGTCGACGGTGGTCGCGTCTATAGAATCCTTCGCATGAGCGACGCTTCCGTCTTGATCGAGCCTGTGCCGGATTCCGCGGTGCGCGCTGCAGCGCCCACTGCCGCGATAGCCGGCCCTGGCGCTGCAGCCGCCTTGTTGTCCAGGTTGCTGATCGGCGTCCTGGCGATCGTCGCGCTCGTGGCCCTCGTGATCTCGATCGCGCTGTGGCAGAAGGTCAGCGGCATGCAGGAGCAGCTCGCGCGTCAGAGCGCGGACGCGCTCGCGCAGTCGCTCGAAGCCCGCACGCTCGCAAGGCAGGCGCAAGAGGTCGTGCGTGACACGGCGGCCCGGCTTGCACTCACCGAAACGCGTGTCAACGAAGTCACGCTCCAGCGGGCGCAACTCGAAGAACTCATGCAGAGCCTCTCGCGTTCGCGCGACGAGAACCTCGTGGTCGATATCGAGGCTGCGGTGCGCTCCGCCCTGCAGCAGGCGCAGGTCACGGGCAACGTCCAGCCGCTTCTGGCGACGCTGAAGGCTGGCGACCAACGCATCGCGCGCGCCTCGCAGCCGAGACTTGCGCCCCTGCAGCGCGCAATGCAGCACGATGCCGACCGGCTGCGCGCTTCTGCCAGCGCGGACGTGGGCGAGGCGCTCCAGAAGATCGATGAACTCATCCGCAACCTCGACGACCTTCCCGTGGTCAACGCGGTGGCGATGCGCGGAGGCGGCAGCGCGCTCCAGGCCGAGCCCGTGCCGCCCGGTGCGCCGTGGTGGGAGCGCGTCCTGCTGACGGTGCGCGGCGAAGCGCGCTCGCTCCTGCGCGTGGGGCGCATCGAGCGGCCCGAGGCGGTGCTGCTCACGCCGGACCAGACTTTCTTCCTGCGCGAGAACCTGAAGCTCAAGTTGCTCAACGCACGCCTGTCGATCCTCTCGCGCCAGGTCGAGACGGCGCGTGGCGAACTCGCTGCGGTGTCGGTATCGCTCAATCGCTACTTCGACCCGGCATCGCGCCGTGTGCAGGCCGCGGCCACGCTGCTCCAGCAGATCCAGGCGCAGGTGAAGACCACCGAGCCGCCGCGCGTCGATGAAACCCTCGCGGCCCTGGCGACGGCCGCTGCCGGGCGCTAGCGACCATGCGCGCGGCTCTCTGGTTACTCGCACTGTTCGGCATCGCAGCTGCGGTTGCGCTGTTCGCAGGCAACAACCAGGGCACGATCACCGTCTTCTGGCCGCCATGGCGTGTCGATCTGTCGCTGAACCTCGCGTTGCTCCTGCTGCTTGCGGCTTTCGTGTTCCTGCACCTGGCTCTGCGCGGCCTGTCGGCCCTGTTCTCGCTGCCGAAGCAGGCCCGGCAATGGCGGCTCCAGCAGAAAGAACGCGCGTTGCATGCGTCGCTTCTCGATGCCGCGGTGCAATTGCTCGCGGGGCGCTTCTCACGTGCCCGCAAGGCAGCGCTGGCCGCGCTGGTGCAGGAGCGGGCGCTGGCTGCACTCGATGCGCGTCTTCCGGCAGCGCCCCAGGTCCGCGTGATGGCGCACTTGCTGGCCGCCGAGAGCGCGCAATCCCTGCAGGACAAGCCCGCGCGCGATGCGCATCTTCAGCAGGCGCTCAACGAGAGCGCGGAGCGCGGCGCCATGTCGACGCCGGAGACCCGGGAGGGCGTGCAGTTGCGAGCGGCCCGTTGGGCGCTGGACGACCGCGATGCGCCGGGCGCGCTCGCCCGCCTGGAAGAACTGCCGCATGGCGCACAGCGACGCACGCTGGCCCTCCGTATCCGCCTGAAGGCTGCGCGGCAGGATCGCCGGACGCTGGAGGCGCTCGAAACCGCGCGACTCCTCGCGAAGCACCGCGCGTTTTCGGAATCGGGTGCGCAGAGCATCGTTCGCGGCCTCGCGACCGAGCTGCTCTCGGGCGCACACGACCCGGCGCAGCTTCTTCGCGCGTGGAACGAGTTCGACACTGCGGAGCGCGAGATTCCGGAAGTCGCGATCCACGCGGCCCAGCGCATGGTCACCTTGCGCGGTGATCTCTCTGTGGCTCGCGCGTGGCTGCTGCCGGTCTGGGAACGGATGATCCAGCAGCCGCAAAGCCTGGGCGAGTCGCTGCGCGTCAAGCTGGTGCGCGCACTCGAAGCGGGGCTGGACTCGGTGGACGCGGACTGGCTCTCTCGCATCGAGTCCGCCCAGCGCAACAACCCGCGCGATGCCAATCTGCAGTACCTCGCTGGCATGGCCTGCATGAAGCGCCAGTTGTGGGGCAAGGCGCAACAGTTGCTCACACAGGCTGGCTTGGGCTTGCAGGACGCCAACCTCCATCGACGGGCTTGGCAGGCGCTGGCTCAGCTCGCCGAGGCGCGCGATGATGCCGACCAGGCGTCCGCGGCATGGAAGCGTGCTGCGCAGACAGAGAATCCCTGATCTGGCCATACTGTATGCGGTCTTGATGCTATCGATTTTGTAGCGCTCGGTCGGCATAAAAGAGCCCTCGGATTCCCTGTCTGTCGGCAAATTCCTCCTTTTGATGAAGTCTTTTGGCGTACTGCCTTGAGGGCCCTCATCCACCTTACGCACTAAGCCAAGAAAGGGTTTGAGTCGTTACCTTTCCTGAGGTACAGTGGTAACTGTTTGCAAAAGTATTCATTTCGGGGTCACCATGCGGGGTCGGTTTTGAAACGCTATTTCCTCCAAGCCGGTTGCCTGGCTGCGGTCGCCTTGCTGGTTCAAGGCTGTGCGCCTCTGGCTCCGGGTTTCAGTTCCGCCAGCAACGACGCAGCCAAGGCTGTTTCGCCTTCTGGCTTTTCGACCAACGAGATCGATCCGCCACCACCCGGCGCCATTACGGAGATCACGCCTGACCTGATCCAGGCGCAGCGCGCCGCGACTGCCAAGTCGACCGTTGGCCCCGAGGTGCGAAAGCTCGTTGGCGATGCCGGGCCGTATCGCATCGGTCCGGGAGACGTGCTGGGCATCCAGGTGCTGGACCATCCTGAAATCGTCTACAGCACCCCGCCTTCCGTCGGGGGTGGCGATGGCGCATCCGTGACGGCGGCCGCCGGCTACATCGTGTCGGTGACTGGCCAAATGAGCTTTCCCTATGCTGGCTCGCTCAACGTGAATGGCATGACTGTCGAGGAGGTGGAGCAGGCGCTCGTCAAACGCCTGTCGCGTGTCTTTCGCGATCCCCAGCTCAGCGTGCGCGTCAACGCATTCCGCAGCAAGCGCGCCTACATGGAAGGTGAGATCCGCACGCCTGGCCTGATGGTCTTCAGCGACATCCCGATGACCCTCGCGGAGGCCATCAACCGTGCCGGCGGCCTGACGCCCAACGGCGACCGTTCCGCGATCGAACTGACGCGCGACGGGAAGATGACGCCGCTGAATCTCCTGGCCATGGCTGACGCGGGGATCGACCCGAGCCGGGTCCTGCTGAGGCCCGGCGACATGCTGTACTTCCGCAGCCGCGATGAAACCAAGGTCGGGGTCCTGGGCGAAGTGAGCTCGCAGATGGGCGTGCCGATGCGCAACGGCCGTCTGAGCCTCAGTGACGCACTGATCGAGGCCGGCGGGCTGAATCTGAATACCGCCAATCCGATCCAGATCTACGTGATCCGCAACGAACCGACGGGCGGCCAGTCGATTTTCCATCTCGACGCGAAGACGCCGACGGCCCTCGCGATGGCGGACGGCTTCGCGTTGCGGGCCAAGGACGTGGTGTTCGTGGATCCGGTGCCGCTCGTCAAATGGAACCGCGTGCTCAACCTGGTTCTGCCAACTGCGACGACCTGGACCACCTATCGTGGTGTCGTCACCCCGACCGGGTCTTCCGGTCGATAACGACCTGGCTGTGAACATGCGCAACGTCCTTGTCGTGTGCCTGGGAAACATCTGCCGCAGCCCGATGGCGGCGGGGCTGTTCGGCGCGGCGCTACCTCATGCGCAAGTCACGTCTGCGGGGCTCGAAGCCTTGGTAGGGCAGCCTGCGGACCCCATGGCCTGCGAGCTGATGAACGAGCGAGGGATCAACATCGCAAAGCATCAGGCGCGGCAACTCGACATGGAGATGTGCCAGCGTGCCGACCTGATCCTCGTGATGGACCGCGGGCAGCGACGCGAGGTCGAGGGCCGCTTTCCGTTCGCGATGGGCAAGGTCTTTCGGCTCGGTGAGTTCAACGATCGAGACGTGCTCGATCCGTACCGGGCTGGAAGGCACGCATTCCAGCGTTCGCTTGCCTTCATCGAAGACGGTGCCCAGCAATGGGTCGACCGCATTTCCAGAGTATCCAGTTAATGAACTCCACGCTCACCCCCAAGGCAAATCCCAGCGCATTCGAAACGCCGGAGGAACAGGACTTCGACATCGGTCGATACCTCGAGGTACTGCAAGCCAACAAGTGGTTGATCGGCGGCATTGCGCTCGTGGTCTTCGTGGCCGGGTTCATCTATGCGTCGCTCGAAAGGCCTGTGTACGAGGCCGCCATGGTCATTCAGGTCGAGGAAGGCGGGGGGAAAGGGGTCCTGAACGAAGCGGGCGGGCTGGTCGACGTGAAGACGCCTGCCGGTGCGGAAATCGAAATCCTTCGCTCACGAATGATCGCGGCGCAGGCGGCCGAAGCGGCCAATCTCTTCGTGGTCGCCACGCCGCGCTACATCCCGTACATCGGCGGCTGGCTGGCGCGGCGCTCGACGACGTTGTCGGACCCGGGGTTCCTTGGTCAGAGCGGCTATGTGTCCGGTCAGGAACGCATCGAAGTTTCGAAGTTCAACTTGCCGGAAGCGCTCGAAGGCGCGGGCTTCCTCATCACGGCGAAAGACGGCGGGCGCTACGCGCTTTCCGGGCCCGGCCTGAACGAGCCCGTGAGCGGAACGGTCGGCACGATGCTGAAGGCCACGAGTACCAAGGGGCCGATCGAGCTGATGGTCGCCGAACTCGCAGGCAAGCCCGGTGCGGAATTCGATGTCCAGTCGCTGCCCAGGCTGCCCACGATCATCGGGCTCCAGAACAGCCTGAACGTGTACGAGCGCGGCAGGTCATCGGGGATCATCACCGTGTCGCGGCAGGATACCGATCCGAACAAGCTCACGCGCGTGCTGAACGCCGTCGGCGCGGAGTACGTGCGGCAGAACATCGAACGCAAGGCAGCGGAGGCGCAGAAGACCCTCGCCTTTCTCGATGTGCAGTTGCCGCAGTTCAAGAAGCAACTCGAGGCCTCCGAAGACGCCTATAACCGCTATCGCAATCAGAAGGGCACCATTGACTTCAGCCAGGCCGCAACTATCGCGGTCACCCAGTCGGTGGACCGCGAGACGAAACTGCTTGAAGCCCAACAGCGCCGGCGCGAACTCGAGGCGCGCTTCACCTCCGCCCATCCGCTGGTCCAGACGCTGGATGCACAAATCGCTGCGTTCAAGGCCGACCTGGGCGAAATCCAGCAGCGCATCAAGCAACTGCCTGAAACGCAGCAGGAAGCGGTGCGCATGGAGCGCGAGGTCAAGGTGAACACCGAGCTGTACCAGTCGCTCCTCAACAACGCGCTTCAACTTCGGTTGGTGAAGGAAGGCAAAGTCGGCAACGTCCGCGTGGTCGACGAGGCTGTCCCACCGCAGTTCCCGATCAAGCCGAACCGGAAGGCCATCATTGGTGCCTCGCTTGCACTTGGATTGTTCCTCGGTGTCGTTGCGGCCTTCCTGCGCAATGCCTTCGTCGAGCGCCGGATCCGCGACCCGCACGAGGTTGAAATCAATAGCGGGCTGCCGGTGTTCTCGTCAATTCCGGTGAGTTCGCACCAGGATGCGATCGCCAAGCGGCGCCTGAGCGGTGCCACGGGCGTGAGGCTGCTGGCAATCGAGCATCCCGACGATCCTGCGGTGGAAAGCTTGAGAAGCCTGCGAACGGCGATGCAGTTCGCGATGCTCGAATCCCCGAACAACCGAGTCCTGATCACCGGCCCGACGCCGGGTGTAGGCAAGAGTTTCGTGTCGGCGAACTTCGCAGCGCTGATGGCGGCCGCCGGACGCCGCACGCTGCTGATCGACGCCGACCTTCGCCGCGGCCATACGCACCAGTACCTGGGATTGCAGCGCCATGGTGGTCTGTCGGAGTTGATCGCGGGCAGCCTGACGATCCAGCAGACGGTTCACAAGCAGGTGGTCCAGAACCTCGACTTTCTTGCGACCGGCCAGTTGCCGCCGAATCCGGCCGAACTGCTGGTGTCGGACTCGTTCAAGACCATGCTGGAGCGCCTGTCCGAGCAGTACGACCTGTTGGTGATCGACTCGCCGCCGGTGCTGGTGGCCGCAGACACGAGCACCGTGGCCGCGCACACGGGCACGGTGCTGCTGGTGGCGCGGGCCGATCTGTCGACCATGGGTGAAATCAAGGAAAGCACGCGGCGCCTCGCGATGAGCGGCAAGGCGGCCACCGGGGTGCTGCTGAATGCGATGAATCTCGGCCGCCGGACGCTGTCGGCATCGAAGTACGGCCGCTATCGCTACACCCACTACAACTACGAAAGCATCCTGCCCGAAGAGCAGTGATCGCGGTGACCGGATGGCGGCCGGACCGCCATCGATCCGATCGAGCGGCTCGCCGTAGTTTCAGCGGCGCGCGTCTGCCACGCAGGCCTTCAGGTCGCGCTCGAACTGCCTGAGGACCGCGTCGCGGTCGAAGTTCTCCTCCGCATAGGCCCTCGCCAGGATGCCCAGTTCGCGCCGGCGTTCCGGTTGCGAGGCAAGCGAGAGCACCGCATCGGCAAATGATTTCGGATCGTCCGGCGGCACGGCGATGCCGCATTTCGCGGTGACCTGACCTAGCTCGGTCTCGGGCCTGGCACCTGCCACCACGGGCCTTCCGCTGCTCAACATGCCTGTGAGCTTCGATGGCATCACCAGATCGGCGGCGTCGGCGCGCTGCGGCAGCAGATGGATGTCCGCGAGGCCGAGGAGATCGCCCAAACGCTCCATCGGCTGCAGATCGAGGAAGCGCACGTTCGCGAGTTTTTCGCAGCGCTTCGCGAGGTCTGCGCGCCCGGCGCCATTGCCGCAAAAAACGAAGTGGAGGTCGCGATGGTCGGCGAGCAGCGAAGCCGTCTCGGCCAGAAGTTCAAGCCCCTGCTTGGCGCCCATGTTGCCCGAATAGAGCGCGACGACCGCATCCGGATGGATGCCCAGTTCCGCACGATAGGGGCTCTCGCCGGCGAGGGGCCGGATGCTCGACACGTCGGCCCAGTTGGGCAGGGCGACCAATCGCGCATCCTCGGTCCCTTTGCTGCTCGCGCGTTCCATCATTCGCATCGAGATCGTCGAGATCCGATCGAAACAACGCATGAGCCGGCGCTCCATCGAGGCAACGAAGGAACGCATCCGCTGGCCTTTGAGCAGTCCGAGCTCGAAAGCCGCGTCCACCTCGTAGTCCTGGATGTGCAGCCACGCCTTGGCCGAGCGGAGGCGCGCGAAGGCGATGGCTGCGGGCGAGCAGAAGAGCGGCGGCTCGGTCACCCAGACCACATCCGGCTTCCATTGCCAATGCGAGAGGAGTGCAGGAAGGCTACTTAGCGCGAAGCTGGCGAGATGGATCAGGCGCCGGATGCCAGTTACCTTGCGTGGCACCCACAGCGGGGTGCGGATGACCTTGGCGCCGTTCCAGTTCTCGGTCGTGTAGCGCCCCGCGTTGTAGCCGGGCCAGACCGCCCAGTCGGGGTAGTAGGGCGGCGCAGTGACGACGCGAACGTCGTGTCCCTGCGCGGCAAGCCAGGCGACCATCTCACCTGTGTATTTGCCAATGCCGGTCAGTTCGGGGGCGAAATTGATCCCGTAGACGAGAAGCTTCATTGGCCCTCAGGCAGCGTTCGAGGTTGATTCGAGGCGCGTTCGAGAGGGCCGAAATGTGACGCGCCGGGCGAGTGGTCGCTGATGATCCGCACGAGCGTCTCAGCCACCTGCTCGATCTGGAAGCGCGCGTGGAAGCAGCGCAGCGCGGCAATGCGCATGGCGGCGACGTCGGCGCGCGACAGAGAAAGCCACTGCCGCAGGGTCGCGACGGTGCCGTCAAGAGTGTCGGGGCCGACCAGTCCGGCGCCGTCCTGCTGGATCTCGCGCCAGATGTTCACCTTGTCGCTGATGAGCACCGGTTTGCCGCAGGCAAGGGCCTCCACGACCGCGATGCCGAAGTTCTCCTGGTGCGAAGGCAGACAGAACACATCGGAGGCATAGAACGCCCCCCACTTGAGGTCGCCCGACAGCAGGCCGGTCCAGGTGATGCGCTGCGCGATGCCGAGCTGCTCGGCGCGGCGCTTCAGTTGGCTCACCAGGGCGTCGTCGCCTGGGCCTGCCATCACGAGGTGCAGGTCCGGCGCATCGCCAAGCACGCGCGCAAAGGCCTCGATGAGAAGGTCGCCGCCTTTCTTCTCGTGAATACGGCCCAGATAGAGCAGCGCACGCTTGCCCTGGATCTCCGGAAAAGCGGCGGTGAATCCGGCAGCCAGCGCGCGTGCGTTGGTCGGCGGCTGCGAAGTGCCATATGACCCGACGACTTCTCGCGCCCGATAGAGCCAGAACGACTGCCGCGCAAGAAGACGTTCTTCTTCGCAGGTGAAGATCACTGCAGCGGCATCGCGCAGCACTCGGTAGTCGGCCCAGGGCCAGTACAGCCACTTTTTCAGGTGCTTCAGCGGGTAGCGGCGCTTGAACCAGGGGTCCAGCATGCCGTGTGTGTAGACGAAATAGGGCGTCGCGGAACGACCGAGCGCACGCCATGTCGCGAGGCCGGTGTATTGCCAAAGTCCGTTCACGATCACGGCGTCGTAGTCCGCGGCATGCGCCTGCAGCCATGGGACCACGCGGTCGTTGTAGAAATACCCCCTCGAGGACGGACCCAGCGCCGTCACCTGTCCGGCAAAGCCGGTGACGAAGTCGGCATCCGGGTTGTCGAGGCACAGGATGTCGCCGGGATGGCCGATGGCCGCCAGGGCGTCCCGAAGTCGCCTGACGCCTTCGATGGGCCCGCCGCCGTGTGGATCAACCGATGGAACGAAGTGAAGGAGTCTCACGTTTTCGAGGCACGTCCTGGAAAGAGCTCAAGCCTCGGAAACCGGAAAAGCAAGAGGGCGAACGCAAGGATGATCGACAGGAGCCCGTGGGCCGTCAACTGACCGCTGGAGGGCCACGTCATGATCGCCAGCGCGGCGGTGAGCCACACAAGCACCGGGAAGGGCGATCGGGTCTTGATCGACAGCCTGAAGCTCTTGAAAAGGCCGATCGCGATCACCAGCAGCTTCAGCCCCACGTAGAGAAACCCCAGCAACCCGCCTTCGAGCAGAACGCGGCCACCTTCGGATTCTGCGAGTGCGAAGTATTCGGAAGAACCGGTGCGCACGAAGTTCGCGAGGTTGGAGCCATATCCCACACCCTCGCCGAGCCAGTCGACCGTCCTGAACACATGCGGTTCGCCGATCAGGATCGTCTGCACGCGTCCCCAGAAGTCTTCTGCTTCCGATGCTTGCTCAAAGCGCGCTTGCGTCACGTCGACCGCGTCCCTGAAGAAGACAGCGAAGACGCCGACCAGCAGCAGCGCGACGACGACCCCGACCGCGGCTGCCGGCTTCTGCCGCATCGGAGAGAACAGCAACCTGCCGAGCAGGTACGTCAGGAGCATCAAGCCCGACGAAATGACGGCCGTTCTGGAGCCGCTCACCAGCACTCCGACCAGGAAAGCAATGAAGGTCGCAGTCGCGAACAGGATGTGTTTGCTGCGAGGCTTTCGCGCCGACAAAAGGCCGAAAACGAACGGAGCCACCAGCCCCATGAACGTCGCATAGCCGGCGGTGAAGCTGAAGGTGCCGGTGGTGCGAACCACACCGGCCACCACGACGAAGATGCCTTCCTCGTCATCGCCGCCGTCCAGCTGCACGTTGATCCAGGCCCCGGGCGGCGAGTAGTGCTGCAGTACGGCGAGCGGCGCCATGATGACCATCATCCATCCTGCCGTCAGGAAGGCCGTGCGGTAGTCGGTCTCGTTCATGGATGCGGCCGCGGCAATGGCAAACCAGAGGTACAGCAGCCAGAAGCGCAGGCCGATCATGAAGATGAGTGGCGAACTCTTCCCCGCTACAAGCTGGAGGAGCCCCCATCCGAACACCACCAGTGACCATGCGAACATGGCGGCCGTGATCTTCATGTGTTGTCGCAGGTAGCCGCGCTTCCATGCGTAGAAGACCAGCGCGGCGGCGCAGAGGTCTCGAAGGCCGACCAGCGGCAGCGACGCCGCAGAGGTCACCCATTTGCGCACGGCGCCTTCGAAGACAACGATGATGAAGACCGCCAGAAAAAGCTGCCCCGCGCGGCTGAGCGCCTGGGACTTGCTCGCGGCGCGCGGCTGCGCCGACAAAGGGACGGCGCTCATGGCGTGGGTTTCCCGTTGCCCATCGGTGCCACATGGTTCATTTCTGCACCTCCGCAGCCATGGATTGCAGCGCGGTGACGTGGGCGTCAACGCGATGCGGTTCGTACCACTCGCGTGCTTCGCGGCCAATGATCCTGGTGTTCGATATCGAGCCCTCCAGCGCTTCGAATCCCGGGATGTAGTGCACGTGCGGCGACAGGCCGTCGTGCGAACCGTATTCCTTGGCCAGCAGCACGGGGCAGACGCCGTGCGCGCAATAGGCTGCAAAGACGCCGCTCTTGGAGACGTAGTCGGTCGGATAGGCGAGTGCGCCGCAGGTTGCGGCGGACAGCTCGACGCTGACCTCTGCGGCGGAAAGCTTGCCGTGTGCCACCACGCCCTCTTGTTCGAAGCGCTGAAGCAGTGCGGGCTCCTGTTGTCGCGGGCCGATGTCGTGGATCTCGAGCCCCGCCTTTCGCGCTTGGCGGAAGATTTCGCCGTCGGCCCACTTGTAGACGTTGGCCCGCACGCCCGAGCTACCGAACACCACCATGCGGGGCTGACGCTCGGTCTCGATGCTGTCCGGCTCGCCGACATTCGAGAACACCGGCAACACGCGGTGCGGCGTGTCGTGACGCTGGTCGAGCAGCCAGCGGGCAGACTCCTCCCGGTTGGTCAGCCAGAAATCGGAAAGAGAGAGCACCTCGCGCGCGATCTGCTTCTGGATGCCGTTGAGCCAGAACGCGGAACCCCATGGCGGGCCGTAGGCAAAGAGTTCGTGAAACACGACGCCGACGGACCGGAACTGCTGCCGAAGGTTGCCGATTCTCTTGACCAGCCATAAAGGCACGCCGCGTTTCTGGAAGCCATAGCCGCTGAAATGCAGCAGCAACAAGTCGCCGGACCAGGACGAGGAATCGGTGCTGGGACTGAGCTCCATCGGCGGCGCCCGCAGCGGGCCACCGACGACGACCGCGTAATCCTTGACTCCACCGCTACCCGGAGGAATGAGCGAGATCGAGGGGCCTGACATCACTCGAATCGTATCGGGAGATCCCCGCTCACGCGACCAGTTCTTCGCTGCGGAAATCTTCGTACGCCTTGGCAATGCCTTCGCGCAAAGGCACTCTGGGCATCCAGCCGAGTTCGCGGATGCGGGAAATGTCGAGCAGCTTGCGCGGGGTGCCGTCGGGCTTGCTCGTGTCGTACTGGATCGAGCCGCGGTATCCCACGACCTCGCTCACCAGTTGGGCGAGTTCGGCAATCGACTGGTCTTCGCCCGAACCGATGTTGATGTGACTGCTCATGACATCGGTATGTGCCGCATAGACCTCCCGGGGGAGATCCATGATGTGGACGCATGCACTGGCCAGGTCGTCGACGTAGAGGAATTCCCGCTTGGGCGTGCCGGTGCCCCAGATCACGACCGACGGCGCATCCGACGCCTTGGCCTCGTGGAAGCGGCGGATCATGGCCGGCAGCACATGGCTGTTCTGCGGGTGATAGTTGTCGCCGGGGCCATAGAGGTTCGTCGGCATCACGCTGCGATAGTCACAGCCGTACTGGCGGTTGTAGCTCTCGCACAGCTTGATGCCCGCGATCTTCGCGATCGCGTACGGCTCGTTGGTGGGTTCCAGCTTGCCGGTGAGGAGCACCTCCTCCGACATGGGCTGGGGGGCAAGGCGCGGATAGATGCAACTCGATCCGAGAAACAGCAGCTTCGCGACGCCGGTGCGCCACGACTCGTGAACCACGTTCGCCTCGACCATCAGGTTCGAATAGATGAACTCGGCCGGGTAGGTGTTGTTGGCATGAATGCCGCCAACCTGCGCCGCCGCCATGTAGACCTCCTGCGGCTTCTCCTTGGCGAAGAAGGCCCTGACCTGCGCCTGGTCCGTCAGGTCAAGCTCGGCGCGACTGCGCGTGATGATGTTGGTGTAGCCCCTGCTGGCAAGGCCGCGCACGATCGCGCTCCCGACCATGCCGCGATGACCCGCCACAAAAATCGGCTTCCGGAACTCGTTCATTCAGTATCACCGTTCAAGGATGAAGGTCACGCGAGTTTGCGTTGACTGGTGTGAGTGCCCAGCGTGTCTTCGCCGTCGAAACGAACGATATCGTCATCGCCCAGGTAGCTGCCTGTCTGGACCTCGATCACTTCGAGGGTGGTCTTGCCGGCATTCTCAAGACGGTAGACCGCGCCCACGGGGATGTAGATCGACTCGTTTTCCTTCACGAGCCGGGCCTTTCCGTCGCAGATCACACGGGCTGCGCCCTTGACGACGACCCAGTGCTCGGCGCGATGGTGGTGCATTCTGAGCGCGAGCCGGGCTCCCGGCTTCACCGTGAGTCGCTTGACCGCGAACCGCTCGCCGTCATCAATGCTGTCGTAGGCGCCCCAGGGCCTTGGGATGCGCCGGTGGCGGACCGCCTGGCTCTGGCCTTTGGCTGAGAGCAGCGCAACGACGTCCTTCACCTGTTCGACGCAGTCGTTGTGCACCACCAGCAATGCGTCTGGCGTGTCGACCACCAGCAGATCCTTGGTGCCGAGCGCCACGACGGGACGAATGGGCGCATGGATGAAAGTGTTGGCAGAACTCATCGCGAAACCATTGCCGCTGATGCGATTGCCGTTCGAGTCCAGGTCGTGCAGTTCGGCCACCGCGTTCCAGCTTCCGACGTCGGTCCAGCGTCCGTGAAAAGGGATGACCGCGACATGGTCGGATTTCTCGAGGACCGCGTAGTCGATGCTCTGGCTACGGCAGTGCTCGAATGCGGACCGTTCCATGCGGAGGAAGTCACCGTCAACCTCGACCGCCTGAGTCGCTGCCCTGCACGATTCGAGGATGTCCGGCGCGTGCGCTTCGAGTGCCTTGATGAGCACTTTGGCCTGCACCAGCAGGATCCCGGCGTTCCAGAAGTTCCCCCCCTCGAGCAGCAACTGTTCGGCGCGCGCGGCCGCGGGCTTCTCGATGAAGGACGCCACCGTGTGGCCCGCGTCATCCGTCAGGGGACCATCGAGCTTAGTCCCTTGGCGGATGTAGCCGTAGGCGGTGCTAGGGAACGTCGGCTCCACGCCGAACGTCACCAGGTGGCCATGCAATGCGGCGGGGATGCCTTTGCGGATCGTATCGGCGAAGCCGTCGACATCGGGAATGTGATGGTCTGCAGGCGCGAAGAGCAGCAGGTGGTCCGGCTTGCTCAGCAGCGCCACGGCAGTCATCGCGGCGGCAGTGTTCCGCGCAATCGGCTCGAGAAGTTGCCGTCCCGTTACCTGGGCTGCATCCACACATTCCTGCACGAGAAACCGATGCTCTTCCGATGCCACACAGGTGACTTCGGTGTTGAGCTTGCGAAGGCGCTCCAGCGTGAGCACGAGCAAGCTCTTGTCACCGACGAGCGGAACGAACTGTTTCGGAAGCGTCTTGCGCGAGAGAGGCCACAACCGCGTGCCGCTACCCCCGCAGAGAACAACGGGGTGAACGACAGTCACCGCGAACCCTCCCCGCTGACTACGGCGCGGACGGTCCTGAACAGGATCTTGATGTCCAGCCAGAGAGACCAATTGCACACGTATTCGACATCGAGTTCCACGCGGCGTGCATAGGACAGCCTGTTACGGCCGCTCACCTGCCACAGGCCGGTGATGCCGGGGCGCACAGCGCAATAGTGTTCCCATCCCTTGCCGTAGAGGCTCCGCTGGCGCTCCATGCAGGGGCGTGGGCCGACGAGGCTCATGTCACCCTTCAGGACGTTCCAGAACTGGGGGAGTTCGTCCAGGCTCAGCTTGCGGATGAACATGCCGATCGGTGTAATCCGAGGGTCCTTGTCCAGCTTCTGGAAGGTGTCCCATTCGGTACGGGCCATGTCATTGCGGCTGAGGAACTCATCCAGAACATCCTCGGAATTCCGCACCATCGATCGGAACTTGTAGAACCGGAAGCGTTGGCCGTTTTCGCCGAGGCGGTTCTGCCAGAAGTGGACCGGACGGCCCATGCTGATTGCCACGCTCAAGGCAACGATGACGTAGAGCGGGCCGAAAAGGGCGAAGAAAGTGAGCGCACCCACAACGTCGATCGACCGTTTGGCGGTGCGTTCGAAGTAGGACAGCCGGCGCGGCTGTGCGTACGCCGCAGGTGCCGAAGGACCGCCCCCGTCGGGAGAAAAACGTCGGACCACGTTGCCGTTTGCGGTCGAGTCAGAACGAAACATTTGAAATTCTCCCGTAACGGGTACTGCTTCAATCAGAGGGCGTTTCAGTGTAACGCTTTACTACTATTCGCAAGAATTTGAACATATGCTGCTGCCGTTGTCGTGTCAACAAAAGCGCTACATCTTCCGCCAAACGGTCTAGTTTTTACCTCTGTACGGTGCGTTGCCATGACGGTTGATGCAATGCAACATGTGCGAACTAAGTGTAGTCCTTTTGTTTAACAACATGTTAATGCCGAGGAGCCTGAATGTGTTGTTTGCATACGCCGTTTGGTGAAACGTGACTTTATGCAGGCCTCCTCTCTTGTGCGGCGCAGCATCACAAGTCGCATCGCCCGCGAAATCTCGATACAGACGAAGAGGGGTCAGCGACCGCAACGACCTGTCGGGAGCGGGCGCTCACGCATGAAAAAAGCCCGGTGCTTGCACACCGGGCTTGATTCTTGTGGCTCAAAAGACGGGGCCTGCCCCGTCGGTCTCAGGGGCGGGCGCTTGCGTCCTGCGTTGCCTTTTCGAAGGGCAGCACGATTCCCGCGAGATCCCGGCGGGTTTCGACCAGCACCAGCGGACCGTCGTCGAGCACGATGGCCGGCGGCCGCTCGCGGGGAACGTGGACCGCCTTGGGCTCCGCGTCGATCGCAGCGCGGACTTGCGCCACGCGGTCGGCGTCGGAATTCACCCATTGCAGCCCTGAGCCTTCGGCGATCTGGGCCAGTTCGTCCAACGGGAGTACGAAAGGCTGGATCTTGGGCATCGCGCGGGTGGGCACAGCGCTCGCCGGAACCACGATCGGCTGGGCCTGCGGCGCGGCAATCACCTCTGCAAGCGCGGGTTCTGTGGGCAGTTGAGTTATCTGGTCCGCGCCTGCCGGGCGTTCCGTCGAAGCGGCGACATTGATCTCGCCCTCTTCACGCGGAGCGCGTTCGCGGCGATCACGGCCATACCGGTCGCGCGACCGGGCGCGACGCTCTTCGCCTTCACGACGCGGTGCTGCCTCGACGCTCTGTTCTTCAGCCGGTGCTCCATTGAGTTCGGCGACGGATTGCTCCGGAGACGCTTCAGGACGCGCTGCGCCGTCATTGCGCCGTTCGCGGCGGCCTTCGCCACGTTCGCCGCGTGGTGCACGTTCTTCGCGGCTGCCGCGACCAGTGCGTTCGCCTTCGGTCACTTCGCCGGATTCGCGCGAGGCGTCACCGCTGCGTTCGCGTCCCGCCTCCGCGCCACGATCTCCACGATCACGGCGTTCGCCGCGGCCACGTGGCGCGCGTTCGGCCTGGATGGCGGAATCGTTGGCTGCGCCGGTTGCGGCAAGCGATTGGGCTTCGAGTTGGGCGTCTACCGCCTCCATCGGTAGCTGGCGGACTTCGCTTTCGCGGCGTTCACCACCGCGACCGCGGCGCTCGCCTTCGCGGCCTGGGCGCGCTTCACGCGGCTCGCGTGGCTGATTTTCGGCACGAGCTTCGCTGCGACCTTCGCGGCGCTCGCCTCCTTCACGACGTTCGCCGTTGCGACCGCCACGACGCTCGCCATCGCGGCCGTTGCGGCCTTCGGCGCGTCCACGACGCTGGTCACCGCCTTCGCGCGCACCGCGTTGCGCTTCGCCGTCGCGGCCAGAACGGCCCTCACGACGCGGCTTCGGTGCCTCGACGGGAGCCGGCGCGGGCTCAGGTGCCGCGGCAGGGGCGCCGCCGAAGACGCGCTTGATCCAGCCGAAGAAGCCCGTTTCGGCCGCCTTGGCCTGAGCCGCGGAGGCGGCGGCCGTTGCCGCGGCCTGTGCTGCGACAGGCGCCTGCGCGCTTTCCGGCTTCGGGGCCACGACAGGCGCGGGTGCGTCTGGCAGCACGCCCTTGATCACCGGCGTCTGTTTGTTGGTCGGCTCCTGGGAGCGGCGCGTCACCGACGTCGGATCCTCGAATTCGTCGGCCATCTTGTAGCTGGCGTCGATGTGATCGAGGCGCGGATCGTCGTGCTTCAGGCGCTCGAGCTTGTAGTTGGGCGTCTCGAGCGTCTTGTTCGGCACCATCAGCACGCTCACGCGCTGCTTGAGCTCGATCTTTGCGATCTCGGTGCGCTTCTCGTTGAGCAGGAAGGAGGCCACTTCGACCGGCACCTGAACATGCACGGCCGCCGTGTTGTCCTTCATGGACTCTTCCTGAATGATGCGCAGGATCTGCAGTGCGCTCGATTCGGTGTCGCGAATGTGGCCGGAGCCCCCGCAACGCGGGCAGGGGATGGAAGAGCCTTCGCTCAGGGCCGGCTTCAGGCGCTGGCGGCTCATTTCCATAAGGCCGAACTTGCTGATCGAGCCGAACTGCACGCGGGCGCGGTCCTGACGCAGCGCGTCGCGGAGGCGGCTCTCGACTTCGCGGCGGTTCTTCGACTCGTCCATGTCGATGAAGTCGATGACGATGAGGCCGCCCAAGTCGCGCAGGCGCATCTGGCGCGCCACTTCGTCGGCTGCTTCGAGGTTCGTGCGGGTTGCGGTTTCCTCGATGTCCCCGCCCTTGATTGCGCGGGCCGAGTTCACGTCGACCGAGACCAGCGCCTCGGTGTGGTCGATCACGATCGCCCCGCCGCTGGGCAACTGCACCGTGCGGGCATAGGCCGATTCGATCTGGTGCTCGATCTGGAAGCGGCTGAAAAGCGCCGCGTCGTCGCGGTAGCGCTTGACCTTGCCTGCGTGCTCCGGCATCACGTGGGCCATGAACTGCTGGGCCTGGTCGTAGATGTCGTCGGTGTCGATCAGGATGTCGCCGATATCGTGATTGAAATAGTCACGGATCGCGCGGATGACCAGCGAAGACTCCTGGTAAATCAGGAAAGCGCCCTTGCCCCCCTTGGCGGCGCCGTCGATGGCGGCCCAGAGCTTGAGCAGGTAGTTGAGGTCCCATTGCAGCTCGGGCGCCGAACGGCCGATGCCGGCGGTGCGCGCAATGATGCTCATCCCCTTCGGGTACTCGAGCTGGTCCATCGCTTCCTTGAGCTCGGCCCGGTCGTCGCCCTCGATGCGCCGGCTCACGCCGCCGCCGCGCGGGTTGTTGGGCATCAGGACGACGTAACGTCCGGCCAGGGAAATGAAGGTCGTCAGCGCGGCCCCCTTGTTGCCGCGCTCTTCCTTTTCGACCTGGACGACCAGTTCCTGGCCTTCCTTGATCACATCCTGGATGCGGGCCTGGCTGGCCGAAATGCCTTCGGCGAAGTATTGCTTGGAGATTTCCTTGAACGGAAGGAAGCCGTGGCGGTCCTCGCCGTAGTCCACGAAGCAGGCCTCAAGCGACGGCTCGACGCGCGTCACGACCGCCTTGTAGATGTTGCCCTTGCGTTGTTCGCGTCCCTCGATCTCGATTTCGTAGTCGAGGAGCTTCTGCCCATCGACGATTGCCAGGCGGCGTTCTTCGGCCTGCGTGGCATTGATCAGCATCCGTTTCATGATGCGTTGTCCTTCTCTATGTTTCGTCTCGTCTTACCGGTCCATGACGGACCTAACGATGCACGGACGGCGCGCCGCGAAACGAAGGAATTGCCGCTATGCCTTGGCTTGAACTGCCGCACAAATGCCGGCAGCCGCATCGAGATTCAGCTCAATGCGGGCCAGGGCGGGGGCGCGTGGATGGGTGCGAGCCCGATCGGGTGCTGACTTGCTATCTTTTCGACAGCGACTGGCGCAATGGTGATGCGCACGGCTTGCGGCTCAATGCCTGTGCTCGCCGGCATCAGCCAGCGCAGGACAAGTTGAACCAGTAGCATCAACACGAGGTACTCGCTTCGATCCGCCGGTAGCCTGGAGCTGCCGGCTGGGGTATTCCGTAATGGTGTTTCGTGGGCGTCGGCTTGACTCGGATGAAGCGCCTGCCGCCTTGCGCATTAGCGCGTGGCTTGCAGACTCGACATCAAAGCGGCATCGACCTCGCAGCGCCTCCTGCAGTGCTCTAAACTTCTGATTAATCAAGCACTTACATGACCGCGCTGGTGAAAAATATTATAGGTGCGAAGCCAGGCCCCGGGGCGGCGGAAGTTCGCTTTCTCACGGTTGACGAGGAGTCTGCCGGACAGCGACTGGACAATTTCCTCTTCCGCCAACTGAAAGGGGTGCCGAAGACGCACGTCTACCGGATCATCCGTTCAGGCGAAGTGCGTATTAATAAGGGAAGAGCGCAGGCAGAGACCCGTCTTTCCGAAGGCGACGTGCTCCGCGTGCCCCCGGTGAGGGTAGCTGCGCGTTCGGAAGAGGGTGCGGCGCCGGCCGCGCCACCTCGGGAATTCCCCGTGTTGCACGAAGACGACGCACTGATCGCCATCAACAAACCCGCCGGTGTCGCAGTGCATGGCGGGAGTGGCGTGAGTTTCGGCGTAATCGAGCAACTGCGCCGGGCGCGGCCAGCGGCCCGATTCCTCGAACTGGTGCATCGGCTCGACCGCGAGACCTCCGGCGTCCTGCTGGTCGCCAAGAAGCGGTCGGCCCTCACGGCGCTGCAGGACCAGTTTCGCGACCGCGAGACCGGGAAGACCTACCTCGCGCTGGTCGACGGCGATTGGCCTGCGAACAAGAAGGTGCTCGATGCACCCCTTGCGAAATACCTGCTTCCGGGATCGACCGGTGGATCCGAGGCGGGCGAGCGCCGAGTGCGCGTGGTGGCCAAGGATCACCCGGATGCGATGCGGGCGGTCACGCTGGTGAGGGTGCTTGCCCGTTTCAATCTGGCGGCGGATGTGGTTCCGGTATCGCTGCTCGCGGTCACCATCAAGACCGGCAGGACCCACCAGATCCGGGTGCATCTCGCCTCGGCCGGACACGCCATCGTCGGCGACGACAAATACGGCAACTTCGAGCACAACCGGGCGCTCCAGAAGATCGGCCTCAAACGCATGTTCCTGCACGCCTGGCGTCTGCAGTTCAATCATCCCGCGAGCCACGAGCGCATGGCGCTGCAGGCCGATCTCCCAGCGGAGCTGAATGCTCTGGTGCCACCGGAGGCGCTCAACGTGCTCGCTGCCCATCCATCGAATTCCTCATGACTGACCCACGTTCCCGCCGTTTCGACCTGATTGCCTTTGACTGGGACGGGACGCTCTATGACTCCACTCGACTGATCGTCCGGTGCATCCAGGCTGCCGTGGTGGACGTCGGTGGCGCCAAGCCCAGCGAAAGCGATGCCGCCTGGGTGATCGGACTGGGACTGGCCGAAGCGCTTGCAAAGGCCGCTCCCGACGTCCCGCGTGAAAAGTATCCCGAACTGGGCGCGCGTTACCGCTACCACTACCTGCAGCACCAGGACGACGTCGTGCTCTTCGACGGTGTGCTCCCCATGCTGGATGCGCTGCGTGCCCGCGGCCACCTGCTTGCCGTCGCCACCGGCAAGTCGCGCCGGGGCCTGAACGAGGCGCTCGCGACGGTCGCGTTGCGCGACCGCTTCGATGCCTCGCGCACGGCGGACGAGACTTTTGGCAAGCCGCATCCGCGCATGCTGCTGGAACTCATGGAAGAGCTCGACGTGCCACCCGAACGCACGCTGATGATCGGGGACACGACGCACGACCTCCAGCTCGCGATCAATGCCGGTTGCGCGGGCGTCGGCGTGAGCTACGGGGCGCACGAACCCGGCGGCTTCGAGCCACTTTCGCCGCTGCACGTGGCGCATTCGGTTTCCGGCCTTGCGGAATGGCTTCTGGGGAACGCGTGAAAATCCGGGCATGAGCGATTGCATACCTCTTTGCAACGCCGCTGAGCTGGTCGAAGGCGGCCGCGCGGTGCCGTTCGACGTAGTGCATGCAGGGCAGACCTGTCGTGCGTTCGCCGTTCGGTTCGAGGGGATTGCACACGCCTACCTGAATCGCTGCAGCCATGTGGCGATGGAGCTGGACTTCCAGCCCGACCGCTTCTTCGACGACAGCGGGCAGTGGCTCCTCTGCGCGACGCATGGCGCTGTTTACAAGCCCGACACCGGCGAATGCGTCGGCGGCCCCTGCCGCGGAGGCCTGGTGAAGATCGCGCTCAGCGAGCGTGACGGCGTCGTGCACTGGCATACTGCCTGGAACCTCCAACCTCTCGCCTTCTGACATGACCGATTCAAACCGCACGGAGCCCGAAGGGTTCGAACCCTTCGATCGCGCCGCGCCTTCATCAACGGCCCAGGGGGGCTCGAGAAACATGTCGAGAAACGACCCGACCCAGCAACCCGGATGGGAGCGTGCGACTCTGGAGAAACTCGCTTTTGCCGCATTGAAGGAGCAAAGAGCCGCACGCCGGTGGAGGAACTTCACCCGCCTGGCTTGGCTGGTCTTCTTCGTTGCGCTGGCGTGGTTCGTGATCTCACGCGGCTCGCAAACGGCGGCCAAGACGACGGCGCACACTGCGGTGATCGAGATCAAGGGCGAAATCGCCGACGGCGCTGATGCGAGTGCGGAGTTCGTCGTTGCGGCCATGAAGACCGCATTCGAGGACGAGGGCGCCAAGGGGGTGATCCTGCTCATCAATTCGCCGGGCGGTAGCCCTGTGCAGGCCGGCATCATCAACGATGAGATCAAGCGCATGCGGGCCAAGTACAACAAGCCGATCTATGCGGTGGTCGAAGAGACTTGCGCCTCGGCTGCCTATTACATCGCGGCTGCGACTGACAAGATCTTTGTCGACAAGGCCAGCATCGTTGGCAGCATTGGCGTGCTGATGGATGGCTTCGGATTCACGGGGATCATGGAAAAGGTCGGCGTGGAGCGCCGTCTTCTGACGGCCGGCGAGAACAAGGGGTTCCTCGACCCGTTCAGCCCGATGAGCGACGCCCAGCGCGCGCATGCGCAACAGATGCTCGACCAGATCCACGCTCAGTTCATCGATGTGGTGAAGACCGGGCGTGGCGATCGCCTCAAGGTCAATTCGCCGGGCCTCTTCAGCGGCCTTTTCTGGAGCGGTCAGCAGGCGATCGAGCTCGGTCTGGCCGATCAGCTCGGCAACGTGGACTACGTCGCGCGAGAAGTGGTCAAGGCCGAAGAACTCATCGACTACACCCGCCGCGACAACGTGGCCGAGAAGCTCGCGAAGAAATTCGGTGCGGCCCTTGGCGATGCCTCTGTCCGCGCGTTGCGCGCAGCGCCGGCACTGCGGTGAATCAGGCGGAATTGGCGTAGCGGGCGGAGGCGGCCAACGCGGCCGCGAAGGCCACCACGACATACAGCGCGGCAGTCAATGAGCTGATCTGTGCCAGGAAGCCGATCACCGGCGGCCCGGCCATGAAGCCCAGATAGGCGGCTGCCGAAACCGCTGCAATGCCTTGCGCAGGTTCGACGCCCGGCACGCGCGCTGACGCCGAAAAAAGAACCGGCACCACATTCGCGAAACCGATCCCGACGCCCGCGAATCCGGCGAGTGCGACCCAGGGATTGCTGGTAACCAGCACGAGCGTCATGGAAGCGGCTGCCAGCAGAGCACTGCCGCGTAGCAGCACGGCGGGCGCGAACCGGGCCCTCATCGCGTCGCCGCAGAATCGCGCCAGCGCCATAGCCGCGGAGAAGCTTCCATAGGCCAGTGCGGCCTGCTGCTGCGCGCTGCCGAGTTCCTGTTGGAGATAGAGCACGCTCCAGTCGTAGATCGCGCCTTCGGCGATCAGGCCCAGCGCGGCCAGCAGACCGAGTATGGCCAGGGCGCCGCGCGGCAGGCGAAATCCTTCGTCCGAGGTCTGAAACGCGGTGGCCTCCTTTGGAAGCATCCACTGTGACGAAAGAGCGATCGTGAGTGACATCGCGACTGCCACGAGCGTCAGGTGGTGCTGCGGTGCCATGCCCGCCGCGATCGCTGCGCTGCCCGTGGTCGCACCGACCATGCCGCCGAGGCTGAACATGCCGTGCATGCCGCTCATCAGGGGCTTTCCGTTGCGCGATTCCAGCTGCGCGGCCTCGGTGTTGATCGCGACATCAAACACGCTTGTCGCGATACCGAATACCGCGAGCAGCGCGAGCACGCCGAAGAAATTGGGCGCGAGGAGCAGGCTGGAAAGCAGGAATGCATAGGTGCAACCGCAAACCGCCGCCATGCGTCTAGCGCCGTGGCGGCCGATCCACCGACTCGCCCGGGTGAGGCCCAGCAAGGCACCGACGCCCGCAGCAAGCATGGCAAAACCGAGCTGCGCTTCATTCACCTGGTAGTGCGCCTTTACCGTGGGGATGTGCACGCCCCAGGTGGCAAATACAAAGCCCGAGCAGAAGAACTGCGCGCGCGAGGCCCAGCGCATGCTTGCGGAAGTGACCGTCATTGTTGGAGAACCTAGCGGCCGATCGCGAACACCGCCGGCATGCGTTCATCCTCCAGGCCCGGCATGGCGCGCCAGGTCTTCACGGTGTGGCTTCGAATACGGGATGACGAAAGCGTGAGTCCGCTGGCGACCGCCAGACGCGTGTTGTGCTGAAGCGTCTGCGTCAATGCCTGCAGCAGGGCGGCATTCCGGTACGGCGTTTCGATGAAGAGTTGCGTCTGGCCCGTCTTGAGTGCAAGCGTTTCGAGCTCTCGAATCCGGCGAATGCGCGCGTCCGCGTCCTGCGGCAGGTAGCCGACGAAAGCGAAGTTCTGTCCGTTGAGCCCGCTGGCAGCGAGCGTCAGGAGCAGGGACACAGGGCCGACGAGCGGCACGACCGTGATGCCAAGGTCATGTGCGGCCTTGGCCACGGAGGAGCCGGGGTCGGCGATGGCGGGCATGCCGGCTTCGCTGAGCAACCCGATGTCGTTGCCGTTGAGTGCCGCCGCAAGCAGCGGCCGGGCGTCGAACTGCCCGCCGTGATCGCCCTTCTTGTGCACCTCGCGCGGAAGCTCCTGAATCTGCTGTGCCTGGAGCGGCGCTGCAAGGGGTGTGACCGCGTCGATCCGTTTCAGATAGGCGCGCGCCGATTTGGCGTTCTCGCAGATCCAATGGGTGATGCGTGCGGCCGCTTGCAGCGTGCCGAGCGGCAGGGTCTCCTGGACATCGGGCTGCTCGTCGCACCCGAAGTCCAGCGGGGCGGGGACGAGGTACAACTTGCCGGTGGCCTGGCTTGTCACAGCAGGTCGACTCCAGCGGCTCGCAGCATGCGTGCAGTGCGGATCAGAGGCAGGCCGACGAGCGCCGTCGGATCGTCGCTGTCTATGGCATCGAGGAGGGCGATACCGAGCCCTTCGCTTTTGGCGCTTCCGGCGCAGTCGTAGGGTTGTTCTGCGATGAGATAGCGCTCGATCGCGGCATCGTTGAGGTCGCGGAAGACGACTCGCACAGGTGCGAGATCGCGCTGCTCGAATGCGGTCGCCTGACAGACGACGGCGACCGCGGTCTGGAAGATCAGTGTCTGGCCGCGCATGCGGCGCAGCTGCGCTGTGGCACGGGCATGGTCCCCCGGCTTGCCGAGCGGTTCGCCGGCGAGGTCGGCGACTTGATCCGAGCCGATGACAACCGCCTCCGGAAACTGGCGCGCGACAGCGCGGGCCTTTTCGAGCGCAAGGCGTTCGGCGAGCGCGCGTGGCGCTTCGTCGTCGAGAGGCGTTTCGTCGACTTCCGGCGGATGCACCTCAAACGGCAGACGCAGCCGAAGCATGAGTTCCCGTCGGTATCGTGAGGTCGAGGCGAGGATCACTTGGCGTTGCATGGTCGCGATTGTGCGCGAGCGGTTTAGACTCGTCGGATGACGAGAGAATTTGTCCCCGGCCGACTCGACGTGAATGGTTTTGCGGAAGCGGGCGCCTCCATTTCCGGGAGCGAGCCGATACAGGGCTATCGGCGGCTGCATGCCGAGCTTGTCGACCCGCCCGCCGACTTGACCGTGGAGTGGAAGGCCTCCGGGGAGCGTCGAAGTAGTGCTGACGGTCACGCAGTGCCCTGGGTGCACCTGACCGCTCACGCTCTGGTTCCCCTGGTTTGTCAGCGCTGCCTCGCGCCGGTGGATGTGGCGCTCGATGTCGATCGGTGGTTCCGCTTTGTCGCGGACGAAACCATTGCCGCAGCGGAAGACGAGGAAGCCGAAGAAGACGTCTTGGTGGCGAGTCGGGACTTCGACCTGCACGGGCTCATCGAGGACGAATTTCTGATGGAAATTCCAGTGACCCCTCGGCACGAAGTGTGTCCCCAGCCTGCGCGCCTCTCGGCGATCGATCCCGATTTCGATAAGGCGGAAGAAGCTAAACCAAACCCATTTGCCGTACTTAAGCAATTGACGCCGGACAAGGACAAATAGACGTTCGGACGGCGGGAGTGGCGTTCTTTGGTGGCTCTAGGCTATAATCATGGGCTTCACGCGCGCCGCCGCTAATGCTATTGGAGCGTTATCGCCGCCTCGCATGCCCACCAACCCACCCGAATTCATCCAGGAGCCATCATGGCCGTCCAGCAAAACAAGAAGTCGCCGTCGAAGCGCGGCATGCACCGCTCGCACAACGCGCTGGGCGTGCCCGGCATCGCCGTCGAGCCCACGACCGGTGAAACCCACCTGCGTCACCACATCAGCCCGAACGGTTTCTACCGCGGCCGCAAGGTTCTCAAGACCAAATCCGAAGCCTGAACCCGTTTCAAGGTCGAGGCCCGAAGCTACTTTCTGCGTAGCGTCGGGCCTTTGTTTTGATGGCTACGCCGTCTGCATCATTTCCTGCGCCTTCCGTGATCACGCTTGCCGTTGATTGCATGGGCGGCGACCATGGTCCGCGTG
>JAGIAI010000002.1 GCA_017744935.1 Variovorax sp.
CCGCCGCTGTGCTGACACTTAGCATCGCCGCACGTTGGTTAAGCTCTTCGAGGACGCAGCAATGAACTTGATGTCTAAAGATGTTGATACGGGGCTTACTGAGAAGATCACGGTGAGCGACCTGAAATTCTACTACGGCTCGACCCTGGCCCTGAAGAACATATCGCTTCCGCTATTTGAGCGGCAGGTGACGGCTTTCATCGGACCTTCCGGTTGCGGCAAGTCCACCCTGCTGCGCGTGTTGAACCGCATGTACGACCTCTACCCCAACCAGCGGGCCGAGGGCGAAGTGATGTTCGACGGCGAGAACATCCTCGAGATGACGGATCTGAACCTCCTTCGCTCGCGCATCGGCATGGTGTTCCAGAAGCCGACGCCGTTCCCGATGTCGATCTACGACAACATCGCTTTCGGCGTGAAGCTGTTCGAGAACCTCAGCGCTTCCGAGATGGACGACCGTGTCGAATGGGCGCTCAAGAAGGCGGCCCTGTGGACCGAAGTTCGCGACAAGCTGCAGCAAAGCGGCTCGGGCCTCTCCGGTGGCCAGCAGCAGCGTCTGTGCATCGCGCGCGGCATCGCGATCAAGCCCGAAGTGCTGCTGCTCGACGAGCCATGCTCGGCGCTCGACCCGATCTCGACAGCGAAGATCGAGGAACTGATCGCCGAACTCAAGAACGAGTACACCGTCGTGATCGTGACCCACAACATGCAGCAGGCCGCTCGCTGCAGCGACTACACCGCTTACATGTATCTCGGCGACCTCATCGAATTCGGAGCGACCGAAGAGATGTTCTTCAAGCCCAAGCGCAAGGAGACCGAGGACTACATCACTGGCCGTTTCGGCTAAGGAGTTGGAATGACCGAAAAGCACCTTTCCAGCCAGTTCGACAGCGAACTCAACATGGTGTCGTCGCGCGTGATGGAACTCGGCGGCATCGTGGAATCGCAGATCAACCAGGCCGTCTACGCGCTGCAGGAGTTCGACTCCGAAACCGCAGAACGCGTGATGGAGACCGAGAACCGCGTCAATGCGATGGAGATCGAGATCGACCGCGAGCTGTCGTCGATCATCGCGCGCCGTCAGCCGACCGCACGCGATCTGCGCTTGCTGATCGCGATCTCCAAGACGACTGCCAACCTCGAGCGCGTGGGCGATGAAGCGAACAAGATTGCGCGCATGGTCAAGTCGATCATCGAGAGCGGCTCGGCGCGCGCGCTGCCGTCGACCGAACTGCGCATTGCAGCCGACATGGCGTCGGGCCTGCTGCGCAAGGCGCTCGATGCGTTCGCGCGGCTCGACACCGCCGCGGCGCTGTCGATCCTGAAGGACGACGACCTGATCGACAAGGAGTTCGACGGCTTCGTGCGCAAGCTGGTCACCTACATGATGGAAGACCCGCGCACGATCTCCGCAAGCCTCGACCTGCTGTTCCTCGCGAAGGCGATCGAGCGCATCGGCGACCATGCGAAGAACATCGCCGAATTCATCATCTACATCGTCAAGGGTGCCGATGTCCGGCATGCGTCGATGAACGAGATCGAGGCACAGCTTCAATGAAGCAACCCCCAAGCCGCTTCGCGGCTCCCCCCTCACTCGCCTTCGGCGGGAGGGAGGCAATCCCGGCGGCCCGGCAAAGCCGGTTCCGCGGGATTGCTGGTCTTGGCTGCGCCAGTTTCAATGGACAATTCGATAGCGCATGAAAAAACCCCGCATTCTGATCGTCGAGGACGAGTCTTCGATCGCCGAGCTGATCGCCGTGAACCTCCGGCACAACGGCTTCGAGCCGATCTGGGCTGAAGACGGCGAATCCGCGCAGCGCGAGATCGATGCGTTCCTGCCGGACCTGGTGCTGCTGGACTGGATGCTTCCGGGCCAGAGCGGACTTCAACTGGCGCGTCAATGGCGCAAGGACCCGCGCACCAAGACCATCCCGATCCTGATGCTGACTGCGCGAGGCGACGAGCCGGACAAGGTCGCCGGGCTCGACGCCGGCGCCGATGACTACATCACCAAGCCTTTCTCGACGCAGGAGATGCTCGCGCGGATTCGCGCGGTATTGCGTCGCCGCGCGCCCGAGGTGGTGACCGAGCGCGTCGAGATCGGCGAACTCGCACTCGACACGGCCACGCACCGCGTGACCTGGCAAGGCAATCAATTGAAGGTCGGTCCCACCGAGTTCAAGCTGCTCGGCTTCCTGATGCAGCATGCCGAACGCGTGCACAGCCGCGCGCAGCTGCTCGACAAGGTCTGGGGCGACCATGTCTATATCGAGGAGCGGACGGTCGACGTCCACGTAAAGCGCCTGCGCGAATCCCTTGGCCCGGCTGCGCCGATGGTCGAGACGGTCCGCGGAGCGGGCTACAGGCTGACTGCACAGGCCACCGTCTGAGAGGCCTGCCCGCTGAGCTGGGCGGGATAATGTTCCGGCATGCCGTTTCGTATCGCGACTTTTCTATTGGCTTCGCTCATTGGTGGCGGCGCCGCTGCGTTCTTTGCCTTGCGCTTCGCGTGGCTCGGTGCGTGGCTGGGTGCCGTGGCGTGGCTCGCGCTTGACGCGTGGCGCGCCCACCGGTTGCTGCGCGTGCTGCGCAACGATGCCGTCGGGTTGCCGTCGCGCGGGCCGGGCGTCTGGGTCGAGCTGGCCGAACGCATTCGCAAGCTGCTGCGCGACCGGGAGAAACTGGCGCAACAGGCGGAGGAGCGGCTCCAGGAGTTCCTCGCCGCCATCCAGGCGTCACCTAATGGTGTGGTGCTGCTCGACCAGCAGGGCCGCATCGAGTGGTGCAATCAGACGGCCGCCGAGCAACTCGGCATCGACGCTGAGCGTGATCTGCTGCAACACCTTTCCAATCTCGTGCGTGACCCGGCCTTCGTCGCGTACCTGGCCTCCTGGAACTACAGCCGCGATGTGGTGATCGATGCGCCCACGAAGGCGTTGCACCGCAACCAGCACTGCCGCTTGTCGGTGCAGGTGCATCCCTATGCTGGAAACCGCCGCATGCTGCTCACGCGCGACGTCACTTCGCTGGAGCAGGCCGAAGCCATGCGCCGCGATTTCGTCGCCAACGTCTCTCACGAGATCCGCACACCGCTGACCGTGCTGGCAGGCTTCGTCGAGACCTTGCAGAACCTGCCGCTGGATGCCGAGGAGCGCGCCCGCTACCTCAGCCTGATGAGCCAGCAGTCGCACCGCATGGAGACGCTGGTCAATGATCTTCTGACCCTTTCGCGTCTTGAAGGCAGCACGGCACCGCCGCCCAACCGGTGGATTCGCGTGCGTGCCTTGATGGCCCAGTGCGAGGACGAGGCGCGCGGGCTCTCGAGCAGGCTGACGCAGCAGGGGCATCGCCTTTCATTTGCGATCGAGTCGGACACCGAGATCGCAGGCGTGCCCACCGAGTTGCAGAGCGCCATGTCGAACCTCGTGAGCAACGCGGTGCGCTACACGCCGCCGGGCGGCGAGGTGACCGTGTTCTGGCGCTTGCTGCCCGACGGCCGTGGGGAGTTCTCGGTGCGCGACTCTGGCCCTGGCATTGCCGCAGAACACATTCCGCGGTTGACGGAGCGCTTTTATCGCATCGATCGCAGCCGGTCGCGCGAGACCGGCGGAACCGGGCTTGGCCTTGCGATCGTCAAGCACATCGCGCAGCGCCACGGTGCCGAACTGCGTATCGAAAGCAAAGTGGGCGAGGGCTCGCGCTTCACGCTGATCTTCCCGATTACGCGACTGCGCAGGACGCCGGCGGTTACCGCCGTCGCTTGACCGTCCACGCGAGCAGCGCGAGGAAAAGCACCGCCGTTGCAAAGAGGGCCCCGGCGCTCATGAGCCAGAACGCAAGGGGAGATTGCATCGCCGCCCACGGTCCGATCCCGCGATAGGCCAGCAGGTAGCTCCCGCCGAGGCCGACGCCCCACAGCAGGCTGCAATAGAGGATCAGCGGCAGCACCGTCACCTGATAGCAGCGCAGGACGAAGACGCAAAGGGTCTGCAGCGCGTCGGCGAGGTGATAGAAGGACGTTGCCAGCAGCAGCGTCGCGCCCAGTGCGATGACCGCGGGATTGGCCGAGTAGATGCCGGCCAATTGCCAACGAAACAGCGCCATCGCCGATGCGAAGAGCACCGCGAACAGCACCGTGAGCTGGAAGCCCTTTCGCCCCGCCTTTCGCGCCTGCAAGGGGTTGCTGGCGCCGAGCCAGAAGCTCACGCGCGCGCTCGTGGCGATGGCGAGCGACAGCGGCACCATGTAGGCGACCGCAGTGAGGTTCGAGGCGATCTGGTGCGCAGCCGAGGCCGCCGTTCCGAGCCGGGCGATGAAGAGCGCCATCAGGGTGAATGAAGTCACTTCCACCAGCACGGCGAGCCCGGCCGGGACGCCGAGCCTCGCGAACTGTCGAAGCTGCATCCAGTCGGGCGGCTCGATGCGCTGCCAGAAGCGATATTCGCGGTACGAAGGCTCCGAACGCAGGAGCCAGACCGCCGCGCCGAGCATCGCGTAGTTCACCGCCAGCGTGGCCCATCCGCAGCCGACGAGGCCCATTGCGGGCAGGCCCGCGCCGCCGAAGGTGAACCAGATCGACAGTGGGAGCTTGATGCCGAGCGACGCCAGCTGGAGCCAGGTCACGAGCTGTGGCTTGCCGAGGCTCTGGTTGAGCGTGCTGAAGACACGAAAGAGCAGGGCCGGCGCCAGCGCGAAGGCCAGCACGCCGAGGTAGGCCTCGACATCGCCGCGCATGCCTTCGGGCACGTCAGTCCACCGCAGCATCGGCGCCGGGAACAGCAGGATCGCCATGCCGATCGCGATCGCGGCGCCGCAGACGTAGAGCGATTGCCGGACCGAGCGGCCGACATCGGATGTGCGCTGGGCGCCATGAAGCTCGGCCCAGACCGGGAGCAGCGCTTGCAATGAGCCCATGAGGGAGACGAAGACACTGATGAAGATCGCGGAACCGAC
This sequence comes from Variovorax sp., assembly GCA_017744935.1. GTDB lineage: Bacteria > Pseudomonadota > Gammaproteobacteria > Burkholderiales > Burkholderiaceae_C > Variovorax. The sequence continues at coordinate 4,954 of JAGIAI010000002.1, forward strand.
GGACAGAGCTGCCAGCGCGCCTTCTGCATAGCGGCCCGCAACGATCGTGTCGGTGACGCCGAAAGCCATGACCGCCATCTGCCCGACTAACACCGTCGCGGCGTGGCGCCCGATGACGCGCCGCTCGCTAGTCACTGACGGGGGGCAGACGTTGGTAGAGCAGCAGATCGTCCCCGGGGCTGGTCGGGCGGCGCAGGGTGCCGACGAGGCGCCAGCTTTCGAGATTCACGATCTCGTGGAGCTTCGCGATCGCGTCGGGGCTGACCAGCAGCCAGGGGCAGGGTGGACCGCCGATTAGCGGCTGCACATTGAAATTGCCGTGGTAGCGCAGCGCCGCGATGTGTGGCCGGCCGAGCGCAAGTTCGGAGACGCAGCCCGGTTGGCCGACGCGCTCGGCGATCGCATTCACCTGCGGCACGTAGCTGCGAGCGAAGTCGAGTACCGGCAGCCACAGCGTCATGACCAGCATCCAGCAAAGGGCCGCTCCGCCGGCTGGCAGGACGAGGGTCTTCCAGAGTGCCGCACGATGCCGGCCGGTGCGCCACCGGACAAGCCAGGCCCAAGCCAGCGTCGCCGTGAGTGCAAAGAGGAAGGGCGCCAAGGAGAAATGCGGGACGAACCCGGGCGCCAGCTTCGCGACGTTGGCTGCGGGTTTGGCGGGCACGCCGGTCTGCATCGCGACCCAGATCACCCAGATGATGATCGCCGATCCACTGAAGAACAGGAGGGTGAACCAATCGATCAGCGCCGCCACGCTGCGCCGAAAGGTCGGCAGCGCAAAGGCGGCCAGCGTAGCAAATGCGGGCAGGCCGAGGAGCAGCGATCGTTCGGAGAAGTTGGTGGTCCAGGTCGCCAGCAGCGGCACGGCCGCGAACCAGAGGGGAAGTGCGACATGGCGGGCGGTCAACTGTCGGCGCCACCGCCAGAGGGTCCAGATCGCAAGGGGCCAGGTCGGCCAGGTGAACCAGAGCAGGAGCTTGGCCTGGCTCCGCACTTCGGAAAGCACGCCGTGCGAGGTCGGAAGGTCGATCTTCCATTCAAGCAGACCCAGGGCGGCCGCCAGGGCGCCTGCGAGCAGCGTGATGCCAAACACCGCTCCGATCGAGGCCAAGCTGTAGGTGGGCTCGGACGCGGGCAGTTCCTCGCTTGGCAGGCGCTTGCGTTCGATCAGCAGGATCACGCCGCAGCCGATCCCCAGCGTAAGGCCCACCGTCGGAGCGCCGCTCAGCGACAGCCCGAAAGCGCCCACGATCAAGGCGGCGATCGGACCAATGCGGCGGTACGGCAGCGCCGCCACACCAAAGAACAGGCTCGACGCGAAGAAAAGTTGCGCAAGGGCCGGCGTGGTCTCGTGCCCGAGTTGGGCCAGACCGAGGGATGCAATCAGCGCGAGGAGGGCGCCGTCGGCGATGGCGCGCGCGTAGTCGGTGGGGCGCGCCTCACCGCCGAAGGCAAATGCGACGGGCTGGGCGCGGTAGGTGCGTGCCAGGTAGTAGACGGCATACCACGTCGCGGTGAAAGCGCCCGCGAGCAGCAACGCAAAGGCGATTCGGACCGCCAGGTCGGGGTTGATCCACGAGGGCGCGATATTGATCGCCCAGGCCCCGATCCAATATGGGATCAGCGCCGGTGTTTCGGGGCGCAGCCCGAGCAGGAGCGGGTCGAACCAGGCAGCGACGCCATCCTTGCTCTGGGCGAGCTCGGCCATGTAGCCGAACGAGCTGATGTCCGCGCTCTTCCACGGACCGCGGCCGAGCAGGCCAGGCATGAGGTATGCCGCGCACAGCAGCAGCAACGCAACGCGCGGGAGGCGGCGCACGGCGCTCTGGGCAACGATTGCGGGCGTCGGGTGGTTCAACTCGGGAAGGGAGCGTGCTCGTTGGGAAAGAAAAAGGGCAGCGCGGTAACCCGGGCTGCCCTCGACTCGGAAGCGCCTTCCTTACTTGGAGGCCGTCTTACCGAAGCGGTTGCGGAATTTCTCGACGCGGCCGCCCATGTTGTCGACCGACTTTTGCGTGCCGGTATAGAACGGATGCGATTCGCTCGAGGTATCGAGCTTGAACAGAGGCAGTTCACGACCATCGTCGGTCTTGCCGGTTTCCTTGGTGTTGACGCACGAGCGCGTCACGAACTTGAAGCCGTTCGACAGGTCGACGAACAGAACTTCACGGTAGTTCGGGTGAATGCCTTCTTTCATGGTGTTTCCTTTGGTCGATGCGAGAGCCACAACCAGCGGCAGGACGCCGCCGGCGCACTTTTCGCGAAGCCCACAATTATCGCATACTGCCTATTTTCTGCGCCAGAGGCTGGAGCCATGCCCCAAACTACCCTTCGTGCCGGCCTTGTCGGCTATGGATTTGCCGGTCAGACCTTTCACGCGCCGGTGCTGTCTGCCGTACCCGGCCTGGTGCTTGGCGCCGTGGCAAGCTCCCAGCCCCATAAAGTCCATGCGGATTGGCCGGATGTGGATGTGGTCCCGGACGTGGACGCACTGTTGCGCCGAACCGACATCGATCTGGTCGTCGTCGCGGCACCGAATGCCCAGCACCATCCGGTTGCCAAGGCTGCGCTCGGCGCCGGCAAGCACGTGATCGTGGACAAGCCGTTCACCCTGGATGCTGGGCAGGCGCGCGAGCTGGCGGCGCTGGCCGAGCGCCAGGGCAGGGTGCTGTCCGTGTACCAGAATCGGCGGTTCGACTCTGATTTCCTCACATTGCGCGAAGTCCTTGCGAGCGGCGATCTGGGGCGACCGGTCTACTTCGAATCGCATTTCGACCGTTTTCGCCCCGAGGTCCGGGCGCGTTGGCGCGAGCAACCGGTGCCGGGGGCCGGGCTCTGGGTCGATCTGGGCTCACACCTAGTCGATCAGACGGTTCAGTTGTTCGGTCGTCCCGATGCGCTGCAGCTCGACAGCGCGGTGCTGCGCGACGGTGCGCTCGTCGAAGACTACTTTCATGCCGTGTTGCGCTACGAGACCGGCCCGCATGGGCCGCTCCGGGTCATCCTTCACGCGACGACCCTGGCCGCACATGCAGCGCCGCGCTACATCGTGCACGGCACCCGGGGCAGTTACGTGAAGCGTGGCGTGGACCCGCAGGAAGACGCGCTGCGCGCCGGAGGGCGCCCCACGGATGCTGCATGGGGCGCCGATCCGATCGAGGGCGAGCTCACACTTTGCGCAGCCGATGGCCGCATGCAGACCCGCAAGCTGCCGACGAAGGCGGGCAACTACGTTGCCTACTACGCCGCGTTGCGCGATGCGATTCTGGGGAAGGGCCCGAATCCGGTCTCGCCGGAGCAGGCGGTCGAGCTGATGGAGTTGCTCGACCTTGGCCGACAAAGCGCCACCGAAGGGCGGGCCTTGCCGACGCGCTGATCAGCCGCCGCGACGCATCATGTCGAAGAACTCGACGTTGGTCTTGGTGGCCTTCATGTTCTTGAGCATCAGCTCCATCGCCTCGATCTCGTCCATGTTGTACATGAGCTGACGGAGGATCCGGGTCTTCTGCAGGATCTCGGGCGGCAACAGCAGTTCTTCGCGACGGGTGCCGCTGCGGTTGAGCTGGATCGATGGGAAGACGCGCTTTTCGTAGAGGCGTCGGTCGAGGTGGATCTCAGAGTTGCCGGTGCCCTTGAACTCTTCGAAGATCACTTCGTCCATGCGGCTGCCAGTGTCGATCAGGGCGGTGCCGATGATCGTCAGCGAGCCGCCTTCTTCCACATTGCGTGCCGCGCCGAGGAAGCGCTTGGGGCGCTGCAGCGCGTTGGAGTCCACACCGCCGGTCAACACCTTGCCAGACGATGGCACCACATTGTTGTAGGCGCGGGCGAGGCGGGTGATCGAGTCGAGCAGGATCACCACGTCCTTCTTGAGTTCGACCAGTCGCTTGGCGCGCTCGATCACCATTTCGGCGACGTGCACGTGGCGCGCTGCGGGTTCGTCAAAGGTCGAGGCGATGACTTCGCCCTTGACGGTGCGCTGCATCTCAGTCACTTCTTCAGGGCGCTCGTCCACGAGCAGCACCATCATGTGCACCTCGGGGTAGTTGGCGCTGATCGCGTGCGCGATGTGCTGCATCATGACCGTCTTGCCGCTCTTGGGCGGCGCCACCAGCAATGCACGCTGGCCTTTGCCGATCGGCGCAATGATGTCGATGATCCGGCCGGTGATGTTCTCGTCGCCCTTGAAGTTGTCGCGTTCGAGTCGCATCAGTTGCTTCGGGAACAGCGGGGTCAGGTTTTCGAACATGACCTTGTGCTTGTTCGCCTCGGGCGCCCCGTCGTTGACCTTGTCGAGCTTGGTCAGTGCGAAGTAGCGTTCACCGTCCTTGGGCGTGCGCACTTCGCCTTCGATCATGTCGCCGGTGTGCAGGTTGAAGCGGCGAACCTGGCTCGGCGAGATGTAGATGTCGTCGGTGCTCGCGGTGAAGCTGGTGTCGGGGCTGCGAAGGAACCCGAAGCCGTCGGGCAGGATTTCGAGCACGCCGTCTGCAAACACCTGTTCGCCGGCCTTTGCACGCTTCTTGATGATCGCGAACATCAGTTCCTGCTTGCGCATGCGACCGACGTTTTCGATCTCCAGGGCCTCGGCCTGCTTGAGGACTTCGGAGACGTGAAGTGCCTTGAGTTCGTTTAAGTGCATGGAACGACCCCTTGCGGGGATAGCTGTCAAAACGAGGGGGGAGGTTTGATGTGAGGCGAGAGATGCCTCACAAACCGGGGAACTCGAACCGGGTCCCTGAAAGGGCCGGTGATCTGTGGGGGATTATGACAGGAAAAAAGCCGCCAACGCATTGCGCATTGGCGGCCGGGGGGCTCTTTTCAGGCGAGCTGCTGGTCGATGAAGGCGGTCAGTTGCGCCTTGCTCATCGCGCCGACCTTTGTGGCGGCGAGCTGGCCGTCCTTGAACAGCATGAGGGTGGGGATGCCGCGGATGCCGAACTTGGCCGGGATGTCGCGGTTCTCGTCGACATTCATCTTGGCGATCTGCAGCTTGCCTTCGTAGGTGCTCGAGACTTCGTCGAGGATCGGCGCGATCATCTTGCAGGGGCCGCACCATTCGGCCCAGTAATCCACGAGCACAGGCTTGCCGGACTTGAGCACGTCGGCTTCGAAAGAAGAGTCGGAGATGTGTTTGATGAGATCGCTGGCCATGGGATGTGTCCTTCTGCGCTGAGAGTTTCGGTGCAGCTAAAGTGCGGGTCATTGTGACAGAAACCAAGTTCCGGCGTGCCCGGTGCACAAGCTATGGCTCCGATAGCCAAAGCGCTTTCGTTACCTCCCATGAATCCTGCTGAGCACCATCCTGCGCACGCGCTTTGGTGCGACCCTGACCATGGCATCGTCGGCCGCATCGCGCGAATGCTGACCGGGCAGGGCCTTCATCCCGCGCGCACCGTGGTCCTTGTGCCGTACGCGCAGCTCATGCAGGTTGCGCGCGGCATGTGGGCGGCTCGTGGCGCGTCGGGGTTTGCGCCGCGCTTCGAGACGACCCGCAACTGGGCGCGGAGCATCGGCGGCTTCGTGCCCGACACCGACGACATCGCCTTCGACATGGCGCGCGACCTTCTTACCGCGCAATCGCTTCTGGCGAGAGCGGGCTTCGGCGCATCGCACAATGCATTGGCGGGGCGCCTCGTCGAGATCGCGCTGCAGCTGGCGCCGCTGGCCGCGGCCGAGTTGCCCGCCGAGCGTACGGCATGGATGCAGCGGGTGCGTGGTTCGATCGAGGCCGGGCGCGGCTCCGAATGGTTCGATGTGGAGAGCGCACTGAACGGTGTCGCGCTTGCCTGGGCGGGAAGCTCCGGCTATGCGACCGACGTCCTCTTCGCTCCCGGCGCGTTGGCGCAGGTGGATCAACTGATCGTGCTCGACGGCGTGCAGCCGGATCCGCTCATCCGGAAGCTCGCGGAGCGGTTCGGCGACCGTTGCCTGCATCTCCCGCTGGTGACGAAGGATGCGCCCTCGCAAGTCGGCCTTCACCCGGCCGCAGACCCCGAAGACGAAGCCGAACGGGCGGCCGCCTGTGTGCTGCGCCACCTGTCGGAAGGCTGCGCGCCGGTCGCCTTGGTGGCGACCGACCGTGCGCTGACTCGACGTATTAGCGCCCATCTCACGGCGCATGGCGTTGTGCCGCACGACGAGACCGGCTGGAAGCTGTCGACCACGCGCGCGGCGGCCGGACTGATGAGCGCTTTGCGTGCGTGCGTCCACGATGCAGGCAGTGATGAGGTCCTGGATTGGCTCAAGCACGTCGAAGTCTTCGACCGCGGTTCGGTGCTCTCGCTCGAGGGACGCCTGCGCGACCGGGGCACGCGCGACTGGCGCAGCTGGTGCGCATTCGTGGCCGCCAGCTCGAAGCCGCAGGACGAGGCGCTGCGTCATTTGACCGAATCCATCGAGACGATGCGCGCAACCTTGGTACGCACGCGACCACTGGGTGAGTGGCTCGTCGACGTGCGCGCGCTGCTCGATGCCGCAGGTCAATGGCTCGGCCTGGTGAGCGACGTCGCCGGGCTGGAGGCGATCTCCGCATTGCATCTGGACGCCGAGCCAGGCGAACTCCGCGGCCCGCGATGCACGCTCGTCGAATTCACGGCCTGGGTACGCGATGTGCTCGAGGCGGCAAGCTTCGTGCTGGTCCCTGATGAATCAGAGTCTCTTCAGGTCGTGATCCTCCCGCTTCACCATTTGCTGGGGCGAGCGTTCGCTGCCGTGGTGGTGCCGGGGTGCGACGATCAACGTCTGCCGGCATCACCCGAACCGGCCGGCGACTGGAGCGCGGCTCAGCGCGAAGCGCTGGCATTGCCTTCGCGCGAGGCCCTGGAGGCTGCGCAGCGGGCTGGCTGGGCCGTTGCGATGAGCGCGCCGCATTGCGACGTGCTCTGGCGCCAGTTCGATGCGAGCGGCGAGCCCGTGCGGCCGAGTCCGCTTGTGCAGATGCTTCATCTCGACGGTGCGGCCGAAGATGCGGTCGATCCGCGCAAGGCTGTGCAAGTCGAGACGAAGCCGACGCTCCATCCACGACCGCGCGGAAATGCGCTCATGCCGGCCACGCTGTCTTCGACTGCGTATGAAGACTTGCGCCGTTGCCCCTACAGATTCTTTGCCCTGCGACAACTCGGCCTGCGAAGCAGCGACGAACTGGACGCCGAACTCGACAAACGCGACTTCGGCAACTGGCTGCACGCGGTGCTCGGCCACTTCCATGAGGCCCTGAAGAATGATCCGACCCCGGACACGCAGGCGCGCCGCAGCATGATGGCCGCGGCGGAAGAGCAGGCGACCCGCGAATTCGGGCTGTCCGAGGCCGAGTTCCTGCCGTTCGCGGCCGCGTGGCCCGCGACGCGCGACGGCTACCTGACCTGGCTTGCGGGCCATGAGGCTGGCGAAGGGGCGGTATTCGTCGAATCCGAACCGTGGAAGGAAGTGCCCCTGGCACGCATCAAGCTCGTTGGACGCCTCGATCGAGTCGATGCAACGCCGGACGGCCGGGCGTTCGTGATCGACTACAAGACAGAGTCCGCCGACAAGACGCGCGAACGCGTGAAGGACCCGTACGAAGACACGCAGCTCGCGTTCTACGCTGCGCTTTTCCCGGACGACACGTTGCGTGCTGCCTATGTCAACGTCGGCGAGAAGTCTTCCGGCACGCAAACCTACGAGCAGAAGGACATCGTGGAGGCCCGCGATGCCTTGGTGGAGGGCGTGATGGACGACCTCGAGCGAATTGCCGAGGGCGCGCCGCTCCCCGCGCTTGGCGAAGGGCAGGTCTGCGAGCACTGCGCAGCGCGCGGCCTCTGCCGAAAGGACTTCTGGGAGGGCCAGCCATGAACGCTCCCGCCTACGAACACAACGGCATCCATGTTTCGCGCGAACGCTTCTACGAGATCGCGTGCGATCCGCGCCGTTCGGTTGCGGTCGAGGCGTGCGCGGGCGCCGGCAAGACGTGGATGTTGGTGTCGCGCATCCTTCGCTCCCTGCTCGAGCATGGCGATGCGGCCTGCGCCCCGCACGAGATCCTTGCCATCACTTTCACGAAGAAGGCCGCCGGCGAGATGCGCGAGCGTCTCGACCAGTGGCTCGAAAAGTTCGCGGGCCAACCGGTAGAAGAACTGGTGCCGGAGTTGAGGATGCGAGGCATGTCGTCCGAGGCCGCACTGGCCGCGGCGCCACGGCTGAAGGGGCTCTATCGCGAGCTGCTGGGGCACGGCCGGCCGGTGCAGTTCCGCACCTTCCACGCATGGTTCGCGGGGCTGCTGCGCAATGCGCCGGTTGCGGTGCTGGAGCGCCTGCGGCTGCCCGCCAACTATCAGTTGCTTGAAGACGATGCCGAAGCACGCGTGCGCGTCTGGCGTCCGTTCTATGCGGCAGTGACGACGGACGCCGGGGCCTCTGCGGACTACCGTGCGCTGGTCGCGAGGTACGGCCGGTCGCAGGTCGCCAAGGCGCTCGACGAAGCATTGACGCGTCGTGTCGAGTTCGCGCTCGCGGAAGCGCATGACGCAGTCGATGGCGCGGTGACGCCGATGCAGGCGATGTTTCCCGCCTTTTCGGGTTCGGATTCACCCGACGACGTCCTGCTTCGCGACCCGGCTTGGCGCGGCATGCTGCTGGCTGCGGCGCGCGCGCTCGGCCGAGCGAGCGCGCCGACCTTTTCGCGGCGCGGCGTCGAGTTGGAGCAGGCGGTCACAGACGGCCAGGCCGAGGGTGTTCTCGACGCCCTGCTCACGCAGAAGGGGGAGCCGCGCAAATTCAGTGAAAAGCTGGCGGGCATCGAAGACGTGCGCGCCGCGCAGGAGCGCGTGCTGCATTACTGCGCCGCGCGCGCGCAACATGAGGCATGGCTCTACCAGCAACGCATGGCGCGTCTCGCGCGGTTGCTCGCCAAGTGCTTCGCGGAAGTGAAGCTCGCCAACGGCTGGGTCGACATGAACGATGTCGAACAGGCGGCGCACATGCTGCTGGGCAACGCGGAACTCTGGGGATGGGTGCAGGAGCGCCTCGATGCAGGTGTGCGGCACTTGCTCATCGACGAGTTCCAGGACACGAATCCGCTGCAATGGCAGGCGCTCAACGGGTGGCTCGGCAGCTATGCCGGCGCGGGTGCGCGGCGGCCGGGTGTGTTCATCGTCGGTGACCCCAAGCAGAGCATCTATCGCTTCCGCCGGGCCGAGCCGCAGGTTTTCATTGCGGCGAAGGAGTTCGTGCAGCAGGGCCTGGGCGGTGACCTGCTCAACTGCGACCACACCCATCGCAACGCTCAGACGGTGATCGGCCTCGTGAATGCCGCGATGCGGGAGGCGCAGCAGGCCGGTGAGTTCAGCGGCTTTCGTGATCACACGACCGAGTCTGGCGTCGCGGGCCGAACGGTCAAACTCCCGCTGATCGGGCGCGATGCGGTTGCGGCGTCATCTTCGGACGATGTCACCGGGGAACTTGCGCCTTCGTGGCGCGACAGCCTGACCACGCCGCGACTCTTGCCGGAAGAAAAGCTCCTGCAGAAGGAATGCCAGCAAGCCGCGCGATGGATCGCCGCCCGCATTACTGAAGGTCTCGCGCCCAGCCAGATCATGGTGCTCGCGCGACGGCGCAGTCGCCTCTCGGTAATGCAGGACGAATTGCGCAAGCTGCACATTGCGGTCCAGCAGCCCGAAAAGAACGAACTGAACGATGCACCCGAAGTGCAGGACGTGGTCGCACTCATCGATGCGCTGGTGTCGCCGGACCACGATCTTTCGCTCGCGCGCGCGCTGAAGTCGCCGCTGTGGAGCTTCGACGATGAGGCCCTGGTGCAGATTGCACGCCGTCAGCGCGAAACTCGCCAAAGCTGGTTCGACCTGCTGCAGGCGCCTGATTGGCCGACGCCGATGGCGGGCATCGGTCCGCGACTGCGCGAGTGGCAGCAATGGTTGCAGACGTTGCCGCCACACGATGCGCTGAGCGCGATCTTCCATGACGCCGATGTTCTCTCGACTTTTTCGGCCGCCGCGCCGGCAGCCATGCGTTCGACCGTCGTTGCCAACCTGCGGGGATTGCTTGCAGCCTCGCTCGAACTCGATGGCGCGCGCTTCGCGACGCCGTATGGTTTCGTGCGTGCCTTGCGCGCCGGCGGCGTTCGGGCGCCCTCGGTATCGGTGACCGATGCGGTGCAACTTCTCACGGTCCATGGTGCCAAGGGCCTCGAGGCCAAGGTCGTCCTGATGCTCGACACGGACGCTTCGGCGCAACGCGCGCAGACCATGGGCGTCCTCGTCAAATGGCCAGGTCACGCGCCCGCGCCGGAGCGCTTCGTGTTCATCGCGAGCGAGAAGAATCCGCCGGCCTGCGCGGCGGACGATTTGGCGGAGGAGCAGGCGGCAAGGCATCGCGAAGAGATCAACGGGCTCTATGTGGCGACCACGCGCGCGCGGGAGGCACTCGTGGTTTCCGCCGTTGCTGCCGCGCGGGCCAATGGCCGCAGTTGGTGGGCGAGGCTCGAGGGCCTCTGCGAGCCAATAGACGATGTGCCGACGTCGGTGGAAGTCGCCGCTGGGTCTGCGCCTTCGTCGTTCGAGATGTTGAGCTTGCTGGCGCTGACGAAAGAGCCGCCGGTGAGGTCGTCGGCACCGATGGTGCGAAGTGCCGACAGCCGTGCATCCGCACTCGGACAGGCCATGCACCGACTACTCGAATGGACGCAACCCGGCGCGCCACTGCCGATGGAGCACCTGCGGGCGGCCGCACGCGAGTTCATGCTCGATCTGCCGGCCACCCGCGCAGCGGCCACCATGGCGCAGCGTATTCGTTCCGGCGCGGGCGCATGGGCATGGGAAATCGATGCACTGGACTGGCACGGCAATGAGGTCACACTGGTCCATGACGGGCAGGTCCTGCGCATCGATCGCCTGGTACGGCATCGGGAAACCGGGGCGTGGTGGGTGCTCGACTACAAATCTGCAGCGCGGCCCGAACGCGATGCAACCCTCATCGCGCAACTGAATCGATACCGCGACGCGGTGCAGGAAGCCTATCCCGGCGAAACCGTGCGAGCGGCATTCCTCACGGGGCAGGGCGAACTGGTCACACTCGAATGAACAAAGAAAAGTCAGTAGCGATCGTCGGCGGCGGCCCCGCCGGGTTAATGGCGGCCGAGGTCCTGAGCCGGCAAGGCGCACAGGTCCATCTGTATGACGCCATGCCATCGGTGGGGCGCAAGTTCCTGCTCGCGGGACGCGGCGGGCTCAACCTCACGCATTCCGAACCTTTCGATCGGTTCGTCGAACGATTCGGCGAACGGCGCGCGGAGATCGAACCGTTGCTGCGCAGGTTCGGCCCCGATGCGCTGCGCGAGTGGGCGCACGGTCTCGGAATCGAAACCTTCGTGGGCACTTCGGGGCGAGTCTTTCCCAAGGACATGAAAGCCGCGCCGCTTCTGCGTGCCTGGCTGCACCGGCTGCGCGAGGCCGGTGTGCAATTCCACATGCGGCATCGATGGCTGGGGTGGAAGGGGGCTTCAATGCCGGCATCCACCTTGCGATTCAGCGCACCGGGCGGCGAGGTGGTGGCGTCGCACGATGCGGTCGTGCTCGCGCTCGGCGGTGCAAGCTGGGCGCGGCTCGGGTCCGATGGCGCATGGGTGCCGTGGCTGTCGTCGCGCGGCATCGACATGGCGCCGCTGGTTCCCTCCAACTGCGGGTTCGATCTGACCTGGACGCCGTATTTCGCAGAGCGCTTTGCCGGCATGCCGTTCAAGTCGGTCGCCATCGCCTTCGTTGACACGAAGGGGCGCAAGTTTGCCCGGAAGGGGGAGTTCGTCGCGACCACGACGGGTATCGAGGGAAGCCTGATCTATGCCGCATCCGCCTTGCTGCGCGACGAGATCGCGGCGCAGGGCAGTGCCACCCTGACCCTCGACCTGTTGCCCGACCGAACGCCGGAGCAGGTGCGCGCGGCGGTGCTGCATCCGCGCGGTTCGCGGTCGGTCGCGAGCCATCTGAAGAGCCGCTTGAATCTCGACGGCATCAAGACAGCCGTGCTGCACGAGGTGCTCACGAAAGACGAGATGCATTCGCCGGAAAGGTTGGCCGAAACCATCAAGGCGGTCCCGCTCCGCGTCATTGCGCCGAGGCCGATCGACGAAGCCATCAGCACGGCGGGCGGGGTGCGCTTCGACGCGCTCGACGACAAGCTGATGTGTCTCGCCGAGCCCGGCGTCTTTGTTGCCGGCGAGATGCTCGATTGGGAAGCGCCTACCGGCGGCTACCTGCTGACGGCGTGTATGGCCAGCGGCGTTGTCGCAGCAGAGGGCGTGCTTCGTACCCTGGTCTGACGCTACACAGCTTCAGGACGAAGCTGCCAGTGCTTCACGGTTGTTGCAATGACCCGCGCCGCATGGGTCTGAAGGTTGACCGGTCGAGCAGTGGGCGCGTTGGACGCAATGGTCTCAATTGAGAAAGGCCACGAAGACCGGCCGACCCGCGGCCGAGGTGCAAATGGAAGCACTCGTGCCGCTGCTTGGGGGGAAGGAAGGGTGGTCATGTCGTCGCCTCGAGTTGTTCTTGGAGACGGCGAATTCTACTCGTTCCACTGTATTTGCATACAGTACTTTTAGCCAAAACGGCCGGGGTGTGGACCCCTGAACGAGTTTCTTGAATGAGGTTGACGAGCCTTACCCCCGGCACTGGCTACGCAGTTAGGGCTGCTTGGTTCCCCACCTGACCCGGTTGGCCACTTCACCATGCGGGGAGGCCCGTCAACCGACGATTGTAGGCGACGATTCACCAGACCATCAGGGAGGTCTCGAGCGCTGCGTCGGCGTAGTACAGGCGAACGCCGATCTGATAGCGGCGGTCCTTCTGCAGGCGCATGCTGACCTTGGCATTGAGATCGGTGCCGCTGTCGTCGGCCCCGGCGATCTGGACGTTGCCTGCAGGCGTGACCTCGAAGAGCACGAGGACCGTGTCTGAAGTACCAAAGGTCCCGATGTTGTAGGTGCGCGTGCGGGGCGGCGAGAAGTCGAAGATGCGGGTCTCGCCGGCGTTGAGCTTCAGCAGTTGAGATAGTCCGACGGTCAGCGCCGATACGTCGGGTGCCTTCACACCTGGGTAGGACTCCAGCACCCAGGACTTGTCCGCGGCAGAGAGCCCGCCCTTCGGCTTGATCCCGGCCTTGTAGGCAGCCGGCGCATCGATCAGTCCCGCACCGAATTGATATTCCATCACCGAATCAGGATCCCATGTCGTTCCCTTGATCTCCGACACCGGGATCTTGCGCAGGATGTTCCACTCGATCTGCGCATCGTCCCAGCTGTTCGGCGGCACCTTGAAGTAGTCGAGCACCGCCTGCCGGTTCCAGGTGATGCCGGCGTTCGGGTTCTGGTGCTCGTGTTCGAGGCCGATCGTGTGGCCGATCTCGTGCAGCGCAGTGTCTCGGCCGTATGCGGTCGTGAGCGGCCAGCCGAAATTCATGGTGCGTTCCTGCAGCGACTTGATGTTGAGCACGTCGCGGCCGACGTACGACCAAGAGCCGTCGGCCGGACTGAATCCGATGCGCACCATGGCATCTGCCGGCGCGTTGACGCGGCGGAAGCTGATGCCGATGCCCAGCTTCGCCCAGGTGTCGAAGGCCTGGTCGACCACGCCCATGTCCGCATCGCCGCCGAGCCAGACCGCGGGCACCGAATCCCCCCGCTTGAAGCAGTAGTAGGTGATTTGCGTGCCGCTCACCCATTTCTTGCTTGCGGCCAGGATGGCACGGGTGCGGCCGGCAGGCACGCCGATGTCGAATTGGCGCAACGGCTGGATGGGTTGGGAGCAGTAGCGGAGCGGGCCGGTTTCCTCGACCGGGCTGGATTTCCGGGCTGCGGCGGGGTTTGCGGATTTGCGCGATGCAGTGGCCATGGCGGTCTCCTCCAACGTTTTCATGCTAGGACGCGGGGTCGGGAATTCCATCTGAAAGATGGCCTAGCCCGAGCCCGGGACGTCCCGGCGGGCGACCTAAAATGCGCCGATGGCCTATCTCGTGCTCGCTCGCAAACACCGTCCAAAAACCTTCAGCGAGATGGTGGGGCAGGAGCATGTGGTGCAGGCGCTCGAAAACGCGCTCACCTCGCAGCGCCTGCATCACGCTTATCTCTTCACTGGTACGCGCGGCGTCGGCAAGACGACGGTTTCGCGCATCCTGGCCAAGTCGCTCAACTGCCAGGGTCCGGACGGGCAGGGCGGTATCACCGCCACGCCGTGCGGCATATGTCAGGCGTGCAGGGACATCGATGCGGGCCGATTCGTCGATTACACCGAGCTCGACGCGGCTTCCAACCGCGGCGTGGACGAGGTCCAGGCATTGCTCGAACAGGCGGTCTACAAGCCGGTGCAGGGCCGCTTCAAGGTCTTCATGATCGACGAAGTGCACATGCTCACCGGCCACGCCTTCAACGCGATGCTCAAGACGCTGGAGGAGCCGCCGGAGTACCTCAAGTTCGTGCTGGCGACCACCGATCCGCAGAAAGTACCGGTCACCGTGTTGTCGCGCTGCCTGCAGTTCAACCTGCGGCCCATGGCGCCGGAGACCGTGCTCGAACATCTGACGCGCGTGCTGGAGACCGAGACGGTGCCGGCCGAGCCGCAGGCGCTGCGCCTCATCGCACGCGCGGCGCGCGGGTCGATGCGCGATGCGCTGTCGCTCACCGACCAGGCGATTGCTTTCGGCAACGGAGAGCTTCAGGAAAGCGGCGTGCGCCACATGCTGGGCAGCGTGGACCGCGGCCATGTGTTCCGGCTGATCGAGGCGCTGTCGCAGGGCGACGGCAAGACGGTCGTCGAAACCGCCGAGGGATTGCGGCGTGACGGCCTGTCGGCCGCATCGACGCTCGAGGAAATGACTGCCGTGCTCCAGGGCATGGCTGTGCTGCAGGCCGTGCCGTCGCGCGCGGGTGCGGACACTGGCGGTGACCCCGACGCGGCTGAAACAGCGCGCCTCGCCGCGTTGATGCCTGCCGACGAAACGCAGCTGCTCTACAGCCTCTGCCTGCACGGCCGTACCGAACTGGGACTTGCGCCGGACGAATACGCGGCGCTCACGATGGTGCTGCTGCGCCTTCTGGCATTCAAGCCGAGCGGCGCGGCCACCGAGGAAAAAAAAACTCTGAATGAAGCGCCGCGGCGCGAAGTGCCCGTGGCACGCGTCGCGCCTGTAGAAGCCGCGCCGCCCGTCGCAGCGCCCCCGCGAGTCGAGCCAGTAGCGCCTGGGCCTGCCGTGTCTGCGGCTTCTGCCACGCGGCCGGGCCATCGCGTGCCGGTCGTCGATGCGCCGGCACTGAAGGTCAGCGCTTCCCCGAGGCCGATGGCCACCGATGAGCCCGACCCAGCCCCAACCAAGGTCATGGCTGTGCCGGTGCGCGTGCAACCGCCCGCCGGTGCGCGCGAGGGCGAATCGATGGCGTCGGCTGCGTCGCATCCGATCCCGCCCAGCGAGGAGGGAGATTTCTGGTACGCCACAGTCACGCAGATGGTGGCGGCCGAGTCCATCACAGCGCTGGCACGGGAGCTTGCGTTGCAATCACAACTGGTCGCGCGTGACGTCGACCAGTGGCTGCTGCGCGTCGAGCGAGAATCGCTCAACCAGTCCGGAAGCCGCGACAAAGTCCAGGCGGCGCTCGCAACGCTCGGTCACGACGTGAAAATCGCGATCGAGATCGGCAGCGTCGTCGACAGCCCGGCCCGCCGCAACAAGCAGGCTGCCGAAGAGCGCCAGCGTGTCGCCGAGGAGGCGATACGCAACGATCCGGAGGTGCAGTCGATGATGCGCGACTGGGACGCGAGGATCGTCCCGGGCACGCTCCGGCCCGCCTAGTGTTTTCTATTTCTTTCAACGATCTACAGGACCAACGATGTTCAACAAAGGACAACTGGCCGGCCTCATGAAGCAGGCGCAGGCGATGCAGGACAACCTCAAGAAGGCACAGGAAGAGCTCGCCACGATCGAGGTCGAAGGCGAATCGGGTGCCGGCCTCGTGAAGGTGGTGATGACGTGCAAGCACGACGTCAAGCGCATCACGATCGACCCGAGCCTGCTGACCGATGACAAGGACATGCTCGAAGACCTCGTGGCGGCTGCCTTCAATGCGGCGGTGCGCAAGGCCGAGGAAACCAGCGAGCAGAAGATGGGCAAGCTCACCGCCGGCATGCCCGGCCTGCCGCCCGGCATGAAGCTTCCGTTCTGATCGCACACCGCGATGGCCGATTCCAGCTCGCTCGATGCGCTGGTCGATGCGCTGCGCCGGCTGCCCGGCGTCGGTGCGAAGTCGGCCTCGCGCATGGCCTTCCATTTGCTGCAGCATGACCGCGAGGGCGCGCAGATGCTCTCGCGCGCCTTGCAGCAGGCAGCGAGCAACGTGCGCCACTGCGAGCGCTGCAACACGTTCACCGAGGGATCGATCTGCAATGTGTGCAGCGACCCTCGGCGCGACGCGTCCAAGCTCTGCGTGATCGAGACGCCGGCCGATCAGGCGGCCCTGGAGCGCACCGGTGCGTTCAAGGGGTACTACTTCGTATTGATGGGAAAACTCAGCCCGCTCGATGGCATTGGTCCCAAGGACATCGGGCTCGCCAACCTGTTCGATCGTGCGCTTGATGGCACGGTGGCCGAAGTGATCCTTGCGACCAACTTCACAGCCGAGGGTGAGGCGACCGCGCATGTCATCGGCGAGGCACTCAAGCAGCGCGGCCTCACGGTTACGCGCCTTGCGCGCGGCGTGCCGGCTGGCAGCGAGCTCGAATACGTTGACCTCGGCACCATTGCGCACGCGCTGGTCGATCGTCGCTAAGCATCGTCGTCATCGCGAGGAGACACGCACATGAGCCTCCCCCATCTGACCCTGGCCTACTGGTGCGTATTGGTCGCCGCGTTGCTGCCGTACATCTCGGCCTACATCGCGAAGGCCGGTGCATTCGATCTCAAGGACAACAAGGCGCCGCGCGAGTGGGGTTCGCGGCAGGCTGGCTGGCGCGCGAGAGCGAACAGCTCGCAGGCCAATGGCTTCGAAGGGCTGCCGTTCTTCATCGGCGCGGTGATCATTGCGCATCAACTTGGCGCGGCGCAGGCCACGCTGGACATGCTCGCTCTGGCATACGTCGTGCTGCGTGTTGTCTACGTTGGCGTGTATATCTGGGGCATCGGTGCCCTGCGCAGCGCAGTGTGGACGCTGGGTTTTCTGGTCAATATCGCCATCCTCTTCGCGGGCCGATAGAGGTCTTCATGTTTACGTAAAAACCCGCACGGGATGTTCCCGATGCAGGCGCTGAATCGGGCCCCTAAGCTCATTTCGAACCACGAAAACAGGGCCTCAGGCGTCGTCATTCATGCTGCTCAATCGCCGTACCTTCACTGTCGCTGCGGCACTGGGAGCCGCCGCCATCGGTGCACCCCTGGTGCATGGACAGCCGAAGCTCGAGAAGTCCAAGATCTCGATCGCTGTAGGCGGCAAGGCCGCGTTCTACTACCTTCCGTTGACCATCTCCGAGCAGCTCGGCTACTTCCAGGCTGAAGGGCTCGACGTCGAGATCTCCGACTTCGCAGGTGGATCACGCGCATTGCAGGCGGTGGTGGGCGGTTCCGCCGACGTGTGCTCGGGTGCTTTCGAACACACCATCAACCTGCAGGCCAAGAACCAGTACTTCCAGTCCTTCGTGCTTCAGGGGCGCGCGCCGCAGATCGCTATCGGCGTGTCGACGAAGAACATGCCGTCGTATGGCGGCGTGGCCGATCTCAAGGGCAAGAAAATCGGTGTGTCCGCGCCGGGCTCGTCGACCAACATGGTGGCCAATCTCGTTCTCTCGCGCGGAGGGCTCAAGGCCAGCGACGTGAGCTACATCGGCGTCGGCGTCGCAGCTGGTGCGCTGACCGCGCTGCGTTCGGGTCAGATCGACGCCATCAGCAACACAGACCCGGTGATGACGATGCTCGAGCAGAAGGGCGACGTGAAGATCATCAGCGACACGCGCACGCTCAAGGGGACCCAGGACGTGTTCGGCGGGCTGATGCCGGCGGCGTGCCTCTATGCGTCTTCGGAGTTCGTGCAGAAGCATCCCAACACCTGCCAGGCGCTGGCCAACGCCATCGTGCATGGCCTCAAGTGGTTGCAGACGGCAGGGCCAGGCGACATCATCAAGACGGTGCCGGAAACCTATCTGCTCGGCGACCGCGCGCTGTATCTCGCGTCGTTCGACAAGGTTCGCGAGGCCATTGCGACCGACGGAATCGTCCCGGCCGACGGGCCGAAGACTGCATTGAATGCCATTGCGAGTTTCGATCCGACGGTCAAGGCCGACAAGATCGATGTGTCGAAGCTCTATACCAACGAGTTTGCGCGGCGTGCGAAGGACAGGTTCAAAGCCTGACTTGCACGTCCAGCAACCCGGCTTCGGCCGGGTTTTTTCTTGATCTCATGGTGGACTACGCACTCGAACTCCTGAACATCAGTTGCATCTTCCGCGCGAAGGACGACCGGACGCAGCGCTACACAGCCGTCGCAGACACCACCTTGCGCGTGCGCGCGGGTGAGTTCGTGTCGGTGGTCGGCCCGACCGGCTGCGGCAAATCGACGCTGCTCAATGTGGGCGCGGGTCTGCTCGAGCCATCGTCGGGCGAGGTGAAGGTCTTCGGGCAGCCGCTCGAGGGCATCAATGCGCGCGCGGGATACATGTTCCAGAGCGAAGGACTGATGCCGTGGCGCAGCGCTCTGGACAACGTGATGCTCGGTCTGCAGTACCGCGGCATGCCCGATGCAAAGGCGCGCGCTCTGGCGGGCGAGTGGCTCGCACGCGTGGGTCTCACAGGCTTCGGCGACCGCTATCCGCACCAGCTCTCCGGCGGCATGCGCAAGCGCGCTGCGCTCGCGCAGGTGCTCGCGCTGGAGCCGGACATCATCCTCATGGACGAGCCTTTCAGCGCACTCGACATCCAGACGCGGCAGCTGATGGAGAACGAGGTGCTCGCACTCTGGGCGAGCAAGAAGAAGGCAGTGCTCTTCATTACGCACGACCTTGACGAAGCGATTGCGATGAGCGACCGCGTGGTCGTGTTGTCCGCAGGCCCGGGCACGCGGCCGATCGGCGAGTTCGAGATCGACCTGGCGCGACCGCGCGACGTGGCCGAGGTGCGCACGCATCCGCGATTCGTCGAACTGCATTCGCAGATTTGGGCCGTGCTTCGCGACGAGGTGCTCAAGGGCTATGCACAGCAGCTCAGGAAAGCGGCCTGACATGAAGCTTCGGCCCAATGAAAGCAATGCGCGCTTCTGGCAGATCGTGCTTCTGCTGCTTCTGCTGGTGGCTTGGCATCTCTCGTCGCGCAACGAGCAGTTCGCGTTCTTTGTCGGCGAGCCGATCAAGGTCGCCGGGCGGATATGGAGCTGGTTCATGCCAGTGGCCATTCCGCCGAACCCGCTGTTTCCGGAAGGGCTGTCGGGCAATGCGGATGTCTACCTGCACCTCGGCGTGACGCTGCTCGAAACGGTGCTGGCCTTCATCCTCGGCACGGGGCTGGGGCTCGTCTTCGGTCTCTGGCTGGCGCTGGCGCCGACCGCGAGCCTGGTCTTCGATCCTTACATCAAGGCAGCCAACTCGATGCCGCGCGTGATCCTCGCGCCAATCTTCGCGCTGTGGTTCGGCCTGGGCATCTGGAGCAAGGTGGCGCTGGCGGTCACGCTGGTGTTCTTCATCGTGTTCTTCAACGTCTACCAGGGAGTGAGGGAGGTGAGCCCGGTGGTGCTCGCCAATGCGCGCATGCTCGGTGCGAACCAGCGGCAGCTTCTGCGCACCGTGTACTTGCCCAGCGCAACGAGCTGGGTGTTCTCGAGCCTGCACACCTCGGTCGGCCTCGCCTTCGTGGGTGCGGTGGTCGGCGAATACCTTGGCTCCGCGCGCGGCGTGGGCTATCTCATTCTGCAGGCCGAAGGCACCTTCGATGTGAATACCGTGTTCGCCGGCATCGTCGTGCTTACCGGCTTTGCGCTGGTGCTGGATGGCATCGTTGGCGTGCTTGAGCGACGCCTGATGAAGTGGCAGCCGCGCAGCGGCGAAACAGAAAAGCTCTGATCGCCGGACGCGTGCTCAGCGCTTCTTCTTGGACGGCGTTCCGCCCCGCGGCTCGCGCACGACCTGCTTCTCAGCCGTCTTCTTCGTCCCCTTGCCTGAGGCTGCCTTGGGCTCCCTCGACGTCACGGCGTTGGCCTTGAGCGTCTTCCCACCGGTCAGGTGCGCGAGTCCGGCGCCAACGCGCGTGGATGAAGCCGCCTTCACGGGGAGGTACACCACCACGTCGTAGCCCTTCGGGAAGGCGTGGTTGGTCTTCACGTCGTTCCATTCGGCAACGCTGGCCGGGCTCAGGCGGTAGCGCTGGGCGATGCTCGCGACGCTGTCTCGCTTGCCTGCCTTGATGACGGTACGACGCGTGACGATCTCGGGCTGGAAGCTCAGGTGGCCCGTGTCGGCAACCACCGCGTCCACGTCTTCCTGCACGCGTGAGGTGCGCGGAACGATCAGGGTCGAGCCGGCTTTGATCAGCATCCGCGGCGGTACGCTGTTGATGGCGCGCAGGTCGGCCTCGCTCATGCCCGACCGCTGGGCAGCATCGGCGACCGTCATGGTGCTGGGGACGGTCCATGCCGTCCAGCTTGCGTACTGGCCTTGCGAATAGGCTTCGAAGTTGCGCTGGAACACGGCCGCGTTGTCCCACGGCAGCAGGATCTCCGGCGTACCCGCGGCCAGCAGCACAGGCTTGTGGGCCGACGGATTGAGCGCGCGGAAGTCGTCGATCTTGACGTCCGCTAGCTTCGCCGCGAGGTCGACGTCAAGATCGCGCTTGAGCTCGACGGTCTGGAAGTACGGGTGATTGGCGATGATCGGCAGGTCGGTGTTGAAGCGCTCCGGATTGGCGACGATGTTCTTCACTGCCTGCAGCTTGGGCACGTACATGCGTGTTTCGGCGGGCATCGACAGGTCGGCGTAACCGGTGGGCAACCCGGCGCGCTGGTTCTTCGCGATAGCGCGGCTCACATTGCCTTCGCCCCAGTTGTAGGCGGCGAGTGCGAGGTGCCAGTCGCCGAACATGCCGTAGAGCTTTTGCAGGTAGTCGAGCGCCGCCCGGGTGGAGGCGACGACGTCGCGGCGGTCATCGCGGAAGATGTTCTGTTTGAGGTCGTAGTCGGTTCCGGTGGCCGGCATGAACTGCCACATGCCTGCCGCGCGGGCACTCGACACCGCTTGCGGATTGAAGGCGCTCTCGATGAACGGCAGCAACGCGATCTCGGTCGGCATGTCGCGGCGCTCGAGTTCCTCGACGATGTGGAAGATGTAGCGGCTGGACCGCCCGGTCATGCGCTGCATGTAGTCGGGCCGGCTCGCATACCACTGCTCGCGGTCGTGCACGAGGTCGTTGTCGAGATCGGGCATCTTGAAGCCACGGCGGATGCGGTCCCACATGTCGGTGGGCGGCGCGAGCGTGACGACGGCACGCGACTTCGTCTGGCCGGAGGTGATCGGCGTGAGGGCGCCGTCCGGATAGACCGGCGCGGCCGAGCCCGACGCACCCGAGGACGAAAAACCCGTGCCGGTTGCGCAGCCCGCGAGAAAGAGTGTGCCCGCGAGGCAGGCGGCAACGAGGAGTCTCATCGAAATTCGTTCTTCCATTGGCGCAGCGCGGCGAACACCTCGGTCTCGGCGGCCTGTGTCGACAGGCCGGCCTGGGCCTCGACTGCCCGACGGACGGTGGATTCGCGACTGCGAAGAAAAGGGTTGACACGGCGCTCGGTCGCGAGCTGCGACGGCAGCGTCGGCTCGCCGCGCGCACGCAAGGCTTCGCATTGCGCCGTGTACTGAGCGAGATCGGCATTGTGGGGTTCCACGGCATGCGCGAATCTCAGGTTAGCAAGTGTGTATTCATGGGCGCAGCACACGCGCGTGCTACCCGGCAGCGCGGACAGTGCATCGAGCGATGCAAGCATCTGCGCGGGTGTGCCCTCGAAAAGCCGCCCGCATCCACCCGAAAACAAAGTGTCACCACAAAAGACCAGCGGAGCGATGTCGCCCACCGATGGGTTGTGTGCGTTGGCCGGAAGGAAATAGGCAATGTGGCCGGCGGTGTGGCCAGGAACGTCGATGACCTCGAAGCGCAGGCCCAGCACGTCGGCGTGATCGCCGTGTGCGAGGGGGGCGAAGGGCTCGGGAATGCGCTCGCGGGCAGGGCCGAACACCGGTGCGCCGGTGGCTTCGTGCAATGCGGCCACGCCGCCGGTGTGATCGGCGTGATGGTGCGTGACTAGAATCGCGGCCAACTGCAGATTGTCGCGCTGGAGTGCTTCGAACACTGGCCCGGCATCCCCTGGGTCGACCACGATCGCGTTGCGTCCGTCCTGCAGCATCCAGATGTAGTTGTCGGCAAAAGCGGGCAGCGGAACGAGGGTCATGAGCGGTCAAATTATAGGTTTGCACGATTGGTTCGAGACCCCTCCAGGGCGCTATCTGCTGGACTGGGAGCAGGGCCAGTTCGATCAGGCCGTGGCGGACGTCTTCGGTTACCACGCACTCCAGCTTGGGCTTCCCGAGGTACAGGGGCTGCGCACCAACCGCATGCCGCACCGTTGGCTGGCCCTGTCGGAGCCGGCGATGGCGCCGCGCGCCTCGCTCGTGACCGATTTCTCCGCGCTGCCGTTTTCGGCGAACAGCCTCGACCTGGTCGTGCTGCCGCATACGCTGGAGCTGAGCCCGGACCCGCACGCGACGCTGCGCGAGGTCGAAAGGGTGCTGGTGCCTGAAGGGCGGGTCGTGATCTGCGGCCTCAATCCCGCGAGCCTATGGGGCATGCGGCAGCGGCGGGCACGGCTCTACCAGCGGCTGGGGTTCGGCGAACTCTTCCTGCCGGACGCCGGCGAGTTCATCGGCTACCGCCGCATGCGCGACTGGCTGCGCTTGCTGAGTTTCGAGGTCGAATCGGGTCGCTTCGGCGTCTACCGGCCGGCGGTCCGCAGCGAGGCATGGCTCGAGCGCTGCCACTGGTTCGATGACGCTGGCGAGCGCTGGTGGCCGATCTTCGGGGCTGTCTATTTTCTGGTAGCGGTCAAGCGGGTTCGCGGCATGCGGCTGCTGAGCGCCGACTGGCGCCGCGCGGCGGCGCGGGCGAGCGCTCCGGTGCCGATCGCGGGACGAGTACACCGCGATCACCGCGACCACGCACGTCGCTCACCTCATCGAAAGAAACAAGGAAAAGGTTCTTGAACGAAGTACAGATCTACACCGATGGCGCCTGCAAGGGCAATCCCGGCCCTGGCGGCTGGGGCGCATGGCTGAAGTCGGGGGCGACCGAAAAGGAATTGTTCGGCGGCGAACTCAACACCACCAACAACCGGATGGAGCTGCAGGCGGTCATCGAAGGGCTCGCCGCGCTGAAGCGGCCGTGCAAGGTCACGCTCTACCTCGACAGCCAGTACGTGCGGATGGGCATCACCAAGTGGATTCGTGGCTGGAAGGCCAAGGGCTGGCGCACCTCGACCAAGCAGCCGGTCAAGAACGTGGAGCTCTGGCAGCAGCTCGACAAGCTGGTCGCGGAAGGCGGCCACCAGATCGAATGGCGCTGGGTCAAGGGCCATTCGGGCGATCCGGGCAACGAACGCGCGGATGCGCTGGCGAACAAGGGCGTCGAGCGCGCCCTCGGGCGGATCTAGAGTCGCTCCGGCGCCTCGAGGACCTCGCCCATCTGGGCCCGGAACAGCAGGTCGTCGGTGACGCGAAGCCGGCGACTCATCTCGCGGGCGATGTTCATCTGGATCAGCGCAAACTGCTCGACGTTGTGCTCGAACAGCCGGTAGAGGTTGTCCGAGGTGAGTTCGATCGCGCTGCAGTCCTCGTCGGCCCGCACCGTCGCGCTGCGCGGGCAGAGGTCAAGCAGGGCCATCTCGCCGAAGCAGTCGCCAGGCCCGAGGCGCCGGATGAGCAGCTCGTGCTCGCGCCAGTTTTTCGAGACCGTGACATGGCCGCTCTCCAGCACGAACATGCAGGTGGGGGTGTCGTCCTCGTGGAAGAAGAAATCGCCACGCCGCACGTGGGTCACTGGCGCTTCGTCCAGCAGGAACTCGATGGTCTCCGCGCCAATGGCGCCGAAGATGGGCATCTGCTGGATCAACTCGATTCTTGATGCCATGCATCGCTCCTTGCCGGTTGGGGGCAGACGCTAGATCACGCCGTCGAACATCATCACGTCGACCGGGTCGCCATCGGCCACGCTGCCCTGGTCATGATGCAGCACGACCAGGCCGTTGGCCTCGACCATCGAGCTCAGTACGCCCGAGCCCTGGTTGCCCGCGATGCGCACTTCGGGCAATGACCCGGCAATCGGCCGGACGTATCCGCGCTGGTATTCGGTGCGTCCGGGCTTCTTGCGGATGGCGCCGACGCTTCTGGCGCGAAGCAGAGGCGGTGGCGCTGCGCAGGCGTCGTTGCAGCCCATCATGCGCAAGAGCGCAGGCCGCACGAACGCCAGGAACGTGACCATCACCGCGACCGGATTGCCGGGCAGGCCGAACAGCACGGCAGCGCCGCGATCCGGCGTGTCCGTCGGGATCAGGCCGACCGCCATGGGGCGACCGGGTCGCATCGCGACGCGCCAGAACGCCATGTCGCCAAGGCGCTGCATCACCGCTCGCGTGTGGTCGGCCTCGCCGACGCTGACGCCGCCGCTGGTGATGATCGCGTCGGCTTCGCCGGCCGCGCGCCGAAGCGCCGATTCAAGGGCAGCCGGATCGTCGCGCACGAGGCCGAGATCGATCACCTCGCAGCCGAGTCGCCTCAGCAGTCCGAAGATGGTGTAGCGGTTGCTGTCGTATACGGCGCCTTCGCGCGGCGGTTCACCGAGGCTGAGGATTTCGTCGCCGGTCGAAAAGTAGGCGACCCGCAGCCGCTGCAACACCGGCACCATCGGCAGCCCAAGGCTCGCCACCATGCCGAGCGCAGCCGGAGAAATGATCTCGCCTCGCCGCAGCGCAGGCTTGCCTTGCATGAGATCTTCGCCCGCGAGCCGCCGGTTGTCGCCTCGACGCAGCGCTTTGGCGGGGAAGCGGACGAGTTCGCCCTCGACCGTGCAGAACTCCTGCGGGATGACCGTGTCGAGGCCCGCAGGCATCACGGCGCCGGTCATGATCTTCAACGCATCGCTGCTGCCCACGTGACCGCGCCACGCGACGCCGGCCAGAGCCGTGCCGACGATCCGCAATTCAACCGTGGCGTCGTTCGCAAGACCATCGAGCAGACGGCCGTCGAAGGCGAAGCCGTCCATCGCCGAGTTGTCGTGCGGTGGCACGCTGACCGGCGAAATGATGTCCTCCGCCAGCACCCGGCCAAGTGCATCGCGCAGGGCAATGCGCTCGACCTGCGTGACGACGGCCGGTTCGGCGAGGCGTGCAAGGAACGCCTGCACGGCATCCACGCCCAGCGCCTTCGGGTCGTAGCCCGCCAGTGCGGCGGCGATGTCTGCGATACGGCTCATGGAAGCGAGAAAAATCAGGTGCGCTGGGATTCGAGTGCGTGCAGCTCGGCCAGCGTGTTGGCGTTGTAGAACGCGTCCGGTGCGTCACCGGGGCGGTCGAAGGGCACGAGCACCGTGCGGTGCTGGGCGGTCCACTTGTCGATCTTCCGGCCGCCGGCCTGGGTGAACTGGACAAGGCTTTCGAGCAGCGTCGCGCTCAGCAGGCAGAACACAGGCTGGGCGCGCGGGGCGGGCCTGCCGCCGGGGTCCTCCGACGGCTCGGGCGCCGAGACCATTGCGATCTCCGCATCGTTGGCGACCAGCGCTTCGCAGAGCCGGCTCGCCAGATCGAGCGGGAAGAGCGGCGTGTCGCATGGCACCGTCAGGAGGTAGGGCGTCTCGCAATGCTCCAGGCCGACGAGGAAGCCCGCCAGTGGCCCCGCAAAGTCAGCCAGTCCGTCCGGCCAGACCGGCACCCCGAAAGATTCGTAGGCAGAGAGATTGCGATTGGCGTTGATCATGATCTCGCCGACCTGCATGCCGAGCCGCATGACGGCGTGCATCGCGAGCGCCGTGCCGTTGAAGTTCTGCAGGCCCTTGTCGACACCGCCCATGCGCGTGCCGCGTCCGCCCGCGAGCACGAGCCCGGTGATCTCGCCGGTGGCGATGGCTGGTCTGTTGGTCATCCGCCGATGTAGCTCATTTCGACCCGTCGCGGCGCGGCGCCGTCGGTGTCGGGTCCGCGCAGCGCGCGGAGTTCGGAATAGCGATCGCTCCGGCTTTGCCAGATGTGGCCGATCGCGGAAGTGATCTGTTCATCGCTCGCGCCGCCGCGCAACAGCGGCCGCAGGTCATGGCCTGCGTTGGCAAAGAGACAGAGATAGAGCTTCCCTTCAGTCGACAGGCGTGCGCGGTTGCAGTCGTGACAGAAGGCCTGCGTGACGCTGCTGATCACCCCGATTTCGCCGCCGCCGTCCTGGTAGGCCCAGCGTTGGGCGGTTTCACCCGGCGCTGTCGCTTCGAGGGGGACGAGAGGAAATTCCTCCGCGATGCGGCGCACCACCTCCGCGGAGGGGAGCACTTCGTCCATGCGCCATCCGTTGGTCGCACCCACGTCCATGTATTCGATGAAGCGCAGGGCCACGCCGGTACCGCGGAAGTGGCGGGCCATCGGCAGGATTTCCTGCTCGTTGGTCCCTCGCTTGACCACCATGTTGACTTTGATCGGGCCCAGGCCAGCGGCCTTGGCCGCATCGATGCCGGCCAGAACTTCCGCGACGGGAAAGTCGACGTCGTTCATGCTGCGGAAGGTGACGTCGTCCAGACCGTCGAGGCTGATGGTGACGCGCCGCAACCCCGCAGCCTTGAGTGCCCTGGCCTTGCGGGCCAGCAGCGAGCCGTTGGTGGTCAGCGTGAGATCGAGCGGTTGGCCGTCCGGCGTGCGCAACGCTGCGAGTTGCTCGATCAGCACTTCGAGATTCTTGCGAAGCAGCGGTTCACCGCCGGTGAGCCGGACCTTGTGCACGCCATGCGCTGCGAAGAGGCGCGCGAGCCGCGTGATTTCCTCGAAGCTGAGCAGCGCGCTGTGCGGGAGGTACTGGTAGTCCTTGTCGAAGACTTCCTTCGGCATGCAGTAGCTGCAGCGAAAGTTGCACCGGTCCGTGACGCTGATGCGAAGGTCCGTCAGCGGCCGTTGCAACCGATCGAGCAGCACGCCGGTTGCTGGCAGCGCGAGGTTGGCCATCGCCGTCGCAGGACGGGCGCGACCGATCTCGGAGACGGGGATGACATGCTGGCTCATGGGGGAGGCAAATTTAACCCATCCCCCCGAGCGGCGACATGCCGAAAGCGCTTGACCCTGAGGCGAAGAGGCAGCCCGGAATCACCCGTGGCGGATCGCGACGGCCTTGAGCGTCGTGAACCCGTACAGCGCCTCGAAGCCCTTTTCGCGCCCGTAGCCCGAGGACTTGACGCCACCGAACGGCAACTCGACACCACCGCCGGCGCCGTAGTTGTTGATGAACACCTGGCCACTCTTCACGCGCTTGGCCATGCGGAGCTGGCGCGAGCCGTTCTCGGTCCAGATGCCCGCAACCAGGCCGAAGCGCGTGGCGTTGGCAAGTTCGACAGCTTCGTCCTCGTCATGGAATCGCATCGCAGCGAGCACGGGGCCGAAGACTTCCTCCTGCGCCAACCGGTGATCGACCGGCACGTCGCGCAGGAGGGTTGGCGCCTGGTAGAAGCCGCCTTGCGGCGCTTCGTCGACCACGGTGCCCTGGCCGACCATCGGGATGCCGGCGACCTGGGCATCCGAGAGGAAATCCCAAACCCGCTGCTGCTGCGTCTGGCGGATCAGCGGGCCGACGTCGAGATCCATCGCCGCCGGGCCCACGCGCAGCGCCTCGAAGGCATGCCCGAGGCGCTCGAGCAGCGGCTCGTAGATGTCGCGCTGGATCAGCACGCGCGAACCGGCGGAGCAGGTCTGGCCGGCGTTCTGCACGATCGCGTTGATCAGCACCGGAATGGCCGCGTTCAGGTCGGCATCGGCAAAGACGATCTGCGGGCTCTTGCCGCCGAGTTCGAGCGTGACCGGGCAATGCCGCTCGGCCGCCACCTGCTGGATGATCGTGCCCACCGAGGGGCTGCCGGTGAAGCTGATGTGGTCGATGCCTTCGTGCCGCGCCAACGCGTCGCCGACTTCATGGCCGTAGCCGGTCACGATGTTGATCGCGCCGGGCGGAAAGCCGACCTCCGCCGCCAGTTGAGCCACGCGGATCAGCGACAGGCACGCGTCTTCCGACGGCTTGACCACGCACACATTTCCCGCTGCCAGCGCACCACCGACGCTGCGCCCGAAGATCTGCATCGGGTAGTTCCAGGGAATGATGTGGCCGGTGACGCCGTGCGGCTCGCGCCACGTCAGCACGCTGTAGCCGTCCTGGTAGGGGATGGTTTCGCCGTGCAGCTTGTCGCACGCGCCCGCGTAGAACTCGAAATAGCGCACCAGCGCCAGCGCATCGGCCCGGGCCTGCTTCACTGGCTTTCCGCAATCGCGCTGTTCGATCAGCGCGAGCTCATCGGTGTGTGCCGCGATCTTCTGCGAGAGCTTGTAGAGCAGTCGTCCGCGTTCGGCGGCGCTGACCTTCTGCCAGTTGGTCTCGAAGCAATGGCGTGCGACCTGAACGGCTGCATCGATGTCTGCTGCGTTGCTGCGCTGCAGTTCGTCGAAGGTCTGGCCATCGGAGGGATCGATCACCGGCAGCGTGCGGCCGGACGAGGAGGCAACACTCTCGTTGCCGATGTAGTTGAGTTGCATGGGAGAAATCTTAGCGCTCAGCGCGCGGCTGTCGCCCGGGGAAGGGCGCGCAGGGCATTGAGAATGCGCTCGACGTGCTTGTCGGGATTCAGGTTCTGGTAGTAGTAGGCGACATGGCCATTGGGCGTGACCACGTACGAGAGGCGGTTCGCAAAATCCGGGCGGGTCTGCATGACCGCGTCGAAGCCCTGGATGACGGTCTTGGACTGGTCGGAGGCCACCGGAAAGCGGCTCTGGCACGACTTGACCGAAAACTTGGTCAGCGTGTCGATGTCGTCGGCGGACACGCCGATCACCGTAGCGCCGAGGGCGGCGAACCTGTCGATGGCTTCGGCGAATGCATGCGCCTCGATCGAGCAGTCGGCGGTGTCGGCTGCCGGGAAGAAATACACGACGACCGGCCCTTTGGCGAGTGCTTCGGTCAGCGAATAGCTGAAGACCTTGCCGCCCAACGCCGCAGTGGCGGTGAACTTCGGGACGGGATCGCCGATATCGAGTGCCGCGAAGGCCGTCGGAGCCACGGTGGCGGCCGCCGCCAGAAGTGCGGCGCGCACGGAAGTGTGGAGCATCATGATGTAACCCCGGAGGAATGCATTCCGAATTCTAGGACCGAGGGCAGACGCGATCGGCAGTCGGCCAGCAGAGAAGGGGAACCGAGCATGACGTCCAAGTCTTCCGCTTTCGCCCGCTTCCTGGGCGCAGTGATCTTGTCTGGATCGATGGCGTTGCTGACGGCCTGCGGCTCCTTGCCGAAGATGCCGCAGCGGCCGGATGAACGCGCCGCTGCGCCGGATCCGTCCAGCATGCTCGCGAAGATCGTCGCGGCCTCGACGCCGCCGGGCGAGCATTCCGGCTTCCGGCTGATGCCCCTGGGGGTCTATTCGCTCGATGCCCGCATCCAGCTCGCGCAGCGCGCACAGCATTCGCTCGTGGTGCAGTACTACCAGTTCGAGAATGACGGCACCGGCCGGCTCTTGATGCGGGCCTTGCGCGAAGCCGGTGCGCGCGGCGTGAAGGTGCGGGTGCTCGTGGACGATCTCTACACCAGCAAGAGCCAGCAGCCGCTGCTGGCGCTCGCCCAGACGCCGAACGTGGAGGTGCGGCTCTTCAATCCCTTCTGCTGCGGCCGCGGCGGGATCGTGTCGCGCTTCGCGGCTTCGCCGCAGGACATCCCGCGGCTCAATCACCGCATGCACAACAAGCTGTTCATCGCCGACGGCGTGGCGGCGGTGGTCGGCGGACGCAACATCGCGGACGAATATTTCGTCCTCAGCCAGGCGCAGAACTTCATCGACATGGATGCGCTCGTGGTCGGCAAGGTCGTCGCGGAACTGGAGGCGGTTTTCGACGCCTTCTGGAACGCCGAGCAGGTTTGGCCGATCCAGGACATCGTGGCGGGCGAGGGCGGGAAGAAACCTACGGCCCAGGATTTCGACGACTGGATCGGCATGGCGGCGCCACCGCCCCGGCTGGAGATCCCGCCGGTCGACGTGCTGGGCTATGGCCCGATCACCGAGGAACTCGACGCCGGCAGGATGGGCTTGCTGTGGGGCGAGGCGCACGCCGTTGCCGATCCACCGAGCAAGCCCGCGTACATGAGCGCCGACGAGGCGCTCGCGACCAGCGTGACGATGAAGGTCTGGGGGTTGTTGCTAGATGCGAAGTCCGAGGTGGACCTGACCTCGCCCTACCTTGTGCCGGGCGAGAAGGGCATGGCGGCCTTCGACGACCTCATGCGCCGCAAGGTCAGGCTGACCCTCCTGACCAACTCGCTGGCGGCCAACGACGAACCGCTCGTCCATACGGGCTATATGCGCTACCGCGAACGCCTGCTGCGCAGCGGCGCGGACCTTTATGAGCTCAGCCCCGAGCGCACCACCGCCAACAAGCGACTGGGCATGTTCGGCAACTCGCTCGGCAGGCTGCATGCGAAGACGGCAGCGATCGACAAGCAGCGGATCTTCGTCGGCTCCATGAACCTCGATCCGCGCTCGGCGACGCAGAACACCGAAATGGGCGTGGTGGTTGACAGCCCACAACTCGCGCGCGAAATGCTCCGGGTGATCAATATCAGCAAACTGCAGAATTCGTATCGCTTGCGCCTCGACCCGGAAAACGGATCGATCCAATGGCTGACAACTGACGGAGAGAAGGAAATGATCCTGACCTCGGAGCCGGAGGCCGGGTTTTTCCAGCGCTTCTATAACTCGCTGGTTGCGCCGCTCGTCCCGGAAATGCTGTTGTAATCCCGGGATGCTCCTGTCGCTTCCTCCCCCTTGCAATCCCTCTGTGGCGCCCCACATGCTTCGCATGAACGCTACCAACACCCCCGCCCACAAGACCGATCTGGCGGTGACGCATGTCCTGGCCCAACTCCTCGAGCGGCTCGAGCACAGCGCTGTGCCGGTCGGCGCCGAGCAATACCGGTCCGTCGTCATGCATCTGGTCGACGAGTTCCGCGATGTGGAACCGGGTGCCCAGCTCGGTCAATTGCTGGACTCCTATCCGGCCGCGGCCGAGGTGTACGAGAACATGAACTACCAGCACGCCGGACTGTGCCGCTCGGCTCTGGATGCCTCGCTGACTGCCGAATTGGCCGCCAAGAACGCCATCGAGCGCGCGATGCGCCGTGGCCCGGAGACCGCCCATGAGTAAAGCCGACGTTAAGACCACCGTATTGGCCGACGGACTGCGGTACAAGGCCAAGGCGCCGGGATCGCCGTTCCGTGCTTCCGCCTCGTTCAGCGGCGCGACGATGTCGTGCTTCATGTGCGGCAAGCATCGTGTTCGCTCGCAGCTGCGCACTCGCCAGTTGCTGGGCAAGGCTCAGACGGTTTGTGCGCCGTCCTGCAAGGCGCTCGACGAACTCATGGCCAACGGCGGGGGCGAGTGAATCAGGTCCGTGTGATTTGTTTCACGAACGGGCCAATTCAGCGCGCCGAATTTAGTACTTCATACCGCCTATCAAATCGGGAAAAATCGAACTACAGTTAGACACAATTGATGCGAATTGCGTCAATACCAAAGTTCTAATTACTGATCGATTCAAATGATCCCGATGAATTCAAAGGCCGGCGAGGCCCTGGGTCTGTTTCGATTGAACGCGAAAGGACGGGCCCAGTGAGCCGACAACGCCACGTCATCATGCAAGTCGTCAAGCGCTCCGGCGGCACGACGCATCACGTCGAATTCGTGATGGACGACAACTTCGCGGAACGTCTGAAGCAATTGCGCTCGCTGGTGCCGCCGCTCAATTCGCTCAACAAGCAGCGCGATCTGGTGATCGACAAGGTGCGCGTCCGCATGCCTTCGGCGGTGTGGCGCTACGGCAGCGACATCGACAGCCAGGTCGACGGCTCGTGCATCGTCATCGCGTCGGAGGGCTACTTCAATTGCGGTGCCAAGGACCGCAAGACGAAGGAAAAGCTGGTGACTTACACCTTCCCCATTGCACGGCTGATCGAGCTGCACATGGAGCGCCCGACCGGCGAGACCTTCTACATCCGCGACGGCATCTTCACCAATGACGAGCCGGCCGAGTCGGCCGCAGGCCGCTGGGTGCAGTCGATTCACGAACTCGAGGAAATGCAGATGCGTCCGCCCGAGGCATCGTCTGACTTCGACACCCTGCAGGGTGTGCCGCTCCGCAGCGAGCCTTCGCGCACCGTCAGCCTGAACTGATCGGGGTCATTCCAGAAAAGTCCCGCACTGCGAAGTGCGGGACTTTTTCTTTTTCTACTGAACCTTCACCTCGACCCGGCGCGCTTCGGCCGCCGAGCCGTCGCCCTGCGCCTGGACTGGCTTGGCGAGTTCGACCTTGTCGTCGGGCGCGCCCGCCACCTTGAGTGCCTCGCCGACAGCGATGGCGCGCTGCTTGGCAAGTTCGGCATTCTTCTCCGGATCGCCGGTCGCGTCGTGGAAGCCACTCACAAGCACCCGGCTGCCGCCCTGCGCCGCCTTCACGATATCGGCCAGGGCTTCCTTCGCGCCCGGAGGGACTTCGGCGCTGCTGGTCGCGAAGTAGAACTTGACGACGCCGCCCTCGGTCTTGATCGAGGCGCCGGTGTCTGCCGCAGCGACCGGTGCGGCGGCCGCAGGCGCTGCGGCTTGCGGTGCGACAGGCGCTGCCGGTGCGCTTATGGGGGCCGGAGTCGGCGCGGGCGCCGCGTGTGCACCGACGTCTCCGGCGTGGAACTTGACCACCAGCGGCACGATGAGCAGCGCCACGATGTTGATGATCTTGATCAGCGGATTCACCGCCGGGCCGGCCGTGTCCTTGTACGGGTCGCCGACCGTGTCACCGGTCACTGCCGCCTTGTGTGCCTCGGAGCCCTTGCCGCCGTGATGACCGTCCTCGATGTACTTCTTGGCGTTGTCCCATGCGCCGCCGCCGGTGCACATTGAGATCGCGACAAAGAGACCGGTCACGATCGTGCCCATCAGCAAGCCGCCGAGCGCCTTGGGCCCGAGCAGCAGGCCGACCAGGATCGGCACAACCACCGGCAGCAGGGACGGGATCATCATTTCCTTGATCGCGGCACCGGTCAGCATGCTCACGGCGCGGCCGTATTCGGGCTTGCCGGTGCCTTCCATGATCCCCTTGATCTCGCGGAACTGGCGACGCACTTCCTCCACCACCGAGCCGGCTGCGCGGCCGACCGCTTCCATTGCCATCGCGCCAAAAAGGTAGGGGATCAGGCCACCGATGAAGAGGCCCACGATCACCATCGGATCGCTCAGGTTGAAGCTGATTTCCTGCCCGAAGCTCTCGAGCTTGTGGGTGTAGTCCGCGAACAGCACCAGCGCGGCCAGGCCGGCAGAACCGATCGCGTAGCCCTTGGTCACCGCCTTGGTCGTGTTGCCGACAGCATCGAGCGGATCAGTGATGTCGCGCACCGACGCAGGCAGTTCAGACATCTCGGCGATGCCGCCTGCGTTGTCGGTGATCGGACCATACGCGTCGAGCGCGACCACGATGCCGGCCATGCTCAGCATCGCCGTGGCGGCCACCGCGATGCCGTAGAGGCCCGCAAGCGTGTACGACACGATGATCGCGATGCACACGAAGATCACCGGCCATGCAGTCGAGCGCATCGACACGCCGAGGCCCGCGATGATGTTCGTGCCGTGGCCTGTGGTCGATGCCTGCGCGATGTGCCGCACCGGCGAATACTGCGTGCCGGTGTAGAACTCGGTGATCCACACCAGTGCCGCGGTGAGCGCAAGGCCTACGAAGCACGCCCCAAAGAGCTTGAGTTGGCTGCCGCTCGGTGCGATCGCGTTGTCCGGGATCAGCCATGCGGTCACGAACCAGAACGCGATCAGCGACAGGATGCCCGCCACCGCGAGCCCCTTGTAGAGCGCCGGCATCACGTTGACCATGCCCGGCTTCGCCTTCACGAAAAAGCAGCCGATGATCGACGCGATGATCGACACCGCACCGAGCGCCAGTGGGTACATCACAGCGTTGACCGGCGCCGAAGCGACCATCAGCGCGCCGAGCACCATCGTGGCGATCAGCGTCACTGCATAGGTCTCGAACAAGTCGGCGGCCATGCCGGCGCAATCGCCGACGTTGTCGCCCACGTTGTCGGCGATTACGGCCGGATTGCGGGGATCGTCTTCAGGGATGCCGGCTTCCACCTTGCCGACAAGGTCGGCGCCCACGTCGGCGCCCTTGGTGAAGATGCCGCCGCCCAGTCGCGCGAAGATCGAGATCAGCGACGAGCCGAAGGCGAAGCCGATGAGCGGGTTGAGCAGGGTCGAGAGCTTCTGGTCCGGCGTGAGTGCGCCGTTGCCCGCAAGGAACCAGTAGAAGGCCGAGACGCCCAACAGGCCGAGGCCGACCACGAGCATGCCGGTGATCGCCCCGCCGCGGAACGCGACATCGAGCGCGGGGCTGATGCCCTGTGTCGCGGCCTGCGCGGTGCGCACATTGGCGCGGACCGAAACATTCATGCCGATGAAGCCGCAGGCGCCCGAGAGCACTGCGCCGACCACGAAGCCGATGGCCGTGGTGCCGTCAAGGAAGATGCCGATGAGGATTGCGAGCACCACGCCGACGATCGCGATGGTGCGGTACTGCTTTGCGAGATAGGCCGCCGCGCCAGTCTGGATCGCCGCGGCGATCTCCTGCATTCGTGCGTTGCCTGCGTCTTTCGAGAGGATCCAACTGCGTGCCCAGAAACCATAGGCTACGGCCACGAGGCCGCAGACGATGGCGAGGACGAGTGGGGTGTTGCCAGTCATGCGTTGCTTCTCCAAGTAGTTCGTCAAACTTGATGGAGACGTAAGCCGGACCCTGTGCGCAACGCGTACGGGTCAGTGCTTCCGTCGCGTTGCTTCCTCGAGGCCCCGGTGCCTTGACGGCTGGGAACGATTGGCCAACGAGGCCAATTTACAGGCAAATCCGCCGTTCTGTGCGACCGGGCCGTGACATGGAAAGTAAACTTCGGGTTTGTCCGCATCCAACTAACACTTTCAAACTACGAAGCCAGACCATGTCCCTCGGCAAAGTTTCCCCCGGTAAAGACGCCCCCGAAGCCTTCAACGTCGTCATCGAAATTCCGATGAACGCCGATCCGATCAAGTACGAAGTCGACAAGGAATCGGGCGCGATCTTCGTCGATCGCTTCATGACCACGGCCATGCACTACCCGACGAACTACGGCTATGTGCCGCAGACGCTGTCGGGCGACGGCGATCCGGTCGACGTGCTGGTCATCACCCCCTATGCGCTCGTCCCCGGCGTGGTGGTGCCATGCCGTCCGCTCGGTATCCTGATGATGGAAGACGAAGCCGGCGTCGACGGCAAGGTGCTCGCCGTGCCGACCGACAAGGTGCTCCCCATCTACAGCCACTGGAAGAAAGTCGAAGACGTCAACCAGATGCGCCTGAAGGCCATCACGCACTTCTTCGAGCACTACAAGGACCTCGAAGCCGGCAAGTGGGTCAAGGTGCTGGGCTGGGAAGGCGTCGACGCCGCCAAGAAGGAAATCCTCGACGGCATCGCGAACTACAAGAAGGAAGAGTCGAAGTAAGTTTCGGCCCCGGAAGTTTCTGGTGAAACGCCTCGCGGCAAATGTCGCGAGGCGTTTTCTTTTTGGGCGGCTGCGTTGATTTGACCTGGATCAAAGTCGCGGCGAAGGCGCGTCGCTAGCCTTGCCGCATGCAAGCTGCGCTTACGCACGGCCCGTCCGCGCGCTCTTTCCACGATCTTCCCGACGAGTCGGCAACGCAGCCCGACTGGTCACTTCTCGACGATCCCGGCGAGTGGCCGGTGTTCGGCCGCTTGCTCGATGGCGACGAAGTGCATGGACGATGGGAGTCGCAGGTCGTGGTCGAGGGCATGCATTGCGCGGCGTGTGCGCTTTCGGTCGAAGAAGCCGTGGGCCGCGTTCCGGGAGTCGAGCGCGTGGAGGTGAATGCGGCCAGCCATCGGGCGCGCGTCGTCTGGTCTTCCGCCGTGGTCAAGCCGTCGCGCTGGTTCGCAGCGTCGGCGGCCGCAGGCCATGCGCTGGTGCCGGCGGGTGATACGTCGGCGCGCGGCAGACGCTCCCGCGAAACCCGGCTTGCGTTGTGGCGCTGGCTCGTCGCGGGCTTCTGCATGATGCAGGTGATGATGTACGCGTATCCCGCGTACATCGCGCAGCCTGGTGATATGTCGGCCGATGCTGCTCAGTTGCTGCGCTGGGCCTCATGGGTGCTCACGCTCCCGGTGATGCTGTTCTCGTGCAGGCCGTTCTTCCGCAGCGCGTGGCGCGATCTCCGTGCGCGGCGAATCGGCATGGACCTGCCGGTGTCGCTGGGCATTGCGATCGCCTTCATCGTCAGCACAGCGGCGACCTTCGATGGGGAAGGACCGCTCGGCCACGAGGTGTACTTCGATTCGCTGACGATGTTCGTCTTCTTCCTGCTCACTGGCCGATGGTTGGAGACGCGCTTGCGCGATCGCACGGCAGGTGCGCTCGAAGCGTTGATGAACCGCCTACCGGACAGCGTCGAGCGCCTTGGCGAGCGCGGTCTGTTCACGCGCGTTTCGGTTCGCAGGCTGGCGGTGGGAGACGTGATCCGAGTGCTGCCCGGAGAGGCTTTCCCCGCCGATGGTGTTGTGATCGCAGGCGACACGACTGCGGACGAGGCGCTGCTGACTGGCGAATCGCGTCCCGTGCCGCGCCCTTGCGGGGACCGCGTTCTCGCGGGCAGCCACAACATTGCGTCCGCGATTCGGGTGCGGATCGAATCGATCGGACAGGGCACGCGCTTCGCGCAGATCGTCGCGCTGATGGAAGGCGCATCGCTGCAGAAGCCGCGCCTCGCTCTACTGGCTGATCGCGCGGCGCGGCCCTTCCTGTTTGCTGTCCTCGCCGCCGCGGCGCTGGCGGCTGCGTTGTGGTGGCACATCGATTCGGGCAAGGCGCTGATGGTGGCCGTCTCGGTGCTGATCGTCACCTGCCCGTGCGCGCTGTCGCTGGCAACGCCCGCGGCGATGCTCGCGAGCGCCGGCTCCCTCGCTCGCCATGGCGTGATGGTGAACAACCTGCAGGCGCTGGAGACGCTGGCCTCTGTCGACACGGTGGTGTTCGACAAGACCGGCACGCTCACACGGGACGTGCCGCGATTGGAGCGCGTCTATTGCCGCAAAGGACTGCGGCCCGGCGATGCGGTCGAGCTTGCCGCCGCATTGGCAGCGCAATCGCTGCATCCTGCATCGCGCGCGCTGGTGAATGCGTGGAACGGGCAGTTCCGCTCATCGCCGTCGTGGGACCTGGTCGAAGGGAAGGAGCACGCGGGAGAAGGAATCGCCGGCCTCCTGCGTCGCAAGGGCGACGCGGGAGGCAAGGTGCGAGCTGTTCGGCTGGGGGCTTCAGCCTTCTGCGGCGTTACGCCTTTGCAGTCGGGTGGCGCACAGGTTCATCTGGCCGATGAGGAAGGTTGGATCGCGAGCTTCGTGCTGGCCGAAGACCTTCGGGACGATGCCGCTTCGGCCGTGACAGCGCTCGAGGCGCAGGGCTTGTCGGTGCAGCTTCTGTCCGGCGATCGCGACGCGGCTGCCAGGGAGGTCGCCCAGCGGGCCGGCATTCGCGATGCGCGGGGCAACTGCCTTCCCGAAGAGAAGCTTCGCACCATGCGCCGATGGCAGGCCGAGGGGCATCGCGTCGTGATGGTCGGCGATGGCCTCAACGACGGCCCGGTGATCGCGCAGGCCAACGCATCCTTCGCGTTCGGGCATGCGGTGCCGCTGACGCAGGCACGCGCGGATTTCATCGTGATGGGCGGCGAGCTCGGGGCCATCGTACGCACCCTCTCGCAGGCGAAGCGAACCTCGCGCGTGGTGCGACAGAACCTCTGGTGGGCTGCGGGCTACAACGCGCTGTGCGTGCCGCTGGCGGTCCTCGGATGGCTGCCACCGTGGCTCGCGGGGCTCGGCATGGCGGGCAGCTCGTTGTTCGTCGTGCTCAATGCGTCGCGTCTGGCGCGGCAGCCGGGAGCCTGATCGAGATGGACATCCTCTTTCTGCTCATTCCGTTCTCCGTGGTGCTCGTGCTTGTGATCCTCGGCGGGCTCTGGTGGGCAGTGCACTGTGGTCAGTTCGACAACGTCGACCACGAGGGCGAGCGCATTCTGCGCAACGATTGATCTGCATCAATTCGGCTCTCGCGGGCTACTTGGAAACTCGGACCAGTTCCATAAGAAAAGGTCCGACGATGCAATCTCCGAATCCTCCCGCAGCGGTCTACAGCGACACCGCGGTGCGGCAGTTCGCCATCATGTCGGTGGTGTGGGGCGTGGTGGGCATGTTGGTCGGCGTGGTCATCGCCTCGCAGCTGGCGTGGCCCGAACTCAACTTCGGCATTCCTTGGCTCAGCTACGGCCGCTTGCGTCCGCTGCACACCAACGCGGTGATCTTCGCGTTCGGCGGATGTGCGTTGATGGCAACCAGCTTCCATGTGGTGCAGCGAACCTGCCAGGTCCGTCTCTTCGCACCGGGGCTTGCGTCCTTCGTGTTCTGGGGCTGGCAGGCGGTAATCGTGGCCGCCGCCATCAGCCTGCCGATGGGCTACACCAGCGGCAAGGAATACGCGGAACTCGAATGGCCGATCGACATCCTGATCGCACTCGTCTGGGTGGCCTACGCGATCGTGTTCTTCGGCACCATCGCGATCCGCAAGGTGCGGCACATCTACGTGGCCAATTGGTTCTACGGCGCGTTCATCATCGCGGTCGCCTTGCTGCACATCGTCAACAGCGCGGCCGTTCCCGCGGGCTGGATGAAGAGCTACTCGGCCTACGCCGGCGTGCAGGACGCAATGGTGCAGTGGTGGTACGGCCACAACGCGGTGGGCTTCTTCCTCACCGCGGGCTTCCTCGGGATGATGTACTACTACATCCCCAAGCAGGCGGGCCGGCCGGTGTATTCGTACCGGCTGTCGATCGTGCACTTCTGGGCGCTGATCTTCACCTACATGTGGGCAGGCCCGCACCATCTGCACTACACCGCACTGCCCGACTGGACGCAGTCCATCGGCATGGTGTTCTCGCTGATCCTGCTTGCGCCGAGCTGGGGCGGGATGATCAACGGGATCATGACGCTCTCGGGTGCATGGCACAAGCTGCGCACCGACCCGATCATCCGCTTCCTGATCGTGGCGCTGTCGTTCTACGGCATGGCGACTTTCGAGGGTCCGATGATGTCGGTGAAGACGGTGAACGCGCTCTCGCACTACACCGACTGGACCATCGGCCACGTGCACGCCGGTGCGCTCGGCTGGGTTGGCCTCATCACGATGGGATCGCTCTACTACCTGATCCCGCGCCTCTACAACCGCACCGAGATGTACAGCATGAAGGCCATCGAGCTGCACTTCTGGATGTCGACGGTGGGCATCGTGCTTTACATCGCAGCGATGTGGATCGCCGGCGTGATGCAGGGCCTGATGTGGCGTTCGATCAATCCCGACGGCACGCTCACCTATACGTTTGTCGAAGGCGTGAAGGCCACCTATCCGTACTACGTGGTGCGGCTGATCGGCGGCGTGTTGTACCTCGCCGGCATGTTGGTGATGGCGTGGAACGTCGTGATGACCATCGGTGCCGGCCATTCGGTGCGGGCACAGATCCCCATGCCCGCCGCAGCCCACGCCTGAAGGAATCGAGGAAAGAACAATGAGCTCCAACGCCCCCGAACCCTCCACCTTCTCGCATCAGAAGATCGAGACCAACAACTTCCTGATGATCGTGCTGATCCTGCTGGTCGTCGCCGTCGGCGGCCTGGTGGAGATCGTGCCGCTCTTCTTCCAGAAGTCGACCACGGAGCCGATCACCGGTCTCACGCCGCCGACTGCATTGCAGGTGCTCGGCCGCGATGTGTACGTGCGCGAGGGTTGCTACAACTGCCATTCGCAGATGATCCGCCCGTTCCGCGCGGAGACGCTTCGCTACGGCCACTACTCGGTGGCGGGTGAATTCGTCTACGACCATCCCTTCCAGTGGGGCAGCAAGCGCACCGGTCCCGATCTGCATCGCGTAGGTGGCCGCTACAGCGATGAGTGGCATCGCATTCACCTGAACAACCCGCGCGACGTGGTGCCCGAGTCGAACATGCCTGCCTATCCGTGGCTGGAGAAGACGCAGGTCACGCCGTCCGATGCCGCAGACCACATGCGTGCGTTGCGCCGTGTCGGCGTGCCGTTCACCGACGAGCAGATCGCCGCCGCGCCTGCCGAGGTCAAGGGAAAGACGGAGCTGGATGCGCTGGTGGCGTATCTGCAATCGCTGGGCCTCGCGCTCAAGTGAAGGAGCCCAACATGGAAATGGACATCACCACTCTGCGTATCGCCGCCACGCTGGTTTCCTTCGTGACCTTCATTGGCATCCTCGTGTGGGCCTATTCGCGCCGCCGCGCCGTGGCCTTCGAAGAGGCGGCCCGCTTGCCCTTCGAGCAGGACTGACACCATGAGCGATTTCACCCACGATTTCTGGTCGCACTTCGTTGCGATCGTCACGGTCGTCAGCATTCTGGCCTGCCTGCTGCTGCTGTGGATCACCGCGCGCAGCAAGACCGCCGCCGGCGAAGACAACACCACCGGCCACGTCTGGGACGAGGATCTGCGCGAGATGAACAACCCGATGCCGCGCTGGTGGATGGGCCTGTTCGTGCTGACGATCGTGTTCGGCCTGGGTTATCTCTTCGTCTTCCCGGGGCTGGGCAGCTACAAGGGCCGGCTGGATTGGAGCACCGACGGTGAGTACGCCAAGGACCTCTCGAAGGCCAACCGAGAGCTCGAGCCGGTCTATGCCGCCTATACGGCACTCCCCGT
This sequence comes from Variovorax sp., assembly GCA_017744935.1. Taxonomy (GTDB): domain Bacteria; phylum Pseudomonadota; class Gammaproteobacteria; order Burkholderiales; family Burkholderiaceae_C; genus Variovorax. Next base: position 46,084 of record JAGIAI010000002.1, read on the forward strand.
GGAGAAGGTCGCGTCCGATGCGGGCGCGATGGCCATCGGCGAGCGCCTCTTCCTCAACAACTGCGCGCAGTGCCACGGCTCTGACGCGCGGGGCGGCAAGGGCTTTCCGAACCTCACAGACAACGACTGGCTGCACGGCGGTTCGCCGGACAAGATCAAGGAATCGATCACGCTCGGCCGCATCGGGACGATGCCGCCCATGGCCGAAGCGGTCGGCACGCCGGAGGACGTGAAGAACCTTGCCAACTACGTGCTGAGCCTGTCCGGCAGTCCGCATGACTCGGTGCGGGCGGGGCTCGGCAAGAGCAAGTTCACCGTCTGCGCGTCCTGCCATGGCATTGGTGGCGTCGGCAACACGGCGGTGGGTGCGCCCAATCTGTCGGATCGCATCTGGCTGCACGGCTACGGGCTGGAGGCGATCATCCAGATGATCAACACCGGCAAGACCAACCAGATGCCGGCGCAGCAGGGCCGCCTCACGGAAGCGCAGATCCACGTGCTGACCGGCTACGTGTGGGGCCTGTCGAATGGCAAGTCCTCCGTCGCCGGGGCACCCTGAGGGGCGCGACGTGCCGGATTCCGCGCCGAGGCCACGCCGTGTGATTCCGATCGCGGCGGCCGAGAAGTCCGGGGGCCTCTACGAGGCGCACCAGAAGGTCTACCCGCGTTCGATCGACGGTGTCTTCGCGCGCTGGCGCTGGCTGATGGTCTTCGTCACCCAGCTCGTGTTCTACGGCGTGCCGTGGCTCGAATGGGGGCAGCGGCAGGCGGTGCTGTTCGACCTGGCCACGCGGCGCTTCTACGTCCTCGGGCTGGTGCTGTACCCGCAGGACCTGATCTACCTGACCGGGCTGCTGGTCATCTCGGCGCTCTCGCTGTTCCTGTTCACGGCAGTGGCGGGGCGGCTCTGGTGCGGCTACACCTGTCCACAGACGGTCTATGCCGAGATGTTCCTGTGGATCGAGCAAAAGATCGAAGGCAACCGCACCGCACGCATGCGTCTGGACGGCGAGGACCTGTCGATCGAAAAGCTGGTCAAGAAGTGGTTCAAGCATGTGGTGTGGCTCGGCATCGCGCTGTGGACCGGCTTCACCTTCGTCGGCTACTTCACGCCGATCCGCGACCTGGGTCTTGCCTTCCTGCAGACCCGCATGACCGGATGGGAAGTCTTCTGGGTGCTGTTCTACGGCTTCGCCACCTACGGCAACGCAGGCTTCATGCGCGAGCAGGTCTGCAAGTACATGTGCCCGTATGCACGCTTCCAGAGCGCGATGTTCGATCGCGACACGCTGATCGTGAGCTACGACACCGCGCGCGGCGAGCCACGCGGCGTGCGGGCCAAGGGCACGGATGCGCGCGCGCAAGGGCAGGGCGACTGCATCGATTGCTCGCTGTGCGTGCAGGTCTGCCCGACCGGCATCGACATCCGCAATGGCTTGCAGTACGAATGCATCGGCTGCGGCCTCTGCGTGGACGCGTGCAACACGGTCATGGACAAGCTCGCCTCGCCGCGTGGCCTCATCCGCTATGCCACGCAGAACAGCATGGCGGGGCAATGGTCATCGCGGCAGGTGCTGCGGCGTGTACTGCGGCCGCGAGTGCTGATCTACAGCGGCGTCCTTGTCGCCCTCTCGATCGGCCTGCTGGTCAGCCTGGTCGTGCGCACGCCGCTCAGGGTCGATGTAGTGCGCGATCGCGGCACGCTGGCGCGAATCGCCGAAGGCGGGCGGATCGAGAACGTGTATCGCCTGCAGATCATGAACGCGACCGAACAGACGCAGCACTACCGCATCGAGGCCCGGGGCCTTGACGGATTGCACGCGTCGCCCGAGCAAGCCGTGGCCGTCGGGCCGGCGCAATCGCGCTGGGTCGCCGTCCGCCTGCAACTGCCATACGGTGCCGCGGAGCCAGGTTCGCACCCGGTCTATTTCGACGTGCGTGCGGCCGAAGGCGGAGCCCAGGTTTCGGAGAAGGCGACCTTCATGGTCCCGCGGTGATGCCGATCAAGGAGATGACGATGAACGCAACAAACACGAACGATGTGGCCCGAAGCGAAGCCTGGTGGCGTTTCCCGTTGCTGTGGATGGTCCTGGCCGGTCCCGCGGTGGTGGTTGTCGCGAGCTTCGTGACGCTGTGGCTCGCCATGCGCTCGCCGGACCCCGTGATCGCGGAGGACTATTACCGGCAAGGCATCGAGATCAACAAGACGCTGGCCGACAAGAAGCTGATGCCGGCGCTCAGCGGCCGCAACCACGCCGCGACGCCGGCGGATGATGTGCCGGCGCCCAAGCGTTGAAAGGTGGATTCAGCAGCCCGCTGGCGTGATCAGCCGGCGAAGTGCCTCGGCGTCGACGATGCGCAGGTTGCGCATCTGGACTTCGACCAGACCGTCTTCCATGAACTTGGAGAGGGTTCTGCTGACGGTTTCGAGCTTGAGCCCGAGGTAGCTGCCGATCTCTTCGCGCGTCATGCGCAGCACGAGTTCCGAGCGCGAGAAGCCACGCGCATGCAGGCGCTGCGCGAGGTTGAGCAAGAAGGCGGCCAGGCGCTCTTCGGCGCGCATGCTGCCCAGCAGCATCATCACGCCGTGCTCGCGCACGATCTCGCGGCTCATGATCTGGTGCACATGACGCTGCAGGGCCGTGACCTCGCGCGACAGCTCCTCGATGCGGTCGAAGGGCATCACGCAGACTTCGGAATCTTCCAGCGCCACGGCGTCGCAGGTGTGCTGGTCGTTGACGATGCCGTCGAGGCCGATGATCTCGCCGGCCATCTGGAAACCCGTGACCTGGTCGCGGCCGTCCTGGCTGGCCACCCGGGTCTTGAAGACGCCGGTGCGGATCGCGTAGAGCGAGGTGAAGCGATCGCCGTTCCGGAAAAGCATCTCGCGGCGACGAACCTTGCGCCGCTTGGCCACGATGTCGTCGATGCGCTGCAACTCGGTGGGCTCGAGACCGACCGGCATGCAGAGTTCCCGCAGATTGCAACTGGAACAGGCGACCTTGATATTTTCGGTTTTCATTGATGTACGTCGAGTGTGTGCCGATTCTGGAGCCGGGCTTGGGCACGGGGGTTGATCCACATCAAGGAACCGGAGGCGCCCCGGCGGCATAGTGACCCGCAGACCGCCCTTGATTCCAGCGATGAACTCATCCCCTGCATTAGCGACCGCTTCGCATTCCCAGGAACTGCCGTCGCCCACCGTGCTGCGACGTTTCGACGTTTCGGGTCCGCGCTATACCTCCTACCCGACAGCGGATCGCTTCGTGGATGCCTTTACCGCCGACGACTATGTCCAGGCCGTGCACCAGCGCGCGGCCACCGGCATGAACGGCCGACCGCTTTCGCTGTACGTCCACTTGCCGTTCTGCGAGTCGCTCTGCTACTACTGCGCCTGCAACAAGATCGTCACCCGCCACAAGCATTGGGCGGTCGAATACCTCGACTACCTGGAGCGCGAGGTGGCGTTGCAGGTCGCCGAACTGGGTCGGGGCGTGATGGTCAGCCAGTTGCACCTGGGCGGCGGCACGCCGACTTTTCTGGACGATGAGGGGCTGGGGAGACTGCTGGAAATGCTCGGGCGCGAGTTCACGCTTTCGCCCGAGCGCGAGCAGTCGATCGAGATCGACCCGCGCACGGTGGACGGCGCCCGGCTCGAAAGGCTGGCCGCGATGGGCTTCAACCGCCTGAGCTTCGGCGTGCAGGATTTCGACCCGGACGTGCAGAAGGCGGTCCACCGCATCCAGCCGGCTGCCGAGGTCTTCGACCTGATGGCAAGCGCACGCGCGCTGGGTTACCGCTCGATCAACATCGATCTCATCTACGGGCTTCCGAAGCAGAGTCGGGCCTCTTTCGACCGAACGCTGGCGCAGGTCTGCGAACTGCGGCCGGACCGCATCGCGCTCTACGCCTACGCCCACCTGCCGGAGCGCTTCAAGCCGCAGCGGCGCATTGCCGCGGAAGACCTGCCGGACGCGAAGACCAAGGTCGAGATGCTGTCGCGCGCGATTGCCGCCTTTACCGCTGCCGGCTATGTCTACATCGGCATGGACCATTTCGCTCTGCCGGACGATCCGCTGGCGATCGCCAAGCGGCAGGGCCGACTGCACCGCAACTTCCAGGGCTACAGCACACAGCCGGACTGCGACCTCGTGGCGCTGGGCGTCTCGGCCATCGGTCGCGTCGGCGCGACCTACAGCCAGAACGCCAAGACGCTGGAGGAGTACTACGACCTGCTCGACCAGGGCCGCCTCCCGGTCGTTCGTGGGCTGGCGCTGACGCGAGACGACGTGCTGCGTCGGGCGGTCATCATGGCGATCATGTGTCAGGGCCACGTCGACTTCGAAGCGATCAGCCTCGCGCATCTGATCGATTTCAGGGAGCATTTCGCGGCCGAACTCGTCGCGCTAGGCCCATTGATCGCACAGGGACTGGTGCACATCACCGACCATGACATCGAAGTCACGCCGACCGGCTGGTTCTTCGTGCGCGCCGTGGCCATGGTCTTCGACCGCTATCTGCAGGCCGATCGCAACCGCACGCGCTTCTCGCGGATCGTCTGAGCGATGCAGACCGCGTTGCTCGGAACGGCGCTCCTGATGGGGCTCGCCGGCGGGCCACACTGCGTCGCGATGTGTGGCGCGGCTTGCGGGGGTGTCATCCGTATCGTTCGAATACCCGAAAGCGGGGCGGCAGCGATGGGCCGTGGCCTGCACGTGCAGGGCGCGACGCTGGCGTTTCACGCGGGGCGCATCGCGAGCTATGCGGCAGCCGGAGCCGTGGCTGCCGCGGCAATGGGGGGCATTGGCCTCGCGAGCGAGCATGTTGTGGCGTTGCGGCCATTCTGGGTGCTCCTGCACGTCGCCGTGCTCGTGTGGGGCCTGTCGCTTGCGGTGCTGGGTCGTCAGCCCGTCTGGGCGCATCGACTCGGAGGCACGCTCCAGGCGAGGCTGCGTCCGTTGACCGGTTCGACTGTCGGGGTGCTGGCGACCGGCGCGCTCTGGGTCGCCATGCCCTGCGGCCTGCTGTATTCCGCCTTGATGCTGGCCGGGCTGGCCGATGGCCCATTGCAAGGCGCAATGGTGATGGCCGGTTTCGCGGCCGGAAGCGGCCTCTCCCTGATTGCTGCGCCATGGCTCTGGCAACGCCTGAGTAACGGCGCGGGCGTTGCACGCAAAGAATGGGGCAGCCGCCTTGCCGGCGCCTTGCTTGCCACAGTGGCATTTCTGGCACTGTGGAACGACCTTGCCCGGCAGATTGATGTCTGGTGCCGCTGAACGGGACTCCCGAATCCGGCCGATTGCGGCAAACTCGAATCTCAAAGGAGTGAATGATGAAGATGAAAACAACTTGCGCTGCGGCGCTCTGCTTTGCATTGTTCGGTACGGCTTCCGCCGCCACCTGCGATGTGGAGATTGAAGGCAATGACGCGATGCAGTTCAACAAGAGCAGCATCGACGTGCCGCAGAGTTGCAAGCAGTTCACGGTCAAGCTCAAGCACGCGGGCAAGCTGCCCAAGGCGGCCATGGGCCACAACTGGGTGCTCACGACGTCGGCCGATGCGCAAGCCGTGGCGACCGACGGCATCGCGGCCGGTCTCGACAAGAACTACCTGAAGCCCGGCGATCCGCGCGTGATTGCGTCGACCTCGGTCGTCGGCGGTGGCGAGTCGACCTCGGTGACCTTCGACACCAGCAAGCTCAAGGCCGACCAGAGCTACATGTACATCTGCTCGTTCCCTGGGCACTCGGCGCTGATGAAGGGCACGCTGAAGCTCGTCAAGTGAGTCGGTGGATGCGTGCAGCAATTGCACGCATTTGATCTGCCTCAAGGTTGATGAGCGCTTCGGGTGCGAAGCTCTCGTCAACCATGGAGAGAGGCATGACACACGCCACCCTGCGAATCATTCGCGATGAACACTCGGCCCTTTCAGCGATGCTGCGGTCGATCATCCTGCTGCTGGCGGAGCACCGTGCCAAGCGCACGCTGCCAGACTTTGCAGCGTTGCGCGCGATGCTGTTCTACGTCGACGAGTTTCCAGAGAAGCGGCATCACCGCAAGGAATCCGAGCTGCTCTTCCCGAAGCTGCGCGCACGCACCCCGATCTCGCGCGAACTGCTCGATCGCCTGGATGACGATCACGCGCGGGGCGAGCGCAAGATCCGCGAGGTCGAGCATGCGCTTCTCGCCTTCGAGATGATCGGGGAGCCGCGCCGGCAGGCCTTCGAGCAGGCGGTCGAGCGCTACGTCGAGTTCTATCTCTCACACATGGCTCTGGAAGAGAGGGAGATTCTTCCGCTCGCCGAGAAGGTGCTCACCAAGGAAGACTGGGCGCAGCTCGACGAGGCGTTCCTTGCAAATCGCGATCCGCTGACGGGCTGCGATCCCGAACCGGACTATGCGGCGCTCTTCAGGCGCATCGTCAACGCGGTGCCTGCGCCGATCGGTCTGGGCGCGGCGCGCTGAGCCTCATTCCTCGTGGCGGAAGGGGCTGCGGTCCCCGAGGTGGTCCATGTAGTTCTCGATGCCCGCGTCTTCGCGTTCGAGAAAGCGCTCGACCGCATCCGCGAATGCCGGATGCGCGAGCCAGTGCGCGCTGGTGGTCTTGACCGGCATCAGGGCGCGCGCCATCTTGTGCTCGCCCTGCGCACCGCCTTCGAAGCGCTGCACGCCGTGCTCGATGCACCACTGGAGCGGCTGGTAGTAGCAGGCCTCGAAATGCAGGCAGTCCACGCGCTCGATGGCGCCCCAGTAGCGGCCATAGGCCAGCAGCGGATGCTCCGAGGCGTTGTCGCCGGCGAGGCCGGCTGAAAGCGCAATCAGGCTCGATGCAATCGGCTTGCCGTTGCGCTCGGCAATGAAGAGCAGCCACGCTTCCGGCATCGTCGCTGCCATGCGGTGGAAAAAATCGCGGTTGAGGTATGGCGGATTGCCGTGCTCGCGGTAGGTGCGGGCGTAGCAACGGTAGAAGAAATCCCAGTCCGCATTGGAGATGTCCGCGCCGCGCGACCAGCGGAAGCTCACACCCGCGTCGCGGACCTTCCGGCGTTCCTGCCGGATCTTCTTGCGCTTGTCGTGCGCGAGGCTGGCAAGGAAGGCATCGAAGTGGCCCCAGTCCTCGTTGGTCCAGTGGAACTGGACCGTGTGACGGAGCATCAGCCCGGCGTCGGCGCAGGCCGCGACGTCGTCATCAGCCCCGAAGAGCAGGTGCAGCGACGACACCTCGGCCTGTTCGCACCAGGCGACCAGTGCACGCAGCAGAAGCGCGCGACTCAGCGCGTCACGCGCGAGCACGCGGGTGCCCGGCACCGGCGTGAATGGCACCGCGACAACCGCCTTCGGGTAGTAGTGCAAGCCATGCTGCTGATAGGCGTTGGCCCACGCCCAGTCGAAGACGTACTCGCCATAGGAGTGGTCCTTGACGTAGAGCGGGCATGCGGCCACGAGCTCGTCGTCCTGCCACAGCGTCACGAAGTGCGGCGCCCAGCCGGTGTCCGGCGACGCGCTGCCGCTGGCATCGAGTGCGTTCAGATAGGCATGTCGCATGAAGGGGGAGGGTGCAGCCTGCCCGGCGAGCAGGCCGTCCCAGGCGGCAGCGTCGATCTCGGCGACAGAACGGAGGATGCGGATGATCGGTTCGCTCAAGGGAGTCTCGTCAGTTCCTTCGGGCGCCGAGGTTCTCGGCCACGTAGATGCCGCCGAGAACGAGGGCCAGCGCGACCGCGTGATACAGCGACAGCGGCTCGCCAAGGATGAGCACCGCGAGCAGCGGCCCGAAGATCGGCACGAGATTGAGAAACACGCCAGCCCGTGCGGGGCCGATCAGCCCGACTGCATGAATGAACGTGATCTGCGAAATGAAGGAGGGCAGCAGGCCGATGAAGACGATCAGCGCGAGACCCTTCACGGTCGGCATGAAGAACTGGCCCATCGCGATCTCGGCCGCGACGAGCGGCAGCGAAACCACGCAAGCCACTGCTGCGGTTGCCGCGAAGAACACGATCGCCGGCACCGCAGGCCGGTTCCGCAGGCCCAGTGCATAGCCGGCATACAGCAGGCACGCGACGATCATCCAGACGTCGCCGATGTTGAAGCCGAGGGCCGCGAGCCGGGCGAGGTCGCCGCGCGACGCCACGACGCCGATGCCGGCGACCGTCATCACGACACCGATGGCCTGCAGCCCCCGGATTCGGGTGCCGAAGAAGAAAAGGCTGCCGACAAGCACCAGCACGGGAATGGTGCCCTGGATGATCGCGATGTTGATCGCGGTGGTGTGGTGCGCTGCTGCATAGAAGAGTGCGTTGAAGCCGGTGAAGCCCAGCGCGCCCATCAACGCAATGGCACGCCATGAAGGCAGCAGCGTTCGCCAGTGCGCTGCGATCTCGCGCCGCGACGTGAGGCCGAGCGCTGCGCAGCAGACGATCCAGCGCGAGAAGGTCAGCAGCATCGGCGAGACCTCGCCGACCGCAAGCCGCGCGGCGACCGCGTTCGCACCCCAGATCAGCGTGGTGAAGACGAGCAGGAAGTAGGCCTGGCCTTGCGGGCTCGGGATGACCGAGTCGAAGAAATTGGCGAAGGGAGAACCGGTGCGCATCGCCCGAGGAGGGTAACAGCCCCGGCGATCGCGTGTGGCTTGAGGGTTTGGGCGCCGGCCCCCTGAAATCCGAATGACATAATCATCCGGCTTTCCCCGCTTTGAATGAAAGACCGTATGAAGCAAATCACAGCCATCCTCAAACCGTTCAAGCTCGATGATGTGCGCGAGGCCCTGGCCGAGGTGGGCGTCACCGGGCTTACCGTGACCGAAGTCAAGGGCTTCGGCCGTCAGAAGGGGCACACCGAGCTCTACCGCGGTGCTGAGTACGTCGTGGACTTTCTGCCGAAGATGAAGGTCGAGGTCGTGGTCAATGAAAACGACGTCGACCGTTGCGTCGACGCGATCGTCAGCGCAGCACGCACCGGCAAGATCGGTGACGGCAAGATCTTCGTGACGAATGTCGAGCGGGTCGTTCGTATCCGTACCGGCGAAGAGGATGAAGCCGCGGTCTAGCTTCGCCCCCAGGCTGCGCGCACTTCGTGTCGCTTCGCCAATCCCCTACCGGGGGCAACACCGGCGGCCCGGCCGAACTGGTTCCGCGGTGTTCCTGGCTTAGTACGTGACTGTTTAAAGGACTTCGGCCAGCTTGTTGCCTCGGGGGTGGCGGCTGGCTTCTTCGACGAGGGCTTCGAGCAGGGGTGTTGCTTCGTTGCCGGAGCGCACGAGGTCCATCTGCCATTCGCCCATGAAGCCTTCACGCACGCTGTGCGCCAGGAACCCGAGCAGGGCGTCGTAGTAGCCCGCGGTGTTCAGGATGCCGACTGGCTTGTCGTGATAGCCGAGCTGGCGCCAGGTCCAGATCTCGAACAATTCTTCCAAGGTGCCGATACCGCCCGGCAGGGCAATGAAGGCGTCGGCGCGTTCGCCCATCATGGCCTTGCGTTCATGCATGGTGTCGACGACGTGGAGTTCGTCGCTCTGGCGGTTGGCCAGTTCCTTGTCGACCAGCGCCTTGGGGATGACGCCAACCACGCGGCCGCCGGCTGCGCGGGTGGCTTCGGCGACGGTGCCCATCAGGCCGGTCCGGCCGCCGCCGTAGACGAGCTGGCCGCCGCGCTCGCCGATCCATCGGCCGACCGCCTGTGCCACCTGGACGAATTCCTGACGCTCTCCGGGTCGGGAGCCGCAGTACACACAAATCGAAAAAGAGGGAGTCATCCCCCGATCATGCCCGGCCCGGGCGTCGGTTATGTGGCAAACCGTTGCCACAGCGCGGCGATCCACACGCCGCCGCACAGGAGGATCGACAGCAGCACCGCCGCGCTTCCGAGGTCCTTGGCCTTTTTGGAGAAGCTATGCCATTCGGGCCCGACACGGTCGATGGCTGCTTCGATACCGGTGTTGAGAAGTTCGACGATCAGGACAAGCGCCAAGACGGCGACAAGCAATGCGGTTTCGACCCAGCTGCGACCGACCCAGAACGCTGCGGGCAGCATCACGATGGAGAAGAGGATTTCCTGACGGAAGGCAGGCTCGCGCCAACCTTCGCGCAGCCCGTGCAGCGAAATCAGCGTCGCGTGCCACACGCGGACCAGTCCGCGGCGGTCCTTTTGCGGATTGACCAGGGGGTCGGTGGCGCTCACGACCTGTTCAGAGGCTTCGATGCAACGAGCCGCGTGCCCGCCCACACGTCATGCCAGAACTGGCGCTCCGGTTGAAAGCGCGCCAGCAGCGCCCAGACGATGACCCAGCCGAAGATCAGCACCGCCGATTCACCAGCGCCGAGCCCGAAGGGCGAGATGGCCGCCAGCGGCGGCAGGAACCAGATCCAGCTCAACAGGTAGCGCAGCAGAGCGCGGCCCTGCGTGAGCGGGCGACCATGCCGGTCGACGACCCGGATGCCCCAGGTTTTCATCGCCAGCGTCTGGCCGTGGGCCCAGAACCAGACGAAATAGACGCCAAACACAATGAAAAGGAACGCCTGGAGGAGATGCCGGCGCGAATCGACGCCGCTGCGCATCTGGCTCAGGGTGCTGAACAGCCAGCCCGCAATGAACACGACGGCGAAAAGCAGCATGCCCTCGTAGAGCCAGCAGGCCATGCGTCGCCAAAGTCCGGGCGCCGTGAGGTGAAGGTCGGAGGGGTCGTCGACTGGCGGTCGAATGGGGCCGGCGCTGCCGGAAGGCGCGGAACGCATTGGCACCTGTGTCAAGGCGCCGAAGCAGGTTGTTCCGAAGCCTTCGGCGCGGCATCCGTCGCGCTTGGTGGCGGAAACTGCGCTTCGGCGCTCACCGGCGGGAGGCTCGGCGCCGGCGCCGCCATGGGGGCCGGTGCAGGCGCAGGCGCGGGCGCCGGCACAGGACGCGCGGCTGCAACAGGCGCCGGCGCTGGCGGCGGTGCGAGCTGGATCCTCGGTGTGTGCTGGCCGTCCGGCCCGGCGGCGGGAATGGGCACGAGCTTTTGTTCGGGCACGAGGCGGATGGTGGGGGCTGCGCCGGGGGCCCTGGTACTCTTGGCGCGTTCGGCCAGTTTGCTTTTTTCTTCGTCGCTCAGCGCCTGATAGGCCTCCCACTTCGCCTTGCGCTCATCCACCGGGACCTGCTTGACGTTCGCGAAGTTGGCCCGGGCCTGGGCGCGCTGCTGATTGGTCAGGCCCGCCCAGTCGCTCATGCGGCTATGGAGCATTTCCTGCTCCTCCGGCGACATCTTGGCGAAGTCGCGTGAAACCGCCAGCCACTTGCGTTTGTGGGGCTCCGTCATCTCGTCCCAATAGGGCGAGAGCGGTTGCAGGGCCTTCTGCTGCCGCGCCGTGAGATCACGCCACAGCGGCTTGGAGGCGACCGTCGGCTTCGCTGCGGCACCTTGCGGCGAGGCCGAGCTCTTGACCGACTGGGCCTCCGCAGATGAGACGGCAAGACCGGCGGCTCCGATGACGAGGCCGGCGCTCAGCCAGACAGCGGTCGCCCGCGGACGAGCGCGCGCGAGACCGAGCGCTACAGCGCGGGAGGGGGGGCGTTGGGGCATTCGGTTGCCGGGCGGTTCAGCGTTCGGACGAGTCGTCCGACGTCTTGAGGAACTGCGCGAATCCCGGATCGGTGTAGGCCGCGGGAGGGAGGTCGTCGGTGAGTAGGGCGGAATCGATCGCGGCGAGCTCGTTGGTGCGGCTGTCTTCCTGCATGACGCTGATCGCGACCAGACCCGCAACCAGGGCAACGAGCGGGATCACCGAGCCGACTCGGGTCCACCAGCTTCCGCCGAGCGTCGCCGTGCCACCACGCGACAGCACCACGGGTGCCGGCCGAAGTTGCTGGGCGACCTTGCGGCGGGCAACTGCCTGCACCCTTGCCGCTCGCAAGCGCTCGCTGACTTCGTGCGACAGCTCGACATTGCCAGCGGTCAGGCGCGCGGCCACCTGGCGGCCGAACCGCTCTTCGAGTGCGGCGGAAGAGGCAGATTGCGTAGTGTTCATAGCGAAATTCCCTTGGCTTTGAGCGCCTTGCTCAAGGCGTGGACGGCGCGCGAGCAGTGGGTCTTGACGCTCCCTTCGGAGCATCCCATGGCGGCCGCCGTCTCTGCGACATCCATTTCTTCCCAGTAACGCATCAGAAAGGCCTCGCGTTGACGACCCGGCAGCGCCGCGATTTGTTCCTCGATTTCGCGAAAAATCTGAGCCCGCCTCGTCGTGTCTTCGGCGCTCTCGGACTCCTGGGAATCCCCCGCAAGCTGGATGTGCTCGAGGAGGTCGAAATCACCGTCGTCGTCCAGATTCTCGAAGTCGCTCAGGTTGGAAAAAAGCGCCTTGCGGGTCTTTTGCCGCCGGAACCAGTCGAGGGTGCAGTTCGACAGGATGCGCTGGAACAGCAGCGGCAGCTCGTTCGCCGGCTTGTCGCCGTAGTGCTCGGCCAGCTTCATCATGCTGTCCTGGACGATGTCCAGTGCCGCCTCTTCGTCCCGGACGTGGTAGACGGACCGCTTGAAGGCCCGCCGTTCGACGCTCTTCAGGAAATCGGATAGTTCTTTTTCAGTGGCCAAGCGAATCCGGCGCCGGGGGATGCGCCGCGTACGAAGTGTCTCGGGGGACGATGTCTTTTTCGCCGCGGATTATGCCTCCGAGCCTTTATTGACTGTGCCGCGGCCCTCCGGCCGAGTTCCAGTGTCATAATCCGCGCTGCAAGTCAAAAGGCAAACGGGTCACGATCCGGTGGTATTACAAATCCGCCAATGGTTGTGGCCTCAAGTCCCGACGCGGCTTCAAAAGAGCTGGTGAAGGGGCACCCAAGGTTTTTCGTTCCCGAAAATCGCAAAGGTTGATCATGGAAATGTCAAAGGCGGAACTTGCTTCCGCAGCAGCCGTCACCGGCAGTCAAACGCAAGAACTCATGGGCGCCGAGGTGCTGATCAAGGCACTGCAGGCCGAAGGCGTCAAGTACGTCTGGGGCTATCCGGGCGGCGCTGTTCTCTACATCTACGACGCTTTCTACAAGCAGGACACCATCCAGCACGTGCTGGTTCGCCATGAGCAGGCTGCCGTGCATGCGGCCGACGGCTATGCGCGCGCTACCGGCGACGTGGGTGTGGCGCTTGTAACCTCCGGCCCGGGCCTGACGAATGCCGTGACCGGTATCGCGACCGCGTACATGGACAGCATCCCGATGGTCATCATCTCCGGTCAGGTGCCCACGGCGGCGATCGGTCTCGATGCCTTCCAGGAATGCGACACGGTTGGCATCACCCGCCCGATCGTCAAGCACAACTTCCTCGTCAAGGATCCGAAGGATCTGGCCGCAACGATGAAGAAGGCCTTCCACATCGCCCGCAGCGGCCGTCCCGGCCCGGTGGTGGTGGACGTGCCGAAGGATGTCTCCTTCAAGAAGGTCACGTACAGCGGCTATCCCGAGAAGATCGAGATGCGCTCGTACAACCCGGTGCGCAAGGGGCACGGCGGGCAGATCCGCAAGGCGCTGCAACTCCTGCTGACCGCCAAGCGACCCTACATCTATACCGGCGGCGGCGTGTTGCTCGGCAACGCGACGAACGAATTGCGCACGTTGGTCGACATGCTCGGCTATCCGGTCACGAACACGCTGATGGGCCTTGGCGCCTATCCAGCGTCGGATCGCAAGTTCCTCGGCATGCTGGGCATGCACGGGACCATCGAAGCCAACAACGCCATGCAGAACTGTGACGTGCTGCTGGCCGTTGGTGCGCGCTTCGACGACCGCGTGATCGGCAACCCCAAGCACTTCGCGCAGAACGAACGCAAGATCATCCACATCGATATCGATCCGTCGAGCATCTCCAAGCGTGTGAAGGTCGACATCCCGATCGTCGGCGACGTGAAGGACGTGCTTACCGAACTGATCTCGATGATCCGGGAAAGCACCACGCGACCCGACGCAGGCGCGCTTGCGAGCTGGTGGGACACCATCGAAAGCTGGCGCAGCAAGGACTGCCTCAAATACGACCGCGGCAACAAGGACGTGATCAAGCCGCAGCACGTGATCGAGACCCTCTGGAACATGACCAAGGACGCCGACACGTACATCACGTCGGACGTCGGCCAGCACCAGATGTGGGCGGCGCAGTACTACCGCTTCGAAGAACCGCGCCGCTGGATCAACTCGGGTGGCCTCGGCACCATGGGCGTCGGCATTCCTTACGCCATGGGCATCAAGCTTGCCAAGCCGGACTCGGAAGTGTTCTGCGTGACCGGCGAAGGCTCGGTCCAGATGTGTATCCAGGAACTGTCGACCTGCCTTCAATACAACACGCCGATCAAGATCGTCTCGCTCAACAACCGCTACCTGGGCATGGTGCGGCAATGGCAGGAAATCGAGTACTCGGGCCGCTACAGCCACAGCTACATGGACGCGCTGCCCAACTTCGTGAAGCTCGCCGAAGCCTACGGGCACGTCGGCATGCTGATCGAACGCCCGCAGGACGTGGAGCCGGCGCTGCGCGAAGCGCGCAAGCTCAAGGACCGCACGGTGTTCATGGACTTCCGGACCGACCCCACCGAGAACGTGTTCCCGATGGTGCAGGCCGGCAAGGGCATCACCGAAATGTTGCTCGGCTCCGAAGACCTCTAAATCCGATCCCAGCCCCCGGTCGGAGGACCGGGTTGTTTCACTCAAACTTCAGACGAATCTATTGCCCGCCAAGCCCGCGCATTACCGTGTGCGGGGGAGGGCGGCGAAAAGAGGAGTCCCATCGCCATGAAACACATCATTGCCGTGCTGCTCGAGAACGAGCCCGGCGCACTCTCCCGCGTCGTCGGGTTGTTTTCCGCCCGCGGCTACAACATCGAGTCGCTCACCGTCGCACCCACTGAGGACCCGAGCCTCTCGCGGATGACCATCGTCACGGCAGGTTCCGACGACGTCATCGAGCAAATCACGAAGCATCTCAACCGCCTGATCGAGGTCGTCAAGGTCGTCGATCTCACCGAGGGCGCGTACACCGAGCGCGAGCTCATGATGGTGAAGGTTCGCGCCGTCGGCAAGGAGCGCGAGGAGATGATGCGCATGGCCGAAATCTTCCGCGGCCGCATCATCGACGTGACCGACAAGAGCTACACCATCGAGCTCACCGGAGATCACGGGAAGAACGACGCCTTTCTCGAGGCCATCGATCGCGGCGCGATCCTCGAAACCGTCCGTACCGGCGCCAGCGGCATTGGCCGCGGCGAGCGCATCCTGCGCGTCTGACAACCACCGTTCCACATCCACCGAATCAACGAAGGAGAAATCTCATGAAGGTCTACTACGACAAGGACGCTGATCTCAGCCTCATCAAGGGCAAGACGGTTGCAATCATCGGCTATGGCAGCCAGGGTCATGCGCACGCGCAGAACCTGAACGACAGCGGCGTCAAGGTCGTCGTCGGTCTGCGCAAGGGTGGCGCGTCGTGGTCGAAGGTCGAAAAGGCTGGCCTCAAGGTGGCTGAAGTCGCCGAGGCAGTGAAGTCGGCTGACGTGGTCATGATCCTGCTGCCGGACGAGCAGATCGCCAACGTCTACAAGAACGACGTCGCTCCTCACATCAAGGAAGGCGCTTCGCTCGTCTTCGCGCACGGCTTCAACGTGCACTACGGTTTCGTTCAGCCGCGCGCCGATCTCGACGTGTGGATGGTCGCGCCCAAGGCACCTGGCCACACCGTGCGCAGCACCTACGCGCAAGGTGGCGGCGTGCCGCATCTGATCGCCGTTCACGCTGATCGCAGCGGCAAGGCGCGCGACCTGGCGCTGTCGTACGCAACCGCCAATGGCGGTGGCAAGGCCGGCATCATCGAGACGAACTTCCGCGAAGAAACCGAAACCGACCTGTTCGGCGAGCAGGCTGTTCTGTGCGGCGGAACGGTCGAACTGATCAAGGCTGGTTTCGAGACGCTGGTCGAAGCTGGCTACGCACCCGAAATGGCCTACTTCGAGTGCCTGCACGAACTGAAGCTGATCGTCGACCTGATCTATGAAGGCGGCATCGCCAACATGAACTACTCGATCTCGAACAACGCCGAGTACGGCGAGTACGTGACGGGTCCGCGCGTCGTGACCGAAGAAACCAAGAAGGTCATGAAGCAGGTTCTGAACGACATCCAGACTGGCGAATACGCGAAGAGCTTCGTGCTGGAAAACGCAGCTGGCGCACCGACGCTCATCAGCCGCCGCCGCCTGAACGCCGAGCATCAAATCGAAGTGGTCGGCGAGAAGCTTCGCGCGATGATGCCCTGGATCAAGAAGAACAAGCTGGTCGATCAGACCCGCAACTGATCGGAATTCTCCCGGCGTGTTCAGGGCCACCATTCGGTGGCCCTTTTCTTTCTGGGCGCCATGGCGCCTGAACTACACTGCGACCGATGCAATCGACCCCCTCATTTGTCCTGAATCCGACAGTCATTTGCGTCGCGGCGGCGCGCGCTGGAGGCCGGCTGCATGCATGACGACACGATGCCCGACGAACTGGCGCCCAAGAAGCGCCGGAAGGGTATCTACATCCTCCCGAACCTGTTCACGCTCGCGGCCTTGTTCGGGGGCTTCTACGCCATCGTGATGGCGATGAACGCGCGATTCGATCTGGCTGCGCTGGGTGTCTTCGCAGCGATGATCCTCGACAGCCTCGACGGTCGGGTTGCCCGGCTCACCAATACACAGAGTGCCTTCGGCGAGCAGATGGATTCGCTCTCGGACATGGTGTCTTTCGGCGCGGCGCCGGCGTTGATCGCCTACGAGTGGTCGTTGAAGGGTCTGGGTCGCTGGGGCTGGATCGCTGCTTTCGTCTACTGCGCATGCGCCGCATTGCGACTCGCCCGGTTCAACGTCAATACAGGCGTTGTCGACAAGCGCTGGTTCCAGGGGTTGCCGTCGCCTGCTGCTGCAGCACTGGTGGCCGGGTTCATCTGGCTGGTGACCGAATGGGGCAAGCGCGGTGGTGAGGTGCTCTATTTGTCCTGGCAGCAGATCACCTGGGTCACTTTCGGCTTCACGTTGTACGCCGGACTCTCGATGGTGACCAACGCGCCTTTCTACAGCTTCAAGGATGTGCAGATGAAGAAGAGCGTTCCCTTCGCCGTGATCGTGTTGATCGCACTGGGCATCGCCATCGTGAACATCCATCCGCCGACGGTTCTGTTCGGCATGTTCGTGGCATACGGGCTCAGCGGCTATGTGGTCTATGGCTGGCGCAAGGCGAAGGGCCAGCAAGTGAGCGTCATCAGCATCTCGACCGACGAGCCCGATGAACGAGGGCTGCACAAGTAACCGCGGCTGTGCTACATTCCAGCATCCTATGAACAAGATTTCGCTGGCCCTACTACTGATCCCCCACGGGCGGAGTAGTTAGCGCGCGCAAATTCCTCACAACGGCCCGTTCGCACCAGCAACGGGCCGTTTGTTTTTGGGGTTGCTGGTTGATCCAACCACAGCGAGAAATATCAGATGTTGAAGCAACCCAACCTCAAGTACCGTGCCTTCGCGCCGGTCGGCCTCAAAGATCGCACCTGGCCTGATGCCGTGCTGACCAAGGCCCCGATCTGGCTGTCGACCGATCTGCGGGATGGCAATCAGGCGTTGGTGGAGCCCATGGACATCGCCCGCAAGATGCGGATGTTCGAGATGCTGGTTGAGATCGGCTTCAAGGAAATCGAGGTTGGCTTTCCCTCCGCTTCGCAGATCGAGTTCGACTTCGTGCGCAAGCTCATCGAGGAAGATCGCATTCCGGACGACGTGACGATCCAGGTGCTCACGCAGGCCCGCGACCATCTGATCGAACGCACCTTCGAGGCCTTGCAGGGCGCGCCGCGCGCGATTGTTCATCTGTACAACGCTGTGGCGCCGATCATGCGCCGCGTGGTGCTCGGCATGGACGAGGACGAGATCGTCGAACTGGCGACCACGCACGCGCGGATGTTCAATGAATTCGCCGCAAAGCAGCCGAATACGCAATGGACCTTCCAGTACTCACCTGAAATGTTCTCGGGCACGGACCTCGCGTTCTCCAAGCGCGTGGTCGACGCGGTCACGGACGTGTGGGCACCGACGCCTCAGAGGAAGTGCATCGTCAACCTGCCGTCGACCGTCGAGCATTCGACCCCGAACATCTTCGCGGACATGATCGAGTGGATGCACCGCAATCTCGCGCGCCGCGACTCGATCGTCCTGTCGGTCCATCCGCACAACGATCGCGGCACGGGGACCGCTGCAGGCGAATTTGCCCTCATGGCCGGCGCCGATCGGATCGAAGGCTGCCTGTTCGGCAATGGCGAGCGCACGGGCAATCTCGACCTCGTGAACGTCGCGCTCAACCTCTACACGCAGGGCGTATCCCCGGAGCTTGACTTCTCGAACATCGATGAGATCCGCGCCACCGTGGAGCACTGCAACCAGCTGCCGGTGCATCCGCGTCATCCCTACGTGGGCGATCTGGTCTACACCTCCTTCTCGGGCTCGCACCAGGATGCGATCAAGAAGGCGTTCGGCGCGCGCAAGGATGGCGACATCTGGGACATGCCCTATCTGCCGATCGACCCCAAGGATGTCGGTCGGAGCTACGAGGCGGTAATTCGTGTCAACAGCCAGTCGGGTAAGGGCGGCATCTCGTACCTTCTCGAGAGCGAATATGGGCTGGAACTGCCCCGGCGCCTGCAGATGGAGTTCAGCCAGATCGTTCAGCGCGTGATGGACGTGGCCGGTAAGGAACTCACGGCTGCCGATCTCTGGGCCCTTTTCGAAGGCGAGTACCGCATTCGCGACGCGGCCGGGCCACAGCATCGCGTGCTCGAAGAGCAGGGCGAGGGAGCCGACGCCTCGGTGATCCTGCGCGCGGACTTGCCATGGGAAGGTGAAGTCCTTCGGGTCGAGGGCCGTGGCAACGGACCAATCGACGCATTCATCCATGCGCTGGCCGAAGCCACCGGGCACTCGATCCGCGTCATCGACTACCACCAGCACGCGATCGGCTCCGGTGCCGACGCCCAGGCGGTCGCCTATCTCGAACTGCGGGTCGACGAGTCGAAGACCCTCTTCGGCGTTGGAGTAGATGCAAACATCATCTCGGCTTCGCTGAAGGCAATCGTTTCGGGATTGACGAGGGCTCGGACGCAACCCGCAGCCAGCGCACAATCCGTAGCTGAAGCCGCCTGAACCGGCGGAAGGGCCGCGGCGCGGCCTTGGCCCGGCAGTGCACGCACTGCCGCGCAGTGACATGGAACAAAGGAGATTCACGATGGCCGACAAACTGATCATTTTCGACACCACCTTGCGCGACGGCGAGCAGTCGCCCGGTGCTTCCATGACCAAGGACGAGAAGCTGCGCATCGCGCGCCAGCTCGAGCGCCTCCGGGTCGATGTGATCGAAGCCGGGTTTCCCGCCAGCTCGAACGGCGATTTCGATGCGGTGGTCGCCATCGCCAATGCGATCAAGGAATCGACCGTATGCGGCCTGTCGCGCGCCAATGACCGCGACATCTCGCGAGCCGCCGAAGCGCTCAAGGGAGCGGCGAATGGTCGGATTCACACTTTCATTGCAACGTCCCCGCTGCACATGGAGAAGAAGCTGCGGATGACGCCCGACGAGGTGTTCGAGCAGGCGAAGCTTTCGGTGCGCTTTGCGCGCAATCTGGTTGCCGACGTCGAGTTCAGCCCTGAGGACGGGTATCGAAGCGACCCGGACTTCCTCTGCCGGGTGCTGGAGGCGGTCATCAATGAGGGCGCCACGACGATCAATGTTCCCGACACCGTTGGCTATGCGATCCCGGAGCTCTACGGCAATTTCATCAAGACGCTGCGCGAGCGCATTCCGAACAGCGACAAGGCGGTCTGGTCCGTCCACTGCCACAACGACCTGGGCATGGCGGTCGCCAACTCGCTCGCCGGGGTGAAGATTGGTGGTGCCCGCCAGGTCGAATGCACGATCAACGGCCTCGGCGAGCGCGCCGGCAACTGCTCGCTCGAGGAAATCGTGATGGCGGTGAAGACCCGCAAGGACTATTTCGGCCTCGATCTGGGCATCGACACCCGCCATATCGTGGCTGCGAGCCGCATGGTCAGCCAGACGACCGGTTTCGTCGTGCAGCCGAACAAGGCGGTCGTAGGGGCCAACGCCTTCGCGCATGCTTCGGGCATCCACCAAGATGGCGTCCTCAAGGCGCGCGACACCTACGAGATCATGCGTGCCGAGGACGTCGGCTGGACCGCCAACAAGATCGTGCTCGGCAAGCTCAGCGGACGCAACGCATTCAAGCAGCGTCTCCAGGAACTGGGTGTGACCATGGAGTCGGAAGCGGACGTCAACGCGGCGTTTTCGCGCTTCAAGGAGCTCGCCGATCGCAAAAGTGAAATTTTTGACGAAGACATCCTCGCGCTGGTCAGCGACGAGGAGCTCTCGCACGTTGGGGAACAGTTTGGTTTTGTTTCCCTGGCGCAACATAGTGAAACAGGTGAGCGGCCCCAGGCCCGCATCGTGTTCACCGTGAACGGCAAGGAGGTCACCGGGGAGTCGGACGGGAATGGTCCGGTCGATGCTTCGCTGAAAGCGATCGAGGCGCACGTCAAGAGTGGAGCCGAGATGGTGCTGTATTCGGTCAATGCGATCAGCGGATCGACTGAAAGTCAGGGGGAAGTGACCGTGCGCCTGCAAAATGCGGGCCGGGTCGTCAATGGTGTCGGCGCGGACCCCGATATCGTGGTGGCGTCGGCCAAGGCTTATTTGAGTGCGCTCAACAAGTTACAGAGCCAAGCTGAGAGAGTGGCGGCACAAGGTTGAATATTAAAGTGCTCCTTGTTTTCGAATGAAGAAGAGGAGGCAAGTAACTGATATTGCGTGCCTTTTTTGATTTCGATACACTGCGGAAACTTATCGTCCGCTGGAGAGTTTTTAATGCCCGAAGCCCGTTCCAATCGAGTTTCAAGCCAGCGGTTCCTTCCCGCGTTTCGCATGCTCGCCGTCGCGCTGTGCGCCACGGCGTTTTTGTTGCCTGCCGCCCAAGCCGAAAAGAAGGGACCGGCAACCAAGAAGACGGCCACCGCCGACAGCAAACGCAAGACCGCGTCGGTGCCAACTCGTGAGACCGCGTCTTCCAAGCGGAAGGCGGGCGCGGACAAGGACGAGAAGGTCGTCAGTGGCGGCCGGAATGTGGTGGCCTCGGTTCGCCAGAAGAACGGGCGCACTGTCGTGGCGGTGCAACGCCGATCGGTCGTGCGTGTTGCAGAACCGGCGCGTCTCTCGTTCGGCCAGTTGGCCGGTCTGCACCAGACGCCGGATGCCCTGGACCTGAAGTCGAGCGTCGCGCTGGTCATCGATCAGGAAACCCATGAAGTGCTCCTGAGCAAGAACGACCATGCCGTCCTTCCCATCGCATCGTTGACCAAGCTGATGACTGGGCTGCTCATCAGCGAAGCCCAGTTGCCTTCCGACGAATTGATCACCATCACCCAAGATGATGTCGACACCGAAAAGCGAAGCGGTTCGCGTCTGAGCGTGGGGACGACCCTGCCGCGCGGCGAGCTCCTTCATCTGGCGCTGATGTCCAGCGAAAACCGGGCAGCGCACGCGCTTGGCCGCACCTATCCAGGCGGTCTGGAGACCTTCGTGAGCGTCATGAACGCGAAGGCGAAGATGCTCGGCATGAAGGACACGCGGTACGTCGAGCCCACGGGCCTGTCGAGCCGCAACCAGTCGAGCGCGCAGGATCTGGCGCTGCTCGTTAACGCTGCATATGCGGACGCCACGGTGCGTCAGCTTTCGACGTCGCCGGAATATCAAGTCGAAGTCGGCAACCGCGTGCTTCAGTTCAACACGACCAACCGCCTCGTCAAGAACCCGGATTGGGACATTGGCGTACAGAAGACTGGCTACATCACTGAAGCAGGCCAGTGCCTTGTGATGCAGGCCAAGATTGCAGGCCGCAAGCTGATCATGGTGTTCCTCGATTCGGCAGGGAAGCTGAGCCGCATCGGTGATGCCGAGCGCGTTCGTCGCTGGGTGGAGGCCAATCACATGATCAACAAGGCTGCACAGCAGCATGTGGCTTCGAGCAACGCGACCTGATCCCGCTCGACCCCAGACTGGGCCGCTTCATCCAACCGGATGGCGGCCCTTTTGCTTTCAGGCTGAACTGGTCGGGCTCGCCTTGTAGCCTAGTGCGCTGGAGATCTCGTTTGCGGTGGCCTGCAGCTTCGGCAGCCAGCCGTCGTCCAGCCGATCTGCGGGGGCCGAGATCGAGAGTCCGGCGACCAGCTTTCCCTGGTCATCGTAGATTCCTGCAGCCATGCAACGCACGCCGAGTTCGAGCTCCTCGTTGTCTCGTGCGATGCCGTACTGGCGGGCTTTCGACAGCTCTCGTTCAAGAATAGGCAACTGCGTGATGCTGTTTCGCGTATGGCCGGCAAGACCGGTCCGGGTCGCATAGCTGCGTACGCGCTGGGGCTCGTCCACCGCGAGGAACAGCTTGCCAGTTGAGGTCAGATGCAATGGCGCACGTCCGCCGATCGCGCGGACGACCTGCATGCCGGAGCGCTCGCTGTAGGCGCGCTCGATATAGACGATTTCATCGCCTTGTCGCATGCTGAGGTTGACGGGCTGCTGCGTTAGCTTGTGGAGTTCGCGCATCGGAGCCATGGCCGCATCGCGCACATTGAGTCGGCCCTTCACGAGGTTGCCGAGTTCGAGGAGCCGCATGCCGAGTCGGTAGCTTCCGGCTTCCGGACGATCGACGAAACGACCGACTGCCAGGTCGTTCAGGATGCGGTGCGTGGTGGACGGATGCAGTCCCGTCTTCTCGCTGATCTCCTTGAGCGAAATCGCTTCTTCACGCGACGCGAGCACGTCGATGAGCGCGAACATGCGCTCGATGACCTGGATCACGGGCGTAGCGGGAGCGTCAGATTGGAGTTTTTTCATTTGCAACACGGTTCGAAGCCGGTCGCGATTTTACTTGGTGAAATCACCGGTTGGTAGCTGCCATTGACCATTGAGCAGCACTTCGTGCGGCATGTAGCGCGCCTTGTAGTTCATCTTGGCGCTGCCTTCGATCCAGTAGCCCAGGTACACGTGAGGCAGTCCGAGTTTGCGGGCCTGCTCGATTTGCCAGAGTACGCTGTAGTTGCCGTAGCTTGCTCCGGTTTCGGGCTCATAGAAGGTATAGACCGCGGACAGGCCGTCATTGAGGACGTCGAGGATCGAAACCATCTTGAGCGCGCCAGCGCTGCCGTCGGGCCGCGTTTCGCGAAACTCCACCAACCGAGAGTTGACGCGGCTTTGCAGCAGGAACTGGGTGTACTGGTCGATGCTGTCGTGGTCCATGCCGCCACCCGAATGCCGGCCATTCTGGTAGCGCAGGTAGAGTTGGTAGTGCTCGGGCACGAAGCAGAGCTTGAGCACCCGAGCCTGGAGGTCCGAATGCCGCGTCAGTGCTCGGCGCTGGCTCCGGCTGGGGGCGAATCCGTTGACCAGCACCCGCAGCGGAACGCATGCGTTGCAGCCATCGCAATACGGCCGGTAAGTGAACATGCCGCTGCGGCGAAACCCGCTCAGCACTAGGTCCGAGTAGGCGTCGTTATGGATGAGGTGGCTCGGGGTGGCAACCTGGGATCGCGCCTGCCGGTCAGGCAGATAGCTGCACGGGTAAGGTGCCGTCGCGTAGAACTGCAGCGTGTGGAGCGGGAGGTCCTTGAGGTGCGTCACGTCTTCAAGAAAGTTCGCGCGGACAGGAGTTGATCCCAGTATACGGGCTCGAAGCGCCAGGCAGGGCCGGCCATGGAGCGGGCGTGGGCCACGTGCGACACAAAGTCGGCTCGCGGCATTTCGCGGGCACCAAGGCTGGCGAGATGCGCTGTGTTTTGCTGGCAATCGATCTTCGAGATTCCGTGCCGCATGCAGAAGCAGACCAGTGCCGACAGTGCAATCTTGGAAGCGTCCGTCTGCCGCGCGAACATCGATTCGCCGAAGACCGCGCGCCCGATGGCGACGCAATAGAGGCCGCCGACGAGTTCACCGTCGACCCAGGTTTCGACGCTGTGAGCGTGGCCGGCGCGGTGAAGTGCGGTGTAGGCCCGCACCATGTCGGGGAGGATCCAGGTGCCGTTCTGGCCCGGTCGGGGCGATTGCGAGCATCGGGAAATCACCGCTTCAAACGCATGGTCTATGCGGATTTCGCAGCGCTCGTCAGCGACAAAGCGGGTGAGCGCCTTGCGCAGCGAGCGATGCAGGCGGAATCGCCCGACTTCGAGCACCATGCGCGGATCGGGACTCCACCAGAGGATCGGCTGGCCTTCGCTGAACCAGGGAAAGATTCCATTGGCATAGGCCTGCAGCAGATTGGCGACGTCGAGCGCTCCGCCGGCGGCCAAAAGACCTGGGACGGGATCGGCATCCCCCCACGCCATGGCGGCATCGGGAAGCGGGTCATTGGGCTCGAGCCAGGGAAGTTGCATGATGGAATGTTTGCATGCTTTGAAGCGTGCGGGGGCCCTTGAGCCGAAAGTACCTGAAGACCCTATAGTCGTTCGTGGCCCCGACAAATTCCTAGGACTCAATACAAAGGACGACGGTGACAACTGAATCAAACCCCACGCGCTTCGGAAGCGGTCAGGCCGTCAAGCGCCTCGAGGACGAAGCCCTGCTGGCCGGCGCCGGCCGCTATACCGACGATGTCTCGGTGCCGGGCCAAGCCTGGCTCATCTTCGTTCGGTCGCCTTATCCCCACGCAAAGCTGGTCTCGATCGACCGCGATTCCGCAGCCGCGATGCCCGGCGTGCTTGGTGTCTTCACCGGCGCTGATCTGGTAGCGGCAGGCGTCAAGCCGATGCCCGGCGCAGCTGCCTTCAAGCGCGCCGATGGCTCGGATTGCGCGACGCCAGAGCGCCATGTGCTGGCTCTCGACAGGGTGCGTTTCGTTGGCGAGCCGGTGGCAATCGTGGTCGCCGAGTCGGCGCAGCAGGCCCGCGACGCTGCCGAGGCGGTGATGGTCGACTACGAGGAACTGCCGATGGTCGTCGATATCGCGGGTGCCACGGCAGAGGGTGCACCGCTCGTCTTCGCAGCCGCGACGGGCAACATCGCTGCCGAAATGAGGCACGGGAGTGAGGACGCCACCGCCCAGGCCTTTGCCAAGGCGAGCCATGTGGTCGCGCTTCATGTGGTCAACCAGCGCGTCGTCGCGCTCACGATCGAGCCACGTTCGGTGCTCGCAGACTTCGACACCGCCTCGGACCGCATCACCATCCGGATGAGCACCCAGATGCCTTCAGGTGTCCGCGACTCCGTGTGCGCAGCAATCGGCTTGCCGAAGGAAAAGGTTCGGGTGGTTGTTGGCGATGTCGGCGGCGGCTTTGGCATGAAGACCGGCGCCTATCCGGAGGACATCGCCGTGGCTTTCGCGGCGCACAGCCTGAAGCGGGCGGTCAAATGGATTGCCGATCGGAGCGAGGAATTCCTCTCAACGTCACATGGCCGCGATATCGAAGCGCACGCCGAGCTGGCGCTCGATGCCAACGGAAAGATCCTCGGCCTGCGCATCAAGACGCATGCCAATGTCGGCGCGTACGCGACGGGTACCGGAGTGGCGATCCAGCTCCTGATCGGGCCATGGGTGCAGACTAGTGTCTACGACATCCAGACCATCGATTTCCATTTCAAGGCGGTGCTGACCAACACGGCGCCCACCGGCGCTTACCGCGGTGCCGGGCGCCCCGAGGCGATCTACAACATGGAGCGACTGATGGACGAGGCAGCACGCCAGACCGGCATCGACCGTGTTGAACTGCGCCGGCGGAACTTCATACGCCCCGAGCAGATGCCGTACACCAATCCGATGCACCAGACGTATGACACGGGCCAGTTCGAGTCAGTCATGAATCAGGCGCTCAAACTCGCCGACTGGGGCGGCTTCGAGGCGCGCGCCGCCGAGTCGAAGCGCGCGGGCCGGATGCGGGGCCTCGGCATTGCAACGTTTCTCGAATGGACGGGCGGAAACGTCTTCGAGGAGCGGGTGACGGTGGCTGTCCAGGCCGATGGCGTCATCGAGGTGTACTCGGCGGTGAATGCCATGGGACAGGGCATCGCGACGACGCTCGCGCAACTGGTGGTCGATGCGTTCGGTGTTCCGATCGAAAAGGTACGCATCATCCTGGGTGACACCGATCGCGGCGACGGCTTCGGAAGCGCCGGCTCGCGATCGCTCTTCACCGGTGGCTCGGCGGTGCGGATCGGCGCCGAGCGGACCATCGAAAAGGCGAAGGAGCTTGCGGCCAGCGAATTCGAGGTTTCGCCGGCCGATGTCCAGTACGCCGCCGGCCTTTTCAAGGTCGCCGGCACCGACCTTCAGCTCGATCTCTTCACGCTCGCGAGCCGCCAGCCCGACCAGGAAATCTTCGTGGATTCGACGAGCACCGTGTCCGGTCCGACGTGGCCGAACGGCTGTCACATCACGGAGGTGGAGGTCGATCCGGCAACAGGCGACGTGGGCGTAATGACCTATGCATCCGTCAATGACGTCGGCCGCGTGGTCAACCCGTTGATCGTGCGCGGCCAGCTCGAAGGTGGCGCGGTGCAAGGTATCGGGCAAGCGCTCTGCGAGCAGGTCGTCTACGACCCGGAGACTGGTCAGCCGCTGACCGGCAGCCTGATGGACTATGCGGCGCCGCGTGCGGACATCATCGCCACCATGTTCCACATGGAAATGGATGAATCGACGCCCTGCAAAAACAACCCGCTAGGGGTGAAGGGCGTCGGCGAACTGGGAACCATCGGCGCCACGCCGGCGATCGTGAACGCCGTGGCCGACGCACTGGCGCGCAATGGGATGCCTCAGCTTGCGCCGCACCTGGACATGCCGCTCACGCCGGACCGGCTCTGGCAGCTGATGAGCTCAGCCGCCTGAAGGCGCCGGCCCGTCGCGTCAGAAGTCTTCCAGCGGCAGACCGACGTAGTTCTCGGCGAGCGACGTCGACGCCGCGGTGGAGTGAACCAGGTAGTCGAGTTCTGCTTCCTGGATCTTCTGGCCGAACTCGCCTGTCTCGGGAAAGCGGTGCATCAGCGAGGTGAACCACCACGAGAAGCGCTCGGCCTTCCAGACCCGGCGCAGGCACAGGTCGGAATAGCGATCGAGCGCGGAGGCCGACTTTTCGGCATAAAAGATCTCGAACGCGCGCGAGAGGTAGCCCACGTCCGCCGTCGCGAGATTCAGCCCCTTGGCGCCGGTCGGCGGCACGATGTGCGCCGCGTCGCCCGCCAGGAAGAGACTGCCAAAGCGCATCGGCTCGGCCACGAAGCTGCGCAGCGGCGCGATGCTCTTCTCGAGCGAAGGGCCGGTCACGAGGCGCTCGCGGGCTTCGGGGTCGAGGCGGAGGCGCAGTTCGTCCCAGAACGCTTCGTCGCTCCAGTTCTCGACCCGTTCTTCAGTCGGGACCTGCACGTAGTAGCGGCTGCGCGTGGCGCTGCGCATGCTGCACAGGGCAAAGCCGCGCGAAGTATTGGCGTAGATCAGTTCGTGAGAGACAGGCGGCACGTCCGCGAGCACGCCCAGCCACCCGAACGGGTAGACCTTTTCGTACGTGTGAATCGATTGCGGCGGCACGCTCGCGCGGCTCACGCCGTGATAGCCGTCGCAGCCGGCGATGAAATCGCACTCGATCTCGTGCGTGGCGCCATCTTTCTCGTAGCGGACCCGTGGCTTGCCGGTGTCGAAATCGTGCAGGCTGACCGAAGCGGCGCTGTAGATCGTCGTGAGACCTTCGGCGTCCCGTGCGGCCATGAGGTCGCGCGTGACTTCGGTCTGACCGTAGACCGTCACTTGCTTTCCGCCGGTGAGTTTGTGCATGTCGATGCGGTGGCGGGCGCCCTTGAAGAGCAGTTCGATGCCCTCATGAGGCAATCCCTCCTCGATGGCGCGGGAATCGACGCCAGCCCGCTTGAGCAAGTCCATCGAGACCTGCTCGAGGACGCCGGCGCGAATGCGGCCGAGCACGTAGTCGGCCGTCTGCCGCTCCACGATGACGTTGTCGATGCCTGCCTTGTGCAGCAGTTGACCGAGCAGCAGTCCTGCCGGGCCGGCGCCGATGATGGCCACTTGTGTTCGCATGGTTGTCTCCAGATGTCGATACCCGGAGCGTAGGACGAACGACCGGGTGCTGTCTCGGCAGCCGCGCAGGCTCTGTGCGATCATGAGGTCGCATGCGCGATGATCGCGCAACTCTTTCGGCCAAGATGACTATCGCAAAACCTGACTTCATCGAAGGTATCGCCAAGGGAATGGCCGTGCTCGAAAGCTTCGACACCGAACGCCAGCGGCTCAACGCAACGCTGGCTGCCGAGCGCGCCGGCCTGACGCGCGCCGCAGCCCGGCGACATCTGCTCACGCTGGCTCATCTTGGCTACCTCGAGACCGACGGTAGCTACTTCTGGATGGCGCCCAAGGTGCTGCGTTTTTCAGGCAGTTATCTTGCGTCCTCGCGGCTGCCGCGCGCGCTGCAGCCGACGCTCAACCGGCTTGCGGCGCAGACACAGGAGTCGTTCTCGGCCGTGGTGCTCGACGGCGAAGAAGTGGTCATCGTCGCGCGCAGCGGCAGTTACGGCGCGCCGACGCGCGTGCTCGCGTATGGACTACACCTGGGCGCCCGGCTTCCGGCTCATGCGACGTCGACTGGGCGTGTCCTCCTTGCCGGGCTGGGCAGTGCCGAGCTTTCGCAATGGCTCAAAGGACGCACCCTGCCGCGCCTGACGCCGCACACGATCACGAAGACGAGCGAGCTCCGGCAACGGATCGCCCAAGCTCGCAAGGACGACTTCTGCTTCGCCAGCGAAGAGCACGAACTCGGCGTTCAGGCGCTGGCGGTGCCGCTGCGCGACATGCAGGGGCATACCGTAGCTGCGCTCAACGTGGTGCTTTCGGGCGGCCACCACACAGAAGAAGGGCTGCGACGCGACATGCTCCCGCTGCTGTTCGAGGCGGCGCGGGAGGCGAGGGCGCTTCTATAGTTGCAGCCGGAAGGACCGATGAGCCATGCGACTCCTGTTGCTTGAAGACGATGTGATGATTGGCGAGACGGTGCTCGACCTCCTTCGGGCCGAGCAGTACGCCGTCGACTGGGTCAAGGACGGCGAAATGGCCGACAGTGCGCTGCGCTCCCAGCAGTACGACCTTGTGCTTCTGGACCTGGGCGTGCCGCGCCGCGACGGGCTCGACGTGTTGCGCGCGCTGCGGGCCCGCAAGCAGCGGATGCCGGTGCTGATTGCTACCGCCCGTGATTCCGTGCAGCAGCGCATCGAAGGGCTCGATGCAGGCGCGGACGACTACGTGCTCAAGCCCTACGACCTCGACGAACTCCTCGCCCGCATCCGCGCCTTGCTGCGTCGGGCATCCGGGCGGGCCGAGCCGGTGTACGAGCACATGGGCGTCACGGTCAATCCGACCACGCGCGAAGTCTCGGTGCGCGGGCAGCCAGTGACACTGTCCGCGCGCGAATGGGCCGTACTGGAACCGTTGATCGCCCGGCCGGGGATGGTGCTGTCTCGGGCGCAACTCGAGGAAAAGCTCTATAGCTGGAAAGACGAAATCAGCAGCAACGCCGTGGAGGTCTACGTCCACGGACTGCGCAAGAAGCTCGGTGCGGACCTGATCCGCAACGTACGTGGCGTCGGCTACATGGTCCCGAAGGAATGACCGGCCGATGAAATCCCTTCGTGCGCGCCTGCTGTGGTTCCTTCTGGCCGCGATCATGGTGGCCGCCGGCATCCAGGCATTCGTGGCTTATCGGACCGTGCTGGAAGAAGCCGACGATATCTTCGACCATCACATGCAGCAGATGGCGCTCTCGCTGCGCGCAGGGTTGCCGCCAAGCGCGACGGTGGGTGGGCTCGGGAACCTCGGCGCGGGCGAGGAGAACTTCGAGTTCATCGTCCAGGTCTGGACGGCCGACGGACTTCTCATCTTCCAATCGGCATCGCATGCCGCGTTGCCGCAGCGTGCGGTGCTTGGCTTCTCGAATGTGCAGGCGCGCAGCACGACCTACCGGGTGTTTTCGATGCAGGCAGGCCCGCTGGTGATCCAGGTGGCGCAGGACATGGCTGCGCGTCGACGGATGGCCGGTTCGCTCGCGCTACGCACCGTCGGGCCGATTGCGCTGGCCGCGCCACTGCTCATGCTGGTGGTCTGGTGGGTGGTCAGCTTTTCGCTCGCGCCGGTGGCGCGGGTGCGGCGGCAGGTCGCGGAGCGGCAGGCGGACGACCTCTCGCCGTTGAGCGAAGGCGATCTCCCTGAGGAGGTCCGGCCGCTGGTCCACGAACTCAACCTGCTGTTTGCTCGCGTACAGAAGGCCTTCGAGGCGCAGAAGCATTTCGTTGCCGATGCTGCCCATGAACTGCGCTCGCCGCTCGCAGCACTCAAGCTCCAGGTGCAGGGATTGCAGCGGGCGTCGGATGAGCCTACACGCGAGCTTGCCGTGGCTCGACTCGCCGCGGGCATCGATCGCGCGACCCGGCTGGTCGAGCAGATGCTTGCCCTCGCACGCCACGAAGCGAGCGCCGCTTCGGGCGCCGAACGCGAAGTTGTCGATCTGGCCGAGATTGCGCGCCTTGCCATCTCCGATGCGATTGCGACGGCACAGGCCCGGCGGATCGACATCGGCATCGTGCGCGCCGATCCGGCCCAGGTGGCAGGTCAGACTGAAGCACTTCGGATGCTGCTTCGCAATCTGCTCGATAACGCGATCAAGTACACGCCGGAGGGTGGGCGAGTGGATGTGAACATCGCTGCGCTCCCCGACGCCGTGGAACTGAGCGTGGACGACAACGGTCCGGGTATCGCAGCGGTCGAGCGCGAGCGGGTGCTGGATCGCTTCTATCGATCCGGCGAACCGCAGGCGCCGGGAAGTGGACTCGGACTGGCCATCGTGAAATCGATTGCCGACCTGCATGGCGCGACGGTGAGACTGGAGCGCTCGGAGGCGCTAGGCGGTCTGCGTGCGGTGGTGCGTTTTCGACCGTCTGCCTGAAGCGTTGTCGCGGTATATCGCGCGAGCGCGCGCTTAGCGTTTAAGTCGGGCTTAAGCGGCGGCCACGACATTCCTTTCGTCGATTTCCAAACCCTCGAAAGGATCTCAAATGAAGAAAAGTCTGACTTCGCCCCGCGCGCTCGTCCTTTCGCTGGCGGCCGCCGGCGTGATCGGCGCAGCCGCCACAGGTGCGTACACCAGCGCGAACGCGGTCGCGTCCGCCCAGCCGGCTGCCGCCGCGACCGCGGCGTCCACACCGCTGGTTTCCATGCCTGACTTCTCCGCCGTGACGGCGCAGACCGGTCCTGCGGTGGTCAACATCAGCGTTGTCGGCACGACCAAGACCGCCGCTGCCGAAGGCCCTCAAGGCATCCCGGGCATGGACCCGGATGATCCGATGTACGACTTCTTCCGCCGCTTCCAGGGGCAGGGCGGCCCTCGGGGCAAGCAACAGCAGCAACGCGAAGTGCCGGTACGTGGCCAGGGCTCCGGCTTCATCGTGAGCCCGGACGGCATCATCCTGACCAATGCGCACGTCGTGAAGGACGCGACGGAAGTGACGGTAAAGCTGACAGACCGCCGTGAATACCGTGCGAAGGTTCTGGGCTCCGATCCGAAGACGGACGTTGCGGTCATCAAGATCGATGCGAAGAACCTGCCGACGCTGTCGATGGGCAAGACCAAGGATCTGAAGGTGGGCGAATGGGTGCTCGCGATCGGCTCGCCCTTCGGCTTCGAAAACACCGTGACGGCCGGCGTGGTCAGCGCCAAGGGCCGCACGCTGCCGGACGACAGCTACGTTCCGTTCATCCAGACCGACGTAGCAGTGAACCCCGGCAACTCCGGCGGTCCGCTGATCAACACGCACGGCGAAGTGGTCGGCATCAATTCGCAGATCTACAGCCGTAGTGGCGGCTACCAGGGCGTGTCGTTCGCGATTCCGATCGATGTCGCAATCCAGATCAAGGACCAGATCGTCGCTACCGGCAAGGCGAGCCACGCGCGCCTCGGCGTCGCGGTGCAGGAGGTCAATCAGACCTTTGCCGACTCGTTCAAGCTTGACAAGCCTGAGGGTGCGCTGGTGTCGAACGTGGAGAAGGGCAGTCCTGCGGACCAAGCTGGCTTGCGCTCGGGCGACGTGATCCGCAAGGTTGACGGCGATCCGATCGTGGCTTCGGGCGATCTTCCGGCCCTGATCGGCCAGAAGAAGCCGGGCAGCAAGGTGACGCTCGAAGTGTGGCGCCAGGGCTCGCGTGAGGAACTCACCGCGAAACTGGGCGACGCCGCCGAGAAGACCGCTACCGTCGCCAAGAACGAAGACGGTGCGTCCCAGGGCAAGCTGGGTCTTGCGTTGCGTCCGCTCCAGCCTGAAGAGGCGCGCGAAGCATCGGTCGACGGCGGCTTGCTGATCGTGAATGTCGGCGGTCCCGCCGCGATGGCAGGTGTCCAGACCGGCGACGTGCTGCTAGCGATCAACGGGACCCCCGCGAAGAACATCGAGCAGGTGCGTGAAGTGGTGGCGAAGTCCGACAGGTCGGTAGCTTTGCTCATCCAGCGCGACGGCGACAAGATCTTCGTGCCGGTTCGCCTGGGTTGATCGTGTGGTCCGTGAGCCGGAGTCCTTTGAGACTTTGTTCCGGTTCGCGGACCTGCTTTCGGCTCAATGTGCAAAAGTGCCTTGGTCGAAGTTTCTTGCAGCTGTAACAATTCTTGAAACAACTGAATAAGAGATTTCCCTATGGCACTCCGCGATATTGCGCTCACCGTCCTCGAACTGGAACCCAATGAATTTCATTGGGTCCTCATGGAGCCGGTGCAGGCCGAATCCGAGGAATGCCTTGGCTATCGCCCCATCGATTCTTCGACCCAGGGGCTACCTGACTATTCGGAGGCCCTGATCCAGGGCGCCTCGGCCCTTCGTGTTCTTCAAGGGCTTGCGCCATTCGGGAAGCCGGTCAATCCGGTTGGTTTGGGTGAAAGCAGCGGGCCGGCAGGAGCCCCGATGACTTTGCCCGAAGGCCCCGATTCCTGCATGTTCAGCACCACCGACCACTCGGCGTTGTGATCGGGGCATGCGGCTCCTAGCGAATGCCGATCCCGAAATCGATCGCGCTCACCGCAATCACCTTGGCGGCGCGCGAACGGATTGTTTCTCTTTGTGAGACGCCACGCAGAATGATCAATGGTTGGGAAGCGTGCGAGCAGTCTCCTGCTCGCGACCGATGCACGAACGGCGATGAAAACGCGATCCGAAATCTGGTTGCCAGCGCGGCGATCTGTTGCATGCGTCGAAATTAATCGAGCCCGTCCTTGTCGGGAATCTCTCTAATGGGGCACGTATCCCCCAGGCGGCATACTCCGGAAGGTCGGGGGAATGGTGCGAGGCAAGCATCAGCAAAAAGGACTTGAAAATGCCCAGGCTCATCGTGCTGCAGAAAAACGGATCAGCTAAGCAGGTCACCATCACGACCACGCCATTCGTGATTGGACGCTCGGACGCAAGCGACCTCGTGCTGGACAACCAGTTGGTCAGCCGGTCGCATGCGGTCTTCGAGATGGTCGGCGCCGCAATGACGATTCGCGATCTACATAGCCACAACGGCACATACGTCAATGGCGAGCGCCGGGAATCGGTCGCCCTGAACAACGGCGATGAAATCAAAATCGGCAGCTACCAGATCCGCTTTCTCGGGAACAGCGGTCCGATCGGCGAGGCGCAAGCGCTTCGACTTGTCACCATTCCAGGCAGACTGGACGAAATCGATCTCCTGAAACTCGGCGTGAAGCCCGAGTCTTGATTCGCCGGAAGCGGGGCGGTGCCCGATGTGATACTTTTGGCCGGCGAATTCCACGCCGAAGCCAAAGGGGCACATGCAACAAAAGCGCAATGACACTGGCGAGCTGAATTTCCATCTCTTGAAGTGCCTGGTCGCACTGGTCGACCATTCGCATGTTTCACGCGCCGCTGACGCGGTATCGATCAGTCAACCCGCAATGAGTCGCGCAATGAGCCAGTTGCGCGCAGTCACCAATGACCCGATTCTCGTAAAAGGCGGAGGAGGGCTCATTCCGACCGCCAAGGCCGTCCAACTCCGCGAATTCGCCGATCGGATCCTCCAGGAAATGGATCGATTGCTCGGCAATGCGGTAGCTTTCGATCCCAAGGCTGTGAAGTATGAATTCCGGATGGTGGTCTCTGACTACATGGAATGCATCTTCATGGAGCGCCTGTTGCGGCACCTGGGTGCCGAATTTCCAGGGATTGCCGTGTCGGTTCGACATCCGGTCCATCCATCCCAGTTCACCAAGGTGCTCGAATCCGGCGAGGTGGACTTCGCGATCGGCATCCTCCCGGCGACCCTTCGCGATCTGCGTCATCGCCCGCTGCTCAAGGACAGGATCGTCTGCGCAGCCAGGGCCGGTCATCGGGCAGCGGGCAAGAAGCTCAGCATCGAGGAGTTCGCGGCGCTCGAGCACCTCGTGATCATGCCGAATACGGTGAACTGTTTCGGGGAGATCGTCGATGTGGCGCTCGAGAAGTACGACGTGCAGCGCAATCAGCGTTATGTCACGCCGAACTATCTGACTGCGCCGCAGCTCGTTGGCAACTCCGACATGGTGGCGATCCTCCCTGAGTTGCTGTTCACGCGCTTTCGCTCGCATAGCGATCTGGTCGAAATCCAGATGCCCATCGAGGTGCCGCCCTTCGACGTTTATCTGTCTTGGCACGACCGGACGCATCGACATGCCGCGCATATGTGGTTTCGTGAGCAGGTCATGAAGAGCCTCGAACCCGATCACGAACAGTCTTTCACCGCAAGGAGCGCGACTAGAGAAAATTCAGTTGGTGCATAGCGATCATTCTTTGGTGCTATGGACATTGGATGAACGACTCCCAATACTCAGCTATCGCCGCAGCGTGGCGGCAAGCGAGAGAAAGAAACATGCAGTTGGACTTCCGTGTTGAGTATCAGGGCAGGAGTCGAGCCGCTCGCGCGGCCTCTTCAGGACAGTCACCAAGGTCAACTACTGTCACCCAGCGCTGAGAACGCCGTTCGCACAGCTTTTCACTGTTCGCGCACGCCCTGAAGCCGGGGTGCGTCCCGCATTCGCCTTGACGGCAATTGCGGGTAGACGATTCAGTAGAGGTCCCTATGTCCCATCGAACCATTCGATCTGTTGACGATCTGGCGCAACTGCCAGACGGAGAGTTGCTTGCGTGCCTTGGCGCATTGCGTGCAGCCATTGTCGAAGCGAAGCGCCAACACGCCGTCGCGCTTCGAGAGCACCTGATTCCTGTCGATTCGCCATTCGCGTTCTCCATGTTCAACTGGCGGCCGAAGGGGCCGCAGAGACTGGATACCCCCGTTCAGTTGAAGCCCGAAACGCCGATCGACGAGATATCCGTACGCGCGAGTGCGCGTGAGGCTTTGAGGGAACTGAGCATCTTCTGCATCGAAGATCTCTCTGCGATCAGCGAGCAGGAATTGCTGCAGGAAGAGGCCATCGGGGCCAAGACAGTGGGGCGTTTGCGCGAGATCCTGGCGCGCGTCGGGCTGGATTTCCTTCCCAATCCGAACACGGAAGAGCGTGCGCGCGAGCAGAGCAAGGCGGTGCTCGCGCTTCCCTACGAGGCTCGCGCACTCGCTTTGCGCAATCTAGAAGATTCGGCGTCGGTGTCGGCCCTGGGACTTCGACCGTCGACCTTGAGCCGAGCCCTGGCCAACGGGCATGAGGTGGTGGGGCAGTTGCGCCGCCTTTCGCTGCTTGTGCTGTGCGAGAGCTACGGGAAGCGCGAGGCGCGCGAAATCTACGATCTGCTGATGCTGACAGACCGTCCATTCGCTGGCTCGGCTGCGCCGATCGAGCTGTGGCGACATGGTCTCGTCGCGACGAAGGAACTGTCGATTCCCACGGCACCTGAAACGCCAATTGGAGAACTGCGCCCATGGCTCGGCACGTCCGTCGATTCGCTCGGTGCGTGCGGAATCCATACGCTCGGTGCCTTGAGGACTGCGGCTTCTCGCGGTGACGTTGCTTCATTCAGGGGAATCGGCCGAGTCACTGCGGAGCGGGTTGTCGGCTTTCTGGGAGCGTACGTCACACCTCAGCCTTATCGCCGCGGAATGTCTGCCACGGCAGGTTGAGTCCCTTCCCTCGAAGCGGGGACTTGGTGCAACATGTCGCATCCAATGACCCGATCCAACCCATGAAACTGCATCTCTGCCTTGTTTCTCTGGCGGTGGGCGTCCTCGTCTCGATGCAGGCGAACGCACAGTCCGCGACTTCGGAAAAGACGGAAGCCGATTGCTACGCCCAGCAGGCGGCCCTCGAAAAGAACATGAGGGACGCGCGCTCCCGGGGACAGATGTTGCGCCGGCGCCAACTGCAGGAGTCACTGGACGCGCTGCGTGCGCATTGCGATGAGATCGCGTCCAGGGATACGCACGAAGCGCGCGTCATGCGCCAGAAAAACGTGGTCATGCAGCTGAGGCTCGATCTCGCCAGCGCAGAAGAGGAGCTGCAGCGGATTGTCTCCGAGAAGAAGAAAAAATAGCCCGCTATCCGGCTGGCATTGCCGCCGCGTCATCTTCTGGACGACAGTTGTTCGCGCACCGCGGTCACGTGATCGCCGACCTTGCTGATGGCGTCATTCAATTGGGCTTCGGTGCAATGAAGTTCCTGGCACCAGTACTGCAACTCGACAGGATCCAGCGTATTGATCCGTCCGGGATCAAGGGGCTTGAAGTGGCTCATATCGACGGACATGTCTGCTCCTTCACCAATCCACAGATAAGACTTATAGGAGGGGATGGCGGCGACTTCAAGCGCTGATGCATCGAGATGCACGAGCGCAAAAAGAAAATGCCCCGCCATCTTTTGAATAGCGGGGCATTCCAGAGGCCTTGCGGCTTGTAGGTGGCTCCTCGACCTGGGCTCGAACCAGGGACCTACGGATTAACAGTCCGGCGCTCTACCGACTGAGCTATCGAGGAACAAGACTTAAATTATAGCGTCTTTTTTTGGCCTTCCCGATCGCTCGAAAAAATCTTTTAAGTTTTTATCGAGCGGTTGCCGAGTCGGCGACAAGGGTCATGAGTTTAACTGCTGCAGCTTCGGGATTCGGATCGGCCACCAGTGCGCGAACCACTGCAACCGAGCCCACGCCGGTCGCCAGCACTTCAGGCATGCGCGCTGCATCGACGCCACCAATGCCCACCTGCGGATAGCCGCGCATCAGACGCGCATAGGCCGCGAGTCGCGCGACGCCTTGCGGTGCGGTTGCCATCTGTTTGAGCGTGGTCGGGTAGATCGCGCCCATCGCGATATAGCTCGGGCTCGCCGCGTCCGCACGGACCATCTCGGCATAGCCGTGCGTGCTCACGCCGAGGCGAATGCCGGAATCGCGAATGGCCTTGAACGCTTCGGGCGTCAGCGCATCGAGGTCTTCCTGTCCGAGGTGCAAGCCGTACGCTTGCGCTTCAATGGCCGCGCGCCA
Source organism: Variovorax sp. (assembly GCA_017744935.1). Lineage (GTDB taxonomy): Bacteria > Pseudomonadota > Gammaproteobacteria > Burkholderiales > Burkholderiaceae_C > Variovorax. Next base: position 83,602 of record JAGIAI010000002.1, read on the forward strand.
GTGGTCGTTGATGAAGAGAAGGCTTCCAGTGCCTTTGACGGTCTGGACTGCCGCATTCACTTCACGCGCGATCGCGTCGGCATCGTTCGACTTGAAACGCAGTTGAACGGTCGGAACACCGGCGCGTGCCATGCGTCCGACCCATTGCGCGTCCGGCAGCACCGCGTAGAGGCCGAGCTTCTCGGGGCAGGACGGGAATGCGTCTTCTCGATCTCCAGGCGGAAACGATCGCATGGAGAAGTCGGCCGGATGTTCAGGCCATGCGCCAGGGTCGAACGTGCCTGAGCGCTTCGTCTGCGCCTGCCACGCACGAGCGAGGCACTCGGCATCGACCTCGATGAATCCGAGTGTGCTGCACGCCTGCTTGGCGCCACGGTAGATCGCGTCATCCGCCGAATAGGAAGCGACCTCGCCGCCAGGCTCCCCGAAGCGCGAGGTATGAACCTCCACGATGGATCGCGCAATTGCCTCGGGTGTGTCGAGTTCGGTCATTGCGTTGGATGTCTTCATTGTGTGGAAGCGTGATGCCAGAACGGCGTGCCCAGCACCGGTGTGCTCGGTTGAGCAGAGTCCTGCGCAGCCATGGCACCGGCGCGGTGTGCGCTACGGCCGGCCTGCACGGCATCCGCGAATGCACCCGCCATGGCGATGGGGTCCTGCGCGAGCGCAACCGCGGTGTTGAGCAGCACGCCATCGTATCCCCACTCCATGACCTGGCATGCATGCGAGGGCAGTCCCAGTCCGGCATCGACCAGCAACGGAACGTCGAGGCGCTCGCGCAGCACTTGCAGCGCATATGGATTGACGGGGCCGCGTCCTGTGCCGATTGGTGCAGCCCAAGGCATCACCGCCTGGCAGCCGACATCGACCAGGCGCTGGCAGAGCACGAGGTCCTCGGTGCAGTAAGGCAGCACCTGGAAGCCGTCACGAATCAGCTGCGAAGCGGCGCTGACGAGGTTGAGCGTGTCGGGCTGCAAGGTGTAGTCATCGCCGATCAGTTCGAGCTTGATCCACGGCGTCTCGAAGAGCTCGCGTGCCATTTGCGCCGTGGCGATCACTTCCTCCACGCTGTGACAGCCTGCGGTGTTGGGAAGCATCGGGACATCGAGGCGCTTGATCAGATCCCAGAAGCCGTTGTCGTTGCCGGACCCGTTGCGCGTTGCAGTCTGCCGGCGTAGCGAGGCGGTCAGCATCGCGGGCTTCGCTCGGCGAACTGCCGCTTCGAGCACGTCGGGTGAGGGATAGCGCGCCGTGCCCAGCAAGAGGCGGCTCTGGAAGCGCTGCCCGTAGAGAACGAGCGAATCGTTGTCGGATGAATGTGTCATGGCTCTCCTCAGCCGCCCGTGACGGGGCGGATCACCTCGATGCGGTCGTCGGTTTGCAGTTCGTGCGATTCGTAGCTTGAACGCGGCACGAACTGGCGGTTCACTGCCGCAGCGAAGGGCGGCGTTGCGTTGATGAGTCGCAGCGCGTCGACGAGCTTCGCTTCCGGCGGCAGCGTGTGGGGGACGTCGTTGATCAGGATATTCATGAGTGGATTTCTTCCAGGCTGGACGCCAGGTCGAATCGGCTCGCGAGCGAGGACTGCCCGGTTGCGAGCAACTCCACCGCCACGTCGAGCACTGCGGGGGCGATCATGAAGCCATGTCTGTAGAGACCATTGATCTGCATGATTCCGGCCCTGGGCTGCCGAATCGCAGGCAGGTTGTCGGGCAGAGTGGGGCGGCACTGCGTCGCGATCTCGATGATTCGCGCTTCGGCGAAACCGCTGTGCACAGCATAGGCGGCGCTCAGCAGTTCGAGCGTCGAACGCACGCTCGCGGGCGACATGTCGTCCGATTCGATCTCGGTCGCGCCGATCACGAAGAGGCTCTCGGGCTTGGGTGCGATGTAGAGCGGATAGCGTGGGTGCACCAGGCGCGTGGGGCGCCTCAGCGTGACCTCCGGTGCGTGCACGCGGATCACTTCGCCGCGCACCCCACGCAGGGCGCTCCATTCGGGCTGCGCGCCGAGGCCGCGGCAGTCGATGACGCGATCGGGCTGCCCGTGTTCGCCCGGCCTGAACGTATCGAGGCTGCAGGGCGAGTCCCAATGAAGGCGCACATTCGGCATGGCCTGCAATGTGACGAGCAGCGCTGAAAGCAGTTCGCGGTTGTCGAGTTGGCCTTCGTCGGGCAGAAGCAGCCCCTGCGCGAACCGCCGTCCGAGCGAAGGCTCCAGCGCGTCGATGGCAGCCGCATCCAGCTTCTGCATGGCCGGCAGTTCGGGGACGGCATCGCCGGTTCCCGCCAGGACGCGTGCGAGCCGGGCCGCTTCGGAGGCATCCTGTCGATGCCACAAGACCAGCGTGCCTTCGCGCTGAAAGAAAACGGGCTTGTCGAGCGATGCAATCAGCGCGGGCCAGCGAGATAGCGCGTAGTGCCCCATGCGGACCACCGATGGCGGTGCCACGGCGGACTCTGCCAAAGGTGCCAGCATCGCGGCAGCCACGCGCGCCGCCGCGCCATTCGCCTCAGGGCCGCCGGCATCGGAGACATCCACCTTGCAGCCGGACTGCGCAAGCGTCACGGCAAGCAGACGCCCCATCAGGCCAGCGCCAAGGATCGCCACGTGGCGGAAGGGAAATTCGATAGGGCTCGTCATCGCCCCCTCACGCGGCACGTACGGTGTGGCCGATAATTTTCATCATGACTCATGCATTCTCCCGCTACGCCCGTGTGCTCTCGATCGCAGGCTCCGACAGCGGCGGCGGCGCCGGCATCCAGGCAGACCTGAAGACCTTCGCCGCGCTCGGCTGCTATGGCATGACGGCGATCACGGCGCTGACCGCGCAGAACACGCTGGGCGTGTCCGGCATTCATGGCGTTCCGCCCGAATTCCTCAAGGCGCAGATCCAGTCCGTCGTCGAGGACATCGGCGTGGATGCGGTCAAGCTGGGCATGCTGCATGCGCCCGAAGTCGTCGAGGTCGTTGCCTGGGCGATTGACTACTACAAGCTGCCCAACGTGGTTCTCGATCCGGTGATGGTTGCCACGAGCGGCGACCGGCTCATCGCGGCGGAAACGGTGCAGGTGCTGGTACGCGAACTGTTCCCACGCGCGGTCGTGGTCACGCCCAATCTTGACGAAGCCGCACTGCTGATCGGCCATGCAATCGACGGCGTCGACGCGCTGGACGATGCAGCCAGCGAGTTGCTCGCGTTGGGCGCCAGCGCCGTTCTTCTCAAGGGCGGACATCTGCCGGGCGACGACGTCGTCGACCTGCTCGCGCAATCCAATGGCGATCGGCTGCAGCTCGCATCGACGCGCATCGTGAGCCGCAATCTGCATGGAACCGGCTGCACGCTGTCGTCCGCCATCGCGTCGCACCTGGCGCTCGGGTACGACCTCGCGCAGGCCGTCGAACGCGCGCGTAACTACGTTGTGGCCGCCATGGCTGCCGGCGCAGACGTGAAAGTCGGCAGCGGACATGGGCCACTCAACCACGGGTTTGCGCCAGTGCCGACGTTCCGCCTGCCGGCGCCGGGCGCGTGATCCACGCCAGCACGAAGGTGATCGCGAGCGTCGGCAGCGCGGAGCCCCACTGAGGCGCCCACGCGGCGCACGAGTGATAGATCACGATGCCGCCGATCCAGATCGCTGCCGCGGCGATGTCCACGCGCCGCGCGTCGATCGCGTCAACGCTGACCCCGACGCCCAGCCGTCCAAGGATCACACCGTAGAGCGGCACGAAGACTGAACTCAGGAGCAGAAGGAACGGTTCCAGAGAGTGCATCGGCAACACCAGCGCCAAAGCGATGCACATTGCCGCGAGCACCAGCCCCCAGCGGCGAATGCTCCATTGCGGGAACAGGCTGTGCGAAGAAACCGAGCCTGAATAGACGTCGCCGTAGGCGTTGTCGAGCTCATCGACCAGGATCAGCCCCAGTGCTACCAGACCGCCCTGCGCCAGCAGCAATGCGGCGAGCATGTCGGTACCGGGCTCCGCCACGCTGACGACCATCACGCCGAGCGCGTAACACCAGACGTTTGCCACCGCGTAACCGAGCCACGTGCCGCCGAATGCGCCGCCGAGGCCGCGTGTGCTGCGCTTTCCGTGGCGGGCGTAGTCGGCCACGAGCGGGAGCCAGGAGACTGGCATCGCGATCACCAGATCCAGCGCGCCGAACATGCCCATGCTTCCGTCGCCCGGGCGCGACCAGAAAGCGTCGAGGCCCTTCGCGTGTAGCCGGGCAGCGAACTGCCAGCTCAGCCATACCAGCGACAGGATGACGAGCGGCAACCCGAATCGGCTGACGAAGCGCCGCACCAGCTTCACCATCGAGCCGGCCAGCAGCGCGAGCAGGACCGCGCCCCAGATCAGCGTGGTGATCACCGTGCCCATGCTGCCGTCCAGCGACCAGCCGAACGCCTGCTTGCCGATCGCCTGGGTGCCCTCGCGCATGATCACGATTTCGAAGGTGGTCCAGCCGATCAACTGGACGATGTTCAGGATCACAGGGAGCCGGGCAAATGCGCTGCCGTAGGTGGCATGCATGAGTCCTGCGCTCGCAAGGCCGCTTTCGCAACCGACGCGGGCCGTCCAGGCCAGCAGGCCTGCGCCGATGCACGAGCCCAGCACGATCGCCACCGCCGCATCGCGTGTGCCGACGGCCGGCACGAGAAACGCGCCGATCTGCATGACCAGCAGGCCGACGCCAAGGCTGAACCACAGTGCCATATGGTCGTGCCACCGGAAAACGCGCCCGGCTTCGCGAAGCGGCGTGAGCGCTTCATTGGCGCCGAAGGGCGCCTCGGTGTTGTTTGTATTTGCCATCCATTTGCTCCGGTGCAAATTGTTTGGCAGGTGGGCGAGGCCACGGCGACGGATCCGGCACGCGAGAAAACGTGCGGCCGCCGGACCAGCTTCCCTGCGCGAGGATTACCTCAAGCCTGCAAAATAAACAGACTTCGGCTACCGCGGCGGGGAGTCCGGCAGGTCACTCCGACACGGTCGCCAACCAGGTTCAAAGGGTTTTTTCTCAGCCGGCCGTTGGAAGGACACAGCACCCCTAGCGAGCCGCCATTCTAGGCCTCTCGCGTATGTCTGGCAGCGGAGGGTACGGGCACCATGACGGGCCGGTCTGCGCCCGAAGCGGTCATGGCTGCTCCTTGAAGAGCAGTCATTGGCTGAGCCAATGTTCAGCGACTGAGAAGAGCAGCAAGAAGGGAGTTGCAGAAATGTGGCTTCATCTGAGTACGCCCCAGGCGAACCACGCGATGATGCCTAGTACAAGCGCCCAGTTGCCTTTCCGGCAGATTCGCTTGCCTTCCTCCGAATACTCATCGCCCGGACCGACTGACCAGGCAACGCCCGTCAGTAGAAGCCGTGCCGACGGTGAATTTCGCTTCTGTGCATCTAAGACATGACCGCCTACGACCACTCCCAAGTAGGTGTAGTAGATGCCGCAAGCAGTGCCAAGTAGGGCGAGGAGTGTGCGCAAAGTCATGTCAGAGAGAGTCCGCTGTTGGCCGATCACAGAAGTCTAGACGGTGCTCGATGGCGGCCGCCGCTTGATAGCCTGCGGGAAATCGTGCGCTGTGCACCGAGGGGAACGGCGACAAGGGAGTTGAACCTACGGCCAGATTACCTCAGTCAGGTTCAAAGGGACTCTCTCAGCCGACTCACCGATCAAACGGCGGGCCGGCACCCCTAGCGTCTTGCTTCAGTCTGGCGAAGCAGGATGGATTGTAGGCCTGTGGCACGGACGGCTGCGTCCGCGCACCGGCGGCTCAGTGCTTCAGGCCGAGCAACTCGTGCAGGCGGGTGCTCGTGGTGGTGTATTGCAGCGGAATCGATTTGTCCGGAAAAACGATGCTCGCGGCACCCCACGCGGCGAGCGTGGCTTCATGGAAGCCGCACACGATCAGCTTCTTCTTGCCCGGGTAAGTGTTGATGTCGCCGATCGCGAAGATGCCGCGCTCGCGAGTCCCGTACTTCTCCGTGTCGACGGGGATCTGCTTTCGCACGAGTTCAAGGCCCCAGTTGGCGATGGGCCCGAGACGAGGGGAAATGCCAAGGCATCCGACGATCACGTCGAAAGGCAGGACAAGGTTCTGCGCATCCGGCGTGATGAGCGTCAGGCCAGCGTCGTCGAACGCCGAACCCTGTCCGATGGCCAGCCGGATCGCGCCGTCGGCAATGCGCTGGCGCAGGCTCGCGAGGATAGCGTCGTCAGCTTGAAAGACATCGCGACGATGAACAAGCGTGACCTGTTTCGCGATCGGCTCGAGCGCCAATGCGGTTTCGACCGCCGCTTCGTCGCCGCCATTGACCACGACCGTCTGGCCGGCGAATCGGCCGAGCGCATCGGTGTCGGGGTGATAGAAGAGCTTCGTGCCCTCCAGGCGCTCGATGCCGTCGAGGGCGATTCGCTTCGGCACGAATGCGCCGACGCCAGCCGCGATGAAGACCGTCCTGGCCATGAAGCGCCTGCCGCGGTGGGTTGCCAGCAGAAAGCGCCCGTCATCCTGCCGTGCAAGCGTCTCGATCTGCTCGCCGAAGTGGAATTGGGGCTTGAAAGGCGCGACCTGCTCCAGCAGCGATTCCGCAAGCCCGCGACCGGTGGTCTTCGGCGTGCCGGGAACGTCGTAGATCGGCTTGTCGCCATACAACTCGACGCACTGGCCTCCAGCCCGGGGCAGTGCGTCGACGATGTGGCAGGAGATTTCGAGTAGGCCGAGTTGGAAGGCCTGGAACAGCCCGACCGGTCCGGCGCCGATGATCAGCGCGTCGGTTTCGGTCGGGGCGGGTGTCGTGCTCAGCGCACGAGCTCCGAGATCTTGCCGGTCTTGTCCTTCCACTCTTCAGCGTCGGGGAGCGCCGGCTTGCGCTTGGTGATGCTTTTCCAGCCGTCGGCCAGAGCCAGCTCGGCGTTGAGCTTGATGAAGGCGATCTGGTCGGCGGGGAGGTCTTCCTCGGCGTAGATCGCGTTGACCGGGCATTCGGGGATGCACACCGCGCAATCGATGCACTCGTCGGGGTCGATCACCAGCATGTTCGGCCCCTCGCGGAAGCAATCGACCGGGCATACGTCGACGCAGTCGGTGTATTTGCAGCGGATGCAGGCTTCGGAGACGACGTGGGTCATGGTGGGGCTAGAACGAGTTCGTGATCGGGAAAACCCCGAATTTTAGGCGTTTGTGACGGACGGTTGCACGAGTACGGCTGCAGACGTCCGGTGCGAGGCGGTATCGACCAGGATCAGCGAGCCGAGCGCACGCGATTGCGTGAACGGCAGCAGCGCGAGCGGCTGCTGCAGGCTGAGCACCACATCGCCGATTGCATTGGCTTCGAGCTGGTCGGCCGGCTCGGATTCGAGCGTGGTGATGTTGACGCGATCGACGATGCGCGCAACCTTGGCCTTGACCCAGCGGTGTCCCTGCAGCGCCCAGTAGACGCGGCCCGGAACGAGCGGTTCGTCATCCAGCCACGCGATGGTCGCCGTGATCTCGCGCTGCGGCTCGAAGGCGCCGGGCTCCAGCAGCCAGTCGCCGCGAGAAACATCGAGTTCGCGATCGAGCACGATGCCGGCGCTGTGGCCCGCATGCACGGTCTTGGGCTGGCGCGTGTGGCTCAGCACCTGCGCAACGGTGGCGGTCTGGTTGCCGGGCAGCACCGTGACGCGCTGGCCGGGCTCGACGTGGCCGCTGGCCACGCGGCCCCAGAACACCCGGCGGCCGCGCGAGGTGTCAGCCGAAGCCGAGAACTTCTCGACCCACTGGACCGGGAAGGCGAAGGGGACGGCTTCGTCCTGTGCGGTGACAGGCAGCGTTTCAAGCAATTCGAGCAGGCTCGGGCCTTCGTAGCCCGCCCAGTTGGCATGGCGCGAAGCGACGTTCCAGCCCTTGAGCGCTGAGATCGGCACGGTGGCGGCAACCTTGACGCCTGCGGCTTCGGCGAAGTTCGTGAGTGCTTCGGAGATGCGCTCGAAAGCCAGCTCTGCATCGTCGATCGCATCAAGCTTGTTGACCGCGAACACGATCGACTGAACGCGCAGCAGGTGGCAGAGCAGCGTATGACGGCGCGTCTGCGGCAGCAACTCGCGCTTGACCACTTCGCCATCGCCGACTTCGCCGGCCCAGGGCAGCTTGGTCGCGTCGACCAGCACCACGGCCGCATCGGCGCTCGAGGCGGCGGTGACCATGTTGCGGGTGTATTGCTCGTGGCCCGGCGCGTCGCCGATCACGAACTTGCGGTGCGCGGTCGAGAAGTAGCGGTAGGCCACATCGATCGTGATGCCTTGCTCGCGCTCGGCCGAAAGGCCGTCCGTGAGCAGCGCGAGGTCGACCTCGCCACCGCGTTGGACGCCGGCCAGTTGGTCTTGCAGCACCGTCTTGCTGTCCACCAGCAGGCGGCCGATCAGCGTGCTCTTGCCGTCGTCCACACTGCCGCAGGTAATGAAGCGCAGCGCGGCGCCTGTTTCGGCTTCAACCTTGTTCATCGTCGTCGTCGCGTTCATCAGAAGTAACCGTCTTTCTTGCGCTTTTCCATCGAGGCTTCGGACGTCTTGTCGTCCATGCGCGTTGCGCCGCGCTCGCTCACGTCGGCGGCGAGGGTCTCGACCACCACATCGGCCGCATCGGCCGCAAGGCTTTCTACCGGGCAGGTGCAGGTGATGTCGCCCACGGTGCGGAAGCGCACGTCGCGCACTTCGACCTTTTCGTCGTCGCGCGGCGGCGTGAGTTCGGTCACCGGCACCAGGAGGCCCCGGCGCTCGACCACTTCACGCTTATGGGTGTAGTAGATCGAGGGCAGGGCGATCTGCTCGCGCTCGATGTACTGCCAGACGTCGAGTTCGGTCCAGTTCGAGATCGGGAACACGCGGAAGTGCTCGCCCGGTGCGAGGCGCGTGTTGAACAGCGTCCACAGTTCGGGGCGCTGGTCCTTGGGCTGCCACTGGCCGAAGCTGTCGCGGTGCGAAAAGATGCGTTCCTTGGCGCGTGCCTTTTCCTCGTCACGACGAGCGCCGCCGATCAGGGCATCGAAGCGGAACTCCTCGATCGCTTCGAGCAGCGTGACCGACTGGTGCACGTTGCGCGATTCGCCCGGGTGCGCCAGGCGCACCGTGCCGCGCTTCATCGAGTCCTCGACGCTGCGCACGATCAACTCGGCGCCGAGCTCCTTGGCACGCTGGTCACGGAAGTCCGTCACTTCAGGGAAGTTGTGGCCCGTGTCGATCATCAGCAGCGGATAGGGAATGCGCCCGACACCGAATGCCTTCTCAGCGCACTTCAGCAGCACCAGCGAATCCTTGCCGCCGGAGAACAGCAGCGTCGGGCGCTCGAAGGAGGCCGCGACTTCACGCAGGATGAAGATGGTTTCTTCTTCCAGCGCATCGAGGTGCGTGTTGGACAGGCGGCTCAGCGCGTCCGTCGTCGGCAGCAGCAGTTCGGGTTCGGTACGGGCGTTCATTGGGTCGTGGGCTGATGGAGTGGATCGGCAACGGTTCGTGACGTCAGTGCGAGAGATGCAGGCCGCATTCGCGGTTGTCTTCGCCCTTGGTCGGATCCACGTAGTCGAAGTTGTTGGGCAGGCGGTGCTTCTGGCAGTACTCGTACAGGTCCTTGGACGACCAATGCAGCAGCGGCGCGACCTTGATCAGGCCATCGGGATTGATGCTGACCGGGTCCATCTGCGCACGCACGGCGGTGTCGGTGGCCCGCAGTGCGGTGAACCAGACCTTTGGCGCCGTTTCGCGCAGCGCGCGTGCGAAGGGCTCCAGCTTGACTTCCTCGGTGAAGGCGGCATGGCGCGGATCGTCCAGCGCCGGCGTCGGACCTTCGACCGCTTCGCGATGCGCACGCGAACGCCGGGGCACGAAGATGCGCAGATCGAGCTTCAGCAGCTTCGTCACTTCGTCGGCGAAGCGATACGTGGCCTCGGTGTTGTAGCCGTTGTCCATCCAGACCACCGGCACGTCGGGCTTGGCGCGTGTGACCATGTGCAGGATCACCGCCTCGAAGGGCCGGAAGTTGGTGGTGATGATCGCCGGCTGGCCCAGGCCGATGGCCCAGTCCACGAGGCCTTCGGCGCTGCGGCCGAACTTGGCGTTGACTTCTGCGAGATCGATGCTCATTGGTGGGGATTCCGTGCGGGGGCAGGGGCGCTCAGGCCCGCGTGAACAGCGGAGCGGTCTCGACCGCGTCGCCCTGGTAGTAGGCGGCAAACCGGTCGAACTGGCGTTGTGCAGCCGTGGCGTCGACACCTTCCTTCAGCACCGCGCTGGAGAACCCGGTGCGTTGCATTTGCACGAGCTGGTCGATCAGCACGTCGCCCGTGGCGCGGATGTCGCCCTTGAAGCCGAGGCGGCGGCGCAGCAGGTAGGCCTGGCTGTATGCGCGGCCGTCGGTGAACTTCGGGAAGTCGAGGTCGATGCGTTCCACGTCGTCGAGGCACACCTCGATCGCGAGCGGATCGGCGTCGTTCGCCAGTTGCAGGACGTTGGGGTCGCCGTTGTCGACATGCTCTTCGGCGGCGAGGATCTTCAGGGTCTTGTTCATGCTGCGGCCTCCTCGACCTTGAAGCGTGCGGCGTTGGCCGCGGTCTTGAAGGGCTCGATGCCGATGCGGCGCAGGGCGTCGATGAAGGTCTCGCCGGATTCGCGCGTGTCGCGGTAGGTGTTGAGCACCGCTTCGATCACGCCGGGCACTTCGGCTGCCGAGAACGACGGGCCGACGACCTTGCCGGCCTGCGCCGGGCCGCTCAGTTCCGAGCCGTCCGAGCCGCCGAGCGTGACCTGGTACCACTCCTTGCCGTCCTTGTCGACGCCGAGGATGCCGATGTGGCCGCTGTGGTGGTGGCCGCACGAGTTGATGCAGCCGCTGATGTGCAGGTCGATCTCGCCGAGGTCATCGAGTTCGTCGAGGTCCTGGTAGCGCTCGGTGATCGCTTCGGCGATCGGGATGGAACGCGCGTTCGCGAGCGCGCAGAAGTCGCCGCCGGGGCAGGCGATCATGTCCGTCAGCAGGTGTACGTTGGCGCTCGCGAAGCCGGCTTCACGGGCGGCAAGCCACAGCGCGTGCAGGTCTTCGGCATGGACCCACGGCAGCAGCACGTTCTGGTCGTGCGTCACGCGTGCTTCGCCGGCGCTGAAGCGGTCGGCCAGCGTGGCAACGGTTTCGAGCTGGTCGGCCGATGCGTCACCGGGCGCCTGCAGGCGGCGCTTGAAAGAGAGCGTCACGGCGCGCAGGGCAGGGTTCTTGTGCGGCGCGACGTTGCGGGCGAGCCAGCGCGCGAACATCACGTCGTCGGCGGCCTGGGCGCGCAGCTCGGCGTCGGTTTCCTCGGCGCTGCGGAACACGCGGGTCGCCAGGGTCGGCGGCACGAAGGAGGCGGTCACGCGCTCCAGCTCGGCTTGCGAGATGGTGTGCGGCGCACCGTCGTGTTCGATGATCTGCTTGTACTCGGCCTCGACATCGTCGATGTAGACCTGTCCTTCGGCCTTCACGAGGATCTTGATGCGTGCCTTGTAGATGTTGTCGCGGCGGCCGTAGCGGTTGTAGACGCGAATCACCGCTTCGAGGTAATTCATGATCTGGTTCCACGGCAGGAACTCGCGCAGCACGGTGCCGATGATCGGCGTGCGGCCCATGCCGCCACCGACCTGCACGCGGAAGCCCAGCTCGCCCTGTTCGTTCTTGACGAGGCGCAGGCCCACGTCATGCCAGCCGGTCGCGGCGCGGTCTTCGGCTGCGCCGGTGATCGCGATCTTGAACTTGCGCGGCAGGAAGGCGAATTCCGGGTGCAGCGTGCTCCACTGACGCATGATTTCGGCGAATGGGCGCGGATCGGCCGCTTCGTCGACCGCAATGCCGGCACGCTCGTCGCTCGTGATGTTGCGGATGCAGTTGCCGCTGGTCTGGATGCCGTGCATGTCGACCGAGGCGAGCAGGTCCATCACGTCCGCTGACTTGGAAAGCGGAATCCAGTTGTACTGGACGTTCTGGCGGGTGGTGAAGTGCGCGTAGTGCGTGGGCAGCTTGTGCGAGCCTAGCTTGCCTTGCGTCGCGACGGCGTTCTTGTAGACCTCGGCCTCCGGCTCGTCGTACACGCGGGCGATCTTCGCGAGCACGCGCAGCTGCTTGCTCGACAGCTCGCCGTATGGCACCGCGACACGCAGCATCGGTGCGTAGCGCTGCACATACCAGCCGTTCTGCAGGCGCAGGGGACGGAATTCATCCTCGGACAACCTGCCCGTCTGCCAGCGTTCGAGTTGATCGCGGAATTGCGCCGCGCGCAGGTGCACGAACTGGCGGTCGAAATCTGTGTATTGGTACATCGTGTGTCAGTTGTTGAAGGCAGTGCGTCCACCGGCCCCGGTCAACGAGGGCGCAACTTTAGAAGCGAGCCTTATGGAAACAAACTATTTTTTGGTTCGCGCCTTATGCGGATAAGCTTATTCGCCAGTCCCCATGCGGGTTCGCGGACGATCAGTTGCTTATTCGGGATAAGGGGGCGGCGCTGGAATCGCCGTCCTGCACGGCCAGGCCGTGCTCGAAACCGGGCAAATTCTAGGGGCGGGAATTTCCCTATTTCTCTGTTGGGGCCGCGCTTTAACTTGGGGGCGCACCCATCGAGGTGGAGGAGGGGACACATGCAACGTCGCCGCGGCGACTCCGGTACGCGCCTGCCTGCCTTTTTGCTCCTTTCGACGGCGTCGGCGGTTGGGCTCTCCGGCGCCCCGCCAGCCGCCGCCCAGGCCCAGGGAGAGGCCGACCGCGAGCTTCCCACCATCACGGTTGTCGCGCCGACGCCGCTGCCGGGGCTCGACGTGCCCAAGGACCAGGTGCCCGCCAACGTGCAGAGCGCCACCGGCACTGACATCGACCGCACGCACGCGCTCGACCTGTCCAGCTTTCTGGCCCGCCGGATCAATGGCGTGACCGTCAACGAGATCCAGGGCAATCCCTTCCAGGTGGACATCAACTACCGCGGCTTCAGGGCTTCGCCGCTGCTCGGTACGCCGCAAGGACTGTCGGTGTATCTCGACGGTGTGCGCCTGAACCAGCCTTTCGGCGACGTGGTGAGTTGGGATCTCATCCCGACCACCGTGATCGACAGCGTGGTGCTGATGCCCGGCAGCAATCCGCTGTTCGGCCTCAACACCCTGGGCGGTGCCCTCTCGGTGCGTACCAAGGACGGCTTCACCAGCCCGGGCAGCTCGGTGCAGGTGCTCGGCGGCAGCCATGGACGCGCTGCGGCCGAGTTCGAGACCGGCGGCAGCCGGGAGGACGGCGTCAACTGGTACGTCGCTGCCAATCGCTTTCACGAGGACGGCTGGCGTACCGCTTCGCCTAGCGACCTGCGCCAGCTCTTCGCCAAGGTCGGCAAGCATGCGCGAGACACTGAGGTGTCGCTAACGGCAGCCTACGCCGACAACGATCTCACCGGCAACGGGCTGCAGGAGCAGCACGCCTTGCAGCGCAACTGGAGCAGCGTCTATACCGTCCCGGACCAGACGAACAACCGCTCGATCTTCCTGAATCTCGCCGGCAGCCACGACATCAACGACCGCCTGCGCTTCACGGGCAACGCCTACTGGCGCGACATCAAGGCCAGCACGCTGAACGGCGATGTCAACGACGATTCCCTTGGCGAGTCGCTCTACCAGCCCAATGCGGCTGAGCGCGCAGCCCTCGCGCGCGCGGGCTTCACGGCTTTCCCGACCAGCGGCGAGACGCAGGCCAACACGCCTTTCCCGCGATGGCGCTGCATCGCCAACGTGCTGACGAACAACGAGCCCAACGAAAAGTGCAACGGGCTCTACAACCGTACGCGGACCGAGCAGCACAACTACGGCTTGGCGGGCCAGTTCGCAGCACTGCTGGACACCGCCGGCGTTGGCCATCAACTGGTGTTCGGCGCGGCCTACGACGCGAGCCGCGTCGGCTTCGACCAGAGCGCGCAATTCGGCTTCATCAACCCGGACCGGTCGATCACGCCGCTGCTGGGTCCCGGCGCTTTCGCGGACGGCACGCAGAACTCCGAGAACGCCTTCGATGCGCGTGTGGGCCTGTCGAGCCGCTCGAGCACCTGGAGCGCCTACGCGAGCGACATCATCGAGATAAGCCAGGCGACGCACCTGACGCTGTCGGGGCGCTACAACCACACCTCGGTCGACAACTTCGACTGGGTCACGCCGGGGCCCGCCCCGGGCTCGCTCACGGGCGATCACACCTTCAGCCATTTCAATCCGGCGATCGGCCTCACCTTTGCGGCGAGCGAGGCGTTGACCCTTTACGCGGGCGTCAATCAAGGGAGCCGCGCGCCGACTGCGATCGAGCTCGGCTGCTCCGATCCGGCAACGCCCTGCAAGCTGCCGAATTCATTTGCGGGCGATCCATCCCTCAAGCAGGTCGTTACCACCACCTTCGAGGCGGGATTGCGCGGCAAATGGGAGCGTTCGGTCTCGTGGAACCTCGGCGTCTTCCGCTCGGACAACAAGGACGACCTGCTCTTCGTGTCGGACGACCCGAGCGGATTCGGGTATTTCAAGAACTTCGGCAAGACGCGCCGCCAGGGCATTGAGGCGGGCCTCGTGGCGCAACCCGCGCGGGGATGGACCGTTGGCGCCAATCTGGCATTGCTCGACGCCACCTTCCGCGACGCCGAAGTCATCGATGGTTCGGGCAACAGCAGCAACAGCTCGGCGGCCGCTGGCGCTCCCGGTACGGAGGGCAGGATCGCCATCCGGCCGGGAGACCGAATTCCACTGCTGCCGCGCCGAGTGCTCAAGCTGGAGGCCAATTGGGAGGCGAATGCGCAATGGCGCTTCGACCTCGACATGGTGGCGTCGAGCGGAGCCAACGTGCGCGGCAACGAGAACGGCCTGCATATGCCCGACGGCATCTACTACACGGGCGATGGGCGCACCGGCGGTTATGCCGTCTTCAACCTCGGCGCCGACTATCGGCCGAGGCCAGGTCTCAAGTTCTTTGCGCAGATCAACAACCTGCTCGACCGCAAGTACACGACCGGGGGCCAGCTCGGTGCCAACGCCTTCGGCCCCACAGGCGCCTTTGTGGCCCGGCCTTTCCCGGCCAATGCGAACGGGGACTTCCCCCTCGTGCGCGCGACGTTCCTCGCTCCGGGCGCGCCGCGCACGGCCTGGATCGGCGTGCGCTACAGCTTCGGAACCTAAAGCACGAACTGCGTCACCGCGACGTAGTGACACAGCGTGCCGCCAATGACGAACAGGTGCCACGTGCCGTGCGCATGCCGCCAGCCTCTCGGATTGGCATAGAAGATCGTGCCCGCCGAGTAGAGCAGGGCGCCCGTCAGCACCCACGCGACGGCTGTGCCGTCGAGTCGCTCAATGAGGGGCCCGAGCACCAGCGCGCCGAGCCATCCCATGCCCAGGTAGATGAGTAGCGAAGGCTTCGGCGGATCGCCTGGCCGCAGCTCCCTGCCGATGCCGACGATCGCCGCGGCCCAGATGCCCGCGAGCAGCGCCCATCCCCATGGCCCGTGGAGCGTCACGAGCGCGAAGGGCGTATAGCTGCCCCCGATGAGCAGGTAGATCGCGCAATGGTCGACCCGCTGCCAGAAGAGCTTCGTCGACCCGCGCGTGCTGTGGAAGATGGTCGATGCGGCGTACAGCACCATCATCGACACACCGAAGACGAGCGCACTGGCGGTCTTGGCCGGATCGTCGCCCGGCATGGTCTTCGAGATCAGCATGGCCGCCCCGGCGCTGGCCAGAAGAAAGCCGCAAAGGTGGCTGTAGCCGTTGAAGCGTTCACCGTGGTACATGATCTTCGCCCCAGGTGTTTCAGGTCGTCCGCGGCGCGCAGGTGCGCTGCGGTGATTCCATGAGACACCGGTTTACGTTTTCACACATCCACCATTCGCGCTGGCGAATCGGCTGGCTCCCGAACTTTCCGCAGCGCGGACCTCAACGATCGGCAGAGCAACGGTGGAAGAGCTGCGTATGGCCTCTGGTCAAGCGATGCCGATCAGCGGCGTTCACCGAAGACGAGGCTGAGTTGGCGTGGATCCAGCTTCGGATGGTCGCGCGGAACTTCATCCTCTCCCGGATGCGGTTCGCGGACAGCGACGGCCTCGGGCTCGATGTGTTGCGTGCGGAACGTGGCGAGATGACGTGCGAGTTGTAGTCCGGAGGGCTCGAAATCGGGAGTGGGCATTGCGAGTGACATGGCGGGCTCCTTTTGACTTCAAGGTAGGCCAACCGGCGCCCGGCGCGCGTAGGCGCCATCAGCCCACGCAACGACGCGAAGACTGATTTGCCCGTGCCCGCATTCCTACGAAATCGCCGCCTTGTGCGCCCGGTCGTACAGCAGATTGGCGGCGTGGCTTGCAGGGCCGATCGGGCGTGCAGTGAAATGGCGGGCCAAAACCAAGGAGACCGCATGCCCGTGTTCAACACCGTCGTGATCGACAAGGACCCCGCTCATCCACGCATCGCGCGGTTGCTGCTGAATCGCCCCGAGAAGCTCAATGCCATCGCCGAAACCACGCCATCGGACATCCGGCAGGCCGTCGCGTGGGCGCAGGCAGAGGACGAGGTGCACGTCATCGTTGTCGAAGGCGCCGGCCGTGCCTTCTGCGCTGGGTACGACCTGGGTGACTACGCCGAAGGCCATGTCGACCGGGCGGGCGGCGATTATCCCTGCCGGCAGGAGAAGACGCCCTGGGATCCGATGCTCGACTACGCGGCGATGAAGGGCAACACCGAAGACTTCATGTCGCTCTGGCGCTGCACCAAGCCGACCATCGCCAAGGTACACGGCTATGCGGTCGCGGGCGGGAGCGACATCGCGCTGTGCTGCGATCTGCTCGTGATGGCCGACGACGCGAAGATCGGCTACATGCCGACGCGCGTCTGGGGCTGCCCGACAACCGCGATGTGGACCTATCGGCTGGGGGCGATGCGCGCCAAGCAGCTCATGTTCACCGGGGACACCATCACCGGCGCGCAGGCCGCCGAATGGGGGCTGGCCAACTTCGCGATGCCTGCCGGCGACCTGGACGAAGCCACGCTGCGGCTCGCGCTGCGCATCGCCGGCGTGCCGCGCTCGCATCTGATGATGCACAAGCTGGTGGTCAACCAGGTCTGGTTGTCGATGGGGCTGGAGCAGTCGCAGATGTTCGCCACCGTGTTCGACGGCAATCACGCGCCACAACCCCGAAGGCATGTGGTTCCGCAGGCAGGCGGAGGTCGAAGGCTTCAAGAGCGCGGTGACCTGGCGCGACAGCGGGCGGCCGATTCCCGAAGGCGACGAGGCGAGGGCACTGGTGGCCGAACTCGAAGCGAAGCTCGCGCAGGCCAGAGCGGCTGCCACCCCCTAGCGACCGTCCGCAGGCACTTCCGTGCCGTCCTTCGGCCAAATGTCTACCGCCTTCGCGGTATGGACCTACATGCCCGCAAGTAATACATAAGTAGTCTTGAAAATGACTACTTCTTGGAGGGTGTGTGCAGCGGGAAAGGAGAGGCGAGCTGACCCAACTCTATCGGGCCGTTGTCGTGAGCCGCCTCGCGGTGGAGGCCGCGCGTGGCGAACTCGTCGAGGCGCTGGGCGATTGGCTCTGCGGCGCCGACACACTGCCACCCGGCTCGCAGGAGATCCAGGCACTTGCGCACCTGTGCGAGGCGCAGGAAAAGGCCGAGGCCGAATACGCGAGATGCGTCGCGGTGCTGTCTGAAAAGCTCGTCCGCCGGGCCCGGGTGGCGTAGCTGCGCGGGCGTCAGAACGAGCCGAAGGTCGATCCCAGCACGATCACCGCGATCAGCGCCAGCAGCGCGCCGACGATGCCCACCATCACGATGTCGAAGTAGCTTTCCTTGTGGCCCGTGCCGCACACCGCGAGCAGCGTGACCACCGCGCCGTTGTGCGGCAGGCTGTCGAGCGTGCCCGCACCGATCACCGCGACCCGGTGCATGAGTGCTGGATCGAGCCCGATGGTCGCGGCCAGCTGCATGTAGGTCGCGCCGAGCGCGTCGAGTGCGATCGTGAGACCGCCGGACGCCGAGCCCGTGAGCGCCGCGAGGATGTTGGTCGACAACGCCAGCGACACCAGCGGCCCGCCGCCGATGCCGAGCACCCATTCGCGCACCATCTCGAAAGCCGGCATGGCCGCCACCACCGCCCCGAAGCCCACGAGGCTCGCCACCGACACCACCGGAAGCACGGAGGCATTCGCGCCGGCGTCGATGGTCTCGCGCAGCGACGGCAGCCGGCTCCAGTTGCACGCGATCAGCACGACGATCGCCGTCATCAGCGCCACCAGCACGGCCCAGACGCCGCCCACGTTGGCGAGCGAGATGCCGCCGAAGCGCGCTTCGGCGAGATAGTCGGTATCCAGGCGCGGCAGCACGACCAGCGCCATCAGCAGATTGACGACGACCACCACGATGAGCGGCAGCAGGGCGATGAAGACACCGGGCTCGCGGTCGCTGTGGCCCCCGCGTGTGGCCTCTGCGGGGTCGAAGCTGCCCGACGTGCTCGCGCGTTCGCGCACCACCGGGTTGGCGGAGGCATCGACATGCTTGTCGACCGTCACCGTGCCGAAGCCTTCGCCGGCCTTGCGCGCCACGTTCTCGGCGCGGCGCAGCCACCACATGCCAAAGCCAAGCATGATCGCCGCCGCGATCACGCCCAAGCCCGGCGCGGCGAAGGCAGTGGTGCCAAAGAAGGGCATCGGGATCGCGTTCTGGATCGCAGGTGTGCCCGGCAGTGCGGACATCGTGAAGGTCGAGGTACCGAGCGCGATCGCGGCAGGCATGAGGCGCGCGGGTACGTTGGCTGCCCTGAACAGTGCCTGCGCCATGGGCGCGAGGACGAAGAAGGCGACGAAGAGGCTCACCCCGCCGTAAGTCACCATCGCGCCGGCCAGCACCACCGCGAGCATCGCCCGCTGCGGGCCGAGCTTCTCGGTCATGAAGCGAGCGATGGTCTGCACCGAGCCACTGTCGTCCATCAGCTTGCCGAAGATCGCGCCCAGCAGGAAGAGTGGAAAGAAGCTCGCGAGGAAGCCGGCGGCCGAGCCCATGAAGGTCTGCGTCCAGTGTGCGAGCAGCGGCTCGCCCGCGAAGAGCGCCGCGATGATTGCCGCGAGCGGCGCGAGCACCAGGACGCTCCAGCCGCGGTACGAGAGCCAGATCAGCAGGCCGAGGCCGACGAAGATTCCTGCGAGTCCCATGGGTTCAGACCCCTTCGAGCAGTGCGTCGAGATCGAGCGTCGAGCGCTTGCCGATGTCGCCCGTGTGGTCCGCGAGAAAGGCGGTGGCTGCACGCCGGCCTTCGTCACGCAGCTTGCAGAGGAACGCCCATTCCGCGATCAGCTTCGACGAATAGCCGAGTTCGAGCATCGCGTCGGTCGCAATGCGGTGGATGCGCATGCGCGCCCACGCTGCGCCTTCGCCATGGCCCGGGTCCGCCACCTGGTGCAGCATCGCGATCATGCGCAGCTCTTTGAGCAGGGGCGAGTTGAAGGAGATTTCGTTGAGCCGGTTGTTGATGTCCGCCGCGGTGCGCGGAACGCCGGGGCGCTCCACCGGGTTGATCTGCACCAGGATGGTGTCGCTCGAGGAGCATTCGCGAATCAGCGGCGTCATCGTCGGATTGCCCGCATAGCCGCCGTCCCAGTAGGGGTCGCCGTCGATCTCCACCGCATGAAACATCGAAGGCAGGCAGGCCGAAGCGAGCAACACGTCCGGACTGATCTCGGCATTGCGGAAGACCCGCCCGCGGCCGGTGCGCACATTGGTGGCGGTCACGAAGAGCTTGATGGGCGACGTCGCGAGGCGCTCGAAGTCGATCAGCTCCCGGAGGATGCCCCGCAGCGGATTCATGCCCTGCGGATTCAGGTTGTAGGGAGACCAGACGCGCATCGCAAGATCCGCGGCCAGGAAGGCGGGGGAGTTGTCCAGGGTCCAGCGGCCGGAGATCATCTCCATCCAGCCCCGACGGAACGGGCTAAACCTGGCGGCTTCCGACACGCCGCGCCAGAACTCCTCGAGCGATTCGCGTGCGCCCTCGGCGCCGCCGCCCGCATGGCCGCAGGCCAGCACAGCGGCGTTCATTGCGCCCGCGGAGGTGCCAGAAATGCCTTCGATGCGCAGCCAAGGCTCCTCCAGCAGGCGATCGAGCACGCCCCATGTAAACGCGCCGTGCGCGCCCCCGCCTTGCAGTGCGAGGTCAATCGGAAGTGGTTTCAAGGGTTTCCTCCAGGGGCGTTGCGCCGTCACACACTGTCAAGCAATGCCCGCGCCAGCGCGATGGCCAGGCCATCCTATGCGAGCGATGGGTCCGACTCAAGGCGATCGTTTGACCATCGTCAACGGTGCGACGAACAGCAAAAGATGGTAGCGGCGGATGTTGACGGGGGCGCATGACAGTCCCGCGTCGGGTCCGCCGGCAGGCTCGGGGATTGCACCAAGGGGCCATTGCCTGCACGATCCTTTGAAGCGACATTAGCGTTTCACAACAGCCTGCGTCGGGTCGGTCGTCGTGCGTGACCGGTGTGGGCGAGGAGGACGGTCTATGGGTTTGTCGAGCGACATGGCCTTTAAGTCACGACGTGAAGGCCTCTCCCGGACAGGTGCCGCAACGAGGGTTCGCGGCATGCTCCCGCTGTTATGTGCCGCGGTGCTCCTGTCCGCCTGTTCGAAGTCGGAGCCGGAAAAGGCCGCCCCGCCTCCCACCGAGGTCTCCGCGGTGGCCGTCAAGGCGCAGACCGTCCCAGTCACCTACGAATTCGTCGGCCAGACCGAGAGTTCGCAACAGGTTGAAATCCGGGCTCGCGTCAATGGCTTTCTGGAAAAGAGGGTCTACACCGAAGGCACCTTCGTCGAGCCGGGTCAGGTCCTCTTCAGGATGGACGTGAAGCCCTTCGAGGCCAGCCTGAAGGCTGCGAAGGCAGAACTCGCGCAACAGCAGGCACGCCTTGCCACCGCACGCGCGAACCTCGCGCGGGTGAAGCCGCTCGTTGCCGACAACGCATTGGCCGTCAAGGACCTCGACGACGCCACCGGCAGCGACCAGGCCGCGGCTGCCGCGGTCGAGGCCGCCGCTGCAAAGGTCACCGATGCGCAGTTGAACCTCGGCTACACCACGATCACGTCGCCGGTCGCCGGCCAGTCATCGTTCGCCAAGGTGCAGGACGGCGCTTATGTGAATGCGGAGAACAGCCTCCTCACCTACGTGGCGAAGCTCGATCCGATGCGGGTGAACTTCAGCCTCTCGGAAAACGAATCGCTGCGCCTGCAGGACGAGGTCGCCAAGGGCAAGCTGCTCAAGGCGCCGCGCGACGACTACGCGGTCGAGCTGGTGCTGGCGGACGGGTCGAGCTTCCCTGCACAGGGCCGCATCACCTTCGCGGATGCGTCTTTCAGTCAGGAGACCGGCACCTTCCTGCTGCGTGCCGAACTGCCCAATCCGAAGGGTGAGCTGCGACCGGGACAGTTCGTGCGGGTGAAGGTGCACGGCTTCCAGCGCCCCAATTCGATCATCGTGCCGCAGCGCGCAGTGCAGGAAGGCCCGCGCGGCGAGTTCGTCTGGGTCGTCGATGGCGAGGGCAAGGCCTCGCAGCGACCGGTCAGCGTCGGCGACTGGATGGGCGATCAATGGCTGGTGACCGCCGGCCTGAAGGATGGCGAGCGTGTCGTGGTCGACGGCTTCATGCGGCTTGCGCCAGGTGCGCCGGTGAAAGTGAATGAGGTGCAGCCGGAGCCGTTGCCGGAGGGCAAGGCGGTGGGACGCCAGGCAGGGCCGACGCCGCCGGGCACAGCAGCCGCGGCGGCTTCGGTGATGCCGAATGCGGCGCCGGGCGCAGCGGGTGCTGCCGGGTCTGCGACCGGGAAGGCTTCGGCCGCGTCCAGCGCGTCGAGCGCTGCCGGTGCCGCGGGGGCGCCAGTTGCCAACGGCGATGCCGTGTACTTCGACCGCGGCCGCACTGCGCTCGACGCAACCGGGCAGGTGCGGCTGGTCGCGATCATCGCGGCACTCAAGGCCAAGCCCGACCTGCGCGTCGTGCTGAACGGTTACGTGGATTCGAGCGGTGATCCGAAGGTCAACGCCGCGCTCGCCAAGCGGCGCGCGGAAGCGGTGCGAGACGCCTTGCTGGCGGCCGATGTGCCGGCCAATCAGATCGAGATGAAGGCGCCGGCCAACATCGTCGGTGGCGATTCGCCCGCCATGGCGCGCCGCGTCGATGTCATCCTGGCGGGGGCACGATGAAGTTCGCGCATTTCTTCATCGACCGTCCGATCTTTGCGTCCGTCATCTCGATCATCCTGGTCATTGCCGGTGTGGTCGCGATGCTGAACCTGCCGATCGCGCAGTTTCCGGACATCACGCCGCCGCAGATCTCGGTGAGCGCGACCTATCCGGGCGCGAGTTCGGCGGTGGTCGCGGAAAACGTGGCAGCGCCAATCGAGCAACAGGTCAACGGCGCGGACCGCATGATGTACATGAACTCCTCGTCGAGCTCGACGGGGAACATGACGCTGTCGGTCTACTTCGAGATCGGCACCGACCCCTCGCTCGCGCAGGTGGACGTGCAGAACCGCGTGAACCTCGCGCTGCCGCAACTGCCTTCGGCGGTGAGCCAGCAGGGTGTGAGCGTGCAGAAGAAGTCGCAGGCCTTCATGCTGATCGTGGCGATCTATTCGCCCGACAACAGCCAGGACCCGACCTTCGTCGCCAACTACGCGAACATCAACGTGCTGGATGCGATCAAGCGCATCCCGGGTGCCAACCAGAGTTCGATCTTCGGCTCGCCGGACTACGCGATGCGCCTGTGGCTCAAGCCCGACCGCATGGCGAGCCTGGGCATGACCGCGACCGACGTGCAGAACGCGGTTGCCGCGCAGAACCAGCAGTACGCCGCCGGCCGGCTCGGCGCCTCGCCGACGGTCACGCCGGTGCAGCAGACCATTCCGGTCGCTACCTCCGGGCGCATGACCGAGCCCACGCAGTTCGACAACATCATCCTGCGCGCTTCGCAGCAGGGCACGGGTGCGATCGTCCGCGTGAAGGACATCGGCCGCGCGGAACTCGGCTCGAAGGACTATTCGATCCGCTCCAAGTACAACGGCAAGACCGCCACGCTGATCGCGATCTACCAGCAACCCGGCGCCAACGCACTCCAGGTGGCCAAGGACACGCGCGCGTTGATGGCCGAACTGAAGAAGTCCTTCCCGAGCGGCCTGGACTACGACATCGCGCTCGACACGACCGAGTTCGTGCAGGAATCGATCAGCGAAGTGATCCACACCTTCTTCGAGGCGGTGGTGCTGGTGGTGATCGTGGTGTTCATCTTCCTGCAGAGCTTTCGCGCGACGCTGGTGCCGATCCTGGCGGTGCCGGTCTCGATCCTCGGCGCCTTCATCGGCATGACCGCGATGGGCTTCTCGATCAACATGCTCACGCTGTTCGGCATGGTGCTGGCGATTGGCATCGTGGTGGACGATGCGATCGTGGTGGTCGAGAACGTCGAGCGCAACATGGCCGAGTTCGGGCTGTCGCCCAAGGACGCGGCCAAGCGCGCCATGGACGAGGTGAGCGGTCCGGTGGTCGCCATCGTGCTGGTGCTGTGCGCGGTGTTCATTCCGGTCGCCTTCCTCTCGGGCATCACCGGGCAGCTTTACAAGCAGTTCGCGATCACGATCGCGGTGTCGGTGGTGCTGTCGGGCCTCGTGGCGCTGACGCTGTCGCCGGCACTCGCGGCGCTGCTGCTGAAGCCGCCGAAAGAAGGTCACCACGAGAAGAAAGGCTTCTTCGGCTGGTTCAACCGCAATTTCGAGAAGGTGACGGAGGGCTATACATCGACCACCAAGCTGGCGATCAAGCGCGTGCTCATCTCGGTGCTGCTGATCGTTGGCATGGTGGTGATCATGATGGGGTTGTTCCGCAAGGTGCCGACTACCTTCCTGCCGGTGGAAGACCAGGGTTACATCTTCACCGCGGTCATCATGCCGGACGCCGCAAGCCTCGATCGCACCGAGGCCATCACTGACCGTGCACAGCAGTGGTTCAGCAAGCAGCCCGGCGTGAAAGCGGTCGCGACGGTACCGGGCTTCAGCCTGATCGATTCGCAGAACAAGTCCAACGCGGGCGTGCTCTTCGTGTCGCTCAAGAGCTTCGCGGAGCGGCAGTCGCCGGATGATCGGGCCGATGCGCTGATCCGGCAGGCCAGCGCGGAGTTCTCGACCTTCAAGGAAGCCGTACTGGTGCCGGTCAATCCACCATCGATCCCGGGCCTGGGCACGACCGGCGGCTTCGAGTTCTGGATACAGAGCGAGGGTGATGCGCCACTGCAGCGGGTGGAGCAGGTCACGCGCGATTTCATCGCCAAGGCGCGGCAGCGGCCCGAGCTGCGAGGCCTGAACTCGACCATCAACACGCGCTCCCGACAGTTGATGGTGGATGTCGATCGCGACAAGGCGGAAAGCCTCGGCGTGCCGACGGAGGATGTGTATTCGACCTTGCAGACGTTGTTCGGCTCGCTGTATGTGAGCCAGTTCCCGAAGAACAGCCGTCTGTTCCAGGTGATCCTGCAGGCCGAGCCCGACTTCCGCACCAAGCCCGAAGACCTGCAGAACATGTACGTGCGCAACAAGGAAGGGAAGATGGTGCCCCTCAAGGCGGTTGCGAGCACGCGCTATGTGACCGGTGCAGACATCGTCACGCGCTTCAACAACTTCGTCGCAGCCAAGGTCACGGGCGATGCTGGCATCGGCTACAGCTCGGGGCAGGCTTTGGCCGCGATGGAAGAGGTGGCGCGTGAAGTATTGCCAGCGGGCTTCTCGTTCGCGTGGTCGGGCGAGGCCTACGAAGAGCGCAAGGCGGGTTCGACGGCCGGCCTCGTGTTCGCGTTCGCGCTCGTGATGGTGTTCCTGATCCTCGCGGCGCAGTACGAGAAATGGTCGCTGCCCTTCGGCGTGCTGCTGGCGGTGCCTTTCGCGCTGTTCGGGGCGATCGCGGCGATCTGGCTGCGGGGCATACAGAACGACGTGTACTTCCAGATCGGCCTCACGGTGCTCATTGCGCTGGCGGCGAAGAACGCGATCCTGATCTTCGAATTCGCGGTCGAGCTGCGGCACAAGGAAGGACTCTCGCCCTACGACGCGGCCGTCGGGGCGGCCAAGCTGCGGTTGCGGCCGATCATCATGACCTCGCTGGCGTTCATCCTCGGATGTATCCCGCTCGCGATCGCCAGCGGTGCGTCGGCGGCGAGCCGGCAGTCGCTCGGCACTGGCGTGATCGGCGGGATGCTGGGCGCGACGGTGATCGCGATCTTCTTCATTCCGATGTTCTTCTGGGGCCTGGAAGCGTTCAGCGACCGCATGAGTGGCAAGAACGCCGAGCATGCGAAGGGCGAGGATCCGGAAGGGACCGGGCAGGGAGCCGTCGATGCGCCGCACTGACGTGATCCTTCGCGGCGCAATGACAGTCGCGCTCGGGCTGCCCCTCGGCGGCTGCATGCTGGGGCCGGACTACAAGCGTCCCGACCTCGACGTACCGACGCAATACCGCAGCGCAACGCCCATGGGCGCGGTCGACGCGGCGGCTGTCGAATCGGCGTGGTGGCAGCAGTTCAACGATCCGGCGCTCGATGCCCTGATCAGCGAAGGGCTGCGCAACAACCAGGACCTGATCGCTGCCGCCGCGCGCGTGGAGCAGTTCTACGGCGTGCTCGGCACGACGCGTTCGGCGCTCTTTCCGCAGGTGGGTGGGCAGGTGAGCGGCAGCCGCACGCGCGCGAGCGAGCAGACCATCAGCCCGGCACCGTCGATCAATCCGTACAACGCCTATCAGGCCAACCTTCTGCTGAGCTGGGAGATCGATCTTTTCGGTCGCACGCGGCGCCTCACCGAAGCCGCGACGGCAGAACTGCAGGCGAGCGAGGAATTCCGGCGCGGCACGGTGCTCTCGATCGTGACCGCGATCACTTCGGGCTACGTCAACCTGCGCGAGCAGGACCGCGAGCTGGAAGTGTCGCGCGAGACGCTGGGCCTTCGGCTCGATGCGCTCAACCTCTTCGAGCGACGCTTCAAGGGCGGTGTCGTGTCCGACGTCGAGGTCAGCCAGGCGCGATCCGAATACGCGACCGCGCTGCGTGCGATCCCGTTGCTCGAGCAGTCGATCGTGCAACTCGAGAACGCGCTCGCGAACCTGGTCGGACGCAACCCCGGCCCCATCGCGCGCGGGAAGCCGATCGACCAACTCGTGCTGCCCCCGGTGCCTGCAGGGCTGCCGTCCGATCTGCTGGAACGGCGCCCTGACATCCGGCAGGCCGAGCAATCGATGATCGCGGCCAACGCCCGCATCGGTGCGGCGAAGGCGGCGTACTTCCCGACGATCTCGCTCACGGGTGCCTTCGGACAAGCCAGCCGGTCGCTGTCCGACCTGTGGCAGGGGCCCTCGCGGCTGTGGACCTACGGCGCGGACATCACCATGCCGCTCTTCACGGCCGGCGCGATCGCGGGCCAGGTCACGAGTGCCGAAGCGGCGCAGCGGCAATCGGTCGCGGTGTACCGCAAGGCGGTGCAGGCTGCGTTCAGCGAGACCGAGAACGCGCTCTCCGGCATCTCCACGTCACGCACCGCACTCGATGCGCAAGTGATGCAGGTCACCGCGCTCGACAACTATGCGCGGCTCGCGCGCAGGCGATTCGAAGGCGGCTACACGAGCTATCTCGAAGTGCTCGACGCCGATCGCGCGCTGTTCAGCGCACGCTTGCAACTGGCCCAGCAGCAGGGCAGCGTGCTGCTGCAATCGGCGGCGCTCTATCGTTCGCTCGGCGGCGGCTGGGTCGACGTTGCGGACAAGGACGCACCGCAGCCCGGCGTGAATCTGAGCGAGCGGCCCCGCGCCTTTCCCTGATGCAGAGTCGCCTCAGCCCAGCCTGCGCACCACGACGGAGGCATCAAGTCCCTCGTAGGCCCCGGGATCGCCGTACCAGGTGCCTGAGACGGGCGCGGCCAGAGACGGGTCGCGCGCCACCGCGACGCGGATCAGCTGCCCGCTGCCCGTGAGGTTGTTGGTGGGGTCGTAGGCGACCCAGCCGGCCCCCGGCAGATAGGCATGCAGCCATGCGTGCGTGGTGCCGGCACCCGTCACCGCGTCCCCGGTTGCTTCGCCACCGACGTCGAGCGCCGCGTCGTACAGGTAGCCCGAGACGAAGCGCGTCGCCACGCCGAGCCGGCGCACCGCTTCCATCATCAGCAGCGCGTAGTCGCGGCAGCTTCCGCTGCCGAGCGCCAGCGTCTGCAGCGGTGTTTGCGTGCCTTCTTCGTCACGCGCGCCGTAAGTGAAGTTCTGGCCGATGAAGGCGTTCATGCGCGCGAGCACATCGCGCGTGCCATTGGCCTTGTCGGTGTAGAGGAACTGATGCGCCCAGCGGATGAGCGTCCCGTCGGGATCGTCGTGATACGGACGCAGGTAGTGTTCGAGATCGATGCGGTCCTGCACCGAGTAGGCGAAAGGCAGCGCTTCGGCCGAGGGGTCGAGCGCCAGCTGATCGACGCTTCCCAACTCGCGTTCGATCGTGAAGCGGCAGACGATACGAAGCTCCGCCGCTTCATCGATCGGCTGCACGAGGGCCACCGAATTGGAATGCGGGTCCTGGATCATGCGGATGGTCGCCTCCGGACTGACCTCCAGGTCGGTGGCGAGCACGCGCAGGTCGTGGCTCTCGCGCGGTCGGAACATCACGCGATGCAGGCCGAAGCGGACCGGCTGGTTGTAGCGGTAGACCGTGGTGTGGGTGATGTCGTAGTGGATGGGCATGACACGTCCTCCTGGGCTCGACGGTGTGGCTGCTCACCCCGATGGGTGATGCGCTCGGCCGCCTCGCATCGTGAAATGTAGCCACCTGCCGCGACAGGGGGCATGTGCGTTTCTCCAGCGGCAGCGCCGCGGGGCCGTGCCGTCCGCGCCAGGACGGTCCGTTCTCCCGCTTGCGAGATCAGGAGGACGCCATGGAAAAGGAATCCAAGTCCGGTGGCAGCGGATTGCCGGCCAACGGAATGGTGGCGGTGGCCTTGCTCATCGCGGGCGCGCTGTTCGTGCGCGAGGTCCCACTCGAAGCCACCCGACCACCGTCGGGAGAGCCACGCGTGGCGCAGCATTTCTCCTTGCAGGACATCGATGCGCGTCTCTGGCAGGACCCCTTCGGCGCCGTCGCCAGGGGCCGCGCGGAAGAGCGGAAAGCCAAGCCCGAAAGAGATCCAACGACCATCGACGCGAGCCAACGTGCGCCGGGAAGACTGGCCGATGAGATCCGCCGCCGCGTCGTCGATCAGAAGCAGCCGGTGGAGATCCTGGCGGTCATGCTCGGGGGCGGCCCTTACGCGGACAGTGTCGAAAGTCGCAGGCGCGTGCGCTACGCGGTGCTGGCCGGCCTGGGCATGAGCAATCTGACGCCGGTCGACAACGAACATCTGGGCTACTACCTTCCGGTGAAAGACCCGCAAGGAAAGGTCAGCGTCCTGCCGGAGTCGGTGCCTTACGAGTGGTTCGAGCCCGCGGCCGCCAACGTCGGTCTCAACACAGAGACGCGACCGGCCGTGCTCGTGATGTGGTTGCAGGCCGAGGCCTTTTCCGATCAGCCGCTCACGAGAATGCGCGATCTTGCGAACCCCTTCGTCGGGACCGGTGCGGGCTGGCGTGTGCTGGGGCCGTGGGACTCGGACGGGCTGAAGGAGATGATTGCCGAGGTGCTCAGCAAGGACACGAGCAAGCTGTTCGAAGGGATGAACATCCGCTTCTATTCGCAATTTGCGACTGTGCCCGACGGCAGCCTGCTTTCCAGGGTCGTGGAGAAACGGAAGGCGCGCGACGACTCGCCGCTGACGCTGTCCGACTTTTTCGCGGACAAGGGCGTGTCGCTGGTGCGCACGATCGGGGACGACGGCTTGTTGACCGACGGCCTGATCGGGGAGTTGGAATTGCGAGGGCTTCATCCCGCGAAGCTTCAGAGCGGGGGCAATGGTCAGACTTCGGAATTCGCGAGCTACAGGGACGCATGTCGACCGGAAGCGAGTGGTCGGCCCAACGCACCGACCCATATCGCCATCGTCGCGGAATGGGACAGTCTCTATGGCCGCAGCCTCAAGCGCGAGTTCAAGGCGGCGACGAATGAGAAGGGCTTCTGCGTCGAGGACCGCTTCACCTATGTGCGCGGACTCGATGGACTGCTGCCGAATGCCGGCGTGACGGCCAGCACCGATGGCAAGCAGGCCGCGAGCGACAAGGAAGCCCCGCGTCGCAAAGACGGCACCTTCATCGAACGTGCGGAAGGTCAAAGCCAGTTCGACTATCTGCGCCGGCTGGCCGTGCAACTGCATGAAAGAGATCAGAGCTTGCGCAGGGCGGGCGGAAAGAACTCCGGCCTGCGCGCCATCGGTGTCCTTGGCAACGACGTGCATGACAAGTTGGTTGTGCTCCAGGCGCTCCAGCCGGAGTTTCCGGATGCCATCTTCTTCACGACAGATCTCGATGCGCGGATGCTCCACCCGCGCGAGCAGGCCTGGGCACGCAATCTGGTGGTCGCGTCGAATTTCGGATTGCGCCTCGCACCCGACGTGCAGAAGGGCGCGCCGCCATTTCGCGACAGCTATCAGACGTCTGCCTTCTTCGCGACGCAACTGGCCATGGAGGATATGCGCCGTGCGCTGCGCAAGGCGTCCTACAGCGGGGCCGAGGGGAGCGATCAGCTTACCCAAGCCGACATTTCGAGGTGGTTCACCGCACCGCGAATCTTCGAGATCGGCCGCACAGCCGCGTTCGATCTCAGCGGCAGGCCCACCTTCGACTCGGAATGCGCCGGCCGCATCGCCCACTGCGACAGCATCCATCCGTCCGTCCCGGTTCCCTATCCCGAACTGCGAGCACCGACGGTGTTCGCCTTGATGAGTCTCGTCGCGCTTGGGCTTTGGGCACCGGCCTTGATGTTGCCGAGAGGCCGGCAGACGCTTCTGCAATTCCTGTCCGCCCGCACCGATCGAAAGGGCCGCAGCCTGCGGTACGGCGGCCTCCTTCTGGCCTTCGTACTGGTCCAGGTGGTCCTGCCGGCGGCGGTCACAGTGGGCTGGCAGCCGTTCGTGCAGTGGGTTGTGCGTGATGGCAAGCCATTCGTGGCGCTTGAGGGGATCAGCATGTGGCCGACCGAGGGCATCCGGCTCGTGACGCTGGTGCTCTGCGTCCACCTGGTTTTCCGCGGATGGATGTTGCTGTCGCAGAACCTCGACTCGGTCGGCCGCGAGCTCGGGATCTTGCAGACGCGCGAGGAACTCATTGCCGAGCAGGGTCGTATCGACGAAGGCCTTCGGCCATGGGAGAAGTTCGTTCGCATGTTCTCCATGAGCTTCCATCCGCCTTCCGCACCGAAGATCGAGCCGGGCCATGGACTGCCGGCGGACAGCATCGCGCTCTGGCGGCGGCATATTGTGCAGAACCGGCTTTCGGCGCGACTGACGCGAACCACGGTCTGCGTGTTGCTGGCGCTTGGCCTGAGTTGCTTCGTCGTGATGGCTCTGGGTGAGGACTCTTTCGTGCCGTATCGCGGCAAACTGTCGTTGCGGGTCCATGAGTCGCTCTGCCTGCTGACGGCGGTCGCGACGTATTTCCTTGTGTTCTTCGTCGTGGATGCCACCGTGCTCTGCGTGCGCTATGTGCATGGCCTGCGAGAGCAGACAGCGATGTGGCCTTCGTCCACGCTGGAGGCGTTCGAGAAACAGCTCGGCGTTCGAGCCAACCTCTGCCTGGATGACTGGATCGATCTGCGATATGTGGCACTGCGCACGCGCTGCGTCACGCGCCTCGTCTACTACCCGTTCATCGTGATGTCGCTGCTACTGGTGTCGCGCAGTTGGATCTTCGACCACTGGTCGATGCCGGTGAGCACGATTGTCCTGACCGGCATTTCCGCGGCCATCATGATCGCGTGCGTGGTGGCCTTGCAGTTGGCTGCCGAGAAGTCGCGCGAGGTCGCGCTAGCGCGAATCCGGGATTTGCAGATGCGTATGAACCGCAGATCGCCCGCACCCGAAGTGCCCGCGATCTCGGTCAAGCAGCTCGAACTGCTGTATGCGCGCATCGATTGTCTGCACGAAGGCGCGTTCGCGCCGTTCTGGCAGCAACCCCTGCCCAAGGCGGTGCTGCTGCCGATGGCGACACTGGCCGGCACCACGCTGTTCGACTACACAGCGTTCGCCAACCTCTGAGCAGGGGGGGGCGCCCATACGCGCCGTGTGTCCAGCGCACTCGCGAGCTTCGCGGGCAGCGGCAATGGCTCGCCATGCCAGCGCGCGGCCAGCAGTTCGGCGCAGAGTGCGGCGAAGCTCATGCCGCGCGAGCCGAGCGCCGTGCAGACCCAGATGCCGTCTTCCGCGTCCGGGCGCAGCGGGCCGACCAGTGGGCGCCGATCGCCGGAGGCGCACCGCACCCCGGCCCATGCATGCACCCGTCCGCTCGTGAAGTCCGCGAGCAGTTGCGCAGCCGCCTCGGGATGAAGTTGGCGGAGCTTTTCGAGATTGACTTCGTTCTCATCCGGCCGCAGCGCGCGGTCATGGCTGTCGCGGTCGAAGGTCGCGCCCGTGAGCCAAAGTTCGCCACCTTCATCGGGCACATGGGCGATCAGGTGGCCGTCACCGTTGATCGGCAGGGCGGGAAGCGCCGAATCAGGCGGCGCGATGCCCCAGGCGACTTGGCCGCGCACGGGCTGCAATGGCAAGTCCGGCGCGAGCGCGTGACTGTCGAAGCCCGCGGCTACGACGAGCCTGTCTGCTTGCGCGAAGGTCTCGCCGTGTTCGCCATGCAGTGTCCAGGGCCGCGCACCGTGGTCGGATCGTTCGATGCGCGTCACGCGCCGACCGGTTTCGACGCGGATGCCGGGTTGCGCGAGCCAGGCCTGAACCAGGCGAACAGGGCGCACCCATCCGGCCCGCATGTGCCGGATCGCATCGGCGTCGTCCGGCAATCCGAGCGCATGAAGCTGTTCAGCCGTTGCGAGCCACGATTCGTTCGGGCCTTCGACGGTCCAGCTCGCGGGCAGGCGCGCGTCGCCCGGCGCGCGGCGTTCGACAACACCTGTCGCGCCCCAGTCGCGGCCCTCGGTCAGCCACTGTTCGAGCTGCGGCCATACCGCGCGAATGCCGGCGCGCGTCAGGCGCGACAGCAGGGCGTCATCCGGCGACACATGCGGCGCCAGCACGCCCACCGGCAGGCCCGATGCACCGGTGGCAGGCTGGTCGGACGCGTCGAGCACCGTCACCGTCCATCCGCGTCGGGCAAGGCTCGATGCGACCGCCGCACCGGCAAGGCCTGCGCCAATCACGGCGCAATGACCGGGCGCTTCAACTTCCTCGCGAGACAGCGAACGCCGGCGGATCTCCCACGCAGGCTCGTAGACGCCTCGCAGGCAATCCCGCTTCGGCGGCAGGCCGGGCGCCTTGGCGACCTTGAAGCCGTATTGCGCCAGCGCATCGCGAACCGGGCGCGCGATGGTCCAGGTGGCGATCTGCGTGCCGCGCCGCGCAAAGCGCGAAACCGCCTTCAGCGTTTCCACGGACCACATCTCGGGATTGCGCTGGGGACTGAAGCCATCGAGATAGATGCTGTCCGCGTCAAAGCGCTGTGCGCGCAGCATCGCCTGCACGTCGCCGATGCAGAGGGTGAGCAGTACCTGGCCTTGATCGAGCCACAGACGATGAAAGCCGGGCAGCAGTCCATGCCACTGCGCGGCCAGGTCCTCGGCCAGCGGAAGGAGATCGGGCGAACTGGCGACGGCACGCAGCAGGTCTTCGCGCGAGACCGGGTAGGCCTCGATCGAGACGAAGTGCAGCAGCCGGCAGCGGTTCGGGTCCGCGCGCCAGGCCTGCCAGGTTGTCAGAAAGTTGAGTCCGAAACCGAAGCCGGTTTCGAGAATCCGCCATTGCGGCCGCCCGCCCCAGGCCGCGGGCAGCCCACAGCCGCCCAGGAAGACGAAACGGGCCTGCGCGTCAGCGCCAGTTTCGGAGTGATAGATGTCATCGAACCGCGCGCTGCGCGGGATGCCGTCCGCGCGCCATTCGACCGGTTCGGCCATGCGCGCGCGGGGATCAGGCGGAGGGAGGAACGTACCCCTGCGCGACGTCGGCGCCGTCGCCGAAGAAGTGCTTTTCCATCTGGCGGGCCAGATATTGGCGCGCGCGGGCATCGGCCAGGTTCAGCCGGTTTTCGTTGACCAGCATGGTCTGCTGCTTGAGCCAGGCGGCCCAGGCCTCTTTGCTCACGTTCTCCCAGATGCGTTTGCCGAGTTCGCCGGGATAGGGAGGGAAGTCGAGGCCTTCAGCTTCTTTGCCGAGCTTGATGCACTGGATCATGCGTGCCATTTGGATGCCTTTGGGGTGTCTTAGTTGATTTCGCTATTTAGAACTGAAAACTCGGTCGTTCCGGTTTCCATATGCTCTATCCAGAATACGCGGCATCTGCTTTATGCCATTTACGAGCACAAGACCATGAGCCTTCGCCGCGACTTTATCAAGCTTTCCCTCGGTGCCGCCGCTGCGGCGACCTTCGCCCTGACGGCATTGCCGTCGTTCGCGCAGGGTCCCGTGACGCTGCTGAACGTGTCCTATGACCCGACACGTGAGCTGTACGTGGACTACAACCAGGCCTTCGCCAAGCACTGGAAGGCCAAGACGGGTCAGGACGTGACGATCAAGCAATCGCACGGCGGTTCGGGCAAGCAGGCGCGTTCGATCATCGACGGGATCGATGCCGACGTCGCGACGCTGGCGCTGGCCGGTGACACCGACGCACTCGTCACGCACGGCGGTCTGGTCAAGCCCGACTGGCAGAAGCGCCTCCCGCACAACTCGGCGCCCTACACCTCGACGATCGTCTTTCTCGTGAAGAAGGGCAACCCGAAGGGCCTGAAGGACTGGGACGATCTGACGAAGCCCGGCGTGCAGGTGATCACCCCGAACCCCAAGACGTCCGGCGGCGCCCGCTGGAACTATCTTGCAGCCTGGGAATTCGCCAAGCGCAAGTACGGCGGCGACGACAAGGCGAAGGAATTCGTGGGCAAGCTCTACAAGAACGTGCCGGTGCTCGACACCGGCGCACGCGGCTCGACCATCACCTTCGTGCAACGCGGCGTCGGCGACGTGCTCCTGGCGTGGGAGAACGAAGCCTTCCTCGCGCTGAAGGAATTCGGCCCGGACAAGTTCGACATCGTCGTGCCGTCGATCAGCATCCTCGCCGAGCCCACCGTGACGGTAGTCGACAAGGTCGTCGACAAGAAGGGAACGCGTGCCGTTGCCGAGGAATACCTGAAGTACCTCTATTCGGACGAAGGCCAGGACATCGCCGGCCGCAACTACTACCGCCCGACCTCGGACAAGGCGAAGGCCAAGTACGCGAACCAGTTCCCCAAGCTCACGCTGTTCACGATCGACGAAGCGTTCGGCGGCTGGACCAAGGCCGACAAGGCGCACTTCGCGGACGGCGGTTCGTTCGACCAGATCTACCTGAACAAGTGATCCCCGAAGTGTCCGTTCTCCTGATCGCCGGTAGTCCCTCTGCGCCGTCCCGGTCGGCAGTGCTGCTCGATGCGGTGGCCGCGCGACTGGCATTGCGCAAGGTGCCAGTGGACCGCCTTGCGATCCGCGAACTCGCCGCCCATGCGTTGCTGCTGGGCGAGGCTTCACACCCGACCGTGCAGAAGGCTGCGGAGCAGGTGCATCGCGCCGACGTGATCGTGATCGCCACGCCGGTCTACAAGGCGGCGTACAGCGGCGTGCTGAAGGTGTTTCTCGACCTGCTGCCGCAGTCGGCGCTCAAGGGCAAGACGGTATTGCCGCTGGCTACCGGCGGCAGCCCGCATCACATGCTGGCGCTCGACTACGCGCTGCGGCCGGTGCTGCAGTCGCTTGCGGCGCGGCACATCCTGCCGGGCGTCTATGCGACCGACGGGCAGGTGACGTTGCAGCCGGAAGGCGCCTATCAACTGCAGGTGGACCTCTCGCAGCGACTCGACGATGCCGTCGAGACGCTCGCCAGCGAAGGTCTCAAGCTCTCGCCGGCCTGGGGCTTCGAGCCCGTGGCATTCGAGCAGGTGCGATGTAGCGTCTGACGGTCCGTCCGTCATCCGGGCGCCCGAGCAGCGCCGTATCCGTCCAACTCCCGTCCCGATCGACAGGGCCGCCATGCGGTCCGGGGACGACCTACGCCTGAAGAAAGAAGCCCATGCCTCCTTTGACCTCGAACACCCTGACGCCGCCGCGCTCCGCGAACGCGCGCCGCCGCCTGTTGCAACTGCTCGTGGTCACGGCTTCGAGTTGGGGCCTGGGCGGACCTGTGGCGCTGGCGCAGCCCGCGGCTTCCGGGGCATCGTCTGAGCCGCTCCAGCAACTCCGGATCGGCTATCAGAAGTCCGCCGCCAACCTCGTCATCGTCAAGCAGTCGGGGTGGCTGGAGAAGCGCTTTCCGAACACGAAGATCGGCTGGATCGAGTTTCCCGCGGGGCCGCAGTTGCTGGAGGCGCTGTCGGTCGGCAGTCTCGAATTCGGGCTCACAGGCGATTCGCCACCCGTGTTCGCACAGGCCGCGGGCAAGGAACTCGTCTACGTTGGCGCCGAGCCGTCCAAGCCCGACAGTTCCGCCGTGCTGGTGCTGAAGGATTCGCCTTTGAAGTCGCTCGCCGACCTCAAGGGCCGGAAGATCGCACTGCAGAAAGGTTCGAGCGCGCACTACCTGCTGGTGCGCGCCGTCGAAAAGGCGGGCCTGCAATGGAATGACATCCAGCCGGCCTACCTCGCGCCAGCCGATGCGCGCGCCGCTTTCGAGCGCGGCAGCGTCGACGCGTGGGCGATCTGGGATCCGTTCTACGCGGCGACCGAGCTCGCGATCCAGCCGCGTGCGTTGACCACCGGCCGTGGGCTGTCGGGCAACAACTCCTTCTATCTCGCGTCGAAGCCGTTCGCGGAAAAGCACGCGGAGGTCATCGCCGCGCTCTTCGAAGAACTGACGCGCGCCGATCGCCTGGTGCAGCAGGACCGCGCGGCCGCGATCAAGCTGATCGCCGACTTCAGCGGCCTCGACGCGGGCATCGTGAGCCTGTTTCTTCAACGCCGGCCGCCATCGCCCGTGGGTCCGATCCAACCGGCGACGGTGACGGACCAGCAGCGCGTCGCCGATGCCTTTCACAAGCTCGGGCTCATTCCGAAACCGGTCCAGGTCGCGCGCATCGTCTGGCGCCCCGACACGCGGCTTGCCGCTGCCAAACCCTGATAACGAAGAACGAGGCATTGCCATGAACATCTTCTGGTTCCTTCCCACGCACGGCGACAGCCGCTATCTCGGCACCACCGACGGGGCCCGCGCGGTCGATCTGGCCTACCTTCAGCAAATTGCCGGGGCGGCCGATCAACTCGGCTACGAAGGCGTGCTGATCCCGACCGGCCGCTCGTGCGAAGACCCGTGGGTGATTGCTTCCAGCCTCATCGGCGCGACGAAGCGGCTGCGCTTTCTGGTCGCGGTGCGTCCCGGTCTGCATCAGCCGAGCCTCGCGGCCCGCATGGCCTCGACCTTCGATCGGCTCTCGGGCGGGCGCGTGCTGGTGAACCTCGTGACGGGCGGCGATCAGACCGAGCTCGAAGGCGATGGCGTGTTTCTCGACCACGCCGCGCGCTACGAGCAATCGGCCGAGTTCATCCGCATCTGGCGCGAGATCATCACGCGCAGCCATGAGGGCCAGACCTTCGACTACGGGGGCAAGCACCTGAGCGTGAGGGGCGCGAAGCTGGTGTTTCCGCCCACGCAGAAGCCGCATCCGCCGGTGTGGTTCGGCGGGTCGTCGGAAGCCGCGCACGAACTCGCGGCCGAGCAGGTGGACGCCTATCTGACTTGGGGTGAACCCCCGGCCGAGGTGGCGAAGAAGATCGCCGATGTCCGCCAGCGCGCGGCACGCAAGGGCCGCACGGTGAAGTTCGGCATTCGCCTGCATGTCATCGTGCGAGAGACAGAGGACGAGGCCTGGCGAGCCGCCGATTCGTTGATCAGCCACGTGAGCGACGACACCGTGATCCGCGCACAGGCTGCGTTCGCGCGCATGGATTCGGAAGGGCAGCGACGCATGGCGGCGCTGCATGCCGGCGGTGCGAAACGCACGCGTGCCGATCTGGAGATCAGCCCCAACCTCTGGGCGGGTGTCGGGCTGGTGCGCGGTGGTGCGGGCACGGCGCTCGTGGGCGATCCAAAGACCGTCGCTGCGCGCATCGAGGAATACGCGTCGCTGGGCATCGAGAGCTTCATCTTCTCGGGCTATCCGCATCTCGAGGAGGCATATCGGTTTGCGGAGCTGGTCTTCCCGCTGCTGCCGCTCAAGCAACGCCCCGGCGTGCCTTCGCAGGCGCTGACAGGACCTTTCGGCGAGGTGGTCGCGAATCTCGATGCGCCTTCGCGTCTGCTGTCCCAGAGCTGAGCGGCGAATCACACCAAGGACTCCAATGACAGAACAAGTGCAAGCACAACCGCTACCCGCATCCGTGCCATCGCTGAACGGCGCCAAGGCATTTGCAGTGTCGGTGGCGAAGCGGCTGGTTCCGTGGCTCGTGCCGGTCGGCCTGGTCGCGGCATGGCAGATCGCCTCGTCGCTCGGCTGGCTTTCGACGCGCGTGCTGCCGGCGCCCGTCGACGTGGTGAAGGCTGCGTGGAATCTCTCCGTCTCCGGCGAACTCTGGACGCATGTGAAGGTGAGCGCCGGCCGTGCGCTCGGCGGCCTCGCGATCGGCGGTGGCCTCGGGCTGGTGCTGGGATTGCTCACCGGATCGATCCGCTTCTTCGAGACGCTGCTGGATTCGAGCATCCAGATGGTCCGCAACATTCCGGCGCTCGCGCTGATCCCGTTGGTGATCCTGTGGTTCGGCATCGACGAATCGGCCAAGCTCTTCCTGATCTCGGTGTCGGTGTTCTTTCCGATCTACCTGAACACCTTCCACGGCATCCGCAACGTGGATCCGCAACTGATCGAGATGGGCCGCACCTACGGGCTCACCCGCTGGCAGCTCTACAGGGAAGTGATCCTGCCGGGCGCGACCTCGTCGATCCTCGTCGGATTGCGTTTTTCGCTGGGCCTCATGTGGGTGATCCTGATCGTGGCCGAGACGATCTCCGCGCAGTCGGGCATCGGCTATCTGACGATGAACGCACGCGAGTTTCTCCAGACCGACATCGTGCTCGTGGGCATCCTGCTCTACGCACTGCTCGGCAAGCTGGCCGACCTGTTCGCCCGTGCGCTGGAGCGCTGGTGGCTGCGCTGGCATCCGGGCTATCAATCCGCGAAGTGAAGAGAAAAAGACCATGAGTGCCATTCCCCAGACCCCCTCTCCAGAAGCCGAAACGCCGGGCGGCGTGCGGCTGGATCTCCGCGGGCTATCCAAGCGCTACGGCGAACGCGAAGTGCTGCGCAATACGCAACTGACGGTCGAGCCCGGCCAGTTCATCGCGATCGTGGGCCGCAGTGGATGCGGCAAGAGCACCTTGCTGCGGCTGGTCGCAGGCCTCGAGCAGGCAACCGAAGGTGCGCTCTACACCGATGGCAAGGCGGTCGATGGTCTGCACGACGACACGCGGATCATGTTTCAGGAAGCGCGCCTGCTGCCGTGGCGGCGTGTGCTCGACAACGTGACGCTGGGCCTGCCGGCCGAGAGCAGGGCGCGTGGCGCCGAGGTGCTTGCGCAGGTCGGGCTCGCGGAACGCAAGGACGAATGGCCAGCGCGCCTTTCAGGTGGCCAGCGCCAGCGCGTGGCGCTTGCGCGTGCACTGGTGCATCACCCGCGGTTGCTGCTGCTCGACGAGCCATTGGGTGCGCTCGATGCGTTGACGCGGATCGAGATGCATCGGCTCATCGAGAGCCTCTGGCAGCGGCACCGCTTTACTGCATTGCTTGTCACGCACGATGTGCAGGAGGCGGTCGCGCTCGCCGATCGCGTGATCCTCATCGAGGACGGCCGCATCGCGCTGGACGAGAACATCGCGCTCGCGCGGCCTCGATCGCAAGGCGACCCGGCTTTCGCTGCGATCGAGAAACGCATCCTCGATCGCGTTCTGCAGAAGCCTGACGAGGCCGAACCCGCCAACGACACGCGCTGGGCGGACGGCCCTGCACACGCGTTGCGCTGGGCAGTGTGATGAATCACCCCCAGGCTCGCCCACTCCGTGTGGCCGCCAACCCCCTCTCCGGGGGCAACCCCAACGGCCCGGCAAAGCCGGTTCCGCGGGGTTCCCAATTGTTTTCCTCAACCACCTAAGGAGCCTTTATGTCCATCCAAGCCATCAACGTCCGCAACCAGTTCAAGGGCAAGGTCCGCGAGATCATCCGCGGCGACGTCGTCTCCGAAGTCGATGTCGAGACCGCCTGGGGCATCGTGACCTCGGTCATCACGACCCGTTCCGTCGACGAGCTTCAGCTCAAGGTGGGTTCCGATGTGGTCGCGCTGGTGAAGTCGACCGAAGTGTCGATCGCCAAGCTCTGAACCGGATGATCGAACTCAAGGACATCCATCAGATCTACGACGGCCCGCAAGGGCCGGTCGAGGCACTCAAGGGCATCGACCTGAGCGTGGCGCCGGGCGAAGTGTTCGGCGTGATCGGCCGCAGCGGCGCGGGCAAGAGCTCGCTGGTGCGGACCATCAATCTTCTCAATCGGCCGGCGCGCGGCATCGTGCGCGTGGACGGCCGCGAACTCACCGCTCTGAATGACGCTGAGTTGCGCGCCGCGCGCCAGGGCATCGGCATGATCTTCCAGCACTTCAACCTGCTGTCGTCGCGCACGGTGTATGACAACGTGGCGCTGCCGCTGGAACTCTCGGGCCTGCGGCCGGCGGAGATCAAGGCGCGGGTCGAGCCGCTGCTGGAGCTGGTCGGCCTTGCGAGCCTGCGCGACCGCTACCCGGCGCAGATCAGTGGCGGGCAGAAGCAGCGCGTCGGCATTGCCCGCGCACTCGCGAATCGCCCCAAGGTGCTGCTGTCGGACGAGGGGACCTCCGCGCTCGACCCCGAGACCACGCGCTCCATCCTGTCGCTGCTGCAGCAGATCAACCGCGAGTTCGGCCTGACGGTGGTGCTCATCACCCATGAGATGCAGGTCATCAAGCAACTGGCGCAACAGGTGGCGGTCATCGACCACGGGCACATCGCGGAGCAGGGCGCTGTGCTCGATGTGTTCACGCAGCCCCGGCATGCGACGACCCGCAGCTTGCTCGAGGACATCGCGCCGCAGCAGCTGCCCGAAAGTGTGCTCGCGCGCATTCGCGCGCTGATGCAGGACGGCCATGCGCAGGAATCGCAACTGCTGCGGATCGCCTTCGCGGGCGAAGACTCGGCCGACCAGCCGCTGCTGTCGCAGGTGATCCGCCGCTTCGGGATCGATCTGTCGATCGTGCACGGGCAGGTCGACGAGATCCAGGGCCGGCCCTTCGGCTCGCTGGCGGTACTGGCACGTGGCGCACGCGAATCGTTGGCCGCCGCCGTCGCGCACCTGCGCGGCGCGGGCGTGCTGGTGCAGGAGGTGGCACATGTTTGATGTCTTCACCGGGCCGATGCTCGGACTCTTTGCCACATCGCTGTGGGAAACCATCGTGATGGTCGGGATATCGGGCCTGATCGGTGCGGCAGTCGGCGTGCCGCTTGGCGTGTACCTGCACCTCACCGGCGACGGCGGGGTGCTGGAGAACGGGCCGGTCAATCGCATCGTCGGTGCCATCGTCAACGCAGTGCGTTCCACGCCTTTCATCATCCTGCTGGTGGCGATCATTCCGTTCACGCGGCTGCTGACCGGCTCGTCGATTGGCACTGCCGCAGCGGTGGTGCCGCTAAGCCTGGCCGCCGCACCTTTCGTTGCACGACTGGTCGAGACCTCGCTGCGCGAAGTCGATCGAGGCCTCGTCGAAGCGGCGCAGGCGATGGGCGCAAGTACGGCACAGATCATCTGGAAAGTGCTTCTTCCCGAGGCACTGCCCGGCATCGTGGCCGGCGTGACGATCACGTTCGTGAGCCTCACCGGCTACTCGGCGATGGCCGGCGCGATTGGCGGCGGCGGGCTGGGCGATCTCGGCATCCGCTACGGCTACCAGCGCTTCCTCCCAGAAGTGATGCTCGCGGTGGTGCTGGTGCTGATCCTCTTCGTGCAAGCCGTGCAAAGCGGTGGCGACTGGCTGGTGCGCCGGCTCAGCCACAAGTGATTTTTTCTTTCTCTCCCACAAGAACTCAGGAACCAACATGAACCACAACAAGCGCAAGCTTCTTCAATCCGTCGTCGCGCTCGCCATCGTTTCCGGCTTCTCCGCCGTGCCGGCCTTCGCGCAGGACAAGCCGATCAAGGTCGGTGTGACCGGGGGCCCGCACGCGCAGATCCTCGAGCAGGTCCGCAAGGTTGCGGAGAAGGACGGACTGAAGATCCAGATCGTCGAGTTCAGCGACTACGTGCAGCCCAATGCGGCACTCGCGGCTGGCGACCTCGATGCCAACAGCTACCAGCACAAGCCCTATCTCGATCAGCAGGTCAAGGACCGCAACTACAAGATCGTCGACGTGGGCTACACGGTCAACTTCCCGATCGGCATCTATTCGAAGAAGGTCAAGAGCCTGAAGGACCTGAAGGAGGGCGCGCGCTTCGGCATCCCGAACGACCCGACCAACGGCGGCCGCGTGCTGCTGGTGCTGCAGGACCAGGGGCTGATCAAACTCAAGCCGGAAGCCGGGCTGAAAGCCACGCCGCTCGACGTGATCGACAACCCGAAGAAGATCAAGTTCGTCGAAGTCGATGCCGCGCAACTGCCGCGCACGCTCGACGATCTCGATGCTTCGGCGATCAACACCAACTACGCACTCTCGGCTGGCCTCAATCCGGGCAAGGATTCGATTGCGCGTGAAAGCGCGAAGAGCCCGTACGTCAACCTGCTGGCGGTGCGCGAACAGGACAAGGACAAGCCGTGGGTTGCCAAGCTGGTGAAGGCCTATCACTCCGAGGAGGTGAAGAACTTCGTGCAGAACGAGTTCAAGGGTTCGGTGCTGGCGAGCTGGTAAGCCGCAGGGCGTTGCGAGCGGTCAGGGCGGGTTTCGTGTAGAAACCCGCTCGGGGTGGGGTTTTGCACGATGGTGCATCGTGGAATCCCACGACCGGAGGAATGCATGTCCCTATTCGATGTGAGCGACATCGTCGCCGAGCTGCACGCGGCCCGCGACGAGTGGCGCGATGCGCAGAAGCGATCGCGCGAACCCGGCAGCCGGGAGTTCCCGTCGCGCGAAGCCTTGGCGGGCATCGTGGAATCGCTCAAGGGTGCGCTGTTTCCGATGCGGCTGGGCCCGCCGGACTTGCGTCGTGAAAGCGAAGACTTCTATGTGGGGTACACGCTCGACGCTGCCTTGCAGTCGCTGTGGGCGCAGGCGCGTCTGGAATTGCTGTACACCTCGCGCCATCAGCCGCGACCGGCCGAGGAGATCGAAGCACAGGCCACTGCGGCCGTGCGAGAGTTCGCGGCTGCATTGCCCGGCATCCGCCGCCTGCTCGATGGCGACGTGCTAGCGGCCTATCAAGGCGATCCCGCGGCCCGGAGCGTGGATGAAGTGCTGCTGTGCTATCCGGGCATCCTCGCGATGATTCATCACCGGCTCGCCCACTGCCTCTATCGGCTCGAACTGCCGCTGCTTGCGCGCATCGTGGCCGAACTCGCGCATGGACAGACAGGCATCGACCTCCATCCGGGCGCGCAGATTGACGCAGGTTTCTTCATCGACCATGGCACTGGAGTCGTGATCGGCGAAACCGCGGTCATCGGCAAGCGGGTGCGCATCTACCAGGCGGTGACGCTCGGCGCAAAGCGGTTCCCGACCGACGGCGCGGGCAACCTGCAAAAGGGCGGGGCGCGGCATCCGATCGTCGAGGACGACGTCGTAATCTACGCCGGCGCGACCATCCTTGGCCGAGTGACTCTCGGCAAGGGCGCGACCATCGGCGGCAACGTGTGGATCACCGACGATGTGCCGCCCGGCGCCAGCGTTTCGCAGGCGAGTCTGCAGAACGCGCCGCGCAAGACGGCAGCCTGAGCCGCACAATCCACCCGTCACGACTTCCTCCAACCCGCACCACAAGGAGTTTCCATGGCCCAGAAAAAAATCGCCGTCGTCATCGGCAGCCTGCGAAAGGATTCGCTGAATCACAAGCTCGCGCTTGCGATCGCGCATCTCGCCCCGTCGGACTTCACTTTCGAGCATGTCCGCATCGATGACCTGCCGCTCTACAACCAGGACCAGGACGGCAACCAGGCGCCTGCGGTCAAGCGGCTCAAGACCGAGATCGCGGCGGCCGATGGCGTGCTGTTCGTGACGCCGGAATACAACCGCGCCATCCCCGGCGTGCTCAAGAATGCGATCGACAACGCCTCGCGTCCTTATGGACAGAGCGCATGGGCCGGGAAGCCGGCAGGCGTGATCGGCATCTCCGTCGGCCAGATCGGCACCGCGGTCGCGCAGCAGCAATTGCGTGCGGTGCTGGCCTATCTCGACATGCCGACGCTCGGCCAGCCCGAGGTCTTCCTGCAGAACAAGGAAGGACTCTTCGACGACAAGGGACATGTCGGCGAGAGCAGCAAACAGTTCCTGCAAAGCTGGGTCGACAAGTACGTCGCCTGGATCAACGATCACTCGAAGTGATCCACGGATAGCAAAAGAAAAAGGGCGGGTACCCCATCGGGTACCCGCCCTTTTTGCTTTGGGCTGGGGCCGGATCAGGCGGCCAGCGTGGCCTGGTCCTGATTTGCGGCCTTGCCGGTC
Source organism: Variovorax sp. (assembly GCA_017744935.1). Lineage (GTDB taxonomy): Bacteria > Pseudomonadota > Gammaproteobacteria > Burkholderiales > Burkholderiaceae_C > Variovorax. The sequence continues at coordinate 127,425 of JAGIAI010000002.1, forward strand.
GCCGTGGCGATGTCGGCGCGAGCGGCGGTGAACGCGGCGGCCTTGGCGGCGTCACCCATGCCGATGCCTTCGGCGCGCACGAACCGCACGTCGGTGATGCCGAAGAAGCCGAAGATCACCTTGAGGTAGCTCTCCTGGTGTTCCATGGCCTGGCCGCCTTCGCTGGTCGAGTACAGACCGCCGCGCGTCGAAGCCACGATCACCGTCTTGCCGCCGGCGAGGCCGACCGGGCCCTTGTCGGTGTACTTGAAGGTGCGGCCGGCTTGGGCCAGGCGGTCGATCCATGCCTTGAGCTGGGTCGGTACCGTGAAGTTGTAGAGCGGCGCGCCAATGACGATCACGTCCGAGGCGAGGAATTGCGTCACCAGACGCTCGGACACCTCGTTTTCGCGACGCTGGGCTTCGGTCGGTTCAGCTTGCACGCCGACCTTGATGCCGAGCGCGTCGGCGCTGAAGTGGTTCGGCGTATCCACTGCGAGGTCGAGGTAGTCGACCTTGGTGTGGGGGTGGTTCTTGCGCCATTCGGCCACGATCTCGGCCGTGAGTTGGCGCGAGACGGAGTTGGTGCCCAGGACGCTGGAGTCGACGTGCAGCAGTTTCATGATCGAAGGTCTTTCTTGAGAGGTGCCGGCACGGAAATCGGTCGGCATGGGATGAATTCTATTTTTGTGGCGATTCATTGATAAGTCGGTGAAAATGGCTCAGTTCGTTCCACTGATAGGACAATCAAGGACCATCGCCTATGCAAGACCTGAACGACATGGTGTTTTTCGCCGAAGTGGCCGAGCGTGGCGGGTTTGCCGCAGCCAGCCGGGCGCTTGGCATCCCCAAGTCGCGGCTCTCCCGCCGCGTCGCCGACCTGGAGGCGCAATTGGGGGTGCAACTGATGCAGCGGAGCACCCGGCGCCTGTCCCTCACGCCGGCCGGCGAGATCTTCCTCAAACATTGCACGGCCATGCGCGACGCGGCGCAGGCGGCTTCCGAAGCCGTCGCGCAGGTTCAGACGGAGCCTCGCGGCACGGTGCGGTTGAGTTGCCCGGTCACGCTGGCACAAAGCAGCGTCGGGCCGCTGCTGCCGCGATTCATGGAGCGCTTCCCAGCGGTGCGAATCGAAATGCGCGTGCTGAACCGGCCGGTCGATCCAGTCGAGGAGGGCGTCGACCTGGCCCTGCGCGTGCGGCCCGAGATCGAAGACAGCGCGACGCTGGTTGCCAAGACATTCGGGATCAGTCGCGGCATCCTCGTCGCGAACCCCGAACTGCTGCGGCGACAGGGACCGGTGCAGACGCCGGCGGATCTGGCGAAGCTCGACACCGTCTCGATGTCCACGGGTGACGGCCGCGCCAACTGGCGGCTGGAGGGCCCGGCGGGGAAGGTCGTGGTCCACACCCACGTGCCAAGGTACGTGGCGGACGATCTGCTCACCCTGAAGTTCTCGGTGGTGCAGGGCACCGGCGCCTCGATCCTGCCTGACTACATGTGTCGCGCCGAACTCAAGGCCGGCACGCTGGTGGAGGTCCTGCCGGGCTGGGGGCCCGCGCCGGGCATCACGCATGCCATGTTCCCGGCTCGCCGGGCGCTGGTGCCGGCAGTCCGGCAACTCATCGATTTCCTGGTCGAGAACCTCGATCGCGAGGAGCCTCACGACTATGTGATCTGATGGCTGCGTGGGTCCTTATGCGAAAAACGTCATATTCAAACAAGCAGATATTCGTTTGTCTTTGAAGCAAGGCTTCCGAGAATCGCCGGTTCCTCATCTACCGAGCGCGAGCAACAGGAACCATGGCCCAAGTGGCAAAGCCGACCATCATCATCGTGCCGGGCTGGCGCGATTCCGGTCCCGGCCACTGGCAGAGCCTGTGGGCCGAGCGGATGCAGGGTGCGGTCCGCGTCACGCAGGACGACTGGGTCACCCCGCGTCGCGAGGCCTGGGTGGCTTCGCTCGAGAAGCTGGTGCGCGAAAGCCCGCAGCCTGTGGTCATCGTCGCCCACAGCCTCGGCTGCATCACGACCACGCATTTGTCTGAAGCGGCGGCTGCACGGATCAGCGGTGCGCTGCTGGTCGCACCGGCCGACCCCGAACGTCGGGCCGTGCTTTCCGATTTCGCCCCGGTCCCTTACGCGAAGTTGCCCTATCGCAGCATCGTCGTGGCGAGCAGCAACGACCCCTATTGCCCGGTGCGCCTCGCTGGCGCCTATGCCCGCGCCTGGGGGAGCGAATTTGTTCGGATGCAGAATGCCGGGCACATCAACATCGAATCCGGCCACGGTGACTGGCCCCTCGGGCTCGCGCTGCTGCAATCGCTGACGGATGAGCCGTCCTCCCTGTTGGACGGCCGCAAGAATTTCGAACCTCTGGCAACCCTATGACTTCAAGAATCAAGACCCTCATCGGCGCTTTCGCGCTGGCCGCCGCCGGTATCGCTTCCGCGCAGCCGACGACCCTGCTCAACGTGTCGTATGACGTAGCGCGCGAGTTCTACAAGGACTACAACGCCGCCTTCGTGGCTCACTACAAGCAGACCACCGGCAAGGACGTCAAGATCGATCAGTCGCACGCCGGTTCCAGCGCACAGGCACGCGCGGTGGCCGACGGCCTCGACGCCGACGTGGTGACGATGAACACCAGCACCGACATCGACTTCCTCGCCAACGCCGGTGTGGTCGCGAAGGACTGGCCCAAGCGCTTCCCGTACAACGCTTCGCCAACCACGTCGACGATGCTGTTCCTGACCCGCAATGGCAATCCGAAGGGCATCAAGGACTGGGATGACCTGATCAAGCCCGGCGTTCAGGTCGTGATCGTCAACCCCAAGACCGGCGGCAACGGCCGCTATGCCTATCTCGCGGCATGGGGCTATGTGAAGAAGAAGGGCGGCACCGACGCCCAGGCGGCCGAGTTCGTCGGCAAGCTGTTCAAGAACGTCCCGGTGCTTGCGCGGGGCGGCCGCGATGCGACGACCGCGTTCCTGCAACGCAATATCGGCGACGTGCTGATCACCTTCGAGTCGGAAGTGGTCTCGATCGATCGCGAATTCGGCGCAGGAAAGGTCGATGCGGTCTATCCCTCGATCAGCATCCTGGCCGAGAACCCGGTGGCCGTCGTCGAGCGCACCGTCAACAAGCGCGGTTCGGGTGATCTTGCCAAGGCCTATCTCGACTACCTCTATTCCGACGAAGCGCAGGAAATCGCGGCCAAGCACGCGCTGCGTCCGCGCTCGGAAGCCGTGCTCAAGAAGCACGCCGCGACTTTCAAGCCGTTGCAGCTTTTCACGGTGCAAGAACTGTTCGGCAGCCTTGCTGAAGCCCAGAAGGTGCACTTCAACGATGGCGGGCAGTTCGACAAGATCTATACGCCTGGCGCGAAGTAATGAGCGCCGCGCCGAACCGCTTCGAGCAAGCGAACGCCCCCTCGGGGGGCAGCGATGACACCACAGTGCTGAGCGTGGGGGCCCGATGAGCGGCGCGGTCTCTTCGGCGCTGCCGTCTTCGGCGGCGCCGCTCGCGCGCTCTGGCGGCACAGGTGTGTCCCGGCGCGTGCTGCCGGGCTTTCATCTGACGCTCGGCTATTCGCTGCTGTACCTCGGCCTGATCGTGCTGATCCCGCTTTCGGCGCTGGTCTTCAGGACTTTCGCGTTGACCTGGGAACAGTTCTGGGTGGCTGTCACTGCGCCGCGCGTGCTGGCTTCCTACCGGCTGACCTTTGGCGCTTCGTTCATCGCGGCGCTGGTCAACCTCGTATTCGGGCTGCTGGTCGCATGGGTGCTCGTGCGCTACAAGTTCCCGGGCAAGCGCATCATCGATGCGCTGGTCGACCTGCCTTTTGCGTTGCCCACCGCCGTCGCTGGCATTTCGCTGACGGCACTGCTCGCTGGCAACGGCTGGATCGGGCAGTACCTCGAGCCGATGGGCATCAAGCTCGCGTTCACGCCGGCAGGTGTGGTCATCGCGCTCATCTTCATCGGATTGCCTTTTGTGGTCCGCACAGTGCAGCCAGTGCTCGAGGACACTGAAAAAGAACTGGAAGAGGCCGCGACCAGCCTCGGTGCGACCCGGCTGCAGACGTTCACCAAGGTGATCCTGCCGTCGATCATGCCGGCGCTGCTCACCGGCTTCGCGATGGCTTTCGCGCGTGCGATCGGCGAATACGGTTCGGTGATCTTCATCGCCGGCAACATGCCGATGATTTCCGAGATCACGCCGCTCATCATCATCGGCAAGCTCGAGCAGTACGACTTCGCTGGCGCGACCGCGGTGGCGCTCGTCATGCTCGTGATCTCGTTCGTGATGCTGCTGGTGATCAATGGCTTGCAAGCGTGGCAGCGCCGCCGCTCGGGAGCGCCTGCATGAACGCGAAGACCAAGACCGTGCGCCGCGCGCAGGCCGGCACGACCGAATCCGCGTGGGTGCGCTGGACGCTGACCGCGATTGCGCTGCTCTTCATGCTGCTGTTCCTGGTGCTGCCGCTTGCGGCGGTCGCAACGGAGGCGCTGCGCAAAGGCTTCGGCGCGTATCTGGAAGCGCTCAAGGAGCCCGACGCATGGAGCGCGATCCGCCTGACCCTGCTGACCGCTGCGATCGCCGTGCCGCTGAATCTCGTCTTCGGCATCTGCGCCGCATGGGCCATTGCTAAGTTCGAGTTTCGTGGCAAGGCCTTCCTGACCACGCTGGTCGACCTGCCGTTCGCGGTGTCGCCGGTGGTCGCGGGCCTGATCTACGTGCTGGTGTTCGGCGCGCAGGGCTGGTTCGGGCCGTGGCTCTCCGAGCACAACATCAAGATCATCTTCGCGGTACCGGGCATCGTGCTCGCGACGGTGTTCGTGACCTTTCCGTTCATCGCGCGCGAATTGATCCCGCTGATGCAGGCGCAGGGTACCGATGAAGAGCAGGCCGCGATCGTGCTCGGCGCGACCGGTTGGCAGACCTTCTGGCGCGTGACGCTGCCGAACATCAAGTGGGGCCTGATCTACGGCGTCATCCTCTGCAATGCGCGGGCGATGGGCGAGTTCGGTGCGGTCTCGGTGGTCTCGGGCCATATCCGCGGCCAGACCAACACCATGCCGCTGCATGTCGAGGTGCTTTACAACGAATACCAATCGGTTGCCGCGTTCGCGGTGGCCTCGCTGCTGGCCATCCTTGCGCTGGTGACGTTGGTGATCAAGTCCTTCGTCGAATGGCGCCACGAGCGCGAAATGAAGGCGATCGCCGACCTGCCGCCCGAGCGGCCCACGCCGGCGACCACGTGAGAGCCTGAAAGAGAGAAATCATGAGTATCGAAATCCGCAACGTCAGCAAGCGCTTCGGCGACTTCCACGCACTGCGTGACGTGAGCCTGGATGTGTCCTCAGGCGAACTGATCGCGTTGCTCGGCCCCTCGGGCTGCGGCAAGACGACGCTGCTGCGCATCATCGCGGGGCTCGAGACCGCGGACGCCGGCACCATCCTGTTTTCGGGCGAAGACACCACCGACGTGCATGTGCGCGAGCGGCAGGTCGGCTTCGTGTTCCAGCACTACGCGCTGTTCCGGCATATGTCGGTGTTCGAGAACGTGGCCTTCGGCCTTCGCGTGAAGCCGCGCGGCCTGAGGCCGAGCGAAGCGCAGATCAAAGCCAAGGTGATGGATCTGCTGAAGCTGGTGCAACTCGATTGGCTGGCGGACCGCTATCCATCTCAGCTTTCCGGTGGCCAGCGCCAGCGCATTGCGTTGGCCCGTGCGCTCGCGGTGGAGCCGAAGGTTCTGCTGCTTGACGAGCCTTTCGGGGCGCTGGATGCCAAGGTCCGCAAGGAGCTGCGGCGCTGGCTGCGGCGCCTGCACGACGAACTGCATGTCACCAGCATCTTCGTCACGCACGATCAGGAGGAAGCGCTCGAAGTCGCCGATCGTGTGGTGCTGATGAACAGCGGCAAGGTGGAGCAGGTGGGTTCGCCTCAGGACGTGTGGGACCACCCGGCGAGCCCGTTCGTCTACGGGTTCCTCGGCGATGTGAATTTGTTCCACGGCCGGGCGCACGAAGGCGAGGTGCATGTGGAAGGCTTCCGCATCGATTCGCCCGAGCACAGCAACCTGCGTGACGGAAAGGCACTGGCCTATGTGCGTCCGCACGATCTCGATGTCGTGCCCTACAAGCAAGGTGCGGCGGGCATCGTGTCGACTTTGTCACGTGCAATCGTTGTCGGACCCATCGCGCGCCTGGAACTCGAACCCGTCGAATCGAATCCTGATAATCCGGGCTCCGGAACCATCATCGAAGCGCAACTCCCTGCGCAACAGTTCCGGGAACTGGGCCTTCGCGAAGGCGACACCGTCGTCGCCACGCCGCGCAAGGCCCGGGTGTTCGTAGAGGACTGGGTATCACCTTGATCGATTGGTATTTCGGCGCGCCGCGGCGCGCACTCGCGTTGATCTGTGCCGCATGCGTTGCCATGCTGGCCTTCGGCATGTATCTGCAGCATGTGGTGGGGCTTGAGCCTTGCCCGATGTGCATCGTGCAGCGGTATGCGCTGGTGCTCGTCGCGCTGTTCGCTGGGTTGGCAGCCATGAGTCGTCGCAGGGGCTTGCAGGTGACGGGATCTTTGCTCGGTTTGATCATGGCCATCGGCGGTGCCTACACGGCCGCACGGCAGAGCTGGTTGCAGTGGCATCCGCCGGAGGTCGTCTCCTGCGGGCGCGACATTTACGGAATGATCGAGATGTTTCCGCTGCAGCGCGCGGTCCCGATGATCTTTCGCGGTGCGGGGGACTGCACCAAGATCGACTGGACCTTCCTCGGCCTGTCGATAGCGAACTGGTCGTTCATCGCGTTCAGCGTTTTCGCGGTGCTGCTGCTGGTTCTGATGTTCCGCCGCGGAAACCGCTGATCCCGGCGCTTCTGTTTCGATCTCCCTTCGAGATTTTTCGTCGGAACTTTCCGACGTTCCCGCGCGTTTCTAGGACGGCGCGCGGCAGGCCGGGCGGCAGGCTTTAGATTGGCAGCGTGTCGAACGCCGCGTAAGACGTTGCGAGCCAGCTTTTCACGCGCTGTCGTTCGAGCAAGCCGAGGGCGTGCGGCCCCTCGCGGTCGTTGACCGCCTTCCAGAAGCTGGTGTTGTGCGCGTCGATCTTGCGCATGCTGGCGTCGTGCAGGCGGGGCAGGGTGATCACGCGCGCACCGTGCGCCGTTGCCTTGGCCAGCGATTGCGACCCCAGCAGCAGGCCGAAGTCGGTGCCGCGGCCGTAGTTCTGGACCACGATGTAGTTCGGCCGATTGCCGAAGGTGTCGGTCAGCACACCGAGCAGGTCGGTCGAATCCTTGCCGTCATCGAGCACATGCCAGAAGTTCACCGCCACGCCGAGTTCGGCGAAGACGTCGAACAGGTCCGATTCCTTGATCCAGCGCGCGAGCGGCGCCAGCGTTTGTGCAGCGAGGTCGACGATCACGCTCTGCTGCGGGTTCTGCTCGAAGCCGTTCACCACGGTATCGAGGCCCTCGAAGCTGTCCACCACCACCGGCGATGCGAAGCCCTCATAGAAGCGGGTGAAAGAGCTGTGCGATCGATCCGTATCGAAGCCCACGAAAGGCCGGCTGTGATCGATGAAGTACTGCGCCAGCACCCGCGCCGTCACCGATTTGCCGACACCGCCCTTTTCACCGCCAATGAAGTTGAGGGAGCTCATGAAGGTTCCTGCAGAGTGGGAATGGATGAGTGCGAAGCATTCTATGGGCCAGCCCGGCCCGGCCTCACCTCGATTCCGACCAGCGCTTGAGCTCGTCCTTCATGCGTATCTGCAGCTTCTCGATCATCAGGTCCGACGAGAGGATGGAGGTGTGGTTCTCATCGAATCCGAAGATGAAATTGGCGCGCGACTGGATCTCAGGTGGGAGCACGCTGCGGATCGACACGATCCCGTCGTTGTTGCCCGATGCGAACCGGGACCGGCCGCCGTAGCCGAAGAACAGCGTGTAGCGGATGTCGGGGGGGCGGCGCACCACGGTTAGTTCGCTCAGAAACGGCGAACCCGGCGCCATGTCGAGCCACGAGTCCGGCACCCGCGTGGGGCCGATGTCCGCCCATCGGGCACCTTCCTGCCCGAGCCAGGGCGTCGAGATCGTGATGACGTGGTGCACCGGCGGCTCGCGGTTCTCGCGCAGGATGACGTTGAGCGCACCGCGCGTCACCAGTCCGCCCATGCTGTGCGCGACCACGATGCTGGTCGGAAACTCATAGCGGAAGTGAAGCTCGTCGACGGCGTTGTTCAGCATCACGGCCGACAGTCCGATCGAGAAGCCGCTGGGGTAGTAGAAGACCCAGGGCTGGAATTTCGTGCGGTCGAGCTTTTCGATCACGTGCTCCCAGTCGCGCGGCGAACCGCCGATGCCGTGGACGAAGATCACGGGCACCCTTTTGGGGTCGTAGGGTTCGAGCATGAACAGTCCTGCGCGTCCTTCCTCGATGAACCGCAGGGGCTCGAACATCCCTTCTCGGATCAGCGGTGGCGAGAACCGCGCCTCGTCGATCGCGGCCTTGCTGCCGAACTCCTGTCCGCGACGATGCACGAGTGCCGCGTACGTTTCCGCCGAGAACTTAGGCAGTGCGGCGCTGGACGCGGGTGCGTCCGAAGGAATGCGGATATGGCCAAGGCCGGTTGATTCGGTCGGTGGATCGTTGACCGCGTCGATGCCCAGCGCGGTGCCCTCATAGTCGGCCGCGGGCTCGCCGGGCTGACGGATGAGGTCGCCGTTGACGTCCTCGAATGCCAGGATGCGGTACTTCGCAGGCGCGCCGGCGAGGTGGTAGACGCCGCGCGTTCGCGGGATCACGTCGAGGAATACCGGCCGAGGTTCGCTTCCTGCTTCATACAGCACCACCACGATCGGACCACGGGCCTGCTTCTCGGTCTCGACGATGCCGGTGAAGTACATCGAATTGTCGATCCGCCGCATCTGCTGGTCGGCCTGCAGAAGCGAGCAGCCTGCTGCCAGGGTGCACAGAGCGGACATCACGATGGATCGAACGCACGTCAGGGCCTTGGCAGTTGTCATTGGGCGACCTAGTTCTTGGGCAGCATCGAGAAGAATGGACCCAGGTTTCCGAGAAGCCAGTTCTGGCTGAAGTCCAGGGCGGCCCGCCGGTATTTCTCATCCGCCTGCGCGGCCAGCAGGTCCAGTCGCGCGACCACCTTCGACAGTTCGCGATCGACCACCAGATTGCGGCCCCGGTCGCTGATTTCAGTCGCAAGCAGCACCGGTTGTCCATCCGGACCGACCTTCGAACTGATGAGCCAGAGCGAAATCTCGAAGTTGCGTGCCGCCCGGTAACTGTTCTCGGCATTCACGCCATCGAGCATGGTCTGCTGCCAGGTATTGCCGTTGGCCTGCTTGAGGAGGCTCGCCCAGCCGACGACCAGCGCGGCGACGCGGTCGCCTCCGTAGGGCTTGGCGCCACTCTCGAATGCAAGGCGGATGGCGTCGATGCCGGTGGCCCCTTGAAGCGCAGGGAGGGGCTGTTCCTGGGTGATCGCGTCCCAGGTGCGGTTGGTGGCATCTTCGGCACTGCCGGCCCATTTGCGCCATTCACGCGGATTGCGGCGGTAGAGCGACAACTGCACACGCTTGACGGACTGGATGTTGTCACGCAGCGCGAGGTTGGCGATCCGGTTGGTGCTGCTCTGCAGCCACTCATTGTTCTCGTAAGGTTCTGCGCGTTGGGTCGAGGAGCACCCGCTGATCAACAAGGCGGCAGCGCACATTCCGGGCAACCACGCAAGACGCCGGACGAGAGGGAAACCGAGGGGGAAATCGAGGGAGAAACGGGACGGGGCACACATGGCCCGCACGTTATCATCCCGGCCTCGGGTGGCGGCCGTTCCCGTGGGTGCCGGCCAGTGAAATTTTCCTTACAAATCAACACCTTGGCATAAGGCCGACCTGTCGTGCGTCTTAACTCCATCAAGCTATCCGGCTTCAAGTCGTTCGCCGAACCCACCAATTTCCTGCTTCCCGGCCAACTCGTCGGGGTCGTCGGCCCCAACGGCTGCGGCAAGTCGAACATCATGGACGCGGTGCGCTGGGTGCTCGGCGAATCCCGTGCCTCCGAGCTGCGCGGCGAATCGATGCAGGACGTCATCTTCAACGGCACGACTTCGCGAAAGCAGGCGAGCCGTTCGAGCGTCGAGCTGGTCTTCGACAACGCCGACCACCGCGCCGGCGGCCAGTGGTCGCAGTTCGCCGAGATCGCCGTCAAGCGCGTGCTGACCCGCGACGGCAATTCGAGCTACTACATCAACAACCAGCCGGTGCGTCGCCGCGACGTGCAGGACGTGTTCCTCGGCACCGGCCTCGGCCCGCGCGCTTACGCGATCATCGGCCAGGGGACGATCAGCCGGATCATCGAGTCCAAGCCCGAGGAACTGCGGCTCTTTCTCGAAGAGGCCGCGGGCGTTTCCAAATACAAGGAACGCCGCCGCGAAACCGAGAACCGGCTTGGCGACACGCGCGAGAACCTCACCCGAGTCGAAGACATCCTGCGGGAACTCAATAGCAACCTCGAAAAGCTCGAAAAGCAGGCCGAGGTCGCCGCGCGCTATAACACGCTGCAAGCCGACGCCACGCGCAAGCAGCATCAGCTGTGGTTCCTGAAGCGCGGAGAGAGCGAGTCGGACCAGACCCGCATCAAGCTCGACGCCGAAAAGGCGCTCAACGACCTCGAATCGCGCACTGCCGATCTGCGCCACGTCGAGGCCGAGCTCGAAACCATCCGCCAGGCGCACTACTCGTCGGGCGATCAGGTCAACCAGGCGCAGGGCAAGCTTTACGAAGCCAGCGCCGAAGTGGGCCGCCTCGAAGGCGAGATCCGCTTCGTGGTCGAAGGGCGTCAGCGCGTGGAGCAGCGTCTCGTGCAACTGCGCGAGCAGATCGCGCAATGGAACACGCGCCGCGAAGACGCGGAGTCCGAGATCGAAACCCTCGCTGGGCAAGGCGTAAACGCGGAAGAACAGGCCGAACTGCTCGCCGCTCAACTCGAAGAGCATGACGCGCGCATGCCCGAACTGGAAGACGCGCAGCAGCGCGCGCAGAACGAGGCCAATGCGCAGCGCGCCGCGGTCGCGCAGGTGCAGCAACAGATCCAGGTGCTGGCCGCGGACCAGCGCAACATCGAAGAGCAGAGCCGCCAGCTCAATCAACGCGCCGAGCGCCTGCGCAGCGACCAGAACGCCCTTGCCGCGCCAGACGAGGCGCGCCTGCAGGACATGCAGGAGCAGCTCGCCGCCGCGCAGGAAACCTCGGCGGAAGCCGAAGCGCGTCTGCACGAGCTGCAGGATTCCGTGCCGCAACTCGATGAGGACCGGCGTAACCGCCAGCAGACGGTGAACACCGAAGGCGCGCGCCATGCGGAACTCGCAGCGCGCCTGGAGGCATTGAAGGCGCTGCAGGAAAAGGTCAAGACCGACGGCAAGCTCGCGCCCTGGCTCGCCAAGCATGGACTCGAAAGCCTGCAGGGTCTGTGGAGCCGCATTCATATCGAGGAGGGCTGGGAAAACGCCCTCGAAGCCGCGCTTCGCGAACGCATGGGCGCGCTCGAAGTCAGCCGGCTCGACATGGTCCGCGCTTTCGGCAACGACGCGCCGCCGGCCAAGCTTGCTTTCTATTCGCCGCCATCGGCCGCGTCGCCCCAGGGCGAGGGTGCGCTGCCGCGCCTTTCCTCATTGCTTCGCCTCAGCGACGCCGGTCAGCAGGCGCTGCTCGAAGAATGGCTGCACGGCTGCTTCACCGCGCAGACGCTTGAAGAAGCGCTGGCGCAGCGCGAGCAGCTCAAGGGCGGACAGGTCATCTACGTCAAGAGCGGCCACGCGGTCACTGCGCACAGCGTGAGCTTCTATGCACAGGATTCCGAACAGGCCGGTCTGCTCGCGCGTCAGCAGGAAATGGAAAACCTCGAGCGTCAGTTGCGCGCGCAGACGCTGATCGCGGAGGAGTCGCGCACCGCGCTTGCACGCGCCGAGTCGGCGTATGCCGATGCGGCGCAGCGGCTCGTCACGGCGCGCCGAGAGGCAGCCGACACCCAGTCGCGCGCACACGAATTGCAGGTCGAAACGCTGCGCCTCACGCAGCTTGCCGAACAGACCCGCGCGCGCAGCGAACAGCTTTCGACTGATCTCGGCGAAGTCACTGCCCAGCTCGAAGAACTGCAGGAACGCCGCATCACCGCGGAGTCGCGCTTCGAAGAGCTCGACATGCAGCTCGCCGACAGCCAGGAGCGCCACGCGCAGCTCGATGAACGCGTGATCGAAGCCGCGCGCGTGCTCGCCGCGAGCCGCGAGCAGCATCGGAGCCTGGAACGCCAGGCGCAGGAAGCGACCTTTGCGCAGCGCACGCTCGAAGCCCGCCGCGCTGAACTCAGCCGTGCCATCGAGACGGCGTCGCAACAGACCACCTCGCTCGCGGACGAAGACGAGCGTGCGCGTGCCGAACTGGGGCGACTGTCGGATGCAGCGGCGCAAGCCGGACTGCAGGATGCCCTGTCGGTCAAGCTCGAACGCGAGGCCGCGCTGGGCGCGGCGCGCAGCCAGTACGACGACCTCACGCTCAAGCTGCGGGCGAGTGATGAGCGCCGCCTTCAGCTCGAACGGGGGCTAGACCCGCTGCGCCAGCGCATCACCGAATTCCAGCTCAAGGAACAGGCTGCGCGCCTGGGCTTCGAGCAGTACCAGCAACTGCTGACCGATGCCCAGGCCGACCTCGAAGCGATCGCGCTGTCGATCGAGACCGACAAGGTGCGCCTGAGCGGCTTGCAAAGCGAGATCGATCGTCTCAACCGCGAAGTGGTCGCGCTCGGTGCAGTCAACCTCGCCGCGCTCGACGAACTCGCCGTGGCGCGCGAGCGCAAGACCTTCCTCGATTCGCAGTCGGCCGACCTCAACGAAGCCATCGGCACGCTTGAAGATGCGATCCGCAAGATCGACGGCGAAACGCGCGAATTGCTCGGTGGCACCTTCAAGATCGTCAACGACCATTTCAGCCGCATGTTCCCGGAGCTGTTCGGCGGCGGCAACGCCAAGCTGATGATGACCGGCGATGAGATCCTCGACTCGGGGGTGCAGGTCATGGCGCAGCCGCCGGGCAAGAAGAACCAGACCATCCATCTGCTCTCTGGCGGCGAAAAGGCGCTCACCGCCATTGCGCTGGTGTTCGCGATCTTTCAGCTCAACCCGGCGCCGTTCTGCCTGCTGGACGAAGTGGACGCGCCGCTCGACGACGCCAACACCGAGCGTTACGCCAAGCTCGTGACCTCCATGAGCCGTGAGACGCAGTTCCTCTTCATCAGCCACAACAAGATCGCGATGGAAATGGCCGAGCAGCTCATCGGGGTGACCATGCAGGAGCAGGGCGTCTCGCGCATCGTCGCGGTGGACATGGAATCGGCCGTTTCGATGGTCGAGGCTGCATGAGCAGCCTTACCGTCGCACTCGCCATCCTCGGCGGACTTACCCTGGCAGCGGTGGTCGGCTACAACGCATGGACCTCGCACCGCAACGCGCCGCGTCAGCCAGATGTGCGGAACTCGCAGTTGCCGGAGCAGGACGACGACGCGCCGCAGGAAGACCGCGAGCCGGTGCTTCACGTCGATCCGCACCAGGTCACCGGTGCCGAGCGGCACGAGCCGTTGTTCGACCCGGCACTGCCCGCGCCAAGCGCGCTGCCCGTGCCATCGGCCGAGCGCCGCGGCGGGCTCGACTCGCTGATCGACGTCATCGCGCCGATCTCCCTCGAAGGGCTGGCTTCCGGCGATGCGGCGATTGCCGCGATGCCGGCCACGCGCCGGGCCGGCAGCAAGCCGGTGGCGATCGAAGGTCTCAACGAACACACGGGCGCATGGGAACCTGCGGTACAGGGCCAGCGCTACAGCGCCTTTCAGGTCGGCGTGCAGCTCGCCAATCGCACGGGTGCGCTCAACGAGATCGAGTACTCGGAGTTCGTCGTCAAGGCGCAGGCCTTTGCGGATGCCGTCAACGGCGCACCCGAGTTTCCCGAGATGCTCGACGAGGTCGCCCGAGCGCGCGAACTCGATCAGTTCGCCAGCTCGCACGATGCGCAATTGAGCTTCGTCCTGCGCGCGCGGCATGCTGCATGGAGCCCCGGCTACGTGCAGCAGAACGCCTCGCGGCTCGGCTTCGTGCCGGGCATGATCCCGGGCCGCATGGTGCTGCCGGCGGCTGAACTGGGCCTCCCGCCGATCCTCGGCCTGTCGTTCGACACGCAGGCCGCGCTGGCCGACGATCCCGCGCAGTCGGCGATCCGCCAACTTTCGATCAGTCTCGACGTGCCGCAGGTCGACCGCGAGGAAAGGCCATTCGAACGGATGCGCGATGCCGCTGCGGCCTTGGCGCGCGACATGGATGGCATCGTGACCGACAGCGACGGCCAGCCGCTGCAGAGCGAGGTCATGGACGCAATCGGCGTCGATCTCGAGCAGCTCTACGACACCCTTGACGCGCGTGATCTGTCGGCGGGTTCGCCGCTGGCACGCCGCTTGTTCAGTTAACAACCGCCGTTCTCCGGGAGATCCGCATGACGACGCGTGACGACGCGGCCCGCGAAGCCGCCGCATTGAGCGAGCAGCTCCATCGCCACTCGCACCTCTACTACGTGCTCGACGCGCCGGAAATCCCCGATGCGGAGTACGACAAGCTCTTCCAGCGCCTGCAGGCACTCGAAGCCGAATACCCCGAACTGCGCACGCCCGATTCGCCGACCCAGCGTGTTGGCGGCAAGCCGCTGGAGGGCTTCACCAAGGTGCGTCACAAGGTGCCGATGCTGTCCATCCGCACCGAGACCGACATCACGCCCGCCGGCGCCAGCGCCTTCGATGCGCGGGTGCGCCGGGAGCTCGGCCTCGCCGAAGACGGCGCGAAGGTCGAATACGTGTGCGAACTCAAGTTCGACGGCCTGGCGATCAACCTTCGCTACGAAAACGGCGTGCTGGTGCAGGCTGCGACCCGCGGCGACGGCGAGATCGGCGAAGACGTTACCCAGAACATCCGCACAGTTCAGCAGATTCCGCTGCGGCTGCACGGTGAGGCTTCGAAGATTCCGCCGGTGGTGGAAGTACGCGGCGAGGTCTACATGCGCCGCGACGACTTCGAGAAGCTGAATGAACGCCAGCGGCAGAAGATCGCCGATGGGCAGAAAAACGAGAAGGTCTTCGTCAATCCGCGCAATGCGGCGGCTGGCGCGGTCCGCCAACTCGATCCGGCGATTGCCGCGGATCGGCCGCTGAGCTTCTTTGCCTATGGGCTGGGCGAGGTCACGTCGCCCGAGCAGGGCGGCCCGGAATACGCCACCCAGTTCGATTGGCTGCAGCAGTTCGGCGCCTGGGGCTTTCCGGTGGCGCAGCAGACGGCCCGGGCGTGCGGCGCGATCGAACTTATCGCCTTTCACGAGAACATCGGGCGGCAGCGCGATGCCTTGCCTTACGACATCGACGGCGTGGTCTACAAGGTCGATAGCCTGGAATTGCAGCGGCAGCTCGGCTTCGTTTCGCGCGAGCCACGCTGGGCGGTTGCGCATAAATACCCCGCGCAAGAACAGCTCACGCAGGTGGTGGGCATCGAGGTGCAGGTGGGCCGCACCGGCAAGCTCACGCCGGTCGCCAAGCTCGCGCCGGTGTTCGTTGGAGGCGTCACGGTGACCAACGCCACGCTGCACAACGAGGACGAAGCCCGGCGCAAGGACGTGCGGGTGGGCGACACCGTGATCGTCCGGCGTGCCGGCGATGTGATTCCCGAAGTGGTCGGCGTGGTGCCGGAGAGCGCGCAGCGCCCGGAGGGCGAGCGCGGCCCGATCTTCACGATGCCGCACAAGTGTCCGGTCTGCGATTCGGATGCGGTGCGCGAAGAGGGCGAGGTGGACTATCGCTGCACGGGCGGGCTGTTCTGTGGCGCGCAGCGCAAGGAAGCGATCCTGCATTACGCGCAGCGCCGTGCGCTCGACATCGAAGGCCTGGGCGACAAGCTGGTCGAGCAGATGGTCGACGGCAATCTCATCCGGACGCTGCCCGATCTCTACAAGCTCGGTCTCGTCACGCTCGCCGGACTCGACCGGATGGCCGAGAAGTCGGCCAAGAATCTCATCGACGCGCTGGAGTCCTCGAAGAAGACGACGCTGCCGCGCTTTCTCTTCGGGCTGGGCATCCGGCACATCGGCGAGAGCACCGCGAAGGACCTGGCGCGGCACTTCGGCAAGCTCGACGCGATCATGGATGCGACCGAGGAACAACTGCTCGAAGTCAACGACGTCGGCCCCGTGGTCGCGCAGAGCCTGCACACCTTCTTCGACCAGCCGCACAACCGCGAGGTGGTCGAGCAGCTTCGTGCGGCCGGCGTGCACTGGGAAGAAAACGAGCCTGAGGCACGGGCGCCCAAGCCGCTGGCGGGCAAGACCTTCGTCCTGACCGGCACGCTGCCGACCTTGAGCCGCGACGAAGCCAAGGACATGCTGGAAGCCGCGGGCGCGAAGGTGGCGGGCTCGGTCAGCAAGAAGACCGACTACGTCGTCGCCGGCGCCGAGGCGGGGAGCAAGCTCGAGAAAGCCCAGTCCCTGGGCGTGGCGGTGATCGACGAAGCGGGGATGCTGGAGATCCTCCGGAACGGGCTCTGAGCCGTCCACTCAAAGATTGACGAACCCGGCTTTACAAGCGTCGGGTGAGCGCGCTGTCAACAACGGTGGCATGCTGGCGTTGAACACAGACGAGTGACCAGGAGTGCGTCATGAACGGAGTTCGTCTTCTCGGGGCCTTCATCGTGGCCGGCGGTGCAGTCGTGCTGGGAGGCTGCGTGGCGGTCCCTGCCGGCGGGTACTACAACGGCGGCGTCGTGTATTCGCAGCCGGCCTACACCTATCCCTATTCCTACTACCCGTATTACGGTTATGGCTGGCCGTCTGTCTATCTCAGCGGCTTCTATGGCGGCTATTACGGTCATGGGTATTACGGGCGACCGTACTACGGCTATGGGCGGTATCCGTACTGGGGTCACGCCGGCTACTACGGCGGGTATCGCGGTGGCGCGGGTTGGGCACGGCGGGGACGGGTCTGAAGGCTGAATGCCGCGTCACGATAATGGCGCGATGGCCATCCGCGAAATCCTGAAAATGGGCGACCCCCGACTGCTGCGCATCGCGCAGCCGGTCGCCGAATTCGACACCAACGAACTCCACCTGCTGGTTCGGGACATGTTCGAGACCATGCACGCCGTCAATGGTGCCGGGCTGGCCGCACCGCAGATCGGCGTCGATCAGCAACTGGTGATCTTCGGAACCGACACGGTCAACCCCCGCTACCCGGACGCGCCGATCGTGCCTCGTACGGTGCTGGTCAACCCGGTCATCACGCCGATCGGCGTGGAAGAGGAGGAGGGCTGGGAAGGCTGCCTGTCGGTGCCAGGCCTGCGTGGTGTGGTGCCGCGTTTCGCCAACATCCGCTATACCGGCTTCGATCCGTATGGCGATCCGATCGACCGGACCGTGAGCGGCTTCCACGCCCGGGTGGTCCAGCACGAGGTGGACCACTTGCTGGGCAAGCTCTACCCGATGCGGGTGCGCGATTTCTCCCGTTTCGGTTTCACCGAGGTCCTGTTTCCAGGCCTCGATGCCGGTGAAGACGACTGAAGATCAGTTGTAGCGTCCGCCGGTGCCGCCGACGCTGAAGCGGCCCGCGCCAAGGAAGGCAACTGCGATCCCGCCGAAGAGGAACATGCCCTGCACTTCGAGCGCCCAGCCGCCGCTCTTGCCCAGTTCCCACAGTTGGCCGGTATGGGCCAGCCAGATCGCCACCACCATGTTGATCGCCACGATCCATCCTGCCGCACGGGTGTAGATGCCGGCGATGAGAAGCACCGGCGCGAGGACTTCTCCCACGTAGACCAGATACGCCACGGCGCCGGGAACGCCGTGCGAACTCAGCATGTTCGCGATGCCGCCGACCCCGCCTCCGCGGAGCTTGGCGATGCCGTGCAGCAGGATCAGGATGCCCAGTGCGACGCGCAGAACGAACTTGCCGGTGTCATCGGAACGAATCATGGTCGAGAAATCCTCTTTACGAGTGAGTTGAAAAAACCGCCGATTGTGGTCGATGCTCACGTACGGAAATGCATGTGCAGCCAACGCGCTGTTCTTTGGCAGATGTCCGCGACCCCTCGTAAACTGCCCGCTGCCGTCAATTCCGACAAGACAGATCAAGAGGGGTTCCGAATGAACAAGGCTTTCCGTCCCGCGCTGGCCGCCGTGGCCGCCGTCCTGGCTTTCGCCGCCGCGCCGGCCTTCGCCGGCAAGACGCTCGATGCGGTGAAGCAGCGCGGCACCGTCAAGTGCGGCGTGACCAACGGCGTGGCCGGTTTCTCGGCGCCCGACACGCAGGGCAACTGGTCGGGCCTCGACGTCGACACCTGCCGCGCGGTCGCGGCGGCGGTGCTTGGCGACGGCAAGAAGGTCGAGTTCGTGCCGCTCAATTCGCAGCAGCGCTTCTCGGCACTGCAGGCCGGCGAGATTGACATCCTCGCGCGCAACACCACCTGGACGCTGACGCGGGACGCATCGCTCGGCTTCCACTTCACGACCATCACGTACTTCGATGGACAGGGATTCCTGGTGCCGAAGAAGCTCAAGGTGACGAGCGCCAAGCAGCTCAAGAACGCCACCATCTGCACGCAGGCGGGAACCACCAACGAGAAGAACGTCGCCGACTACTTCAAGGCGCAGAACATCCCCGTGAAGACGGTCGTGTTCGAGAGCTTCGAGGCTTCGTTCAAGGCTTTCTTCGCCGGCCGCTGCCAGGCTTTCACGACAGACACCTCCGCGCTTGCGGGCCTGCGCAACAAGGAAGCGCCGAACCCCGATGACTACGTGATCCTGCCCGAGCTGATCTCCAAGGAGCCGCTGGCGCCGCTGGTGCGCCGAGGCGATGACGAATGGTTCGCCATCGTCAAATGGGTGCCGAATGCGCTCATCGAGGCCGAGGAATTCGGCGTGACGCAGGCCAACGTCGACGAACTCAAGGCCACCAGCAAGGACCCCGCACAGATGCGCCTTGTCGGCACGGGCGATGACCTGGGCAAGTTGCTGGGTCTGGACAAGGAATGGTCGTATCGCGCGATCAAGGCCGTGGGCAACTACGGCGAAATCTTCGAGCGCAATGTCGGACCGAAGTCCGTGCTCAAGCTTCCGCGCGGAACGAACAACCTCTGGAACAAGGGCGGGCAGATGTACGGACTGCCGGTTCGATGAGCCGGCAAGCAGCCAGCGGGCGCCGCGCCGTCTGGGTCGCCTGGATCATTCAGGCCCTGCTGATCGCGGCAATCATCGGCGGCGTCTTCTGGCTGGTGAACCATGCCCTGGAGGTGCTGCGTGCGCGCGGCGTGCGTTCGGGCTTCGACTTTCTGCTGCAGCCGGCGGGCTTCGAAATCTCCGAAGGTTGGCTGGACTTCAGCTCGGGTCAACCGTTCTGGCGCGCGTTTCTTGCCGGGTTGATCAATACGGTTCGTGCCGCGATCCCGGCCGCCGTGATGGCGGTCGTCCTGGGCACCTTGATCGGCATCGGCCGGCTGGCGCCGCATGTGCTGGTGCGTGGGCTGTGCGGCCTCTACGTGCAATTGGTTCGCAATGTGCCGTTGCTGGTCCAGTTGCTGATGCTGTACTTCGCGCTCACGCAACTGTTGCCGGATTCGACCGAGCCGATCGAGCTGCTCGACGGCTTCTGGCTCAGCAAGGGCGGGTTGTCGATGCCATGGCCCGTTGGCGACGAGGGCAGCTTCTGGCCCAGTCATTTCGAGTGGCCTGAGCGCGGCAGCTTCAATGTCAGCGGCGGGGCGGCACTGAGCCCGGAGTACCTTGCGGTCGTGATCGCGCTCGGGCTCTACACGGCGGCCTTCGTGGCGGAGATCGTGCGCGCCGGGATCACTTCGGTGTCGCAAGGGCAGAAGCTCGCGGCACAGGCGCTGGGGCTTTCGCCGACGCAGCAGCTTCGCATCGTGGTGCTGCCACAGGCGCTTCGCGTGATCGTGCCCGCGCTCACCAATCAACTCCTGAGCCTGACGAAGAATTCCTCGCTGGCCGTCGCCGTGGGTTATCCGGAACTGGTGTCGATCGCGAACACATCGCTCAACTCGACTGGGCGCGCCTTCGAGTGCATCGCGGTGATCATGGCGGTGTACCTGGGGCTGTCGTTGCTCATTTCAGCGGTGATGAACCGGTACAACGCGCGCGTTGCGCTGAGGGGTTGGCGTTGATCGGCACGGCGCGTCCTCCCATCGAATGGCGCAAGGAGCTGTGGGGATCGCCCCTTCGGGCGGTGTTTACCGTGGTGCTCGTCCTGTTGTTCGCCTGGGCCGGCTACTACGTGATCGAGTGGGCGGCGGTACACGCGGTGTTCCGGCCCGATGCGGAAGCGTGCCGCGCCCTACAGCGTGGCGCGTGCTGGGGTGTGATCGCCGAGAAATGGCGGCCGATACTCTTCGGCCGCTATCCCTACGAGGACCAATGGCGGCCAGCCGTGGCGGTGATTGTGCTGTCGCTGACCACGATGCTGAGCGCATGGCCGCGCACTTGGCGGTGGTGGCTCCTGCCTGTCTGGCTGGTGTCGCTCGCGCTGTTCCTGGTGCTGATGCGCGGCGGTGTGCTGGGGCTCGAATCCGTGCCGACGAACCGCTGGGGCGGCTTGCCGCTCACCATCGGACTCGCGGTGGTCGGTCTGGCGCTGGCGTTTCCGCTGTCGCTGGCGCTGGCCTTGGGCCGGCGCTCGCAATGGCCGGTGGTTCGCACGCTCTGCGCCACCTATATTGAACTGGTGCGAGGCGTGCCGTTGATTTCGGTGCTGTTCATGGCCTCGTTCCTCCTGCCGCTGCTGTGGCCGGCAGGTTGGCAGCCGGACGTGCTGCTACGGGTGCTGGCCGGGCTGTCGTTGTTCGTCGCGGCGTATCTGGCCGAGATCATCCGGGGCGGCCTGCAGGCCGTGCCGCGCGGGCAGACCGAAGTCGCGATGGCGCTCGGATTCGGCCGCTGGCCGGTGCAGCGCGACATCGTCCTGCCGCAGGCCCTGCGTCTGGTGGTTCCTGCACTGACCAACAGCGTGGTCGGGACGCTGAAGGACACCTCGCTGGTCACCGTCGTCGGGCTGTTCGAGCTGACCGGCGCCCTCGGACTCGCGCTCGGCGGCGATCCGACCTGGCGACCGTTCTACCTCGAGGGCTACCTCTTCATCGCGCTGGTGTATTGGGTGCTGTGCTTCGGGCTGTCGCGCTACAGCGTATGGCTGGAACGCCGCCTGGCCGTGGGGCACCTGCAGCCGGAGTCGTGATCAGGCCTTGCGCGCCACCAGCTCGGCATAGCCGGTACGCGCATCCGGCTCGCGACGAAAGTGCCATTCAGGCAGCCACGCGATCAGCACTTCGACGGTGGTGCGAATGATGCCGCCGGGTGCGGCATGGCCACCGAGTACGCGCCCGTTGGCGTCGGCAATGCTGATGTGCAGGTGCGAGCCGGATGCATGCTGCGCTCAGGCTGCCAATGCCCGCGATGACGAAGCCGGCCGCAAAGCCCTGTGTGGCGAGCGCCGCGTCGAGTGCGGCGCGAAGATCGTCACCAGGGTTCAGGCGCAGAGGCGTTGCATCCAAGATCGCCTCCTCGAGCTTCAGGCCGCAAGCGCGTCGAGCAGTTCGGTTTCGATCGCCGCCTGTGCGCGCTGCCCCTGCAATTCGGGGCCGCTGATCAGGAAGGTATCTTCGACGCGCTCGCCGAGCGTCGTGACCTTGGCGAGTTGCAGGTTCAGGTGATGGCGCGCCAGCACCCGCGCCACCGAGTAGAGCAATCCCACCCGGTCGCTTGCGGAGATGTTGAGCAGCCAGCGCTGCGCCTTGTCGTCCGGCAGCAGGCTGACGCGCGGCTTGATCGGAAAGCTGCGCACCCGGCGCGACACGCGGCCCTTGCTCGGCGTCGGCAGTGGCCCGGCTTCGCTCAACGTCTTGGCAAGGCCGGACTCGACCATGTTGATGAGGTCGCGGTAATGCTCGGGGATGAAGGTGGTGATGACCTGGAAGGTGTCCAGCGCGAAACCATTGCTCGTCGTGTAGACCTTGGCGTCAAGAATGCTGAACGATGCCTGGTCGAAGTAGCCGCAGATGCGAACGAACAGGTCCGGCTGGTCCGGCGTGTAGACCGCGACCTGCAGGCCTTCGCCCACCGGCGAGATCCGCGCCCGCACGATCGGCGGCCGGTGCAGGTCGACCGGCACCCCGGCCGGCGGCACATGGTAGGAAAGCTGGCGCGCGTGCCAGGCGATCTCCGAAGGATCGTGGCGCATGAAGTAGCTCACGTCGAGCGTGTCCCACAACGCCTTGTGCGCTCCGAGCGGCTCGGCATGAAGCGCGAGCTGCGCGATCGCCTCGCGTTTGCGTGCTTCGATCTCGGCACCTGGGTCGGGCATGCGGCCACCCAGTGCGCGCAGGGTGAAGCGATAGAGGTCTTCGAGCAGCTTGCCCTTCCACGCGTTCCACACGCGCGGAGACGTTCCGCGGATGTCGGCCACAGTGAGCAGGTAGAGGGCTGTGAGGTAGCGCTCGTTGCCCACGCGCTTCGCGAACGCGGCAATCACTTCCGGATCGCCGAGGTCCTGCTTTTGCGCAACCTGACTCATCACCAGGTGTTCGGCGACCAGGAACTCGATCAGCTTGGCGTCTTCACGCGCGATCTCGTGTTGTCGGCAGAAGCGCCGCACGTCGCGCGCGCCCAGCGTCGAATGATCGCCACCGCGTCCCTTTGCGATGTCGTGGAAGAGGGCGGCGATGTAGAGGATCCAGGGCTTGTCCCACCCTGCAGCCAACTGGGAACAGCCGGGGTATTCGTGCGCATGTTCCGCGATGAAGAAGCGCCGCACATTGCGCACCACCATCAGGATGTGCTGGTCCACCGTGTAGACGTGGAACAGGTCATGCTGCATCTGCCCCACGATGCTGCGGAACACCCGCAGGTAGCGGCCCAGCACCGAGGTCTGGTTCATGAGCCGCAGAGCGTGCGTGATGCCGCGCGGCTGCAGCAGCATCCGCATGAAGGTCTTGTGGTTTTCCGGGTCGTTGCGGAACTTGCTGTCCATCACGTGCCGCGCGTTGTAGAGCGCGCGCAGCGTGCGTGCCGACAGGCCGGTGACGCCGACGGTCTTCTGGAAGAGCAGGAAGGTCTCGAGGATCGCGTGCGGCTCCTTGACGTAGAGGTCGTCGCTCGCGACGTCGATCATTCCGCCTTTTTCGAAGAAGCGTTCGTTGATCGGCGTCGGCTGGTCGGCCTGCGGCTGCAGCCGGTCGGCGATGTTGAGCAGCAGGATCTGGTTGAGCTGCGAGACTGCTTTGGCGGCCCAGTAGTAGCGCCGCATCAGCGCCTCGCTGGCCTTGCGCTGCGATTCGCCGACGTAGCCGAAGGTCGCCGCAACGGCGGTCTGCAAGTCGAACACCAGACGGTCTTCGCGGCGGTTGGCCGTCACGTGCAGTCGGGCGCGGATGAGGCTGAGTAGCGCTTCGTTGCGCTTGATCTGCTGCACCTCGAAGGTCGTGGCGAGGCCGTTCTTCGCCAGATCATCCCAGCGGTTGCCGAACCCGGCCGCCTTGGTCGCCCAGAGGATGATCTGCAGGTCGCGCAGGCCGCCGGGCGATTCCTTGCAGTTCGGTTCGAGCGCGTAAGGCGTGTTCTCGAATTTCTGGTGGCGGTGACGCATCTCCTGCGTCTTGGCTGTGAAGAAGGCGAGCGGGTCGATGGCGGCCAGGAAGCGCTTGCGAAAGCCGGTGTAGAGCTTCTTGTCGCCAGCAATCAGGCGCGATTCGAGCAGCGATGTCTGGACCGTGACGTCCTTCGCCGCCTCGGCCAGGCATTCGGAGACGGTTCGGACGCTGGAGCCGATCTCCAGCCCGGCGTCCCAGCAGTGGCCGATGAACGCCTCGATCCGCGCGGGGTCGATCTGCGCATCGCCGTCTTCAGGGAGCAGCAGCAGGACATCGACGTCGGAGTAGGGGAACAATTCGCCTCGCCCGAAGCCGCCGACCGCCACGAGCGCCAGATGGTTGCCGAAATCCGCGTCGGTCCACAGCGCAGTGAGGGTCTCGTCCGCCAGCGCCGCGAGCTGGCGCAACACGGTGTGGACGCTGCGCGTCGGGGCGCGGGCGCTGCGGAGCTGGTCGAACAATGCCAGCTTGTGCGTGCGATAGGCGTCGCGCAGCGAAGGGATGTCCATCATGGCTCCCCTGAAGGGCACGCGCGGTTTCAAGCCGCGGCGGTGACGAAGGCGGGGGGCGGCGGGCTTCCGGCCGACAGCGTGAGGACCTCGTAGCCGGTCTCGGTGACCAGGACGGTGTGTTCCCACTGTGCAGAGAGCGAATGGTCGCGGGTGACGATCGTCCAGCCGTCGTACTGGCCGCCCCTGGCGTCTTCCTTGATGTCGCGCTTGCCGGCGTTGATCATCGGTTCGATGGTGAAGGTCATGCCGGGCTTGAGCTCCTCCAGCGTGCCCGGACGGCCGTAGTGCAGCACTTGCGGCTCTTCATGGAAGCCGCGGCCGATGCCGTGGCCGCAGAACTCGCGCACCACCGAGAAGCCGTTGCCTTCGGCAAAACGCTGGATCGCATGGCCGATGTCGCCGAGGTGGGCGCCGGGCTTGACCTTCATGATGCCGTGCCACATGGCATCGTAGGTGAATGTGCACAGGCGCTTGGCCGCGATCGAGGCATCACCGACGACGAACATGCGGCTGGTGTCGCCGTGCCAGCCGTCCTTGATGACGGTGATGTCGAGGTTGACGATGTCGCCCTTCTTGAGCGGCTTGTCGTTGGGGATGCCGTGGCAGACCACGTGGTTGACCGAAGTGCAGATCGACTTCGGGTAGGGCACGCTGCTGGCGCCCATGTAGTTCAGCGGCGCGGGGATCGCACCCTGGACCTGCGTAATGTAGTCGTGGGCGAGCTTGTCGATCTCGTTGGTGGTGACGCCGGGCTTGATGTGAGGGGTCAGGTAGTCCAGCACTTCGGATGCGAGGCGGCACGCCACGCGCATGCCGGCCACGCCTTCGGCGTCTTTGTAGGTAATGCTCATGGGCCGGAATTATCCCATTGACACCGCTAAAATTCAGAGTTCGCGCGGATGGCCCCAGTCAGCGGCTGCCGCCTTCTACGCTTTCTTCATCCTCAATCGGCCAGCCGGCCAACCTGAACGTGACGTTGCCCGTGAACCCGTCTTCCCATCCCGCCCATGTGGTGACTTTCTTCGAGGGCGGGAGCGCGCTCAGCGACTTCCGGACGCGCCAACTGCTGCCAAGGCTCCAGGCGGTGGAACCGCGCATCGAGGGCATCAGCGCCCGGTTCGTGCATCTGGTCAGCACCGACAAGGCGCTGGATCCGGCCGCCCAGGCGCAGTTTTCGGCACTTCTGGGCTACGGCGAGCCTTTCGTCGCGCCGGCGAATACCGGCGCGACGGTTGTCGTCACCCCTCGTCTGGGCACCGTGTCGCCCTGGGCGTCCAAGGCCACGGACATCGCCCACAACTGCGGGCTGGCCCTGCACCGCGTCGAGCGGGTCACCGAATACCACCTCACCCTGAAGGCGCCGCTGCTCGACAAGGCGCTCGGCAAATCCGCTTCGCTGGACGGCGACAAGTTCGCTGCCGTGGCAGCGCTGCTGCATGACCGGATGACCGAATCCGTCCTGCCCCTGCTCGAGGACGCCGCCGGCCTCTTCGCCGAACTACCGCCGCAGCCGATGGCCCACGTCGACGTGCAGCGCGGTGGCCGCGCCGCGCTGGTCGAAGCCAACAAGACCTTCGGCCTCGCGCTGGCCGAGGATGAGATCGACTACCTCGTCGACGCCTTCACCAAGCTGGGCCGCGACCCGAGCGACGTCGAACTGATGATGTTCGCGCAGGCCAACAGCGAGCACTGCCGCCACAAGATCTTCAACGCCGACTTCATCATCGACGGCCAGCCGCAACCGCAGAGCCTGTTCTCGATGATCCGGCACACCGAGCGCCAGAACCCGCAGCACACGGTCGTCGCCTATGCCGACAACGCCTCGATCATGGAAGGCCATGCGGTCGAGCGCTTCGTGCCCGCGGCCGGTTCGGCCAGTTACGCCAAGACTGACGCGACCAACCATGTGCTGATGAAGGTCGAGACACACAACCACCCGACCGCGATTTCGCCGTTCCCCGGTGCGTCGACCGGCGCAGGCGGCGAAATCCGCGACGAAGGCGCAACCGGGCGCGGTTCGCGTCCCAAGGCAGGGCTGACCGGGTTCACCGTCTCCAAACTCTGGCCGAAGGAAGGCAGCTACGGCAAGCCCGAGCACATCGCCAGCCCGCTGCAGATCATGACCGAGGGACCGCTCGGCGGCGCCGCCTTCAACAACGAATTCGGCCGTCCGAACCTGCTCGGCTATTTCCGCGAATACGAGCAGGCCGCGGCGAGCGACGTCGATACCGTGCAGCGCGGCTATCACAAGCCGATCATGATCGCGGGCGGCCTCGGCAGCATCGACGCGACCCAGACCAGGAAGATCCAGTTTCCGGCGGGGGCCCTGCTGATCCAGCTCGGCGGCCCCGGCATGCGCATCGGCATGGGTGGCAGCGCGGCCAGCTCGATGGCCACCGGCGCAAACCTCGCCGAACTCGACTTCGATTCCGTCCAGCGCGGCAATCCCGAAATCGAGCGTCGGGCGCAGGAGGTCATCAACCACTGCTGGCAGCAGGGCGCGGCCAATCCGATCCTCGCGATCCACGACGTCGGTGCGGGTGGCCTGAGCAACGCCTTCCCTGAACTGACGAACGATGCCGGCCGCGGCGCGCGCTTCGACCTGCGCGCGGTGCCGCTCGAAGAGTCCGGCATGGCGCCCAAGGAAATCTGGTGCAACGAAAGCCAGGAGCGCTACGTCCTGGCCATCGCGCCGGATTCGCTCGACCAGTTCCGCGCGTTCTGCGAGCGTGAGCGCTGCCCGTTCTCGGTCGTCGGCGTCGCGACCGAGGCGCGCCAGCTTCTGCTCGCGGACGAGGGCGCCGAAGACCAGCCCGTCGACATGCCGATGGACGTGCTGCTCGGCAAGCCGCCGAAGATGCTGCGCGACGTGAAGTCGGTCGTGCGCACCTTCAAGCCGCTGGATCTGACCGGCGTCGATCTGCAGAAGACCGCCATCGACGTACTGTCGCATCCGACCGTGGCATCGAAGCGTTTCCTGGTCACGATCGGCGACCGCACCGTCGGCGGACTGAGCCATCGCGACCAGATGGTGGGCCCGTGGCAGGTGCCGGTGGCCGATTGCGCGGTCACGCTGGCCGACTACAAGGGTTTCGCCGGCGAAGCGATGAGCATGGGCGAGCGCACGCCGCTCGCCGCGCTCGATGCGCCGGCTTCCGGCCGCATGGCGGTGGCCGAGGCGATCACGAACCTGCTGGCTGCGCCGATCGAGCTGTCGCGCGTCAAGCTGTCGGCCAACTGGATGGCTGCCTGCGGCGAGCCCGGCGAAGACGCGGCGCTCTATGAGACCGTCAAGGCGGTGGGCCTCGAACTCTGTCCGGCACTCGGCATTTCGATTCCGGTCGGCAAGGATTCGCTGTCGATGCGCACGCAATGGAAAGACGACGGCGCCGACAAGAAGGTGACCTCGCCGGTCAGCCTGATCGTCAGCGCCTTTGCGACGCTCGCCGACGTGCGCGGCACGCTCACGCCCCAGCTCGACGCCACCGAGCCTGACTCCACGCTGGTGCTCGTCGATCTCGGCCGCGGCCAGCATCGCATGGCTGGCAGCATCCTTGCGCAGACGCTGGAGCAGAGCGGCGATACGGTGCCCGATCTCGACGATCCGCAGGACCTCGTGAGGCTGGTGAATGCGGTCAATGCACTGCGCGCCCAAGGCAAGATCCTCGCGATGCATGACCGCAGCGACGGCGGCCTGTTCGCGGCGGCCTGCGAAATGGCCTTCGCGGGCCACGTCGGTGTTGCGCTCAATGTCGACCTGCTCGTCACCGAAGGCGACGGCATCAGCGACAGCCGTGCCGAATATGGCGATGCCAAGAATTGGGCCGGACAGGTCAGCGCGCGACGCGAGGAGCTCACGCTCAAGGCGCTCTTCAATGAAGAGCTCGGCATGCTGCTGCAGGTTCGCACTGCCGATCGCAACGAAGTCATGCAGACCCTGCGTGCGCATGGCTTGAGCACCCACAGTCATTTCGTCGGCAAGACCCGTCCCGAAAGCTCGTCGATGGACGCCGGCAAGGGCAAGGTCGAGGTGTGGCGCGATGCGAAGTCGGTCTTCAGCGCGAGCCTCAGCGACCTGCATCAGGTCTGGGATTCGGTGAGCTGGAAGATCTGCCGCGAGCGCGACAACCCCGATTGCGCCGACGCCGAACACGCGGCCGCAGGCGATCCGCAAGATCCGGGCATGCATGTGCATCTGGCCGACGGTGTTCTCGAGAACGTCGCTGCGCCGTTCCTGAATCTCGCGCGGCCGAAGGTCGCGATCCTGCGCGAGCAGGGCGTCAATTCGCACATCGAGATGGCCTATGCCTTCACCGAGGCGGGTTTCGAGGCCTTCGACGTCCACATGACCGATCTGCAGACGGGCAGGGCGGACCTCGCGAACTTCAAGGGCGTGGTGGCTTGTGGCGGCTTCAGCTACGGCGACACGCTGGGCGCCGGCATCGGCTGGGCGCGCAGCATCACTTTCAATCCACGTCTGGCCGAGCAGTTCAAGGGCTTCTTCGGACGCAGCGATACGTTCGGACTGGGCGTGTGCAATGGCTGCCAGATGTTCGCCGAGCTGGCCGACATCATCCCGGGCGCCGAAGCCTGGCCGCGCTTCACCACCAACCAGAGCGAGCGCTTCGAGGCACGCCTGTCGATGGTCGAAGTGCTGGATTCGCCGAGTCTCTTCTTCGCCGGCATGGCTGGCAGCCGGCTGCCGATCGCGGTGGCGCACGGCGAGGGCTATGCCAACTTCCGGCATCGCGGCGATCCGGCAAAGGCGATCGCTGCAATGCGTTACGTCGACAACCTCGGTCAAGCGACTGAACGCTACCCGTTCAACCCCAACGGCAGTGCCGGCGGCCTGACCTCTGTGACGACCCCCGATGGCCGCTTCACCGCGCTGATGCCGCATCCGGAGCGCGTCTTCCGCAACATCCAGATGAGCTGGACTTCGGGCGACAAGAGCGAGCTCAGCCCGTGGATGCGCATCTGGCGCAACGCGCGCAAGTGGGTGGGATGATCCGCCGCCGGACCGTCCTGCAGCAAGCAGGCGTTTTCGGCGGTGTCTTGGCCGGCCTGACACCGTTTTCCAACGCGGCGGAGGCCTTCCGGTCGCTGAAGAAGTCGCCGCGCATGCCGGTGCTGTTCGTCGGGCACGGGAGCCCGATGAATGCCATCGGCGACAACGACTATCGACGCAACTGGCAGGCGCTCGGCGCCGAGTTCGGCGCCCAGTTCCCGCAACCACAGCTCATACTGTGCGTCTCGGCCCATTGGCTGACGCGCGGCGGCTGGTATCTGACGGGCATGGAGAAGCCGAAGACCATTCACGACTTCGGTGGATTTCCTCAGGCGCTGTTCGACCAGCAGTACCCCGCACCGGGCGCACCGGTGGCCGCCGGCGATATTGCCCGGATCGTGCGTCAGCCCATGAGCGGTACGCCGCTGGGCATCGACACGAGTGAATGGGGCTTCGACCACGGCACCTGGTCGGTGCTGAAGCCGATGTTTCCCCGGGCCGATATTCCCGTCTTGCAGCTCAGCATGCACTACAGCAGGGCGCCGCGCGAACACTTCCAGCTGGGACAGCAACTGAAGGTCTTGCGCGAGCGCGGGGTGCTGATCGTCGGCAGCGGCAACATCGTGCACAACCTGCGCGCGACGCAGCGGGACGCGGCTGCCAACCAAGCGTATGACTGGGCGATCGAGTTCGATCGAGCCGTTGCCGAGCAACTGAAGAATCGTCAGCTCAGTGCGCTGGCCGACTTCAAGAGTCTTGGGGCCGTGGCCGCGCAGGCGCATCCGACCCACGAACACTATCTGCCGCTCCTCTACGCTGCCGCGGCCGTGGAAGCAAGCGAAACGCCGCGCTTTTTCAACACGAACTTCCAGTCGGCATCGATCTCGATGCGCTCCGTCATCTGGGGCTGAGTCGACTGCGCGACGCAAAAAAAGCGGCCCGTCGGCCGCTTTTTCGTTGCCGGAGTTCCGGCTTATTCGACCTTCGCCTTCGCGCGCAGGTCTTCCTGGTACTTCTGCAGACGCTGCTGTTGCAGTTGCTGCACGATCTGCGGCTTCACTTCCTCGAACTTCGGCAGTTGCGCCTGGCGGATGTCGTCGACGCGGATGATGTGATAGCCGAACTGCGACTTGACCGGGGTCTGCGTCATCTCGCCCTTGTTGAGCTTGACCATCGCTTCCGAGAACTCGGGCACGAAGCTCGACGGCGACGCCCAGTCGAGATCGCCACCGTTGGCGCCCGAACCCGGGTCCTTGCTCTGCTTCTTGGCGATGTCTTCGAACTTGGCGCCCTTCTTCAGGTCGGCAATGATCTTCTTGGCCTGGTCTTCGGTCTCGACGAGGATGTGACGGGCCTTGAATTCCTTGCCACTGTTGGCTGCGACGAACTTGTCGTACTCGGCCTTGGCGTCGGCGTCCGACACGGGGTTGGTCTTGCGATAGTTCTCGAACAGCTGGCGGATCAGAATCGCCTGGCGGGCGAGTTCGAGCTGGTTCTTGTAGTCGTCCGTGGCGTCCAGACCTTGCTTCTGCGCTTCCTGCATGAACACTTCACGGGCGATGACTTCCTCGCGCAGCTGGTCTTGCATCTCGGGCGTGACGGGGCGGCCAGCGGCAGCGAGCTGCTGGGCCAGCACGTCCATGCGCGCCTTCGGCACCGGCTTGCCGTTGACGATGGCAGCGTTCTGCGCAAAGGCGGCAACGGGAACCGCGCCGACGAGTACGGCGGCTGCGAGAGCGTGCAGGATATGTTTCTTCATGTTGGGAGCCTCGGTCGTGGAGGTAGACGCGCCTTGGGCGCAGGTGAAAAAAGCGCTGGATGAAAAGGGAGGGGAGTTTTTCGCCGCAAGGACTACGGCCGGGGTGCGATCAAAAGCGGCTTAAAACGTTTCGATGGCAATCGCGTGAAGACCCTGTGCGATGAAAAGCTGCAGCGCATCATACACAAGCCGATGACGCGCCACGCGGGACTTCCCGGCGAACTGCGGCGAGGCGATGCGCACCCGGAAATGCGTGCCGTAGCCCTCGGCATTGGCGCCCGAATGCCCGGCGTGCGAAGCGCTTTCGTCGATGACTTCGAGCATCGATGGATCGAGCGCTTCACGCAGCCGCGCTTCGAGATCTCGCGAGGTGGGGGGTGTCATGCAGCCGGCTCGTCGGACTTGAGATACGGGGAGATGTACAGCCCCTGAGCGACCAGGAAGACAATCGGGAACACGTACCCCCAGAGCTTGAAGTTGACCCATGCCTCGGTGCTGAAGTACGCCGCCACGTAGCCGTTGAGCGCCGCCATGAACACGCAGTAGGCGACCCACGCCACGTTGAGCCGACCCCAGATGTGTGCCGGCAGGTCAAGCTGGGTCCCGAGCAGCATCTTCAGGAAGTTCTTCTTGAAGACCCATAGCGCGACTGCAAGCGCAACTGCCATCGCGCCGTAAAGCACCGTCGGCTTCCACTTGATGAAGCGATCGTCGTGCAGGACGAGCGTCAGCGATCCGAACAGCAGGATCAGCACCAGCGTGGCCTTCTGCATGGGCAGCAACTGGCGCTCGCGGAGCCAGATGATCGTCATCTGCACGACGGTGCCGGCCATGAGCACGGCAGTCGCGGTGTAGATGTCGAAAAGCTTGAACGCCCCGAAGAAGAGCAGGATCGGGAAGAAGTC
This sequence comes from Variovorax sp., assembly GCA_017744935.1. Taxonomy (GTDB): domain Bacteria; phylum Pseudomonadota; class Gammaproteobacteria; order Burkholderiales; family Burkholderiaceae_C; genus Variovorax. Next base: position 159,343 of record JAGIAI010000002.1, read on the forward strand.
GAGGATCAGCTTCATGGTGTCCGTTCAGTCACGCTTCTGGAAATCCAGCGCGGCCGAATTCATGCAGTAGCGCAGGCCGGTCTCGGTCGGGCCGTCCGGAAAGACGTGTCCGAGATGGGCGTCGCAGTTGGCGCATCGGTTCTCGGTGCGCACCATGCCGTGCGAACGGTCGACCACATTGCGGATCGCGCCGGGCACGGCCTCTTTCGAGAAGCTGGGCCACCCGCAGCCGGCGTCGAACTTGGTAGACGATTCGAACAGCTTCGCGCCGCAGCAGATGCAGTGGTAGGTGCCGTCGTCCCAGTGCGTTTCATATTTGCCGGTAAAGGGGCGTTCGGTCGCGGCATGGCGCGTGACCTCGAACGCAGCGCGCTCGGCACCTTTCTCGGCGAGGATGGTTTGCCATTCGGCATCGGTCTTCTGGGTGGGTGCAGTCATGATGAACAGCTGATTTCGATCGTTGAAGCCCAGTCGGGCGGGAATCCGGCAAAGTCGTCGTGGCCGGCGTGCTCTTCAAATGGGGATTCAAGCAGCGCGAGCAAGGTGGCGACGCCGGAATGGTCCTTGCGCTGCGACGCTTCGATGGCTTGCTGGCCCAGATGGTTCCGGAGCACGAATTTCGGATTGCTGGCGAGCATCAGGTCGGCGGCTTTCGCCGACGGAATCTTGGCATGGCGTTCGGTAAGGGATTGCAACCATGTGTCGAACCCGTCGCGGTCGATGAAGAGGTCGCGCACGGTGTCCGGATTGTCGCCGGCCATGTAGCGGGACAGGCGCCGCCAGAAGATCGTGTAGTCGACCTGTTCCTGTGCCAGCAGCTTGAGCAGTTGCTCGATCAGGCCACGGTCAGACTCGGCACGGTCCGTGAGCCCGAGTTTTGCCCGCATGCGCGCCTCGTATTGCTCCGGGAAGACGGTCTTGTACGACTCCAGCGCGGCGACCGCGATTTCCTGGTCGCCTATCAGCGGCAGCAGCGCCTGCGCGAGGCAGAAGAGATTCCAATACGCCACGTTCGGCTGCTGGTTGTACGCATAGCGGCCGGAGGTGTCGCTGTGATTGCAGATATGCCGCGGGTCGAAGCCATCGAGAAACTGGAAGGGCCCGTAGTCGATGGTGAGCCCGAGGATGCTCATGTTGTCGGTGTTCATCACGCCATGGCAGAAGCCGACGGCCTGCCACTGCGCGAGCAGCGCCGCTGTGCGCTCGCTCACCGCTTCGAGCAGCGCGGCGTAGATGTTGCCGTTGAAGCGAGCGGTGCTGCTGCAGGCGGGGTAGTAGCGGTCGATCACGTGGTCGGCCAGCGCGCGCAATTCCTCATCGCGCTCGCGGGCAGCGAAGTGCTCGAAATGGCCGAAGCGGATGAAGCTCGGCGCGACCCGGGTCACGACGGCCGCGGTCTCGATCTCCTCGCGCCGCACCGGGGCGTCCGAGCCGGTGACGCACAGCGCGCGGGTGGTGGGGATGCCCAGCGCGTGCATCGCCTCGCTGCACAGGAATTCGCGGATGCTGGAGCGCAAGACTGCCCGCCCGTCGCCCATGCGCGAATAGGGGGTCAGGCCGCTGCCCTTGAGCTGCACTTCCAGGCCGGATTCCGTTTCGCCCAGAAGAATGGCGCGGCCGTCGCCCAACTGGCCGGCCCACACGCCGAACTGGTGTCCGCTGTAGACAGTGGCGAGCGGCCGCGTTCCAGCGATGAGGGTGTTGCCGGTGAGCGCCTGCAATGCCGCATCGGTGCGCCACGTTGCAGGCAAGCCCAAGAGATGCGCCACTTTGTCGCTTTGGCCGACCCAGTAGGGCTCTCCGCTCAGGGGAGTGGGGCGCAGTTCGGTAAAGAAGCTCGGCCCCAGCGCCGAGAAACCCTCGACCCATCGGAGGCCCAGATCGGCGACGCGTCCGGTATCGGCGTCTTCATGTTCGGCAAGGAGGCTCGTGGGCGTCATGGGGCGATTGTCCGGCAGAGCGCGAGACCCCTGGCCGCAGGGGGGCTCGGCCCCCCCAAGCCGTGGGCTCAGTTGACGGTCGGCACGGACCGCAGCGCCGGCGCATTGGCGGCGTCGCCTTCGCGCCACAGCCGCGAACGGTATTGCGCCGGCGGCAGCCCGAACCAGCGCTTGCAGGCGCGGAAGAAGTTGCTGCTGTCGACGAATCCGAGCAGTTCGGCCACATCAGTCAGTGTGTGCCGTTCCTGCGCAAGGTATTGCTGCGCGAGCTCCCGTCGCGTGCGATCGAGCAGGGACTGGTAGGACACCGCTTCTTCCTGCAGCCGGCGCTGCAGTGTGCGCTCGGCCAGGCCCAGGCCCGCGGCGACGTCCTGCCGGCGGGGCTCGCCATGCGGCAGGCGACGCGCAATCTCGGCGCACACCTGCGCGCTGGCGGTGGTCTGACCCAACTGGTCGAGTTGGTCTTCGAGGAGCTGCAACTGCATCTCCGCGAGCGCGGGGTGATGCGTGGGGAGCGGAAGTGCAAGGTCTTCGCTGGCGATCAGCATGCGGTTGGCGCGTGCATTGAAACGCACCGGGCAGCCGAACGCGTCCCGATGCGGGCGTTCGTCGGCGGGCGCGGGGAATGCGAGTTCCACGGCCAGGGGCTGCAGCTCGCGGCGGGTCAGCCAGCTGCTTTGCATGAGGGTCGTGAGCAGTGCGTGTTCCACGCGCTGGCGCGGAATCGGCAGCCGTCCACCGATGTGCTCGATGGCCACCCAGGCGCCGCGCGCTTCGCCTTGCACCGCAAAGACCGTGGCGTCGGAGATGACCGGCATGTACCGGGTGACCAGCCCGTACGCCGTGCCAAGGTCGGCGCAGCAGGCCATCGCATGGCCCACCGTACCGAGCTTGCTGTGGCTGGCGGCAAGTTCGCGGCTCAGCCCCAGCGTCGGCTTGCCCTGCGCGATCGCCAATTGCCACAGCGTGGTGATCTCGTCGACCGGAATGCGAGCGTTCTGCTGATGCAGCGAATCGGGGTCGAAGTGGGCGCCGCGCATGAGCCAGGGCACATCGAGCCCTTCGTCCTCGAACACCGACAGCACCCCTTCGAGCCATGTCGCCGCGCTGGTGCGCAGCTCAGGCTGCGGCATGCAGCCTGGGCGGCGTCGCGGTCGGTGGGGCTGGGCGGCTTCAAAAGTCATTGATTTGGCTCGCTTGCGATAGCGATGAAAACGGCGGGCGAATCCAGAATTTTCCAGGCCGCCGAGTGGGGCGACCAGTATCGGCGCCGAGCGCCGGTGCAGGCATTCCGAATAACCCGGTATGGAGACATGACAGATGCAAAAGGTGGAAACGGCGCAAAGCCAAGGGGCACTGTGGTGGAGCCCGACGAAGTTCATCGCCAGAATGCTCGCTGCCGCGACAGCCTGCGCCGCGCTCTCGGCTTGCGGCGGGGGAGGGTCATCGGGGTGGTTTCCCAGTGCGCCCTCGCAGGCGACCCCGCCACCTGCTTCTTCTTCCCCGCCAGTCGTCGCGCAGGAGAACCCCATGATTCGCCAGACCAAGGCCGGAAAGATCGAGGGCGTGGATGACAGCGCCGGCTCGGGCACCTATTCGTGGAAGGGCGTGCCGTTTGCGCAGCCGCCGGTCGGAAACCTGCGGTGGGCACCACCGGTCGATCCGGTCGCCTGGGATGGCGTGCGCTCTGCAGCGCAGTTCGGCCATGGCTGCGCGCAGGGCGGACGCTACTTCAGCCCCGCGCCCAACGACGCTCCCTATGGGCTGGCCGTGCGGGAAGGCTTCGGCAAGCCGGTGGGCAATGAGGACTGCCTGACGCTCAACATCTGGCGACCTGCCGGCAAGGATGCCAGCCTGCCGGTGATCGCCTTCATCTACGGCGGAAGCAACATCTCCGGCTACTCGGCCGACCCGAGCTACGACGGCGCCCAATTGGCCAAGCGGGCCAACGCGGTGGTCGTGACCGTCAACTACCGCGTCGGCTTTCTGGGCTGGTTCGACCTGCCGCAGCTCAAGACCGGTGACCCGAAAAACGACTCGGGCAACTTTGCGCTGCTCGACCAGATCCAGGCGTTGAAGTTCATCCGCGACAACATCGACGCTTTCGGCGGCGATCCGGGCAGCGTGACGGTGATGGGGCAGTCGGCAGGCGCGGTCAACACCTGGGCGCTGGTGACTTCACCCGCGTCGACCGGCCTGCTGCACAAGGCTGTCGCGCTGAGCGGCGGCATCGCCTTCTCGCCGCGCGCCACCGCGCAGAACTATGCGAAGGGGCTGGTCAACGCGATCGTCATCGCGGACGGCAAGGCCACCGACACCACCTCGGCGAACGCCTGGCTGTCGACGCAGACCAACGAGCAGGTGGCGGCCTATCTGCGCGGCCTGCCGGCAGACAAGCTCCTGACGATCATGCTGGCGAACCCCCAACTGGGTAACGCGCCGGCGCCGATCGAGGACGGCAACATCCTGCCGGTGAACTCGCGTTCCGTCGTGGCCGGCGGCACCTTCAACAAGGTGCCCATGATCGTCGGCAACACCAAGGATGAAGGAACGCTGTTCGCCGGGCTGTTCGGCCTCTACATGGCCAACGGCATCTCGGGCTTCAGGCTGAGCGACTACGACCGTTTCGGCCTGCAATACAACTTCAACCCCGACGCGCCCACGAGCCTGACCGAGGCCGACCTCATCAGTTCCGCCTACCTCCCGGTCGACACCCCGACGACGGGATGGAAGGCCGTGTCGGACCTGGTCACGAACTCGATCTTCATCAACGGCCTGTCGACCCAGATCGACTCGGTCGCCGCGCAGTTGCCGACGAAGACCTGGTACTACCGCTTCGACTGGAACGAGGAACCGGCGCCTTTCAACACCGTCTACGGCGCCACGCACGGGCTGGACACCGTGTTCTTCTTCCACAACTTCGGCACCAACGTGCTTTCGTTCGCGTACGGCACGGCGAACAAGCCGGGCCGCGAGGCGCTGTCGGACGCGATGATCGGCAGCCTGGCCGCCTTCGCCCGCACCGGCGACCCCAATCACCCCGGACTGGGCGTGACCTGGCCCAACTGGCCGCGTCAGATCGTCTTCGATGCCAGCGGGACGCAGTTGCAGAACACGGCGCCCTGACCATCGGAGCGGCGCTCACAGACTGCGGGTTTCTGTCATTGTGTGCGGCGTCCCGGTGGGCCAACCTCGGGCCCGAATACCAAAGACCAAAGCCCGTTTGAAAAGGAGCCATTAGATGCTGGGTTTGATGCAGGACCAACCGTTGCTGATCTCGTCGCTGATCGAGTTCGCCGAGCGCCACCACGGCGACGCCGAAATCGTCTCGCGCAGGGTGGAAGGCGACATCCACCGCACCACGTGGCGCCAGATCGCCGCGCGTTCGCGGCAGGTGGCCAATGCGCTTGACGACGAACAGCTTCTGTTCAGCGATCGTGTTGCGACGTTGGCCTGGAACGGCTATCGCCACCTGGAGCTGTACTACGGCGTGAGCGGCTCCGGCCGCGTCCTGCACACCATCAACCCGCGGCTGCACCCGGACCAGATCGCGTGGATCGCGAACCATGCCGAAGACCAGATCCTCTGCTTCGACATGACCTTCCTGCCGCTGGTGCAGGCAGTGCATGCCAGGTGCCCCACGGTGAAGAAGTGGATCGCGCTGTGCGACACCGACAAGCTGCCGGCCGACAGCGGCATCCCCAATCTGGTGAGCTACGAAGCCTGGATGGGCCAGCGCTCCACCGACTATGCCTGGCCGAGCTTCGACGAGAACTCGGCGTCAAGCATGTGCTACACGAGCGGCACCACGGGCAACCCGAAGGCGGCGCTGTACAGCCATCGCTCGACCTTGCTGCATGCTTATGCGGCCGCCTTGCCTGACGTGATGACGCTGTCCGCGCGTGATTCGGTGCTGCCGGTGGTGCCGATGTTCCATGTCAACGCCTGGGGCATTCCATACTCGGCCGCGCTGGTCGGCGCCAAGGTCGTGTTCCCGGGCCCGGCGCTCGACGGCAAGTCGGTCTATGAACTGATCGAAGCCGAGAAAGTCAGCTTCGCCGCTGGCGTGCCGACCGTGTGGCAGATGCTGCTGGGCCACCTGCAGGCCAACGGACTGCGCTTCTCGACGCTCAAGCGCACCGTGATTGGCGGCTCCGCCTGCCCGCCGGCCATGATCAACGCCTTCCAGCAACAGTACGGTGTCGAGGTGCTGCACGCATGGGGCATGACAGAGATGTCGCCGCTCGGCACCCTGTGCACGCTGAAGAACAAGCACCTCGAGATGTCGCCCGAAGAGCAGACCGCGATCCGCATGAAGCAGGGTCGCGCGATCTTCGGGGTGGACATGAAGATCGTCGATGCCGACGGCAAGGACCTGCCATGGGACGGCAAGGCCTACGGCGACCTGCTGGTCAAGGGGCCGTGGGTCGTCAAGGAATACTTCAAGGGCGAGGGCGGCAATCCGCTGGTCAATGACGAAAACGGACGGGGCTGGTTCCCAACCGGAGACGTCGCGACCATCGACGCCGACGGTTTCCTGCAGATCACCGATCGCAGCAAGGACGTCATCAAGTCCGGTGGCGAATGGATCAGCTCCATCGACATCGAGAACATCGCCGTCGCCCATCCGGCGGTCGCAATGGCAGCGTGCATCGGCGTGTTCCATCCCAAGTGGGACGAGCGGCCGATCGTGGTGGTCGTGAAGAAACCCGGTGGCGAAGTCACGCGCGACGAACTGCTCGCCTTCTACCAGGGCAAGACGGCCAAATGGCAGATCCCGGACGACGTGGTCTTCGTCGACGCCATCCCCCTCGGCGCGACCGGAAAAATACTCAAGACCCGGCTGCGAGACCTGCTGCGCGACTACAAACTTCCCGGCGTTTGAGCCGGATTTCTACCGCCGGGTAGCACCAACTGGAGGCGCTCTGTCGCCTGGGTGATAGAAACCGGCCCGGCGGCAATTTCCTTACGGGCATTCCCTGACGGGCGAGGTTCCAAACACTTGTAATCTCGTCCCGCATTTCGACAGCTGACCAGGAGACACACGCAATGAAGTTCGCTCTGAAATTCGCAACCGCGGCCGTGCTTGCGGCTTGCGCCACCGGTGCCCTCGCACAGAAGGGAGAAACGGTGAAAGTCGCCTGGCTCGACCCGCTTTCGGGTCTGATGGCCGCGGTCGGCACCAACCAGTTGAAGACCTATCAGTTCCTGACTGAGGAGTTCAACAAGAAGAACGCCGCCGGCGTCAAGTTCGAGATCATCGGCATCGACAACAAGCTGAGCCCGCAGGAAACCACCAGCGCACTGCGCTCGGCGATGGACCAGGGTGCACGCTACGTGCTGCAGGGCAACGGCTCGGGCGCGGCGCTGGCGATCATCGACGCGCTGGAGAAGAACAACGCCCGCAACCCGGGCAAGGAAGCGCTCTACATCAACTACGCGGCGGTCGACCCTGACCTGACCAACAGCAAGTGCAGCTACTGGCACTTCCGCCTCGATGCCGACACGTCCATGAAGATGGAAGCAATGACCACCTTCATGAAGGACCAGCCGGACATCAAGAAGGTCTACCTGCTCAACCAGAACTACTCGCACGGTGTGCAGGTCGCCAAGTACGCGAAGGAAAACCTCGCGCGCAAGCGTCCTGACATCCAGATCGTCGGGGAAGACCTCCACCCGCTGGCACAGGTGCGCGACTTCGCGCCGTACGTGGCCAAGATCAAGGCATCGGGCGCGGACACCGTCATCACCGGCAACTGGGGTTCCGACTTGGCGCTGCTGATCAAGGCGGCCAACGACGCCGGCATGAACAACGTCAAGTTCTTCACCTACTACGGCAGCGTGAGCGGCACGCCGACCGCCATGGGTGCTGCCTCGGCAGGCAAGGTGTATCAGGTTGCGTACGGCCACTCCAACATGGGCGGCGAGATCGAGCGCCTGAGCAACGAGTTCAACAAGAAGTTCAAGGAAGACCTCTACACGCAGTCGGCCTATACCGCACTGACGATGCTGAGCGACGCCTTCGCCAAGGCCAAGTCCACCGATCCGGTCAAGGTCGCGCCGGTGCTCGAAGGCATGCGCTTCAAGAGCTTCAACGGTGACGTCGAGATGCGCAAGACCGACCACCAGCTTCAGCAGGGCCTCTACATCGCGAAGTGGGAAAAGGCCGGCGGCAAGTACCCGATCGACCAGGAAGGCACCGGCTACACCTTCGTTCCGGTGAAGTACTACGAGCCGTATGTCGCAAGCACGCCGACGACGTGCGAGATGAAGCGTCCGAGCTCCTGATACCACTTCAGGCAGCTTGACCGGTCGAGGCCCGACTTCAACACTCGGGCCTCTTTCTTTTTCAACGTGACCTAACGATCGATGACAGTCGAATTCTTCGTCATCTCGCTGCTCAACGGCGTGAGCTACGGCTTGCTGTTGTTCATGCTGAGCTCTGGCCTGACGCTGATCTTCAGCATGATGGGCGTGCTCAACTTTGCGCACACCAGCTTCTACATGCTTGGGGCCTACCTGGCCTACACCATCTCCGGCGTCGTCGGATTCTGGCCGGCGCTGTTCATCGCGCCGCTGCTGGTCGGCGCCATGGGGGCCGCTTTCGAGCGCTACAGCCTGCGCCGCGTGCACAAGTACGGCCATGTGCCCGAGCTGCTGGTGACCTTCGGTCTGTCGTTCCTGATTCTTGAAGTGGTGCAGCTGGTCTGGGGCCGCTCCACCGTGCCCTACGGGCTTCCGACGCAACTGCAGGGGCCGCTCTTCACGCTGTTCGGCACGCAGTTCCCCAAGTCTCGTTCCTTCATCATGCTGGTCGCGCTGCTGATGCTGCTGTCGGTGTGGCTGCTGCTGACGCGCACGCGCATCGGCCTCGTGATCCAGGCGGCGCTCAAGCATCCGGAGATGGTCGAAGCGCTGGGCCACAACGTGCCGCGCGTCTTCATGCTGGTGTTCGGCGGTGGTGCCGCGCTCGCGGGTCTCGCTGGTGTGGTTGGCGGCAACACCTACGTGACCGAACCCGCGATGGCGGCATCGGTCGGCTCGATCATCTTCGTTGTGGTCGTCGTGGGCGGGCTCGGCTCGCTGGCGGGTGCGTTCCTCGCGTCGCTGCTGATCGGCATCGTGCAGACCTTCGCGGTGGCGCTTGACCAATCGATGGCGACAGGGCTGCGAGCCATCGGCTTCGCGGTGAACGAAAGCACTTTCGGCTATCCGCTACTGAACCTCACGATCTCGCAGGTCGCGCCGATCCTTCCTTACTTGTTCCTCGTCCTGATCCTGATCTTCAGGCCCAAGGGCCTTCTGGGCACACGCGAAGACTGACCCATGAGCACCATGACGACCTCTCCCGCGTACTACCGCTTCAAGCCCTGGAACCTCGGGCGCATCTTCATCTGGACGCTGTTCGCGATCGTGCTGATCGTCGCGCCGATGATCTTCAAGAGCAGTCTCGCGCTCACGATGCTCTCGCAGATGGGCTATCTCATCATCATCTGCCTGAGCTACAACATCCTGCTCGGACAGGGCGGCATGCTCAGCTTCGGACACGCGGTCTATGTCGGCCTCGGTTCGTTCATCGCGATCCATGCGATGAACCTCGCAGGCAAGGGCGGCTGGCCGATCCCTCTGGTTGTGATCCCCATCGTGGGTGGCCTCGCGGGCATGTTCTTCGCGATCCTGTTCGGATACGTCACCACCAAGAAGTCGGGCACCACCTTCGCGATGATCACGCTGGGCATCGGCGAACTCGTCGCCTCGATGGCGCTGATGTTCCCCGGCTTCTTCGGCGGCGAGGGCGGCGTGACCACCGACCGCGTCTACGGCAAGCCCTTCTTCGGCATCACCTTCGGCCCGCAGAACCAGGTTTATTACCTGATCGCGGTGTACTGCTTCATCTGCACCGGGCTGATGTATGCCTTCACCGGCACGCCGCTCGGACGCATCCTGAATGCCGTGCGCGACAACCCGGAGCGCGTGGAGTTCATCGGCTACAACACGCAGCGCGTGCGCTACTTCGCCTTCATCATCGCGGGCTTCTTCGCCGGCATCGGCGGTGGCCTCGCGGCGATCAACTTCGAGATCGTGAATGCGGCGGACAGCCTCAACGCCTTCCGCTCGGGCAGCTACCTGCTGTTTACATTCCTCGGCGGCGCGATCTTCTTCTTCGGGCCGATCATCGGCGCGGTGCTGCTGGTGTTCGCCGCAGTGCTGCTGTCGGAGCTCACCAAAGCCTGGCAGCTCTACTTCGGGCTGGTGTTCGTGTTCATGGTGATGTTCGCGCCGGGCGGCATCGCGAGCCTGATCATGATGAACCTTCGTGTCGCGAAGTTCGGCAAGTTCAAGCGCTTCTGGGGCTTGTACGGCGGGCTGGTGCTGACCGCGATTCCGCTGGTGATCGGCGCCGCAGCGATCATTGAGATGATCTATCACATCCAGCTCAACTCGGCCCTCGGACCGAAGGTGGAATTCATGGGCGTGACGCTCGACACCTCGTCGTTCATGAGCTGGTTCAGCGCGACGGTGGTCCTCCTGATCGGCCTGGGCCTGCTGGAAGTGGTCCGCCGCCGCTTCGTGCGTGTCTGGGGGCATGCGCAGGAGGAAATCGAAGCCGAGATCAAGAGGAGGGAACTGGCATGAGCGCAGTTCAGAACAAGACGCACGCCATCGAACTCAAGGGCCTGCGCAAGAGCTTCGGCAAGACGGAGATCATTCGCGGCGTGGACCTCGCCATCGAGGCCGGCGATCGCATCGCGATCATCGGGCCGAACGGCGCGGGCAAGTCCACGCTGTTCAACCTGATCAGCGGCCGGCTCGCACCCACGAGCGGCGAAGTGCTGCTGAATGGCAAGCGCATCGACGGCATGCGGCCATTCGAGATCAACCGGCTGGGCCTGTCGCGCAGCTTCCAGATCACGAACATCTTCCCGAAGCTCAGCGTGTTCGAGAACCTGCGCTGCGGTGTGCTGTGGAGCCTTGGCTACCGCTACACCTTCCTGCGCTTCCTGTCGAACCTCGACGATGCGAACGCGCGGACCGAAGAGCTGATCCAGCAGGTCGGCCTCGGCAAGAAGCGCGACGTGCTCGCGGTGAACCTCACCTATGCGGAACAGCGTGCGCTGGAGATCGGCGTGACCATCGCCGGTGGTGCCGACGTGATCCTGCTCGACGAGCCCACGGCTGGCATGAGCAAGACGGAGACGCAGCACTTCATCGCGCTCATCAAGCAGGTGACGGTCGGAAAGACGCTGCTCACGGTGGAGCACGACATGGGCGTGGTGTTTGGCCTGGCCGACAAGATTGCCGTGGTGGTCTATGGCGAAGTCATCGCCTTCGACACGCCGGCCGCGGTGCGCGCCAATCCGCGCGTGCAGGAGGCCTATCTCGGATCGGCGGTTGCCGACGCGCAAGGTGCCGGACATTGACATGCTGAAACTCCAAGACATCCAGGCCTATTACGGCAAGAGCCATGTGTTGCATGGTGTTTCGTTTGACGTCCGCCCCGGCGAAATCGTCGCTCTGCTGGGCCGGAACGGCTCCGGCCGCTCGACCACCGCGAAGGCCATCATGGGCCTCGTGCATGCCGAAGGCACCCTGCATTGGAAGGAAAAGGACATCCTCCGCCGCAAGGCATACGAGATCGCGCACCTCGGCATCGGCTACGTGCCAGAGAACCGCGACATCTTTCCGAAGCTCACCGTGCACCAGAACCTGCTGCTCGGACAGAAAGGCTCTGGCAAGGGCAGCCGCTGGTCCTTCGACGACATGTACGGCATGTTCCCGCGCCTCAAGGAGCGCCAGCACACCGAAGCCGGCGTTCTCTCGGGCGGCGAGCAGCAGATGCTCACGCTATGCCGCACCCTGATGGGCGACCCGGATCTGATCATCATCGACGAGCCCACCGAAGGCCTTGCGCCGAAGATCGTCGAGCTTGTGGGGCAGTACCTGCGCACCCTCAAGGACAAGGGCATTTCGGTGCTGTTGATCGAGCAGAAACTGACGATTGCGATGCAGATCTCCGACCGCGCGCTCGTCATGGGCCACGGCAGCATCGTGTTCGACGGCACGCCCGACAGCCTGCGCGCCGATGGGGCCACGCGCAAAGAATGGCTGGAAGTCTAGGGACGCCCAAAGTTGTCCCGGTAGCGACTGAACGGCATTGCGGCGACTTCCGAAACGCCTAGAATTTCACGCAAAAAAGAACACTCGTGCTTTTTAAAGCGCGAGTGCTTCGAACCCCCGTTTTTCGATCCTCTCCCAATCCAAAGGAACGCAGCATGACGGCTGAATACAAAGTGCTCGGCGATATCGCCGTGATCACCATGACCAACCCTCCGGTCAATGGCCTCGGTTTCTCGACGCGCATCGGTATCACTGACGGTCTCTCCAAAGCCATCGACGATCCCGCGGTCAAGGCGATCGTCATCACTGGCGCCGGCAAGGCGTTCTCGGGTGGCGCGGACATCAAGGAATTCGGCACGCCCAAGGCGCTGCAGGAGCCCAATCTGCTCAGCGTGATCCTCGCGCTCGAAGCATCGACCAAGCCGATCGTGGCCGCGATCCACTCCGTCTGCATGGGCGGCGGCCTGGAGCTGTCGCTGGGTTGCCACTACCGCGTGGCCGCGCCGGGCACCAACGTCGCACTGCCTGAAGTCAAGCTGGGCCTGATCCCCGGCGCAGGCGGCACGCAGCGTCTGCCGCGCGTGCTCGGCGTCGAAACCGCGCTGAACATGATCGTCAGCGGCGAGCCGGTCAAGAGCGAACTGCTCGCTTCGCTGCCTGGCCAGAAGCTGTTCGACAAGCTCGCCGGTTCGGCCGAATCGCTGTTCGACGAAGCAGTGGAATTCGCGAAGTCGGTCGCCGGCAAGACGGGCGAGGCATTGCCGCTGGTTCGCAACCTGCCGTGCAAGCACCCGCAAGGCGATGCGTACTTCCAGTTCGCGCGCAACATGGTCGGCGGCATGTCGAAGAACTATCCGGCGCCGCTCAAGTGCGTCGATGCCGTGCAGGCCGCCACGAAGATGAAGTTCGACGATGGCATGGCCGAAGAACGCCGCATCTTCACCGCGCTGATGTTCACGCCTGAATCCATCGCGCTGCGTCACCTGTTCATGGCCGAGCGCGCTGCCTCGCACATCCCCGACGTGCCCGGCGACACGCCCCAGCGTGCGGTCAAGTCGGTTGGCGTGATCGGCGCCGGCACCATGGGCGGCGGCATCTCGATGAACTTTCTGAACGCCGGCATTCCGGTCACCATCCTCGAGACGAAGCAGGAAGCGCTCGACCGCGGCGTCGCAACCATCAAGAAGAACTACGAAGCGCAGGTCAAGAAGGGCAAGCTCAAGCAGGACAAGTACGAGCAACGCATGGCCTTGCTCAAGACCACGCTGTCCTATGACGACCTCAAGGATGTCGACCTCGTCATCGAGGCTGTGTTCGAAGAACTCGGCGTCAAGGAAAAGGTCTTCACCGAGCTCGACCGCGTGATCAAGCCCGGTGCGATCCTCGCTTCCAACACCTCCACGCTCGACGTGGACAAGATCGCCGCCTTCACCAAGCGTCCGCAGGACGTGGTCGGCATGCACTTCTTCAGCCCGGCCAACGTGATGAAGCTGCTCGAAGTGGTGCGCGGCAAGCAAACCGCCAAGGACGTGCTCGCCACCGTGATGGGCATCGCCAAGAAAATCAAGAAGACAGCCGTGGTTTCGGGCGTGTGCGACGGCTTCATCGGCAACCGCATGATCGAACAGTACTCGCGGCAAGCGGGCTTCCTGCTCGACGAAGGCGCCACGCCGCAGCAAGTGGACAAGGCGATCGAGAAGTTCGGCTTCGCGATGGGCCCGTTCCGCATGGGCGACCTCGCGGGCAACGACATCGGCTGGGCGATCCGCAAGCGCCGCGCCACCGAAATCGCCGACATGAAGTACAGCCGCACCGCCGACAAGCTTTGTGAGTTGGGCCGCTTCGGCCAGAAGACCGGGGCAGGGTGGTACGACTACAAGCCGGGCAAGCGCGATGCGATCCCGTCGGATCTGGTCAACAAGATGATCGAGGACCACCGCAAGGAACTGGGCATCACGCCGCGCAAGATCTCCGACGAGGAAATCGTGCAGCGCCTGGTCTACTCGCTGGTCAACGAAGGCGCGCACATCCTCGAAGACGGCATCGCGTCGAAGTCGGGCGACATCGACATGGTGTACCTGACGGGCTACGGCTTCCCGATCTGGCGCGGCGGCCCGATGCACTACGCATCGCAAGTCGGCCTCTACAACGTTGCCGAGTCGATGAAGCGGTTCGCTAAGAACCCGCACGACGATGCGAAGTTCTGGCAGCCTGCGGGGCTGATCCAGAAGCTGGTCGCCGAAGGCAAGTCGTTCAGCTGAGATGAAGCCCACCCCCGTTGCTCGCTCACTTCGTGTAGCCGCCTGCCTCGTCAAGGGGGCGCACCCAGCGGGCCGGCGAAGCCGGTTCCGCGGGTGCTCTGGGCTGGGTTGTGCGCGATAAAAAAGGATGGCTTGAATGCTGAAACGTGTGTTCCTTGCGCTGGTGCTGGTGATCGCGGCACTGGTCGCGGCGGTGGCGGTCAAGACCTGGCGCACGCCGTCACGGCAGGTTGCGGTGGCGCCTGCGCCGCCGCTTGCGATCGATCTCCAGGCCGCTGCCAAGCGGCTTTCGGGCGGGATCCAGTTCCGCACCGTGTCGAGCTTCGACGATCCCGCCGGCAACGCGGCGGAATTCGACAAGCTGCACGCGTACCTTGCCGAGCAGTTCCCGAAGGTCCATGCGACCCTCAAGAAGGAAGTGATCGGACAGCACGCGCTGCTCTACACCTGGACCGGTTCCGACCCCAAGGCCAAGCCGGTCGCGCTGATGGCGCACCAGGACATGGTGCCCATTGCGCCCGGCACGGAGAAGGCATGGTCGGTCGACCCGTTCAGCGGCGAGATCAAGGACGGCTTCATCTGGGGCCGCGGCGCGCTCGACAACAAGGGAAACCTCTTCGCGCAAATGGAAGCCATCGAGCAGCTCATCGGCAGCGGCTTCAAGCCGACGCAGACGATCTACCTCGTAATGGGTGACGACGAAGAGGTGAGCGGCCTGCGCGGCGCGCTGCCAATCGCCGAGTTGCTCAAGTCCCGCGGCGTGCGTCTCGACTGGGTGCTCGACGAAGGCCTGCTGGTGCTCGACGGCGTGCTGCCGGGCCTGTCGCAGCCTTCCGCACTGATCGGCCTTGCGGAGAAGGGCTATGCGACCTTCTTCCTGTCGCTGGACACCGCGCCCGGTCACTCGTCGATGCCGCCTGCGCACAGCGCGATCGGCCAGATGAGCGCCGCGCTCGCGCGCCTCGAATCGAAGCCGATGCCGGGCGGCATCAAGGGCATCGCGGGCCAGATGTTCGGCACGCTGGCGCCTGAGATGAACGGTCTCAATCGCGTCCTGCTGTCGAACCTGTGGCTGACCGGCCCGCTCGTGGAAAGCCAGCTCGAGAAGAGCCCCAGCAGCAACGCGATGCTGCGCACGACCACTGCGCTGACCATCGTGCGCGCCGGCAACAAGGACAACGTGCTGCCGGGCCGCGCCGAAGCTGCGGTGAACTTCCGCATCCTGCCGGGGGACACCATTGCCAGCGTGGAAGCGCACCTCAAGAGCGCGCTCGGCAACGACGCGATCCAGGTCAAGCAATATCCGGGCAACTCGGAGCCGTCGCCGGTCTCGCCGACCGATGGTGATGGCTACCGCGCGATCGAGCGCTCTGTGCGGCAGGCTTTTCCCGATGCCATCGTCGCGCCGGGCCTCATGGTTGCCGCCACCGATTCGCGCCACTTCAGCATCGTGAGCGATGCGGTCTATCGCTTCTCGCCGTTCCGCGTCAAGAGCGAGGACCTCGCGCGCTTCCACGGCACCAATGAGCGTCTCGCCATTTCGAACTACGGCGAAGCGATCAATTTCTATCAGCAGTTGCTGCGCAACACCGCGCAGCCCCAGTAACCGACATTCCTCTTCTTCAAAGGACCACACCATGACCAGCGCCGTCATCGTCTCCACCGCCCGCACGCCGCTCGCGAAGAGCTGGAAGGGTTCCTTCAACATGACGCACGGCGCCACGCTCGGCGGCCACGCGGTACAGCATGCAGTTCAGCGCGCCGGCATCGATGCGGCCGAAGTGGACGACGTGATCATGGGCTGCGCGACGCCCGAAGGCGCGACCGGCTCGAACATCGCACGCCAGATCGCATTGCGCGCCGGCCTGCCGATCACGACGTCGGGCATGACCATCAATCGCTTCTGCTCGTCGGGCCTGCAGACCATCGCGACCGCTGCCCAGCGCATCATCGCGGGCGAAGGCGAGGTCTACGTCGCCGGTGGCGTCGAGAGCATCTCGTGCGTGCAGAACGAGGCCAACAAGCACATGCTGGCCGATCCGTGGCTGGTCAAGCACAAGCCCGAGATCTACTGGAACATGCTTCAGACGGCCGAGCAGGTCGCCAAGCGCTACAACATCGGTCGCGACGCGATGGACGAGTACGGTGCCGCCAGCCAGCAGAAGGCCACCGCAGCGCTCGAAGCCGGCCTGTTCAAGGCCGAGATCGCACCGATCACCGTGCTTGCCGGCGTGGCCGATCCGGTGATGGGCCTGCGCACCAAGGAAGTCACCGTCGAGAACGACGAAGGCATCCGCGCCGGCACCACCAAGGAAGGCATCAGTGGCATCCGTTCGGCACTGCCCGGCGGCCTGATCTCTGCGGGCAACGCCAGCCAGTTCTCAGACGGCGGTGGCGCCTGCGTGGTCGTCGACGAGAAGTACGCCGAGCAGAAGGGCCTGAAGCCTCTCGGCCGCTTTCTCGGCTTCGCGGTTGCAGGCTGCGAGCCTGACGAAATGGGCATTGGCCCGGTCTTCGCGGTGCCGAAGGTGCTCAAGCGCCTGGGACTGAAGGTCAGCGACATCGATCTCTGGGAACTGAACGAAGCCTTCGCGGTGCAGGTCATCTACTGCCGCGACAAGCTCGGCATTCCGGCTGACCGCCTGAATGTCAACGGCGGTGCGATCGCCGTGGGCCACCCCTACGGTGTGAGCGGCCAGCGTCTGACGGGCCATGCGCTGATCGAAGGCAAGCGCCGCGGCGCGAAGAAGGCTGTCGTCACGATGTGCATCGGCGGCGGCATGGGCGCTGCCGGCGTGTTTGAGATCTTTTAACTCGCCCCCAGGCTCGCGCACTTCGTGTCGCTCTCCACCCCCTACCGGGGGCAACCCCAGCGGCCCGGCTAAGCCGGTTCCGCGGGGTTTCTGGTCTTTGGGCCGTTGTACTGAGAACAATCCATGAGCCTTCGTCCTACCCTTGATTTCCTTCTGTACGACTGGCTTCATGCCGAGTCGCTCAATGAGCGTGAGCGTTTTGCCGATCATTCGCGCGAGACCTTCGATGCGGTGCTCGACACCTGCGAGCGGATCGCGCGCGAGAAGTACGCGCCGTTCAATCGAACCGTCGATACCCAGGAGCCGCATTTCGACGGCGAGAAGGTGATCCTCCCGCAGGCCACGCACGATGCGCACAAGGCGTTCGTGGACTCGGGGATGATGAGCGCGGCGCAGGACTACGACATTGGCGGGATGCAGTTGCCGTACACCGTGCAGGCGGCGGCCAACAGCTTCTTCGCAATGGCGTCGGTCAGCATCGGCTCGAACATGCTGACCAGCGGCAACGCCAACCTGCTGATGGTGCACGGCACCGAAATGCAGAAGGAAGTCTTTGCCAAGAACGAGTTCTCGGGCCGCTGGGCGGGCACGATGTGCCTGTCGGAGCCGCAGGCCGGTTCGAGCCTCAGCGACGTGGCGACGCGTGCTGTGCCGGACGGCGCGGACTTCCAGGATGATCCGCTCGGTCCGCGCTATCGGCTCACGGGCAACAAGATGTGGATTTCCTCGGGCGACCACGAGTTGACCGAGAACATCGTGCACATCGTGCTGGCGAAGATCCCGGACGAGAACGGCAAGCTGGTTCCGGGCACGCGCGGGATTTCGCTTTTCATCGTGCCCAAGCGCATGGTTGATACGCAGGGCAATCTGACCGGCGAACGCAATGACGTGGCGCTTGCGGGCCTCAACCACAAGCTCGGCTGGCGCGGCACGACGAACACGCTACTCAACTTCGGCGAAGGCAAGTACCCGGTGGGCGGCAAGGGCGGTGCGGTCGGCTACCTCGTGGGCCAACCGGGCAAGGGCCTGCACTGCATGTTCCACATGATGAACGAGGCGCGGATCGGCGTCGGCACCGCGGCAGTAATGCTCGGCATGGCCGGTTATCACGCCTCGCTGGAATATGCGAAGGCGCGCCCGCAAGGCCGTCCTGTCGGGCCCGCAGGCAAGGATGCCGCGAAGCCGCAGGTGCGCATCATCGAACACAGCGATGTGCGCCGCATGCTGCTCGCGCAGAAGGCGTATTGCGAAGGCGCGCTGGCGCTGGAGCTCTACTGCGCCCGGCTGGTCGACGAGCAGAAGACTGGTTCGCCCGAAGCCGCCGACGACGCGCGGCTGTTGCTGGAAGTGCTGACCCCGATCGCCAAGAGCTGGCCGAGCGAGTGGTGCCTCGAAGCCAATTCACTGGCGATCCAGATTCATGGCGGCTACGGCTACACGCGGGACTTTCCGGTGGAGCAGTACTGGCGCGACAACCGCCTGAACATGATTCACGAGGGCACCCATGGCATCCAGGCCACCGACCTGTTGGGCCGCAAGGTGCTGATGGAAGACGGGCGAGGCCTCACGCTGCTCGGCGCGCGAATCGCGGATACGATCCAGCGCGCCGCCGCGCAGCCCGCGCTGGCCGGACACGCCAAGTCGCTCGGCGCCGCGCTGCAGCGCGTGTCATCCGCAACGAAGGCCGCATGGTCCACCGGCAACCCGCAGGAGGCGCTGGCCAATGCCGTGCCCTACATGCAGGCTTTCGGTCATGTGGTTCTGGCGTGGATCTGGCTCGACGTCGCGCATCGTGCTCTCGAAGCCGATGCGGCGAAGTCTCAGCCGGCCACCGCGGGCCGCGTCGGCGCAACGGACTTTTTCTTCAACTACGAATTGCCGAAGATCGGCGCGTGGCTCAATGTCGTGGAGTCGCGTGACCCGACTTGTGCCGCACTGCCCGAGGAGGCTTTCTGATGACCGCAACCAAACCGCACGCCACGCTGGAAAAATGGATCTGGATCCTGATCTACGGCGGCTTGCTCACCCTGATCCTTGGGATTGCGACCGGACGTGAGAACGAGGCGCTCGGATGGGCGATGGGCGTGCCCGGCGCGGTGGTTGCCGCAGTAGGCGTCGTACTGATCTATGTCCGCTCGCGCCTCTCGAACAAGTAACGCCAAGGGGCAGCCATGATCAAACACATCGTCATGTGGAAGCTCAAGAATCCGGGCGACGCGGCCAGGTTCAAGGCCAAGCTCGACAGTTGCAAGGGCCTGGTGCCCGGCATGCGCGAATTCGAAGCGGCGGTTCGCACCGAGGGCCTGGAGGCCAACGTGGACGTGGTGCTCGTCTCGGCCTTCGACGACAAGGCAGCGCTGCAGGCCTATCTGGAGCATCCGGTGCACGTCGAAGTGTCGGCTGTCCTCGGCGGCCTGCGCGAATCACGCACCGTGCTCGACTACGAGACATGAAACACCCCCGTTGCTTGCTCACTTCGTGTAGCCGCTTACCCCCTCAAGGGGGCGCACCCGGCGGCCCGGCAGAGCCGGTTCCGCGGGCGCCCTGGGTTGGGCCTGAGCCAAAATTTTGATTGGAGACACCATGACTGCAAGAAGCATCCAGAATCTTTTCGACCTGACCGGCAAGGTCGCGCTCGTCACCGGCGGATCGCGCGGCCTCGGGCTGCAGATGGCCCACGCGCTCGGAGAGGCCGGCGCGAAGATCATGCTGAGTTCGCGCAAGGCGGACGACCTCGAACAGGCCGCCGCAGAGCTGCAGGCCGCCGGCATCGATGCGCGCTGGATTGCCGCCGACTGCTCGAAGGAAGAAGACACGCGCCGGCTGGCGGACGAAACCCTGGAGCGCATGGGCGCGGTCGACATCCTGATCAACAACGCAGGGGCGAGTTGGGGTGCCCCGGCCGAGAACCATCCGGTCGAGGCCTGGGACAAGGTCATGAACCTCAACGTGCGCGGCTATTTCATCCTCGCGCAGCAGATCGCGCGCAGCTACATGATCCCGAAGAAGAGCGGGCGCATCATCAACATCGCCTCCATCGCGGGCCTGAACGGCAACCCACCCGAGATGCAGACCATTGCCTACAACACCTCCAAGAGCGCGGTGATCGGCTTCACGCACACGCTGGCGGCCGAATGGGGCAAGTACGGCATCAACGTCAACGCCATCTGCCCGGGCTTCTTCATGACGAAGATGGCCGCCGGCCTGATCAAATCGATCGGCGAGGAGAAGATGGCTTCGCACGCGCCGCTCGGCCGGCTGGGCGACGAC
Organism: Variovorax sp.; assembly: GCA_017744935.1. Classification (GTDB taxonomy): domain Bacteria; phylum Pseudomonadota; class Gammaproteobacteria; order Burkholderiales; family Burkholderiaceae_C; genus Variovorax. Next base: position 179,746 of record JAGIAI010000002.1, read on the forward strand.
GAAGACCTGAAAGGCATCACGCTGCTGTACGCCAGCGATGCAGGCAAGCACATCACCGGCCAGTGGCTCGCAGTGGACGGCGGCGTGAGCGTGGTTCTTGGCGCTTGAGATGACCGATTCCAGCAAGACCATCAATTTGCGGTCCTACACGGACCAGATTCCCTTCGCGCGCCATCTCGGCTTCCAGATCACGAAGTTCGAGGCTGGCGAGTCCGAGATTGAGTTCACCGCGAGACCCGAGCACCTCAACACCTTCGAGGTGACGCACGGCGGGGTATGCATGACGCTGCTCGACGTCGCGCAGGCGGCTGCGGCGCGCAGCGAGACGCCGGAGATCGGCGTGGTGACGATCGAGATGAAGACCAGCTTCATGGCGCCCGCGGTCGGCCCGCTGATCGTGCGCGGCAAGCTGCTGCACCGCACCGCGACGATGGCGTTCACCGAAGCCAGGATCTACGACGCGCAGGAGCGCGTCTGTTCGCACGCCACCGGCACCTTCAAGTACGTGAAGCGCCGGTTGCCCACCGGCCCTGCGAGCGCCAACGAAATGCGCCTGCCGTCCACCGACTGAATCCGACACGGAGAATTTCCATGCCCACCAACAAGCAACAGATCCTCGACAACCGCCCCGAAGGCGAAGCGGTCGCCAGCAACTTCAAGCTCGTGACCAGCGAGACGCCCGCGCTCAAGGACAACCAGGTTCTGGTTCGCCATCACTTCATGAGTCTCGACCCGTACATGCGTGGCCGCATGAACGAGTCGAAGAGCTACGCGCAGCCACAGCCGCTCGGGCAGGTGATGCAGGGCGGCACGGTCGGCGAGATCGTCGAGAGCAAGCACCCGAAGTTCGCCGTCGGCGACAAGGTCGTCGGCTTCGGTGGCTGGCAGGAATACAGCGTGGTCGATGCCTCGCAACCCGGCATGCTGCGCAAGGTAGACACGACGCATGTCCCGCTGTCGCACTATCTCGGCGCGGTCGGCATGCCCGGCGTCACCGCCTGGTACGGCCTCGTGAAGATCATCAACCCGAAGGCGGGCGAGACGCTGGTCATCACCGCGGCCAGCGGCGCGGTCGGCAGCGCCTTCGGTGCGCTCGCCAAGGCACGCGGCTGCCGCGTGGTGGGCATCGCAGGCGGAGCGGACAAGTGCAAGTACGTGACCGATGAACTCGGCTTCGATGCCTGCATCGACTACCGTCAGCACCCCGACGTCAAGAGCATGAGCGCGGCGCTCAAGGAAGCCTGCCCGAACGGCATCGACGGCTACTTCGAGAACGTCGGCGGCTACATCTTCGACGCGGTTCTGCTGCGTGCCAACGCCTTCGCGCGCGTGGCCCTGTGCGGGATGATCGCGGGCTATGACGGCCAGCCGCTGCCGCTCGCGAATCCGTCGCTGTTCCTCATCAACCGCATCAAGCTCGAAGGCTTCATCGTCAGCGAGCACATGGAAGTGTGGCCAGAGGCGCTGGCCGAACTCGGCGGGTTGGTGGCGAGCGGCAAGCTCCGTCCGCGCGAATCGGTCGCGCAAGGCATCGAGGCCGCGCCCGAAGCCTTCCTCGGCCTGCTGAAGGGCCGCAACTTCGGCAAGCAGCTCGTCAAGCTGATCTGACAAACCTCACGGAGGCCGGCCATGGATGCGACTCACGAAGTCTTCAACCAGCCGGCTCCGCTGACCGGCTACAACCTCTTCGAGACCAACCGGGCGCTGCGTGACGCGCTGAAGTTCAACGCGCCGCAACTGCACACCGCCGCGCTGGGCCACCTGGGCGCTGCGCTGGGGTCTGCCGAGATGCAGACGCACGCGCGGTTGGCGAACATCCACACGCCGGTGCTGCACACGCACGACCGCTTCGGTCGGCGCATCGACGAGGTGGAGTTTCACCCGAGCTATCACGCGCTGATGTCGACGGCGGTGGGCTCCGGCCTGCACGGCGCCGCATGGACGGCCTCCGGTCCGTCGCCGCATGTGCATCGTGCGGCGGGCTTCATGCTGTTCACCGAGCTGGAGTCGTCCATCCTGTGCCCGATCTCGATGACCTACGCGGTGGCGCCCGCCTTGCGCGGCAATGTTGCCATCCACGCGGACTGGGGGCCGAAGCTGTCCAGCCTCTGGTACGACCCGAACCTCCAGCCATGGTCCGACAAGCCCGGCGTGACGATGGGCATGGGCATGACCGAGAAGCAGGGCGGCTCGGACGTGCGCGCGAACACCACCCGCGCAGTTCGGGTTGGCAGCGATGCGTGGGGTGAGCGCTACGAGATCACCGGTCACAAGTGGTTCTTCTCGGCGCCGATGTGCGATGCCTTCCTGGTGCTGGCGCAGGCGCCTGCCGGGCTGTCGTGCTTCTTCCTGCCGCGCGTGCTCGACGACGGCAGCCGTAACGCGATCCAGATCCAGCGGCTGAAGGACAAGCTCGGCAATAAGGCCAATGCGAGCTCCGAAGTCGAGTTCCGTGGCGCGAGCGCATGGCTGGTCGGCGAAGAAGGTCGCGGCATACCGCAGATCCTGGAAATGGGCACGATGACGCGGCTCGATTGCGCGCTCGGCACCAGCGGGCTCATGCGGCAGGCCTTGAGCCTTGCGCTCAATCACACCGCGCAGCGCAGCGCCTTCGGCAAGCCGCTCATCGACCAGCCTTTGATGAAGAACGTGCTGGCCGACATGGCGCTCGAAAGCGAAGCGGCCACGGTGCTTGCGATCCGCCTCGCGCGGGCCTTCGACCGGCAGGACGACGAACACGAACGCCTGATGGCGCGACTGCTCACGCCGGTGGCCAAGTTCTGGATCTGCAAGCGCGGCAGCCTCCTGGCGCAAGAGGCGATGGAATGCCTTGGCGGCAACGGCTATGTGGAAGAGGGCGGTGAAGGCGTGATGGCGCGCCTCTACCGCGAGATGCCGCTCAATTCCATCTGGGAAGGCGCTGGCAACATCATGGCGCTCGATCTGCTGCGCGGCCTGCGCAAGGGCGATGCAGTTGCAGCCATCACACACGAACTTGCGCCTGCACGCGGCACCGATGCGGCGCTCGACCGCCTCGCCGATGCCTTGCCGGCGCGCATCGAGGCAATGGCCACGGAAATCGAGGCGCGCCGTCTGGCGCAGGATGTGGCGCTGGCGGTTCAGGCCGCCTTGCTGGCGCAGACCGCGCCGGCCGAGGTCACCAGCGCTTTCTGCGCATCGCGCCTGGGCGGTGATTGGGGCCATGCGTTCGGAACACTTGGCTCATCGGTCGATTTCGATGCGATCATTTCGCGCGCGCAGCCGCATTGAATCAACGCAACGCGAAGGATTTCCATGGCAGAACTGATCTTCCACCACTACGCGACCTCGCCGTTCTCCGAGAAGATCCGGCTGATCATGGGCTACAAGAAGCTCACCTGGAAGTCGGTGGTCGTTCCACAGATCATGCCCAAGCCGGACTATGTGACGCTCACCGGCGGTTATCGCCGGGTGCCGGTGCTGCAGATCGGTGCGGACATCTACTGCGACACCGCGCTGATCTGCGATGTGCTCGAACACCTCACGCCGCTGCCGTCGCTCTATCCAGAGCCGGGCAAAGGCCTGTCGCGCGTGGTCGCGCAGTGGGCCGACAGCAGCCTGTTCTGGGCCGCGATGGCCTACAACCTGAGCGGCAAGGGCGCGGCGGAGGTCTTCGCCAAGGCGCCGCCCGAAGCCGCCAAGGCTTTCGGCGAAGACCGCAAGGCGATGAGCACCAACATGGTCCGCTTGCGGCCGGGCGACGCCACATCGGCCTACAAGTCGTACCTGCGGCGGCTATCCGACATGCTCGACGACACCGACTACCTGCTCGGCGGCTACCCGACGGTGGCGGATTTTGCCTGCTACCACCCGCTGTGGTTCACCCGCAAGCGCACGCCGTCCATGGCCGAGATCCTGCAACTGACGCCGGCGGTGGTCGACTGGCTCGACCGCATGGCGGGCATCGGCCACGGAACCATGGAGACCTTCGACGAGGCGCAGGCCTTCGAGGTCGCCAGGGCCTCGCTGCCGCACACGCTGCTGTCGGACAGCACCTTCCAGGACGACCACGGCATCCCGCTCGGCTCGCACGTGACGATTACGGCCGAAAGCTTCGGGCCGGAGCCGACCGATGGCGAACTCATCGCTGCCACGCGCACGCACTACACGCTGCGCCGGACGGGCGAGCGCTTCGGCACGGTGCATGTGCACTTTCCGCGCATCGGGTACGTGCTGCGGAAGGTCGAGGGCTGAGCCGCCTCAGCGGTGCGCCGTGACGATGTGCGCCTGGATCTTGCCGTCGATGAGCCCGGTGCCGAAACGACGCGCGATGGCGGCTTCGCAGACGGCCGTGGCCTCGGCGAAGCTGCCCGAACGGGCTTCGATCTCGTTGCGCAGCGGCGTGCCCTCGCAATACGCGAACGCGGCCGCATGCGCCGATGCGGCGCGGCTGCGTGCGGCGATGGTCTCGAAGCCGGGATCGGCGGCAAATCCGGCGTTTGCGAGATCGCGCTCGATCACCGACCGGTCGTAGTAGCCGTGCGGCACCCGCACCATGAAGCGCGGCGGATCTGCGGGGAACAACTCGGCCAGCGCCTGCGTCGAGACATCGGCGAATTCGTTTTCCTCGATCCGGTCCCAGATGGCCAGGACAAAGGCGCCGCCCGGGCGAAGCACACGAAGCGCTTCCGCGTATGCCGCTGACCGGTCGGGGAAGAACATCGCGCCGAACTGGCAGACCACCACATCGAAATTTGCATCCTCGAACGGCAGCTTCATTGCGTCCGCCTGTTGCCACTGCACCGGCCTCGGCGTCCCCGTCGAAGCGGCCCGGTCGAGCATGGGCTGGTTCAGGTCCGTGGCGACGATCTCGACGTTCGCCGGCAGGCTTCGCGCCATCGCGCGCGTCACGACGCCGGTCCCGGCGGCAGTTTCCAGCACTCGCGAAGGAGACAGCGCGGCGACCCGTGGCGCTGTTTCGGCCGCGTAGGGCTCGAAGATCATCGGGACGAGGTACTCGTCGTAAAGCGCCGGGATCGAGCCGGCAAACTTGATGTCCGAAGCAGGAATCGCCATCGCGTGCCTCCTGGGTGGTCCCCGGCGCGATTGTGAACCTGTCGGCAGACTCGTCCTAGCGCTTTGCCAGCAGCAGTTCCTCGGCGTTGACCGGCGGGCGAAGACCGTCCGGCCTGTCCTTGAAGTAGCGTTCGGTCAGGTCCGCCGCCGACACATGCCGTGCATCGCCGAAGCCCGCATCACGCGCCATCAGCACCATCTCCTGCGGCTTGAAGAAGCTTATGAACGGCGTGCCGCTCGCCCTGGCGCCTTTTCCCGCCATCTCCAGCCCGGGCCGCACGTCAGGCTCCGCCATGTCCAGCGGGAGGAGGAAAGTCATGGCGAACATCGATCCAGCCGCAAGCGCAGCGACCTGCCGCAAAGTCGCTGCGTTGGCTTCCTTGCTCAGGTACATGCTGACGCCGGTGGACACCACGATCGCGGGCTTGCTTTCGTCGAAGCCGGCCTTCCTCAGACCGTCGAGCCAGCAGGCCCTGGCCTCGAAGTCGATCGGGACGAAGCGCAGCCATTCCGGCATTCCGAAGCCCAGTTCGTCCAGCCGTTGCCTCTTCCATGCCTGAGGGGCCGGCGGGTCCACCTCGAAGACATGGAGTCTGGAGGCGATCTCGGGCCTTCGCTGCGCAAAGGTGTCCAGACCCGCGCCGAGGATGACGTACTGGGTGAGTCCATGCCCGGCCTGTTCCGCCACCAGATCCTCAATAAAGCGGGCACGCGCCACGATGGATGCCCGGAAGGGCCGCGTGAACCCAGGGTCCATGTCGCCGCGTTCGCGCCACTCCGAGCCCGGAGCCAGCAACCGAAGACCGACGGTGTCTTCCAGCACATGCGGCGGGGCGTCGACCTCCACATGGAGCGCGCGCCACAACGCGACGCGTGCGGCGGTGCTGTCGGGCGATGAATCGTCTTGAGGGTTCATGTCGATATTTTCGTCAGCACGGTACTACGGGCACCTTCGCGACTGCGCGGATCGCCTTTCCGTATTTCAATAGCGGTTTCGCACACCACTACTCAAGAGACGAAAGGACACGCGCAAATGATTCAGGATTTCAAGGGCACCACGGCTGTTCTCACCGGCGCCGGTTCCGGTTTTGGCCTGGAGTGCGCGCGCATCGGTGCGGCCCGCGGCATGAACCTCGTGCTGGTCGATGTGCAGCAGGATGCGCTCGACAAGGCCAAGGCCGAGATGGAGGCTGCCGGCGCGCAGGTCCTGGCGCGCAAGGTCGACGTGGCCGACGCCAAGCAGATGGAAGACCTTGCCCAAGCGGTCAAGGAGCGCTTCGGCGCGCCGCATTTCGTCTTCAACAACGCGGGCGTGGGCGCGGGTGGACTGGTGTGGGAAAACACCGTGGCCGATTGGGAATGGGTGCTGGGTGTCGACCTCTGGGGCGTGATCCACGGCGTGCGCCTCTTCACGCCGATGATGCTCGAAGCCGCCGCCAAGGACCCTTCGTACCGCGGCCACATCGTCAACACGTCGAGCATGGCCGGCCTGCTGACGCCGCCGAACATGGGCATCTACAACACCGCGAAGGCGGGCGTCGTGAGCCTCACGGAGACGCTCTATCAGGACCTGAAGCTCGTCACCGACCAGATTGGCGCGAGCCTGCTGTGTCCGTACTTCGTGCCCACCGGCATCACCCAGAGCGAGCGCAACCGGCCCGGCTCGCTCGCGGCCGGCAAGCTGACCAAGAGCCAGCTCATCGGCCAGGCGATGAGCAACAAGGCCGTGAGCAGCGGCAAGGTGACCGCGGCCGAAGTCGCGCACAAGGTGTTCGAAGCGATCAGCGCGAACCAGTTCTACGTGTTCAGCCACCCGAAGGCGCTGGGCAACGTGAAGAGCCGCATGGAAAACATCGTCGCCATCGAGAACCCGGCCGATCCCTTCCTGGAGCGCCCGGAGATCGGTGCGAACCTGCGCGCGCAGCTTCGCGCGGAGTAGGACGACTCATCCATGGTGCGGGCGCAATGCCCGCACCGGTGCTCGGGACTTGGGCGCGGCAAGGAGGCTGCTTACACTGAACTTCACGGTTCGGTGTCGTTGCCGACCCCACCCAGGAGACGCTTGCATGGCCTATGTCGATGGATACGTCCTTCCCGTCCCCAAGAGCAGCATCGCCAAATACAAGGAACTCGCGGCGCGCGCCGCCGAGGTCTGGCGCGACCACGGTGCGCTCCAGTACCGCGAGTGCATCGCCGACGACGTGAAGTCCGGCGAAGTCACGTCCTACCCCCAGAGCGTGCTGCTGAAGGACGATGAGACGGTTGTCATCTCGTACGTCGTCTTCAACTCGCGCGACCATCGCGACGAGGTCAACGCGAAGGTGATGAGCGACCCCCGCCTCGCCGACATGATGGATGCCAAGAACCTGCCCTTCGATGCCAAGCGCATGTTCTGGGGCGGGTTCGAGGTGCTGGTCGAGGCCTGATCAGGCAGCCTTCGCAGGCGCGGGCACCGGCAGCGGGCTGCGCTCCGAGAACTGGCCGTTCCAGTACGGGTAGTACGGATAGGGCGGTGTCACAGCGCTCGCCGCGTCGAGCCGGGCGACCTGCTCGGTCGTGAGTTCCCAGCCGATCGCGCCGAGGTTCTGTTTGAGCTGCGCCTCGTCTCGTGCACCGATCAGCACGCTCGCCACCGTCGGGCGGCGCAGCAGCCAGTTGAGTGCGATCTGCGGAATCGACTTGCCGGTCTCTTCGGCGACCTGGTCCATCGCGTCGATCACGCTGTAGAGCCGTTCATCTTCCACGGGTGGACCGTAGACGGCGGTGTCGTGCAGGCGGCTGCCTTGAGGCACGGACTGGCCCCGGCGGATCTTGCCGGTAAGGCGACCCCAGCCGAGGGGGCTCCAGACGATCGCACCCACGCCCTGATCGATCCCGAGCGGCATCAGCTCCCATTCGTAGTCGCGGCCGATCAGCGAGTAGTAGGTCTGATTGGCCACATAGCGCGCGAGGCCGCGACGCTCCGATGTCGCCAGCGACTTCATCAACTGCCAGCCCGAGAAGTTCGAAGCGCCGATGTACCGCACCTTGCCAGAACGCACGAGGTCGTCGAGCGTGCCCAGCACGTCTTCGACCGGCGTCATCGCGTCGAAGGCGTGCAGTTGCAGCAGATCGATGTAGTCGGTGCCGAGACGCTTCAGCGCCGCATCGGTCGCTTTGACCAAGTGATGGCGCGAGGAGCCGACATCGTTCGGGCCGTCACCCGAGCGTAGCGAAAGCTTGGTCGAGATGATCGCCTTGTCGCGCCGGCCTTCGAGCGCGGCGCCGAGGATCGATTCGGAGGCGCCGTTCGAGTAGACGTCCGCCGAATCGAAGAGATTGACGCCGGCGTCGAGGCAGATGTCGATGATGCGCCGCGCAGCCGCGACGTCGGTGGTGCCCCACGCGCCGAAGAGCGGGCCGGTGCCGCCGAAGGTGCCGGTGCCGAAGCCGAGCGCCGGCACCTTGAAACCGGAGTTGCCGAGATAGCGTTGTTCCATGTGGTTCTCAATGATCTAAAGAATGGACTGAGCGGATGTCAGGCGCCTGCGGTCGCGCACGCAGGAAGGGCGACGCGACGGTCGAGCGCGCGGCTCCAGAGGGCGATGCCAAGGCCGCCGAGGGTGAACAGGGCGGCGGCCCAGCCCAGCGCTTCGAGGCCCGGACCGTGGTCGATCACCATGCCGCCGGCCCATGCGCCGAGGGCGTTGCCAAGGTTGAAGGCCGCGATGTTCAGGCTGGAAGCGAGGTTCTGGCCCGCGCCGGCGGCCTTCTCCAGCACGCGCATCTGCATCGGTGCCACCGTCGCGAAAGAGGCAATGCCGAGCAGCAGCACGAAGATCACGGCGGTGGTCGGCGTGTGGATCAGCCACTGCATGGCGCCGAGCGCCACGGCCAGGGCGAGCAGCGTGCCGAGCAACGCAGGCATCAGCGCACGGTCCGCGAGGCGGCCGCCCAACAGATTGCCGATGGCCAGCCCGCCGCCGAAGACCAGAAGGATCGGGGACACGGACGATTCCGCCACGCCGGTGACCTGCGTCAGCAGCGGCTGGATGAAGGTGAACACCAGGAACACGCCGGCAAAGCCAAGAATGGTGACTGCGAGACCGAGCAGCACCTGCGGTCGGCCGAGCACTGCGACTTCGTCCCGCAACCGCGCAGGCTGCGCATCGGCATTGCCGCGTGGTACGAAGACCGCAAGCACTGCGAACGCGATGACGCCGATCAGGGCGACGGCCCAGAAGGTCGCGCGCCAGCCGAAGTGCAGACCGAGCCACGCGCCGGCCGGCACGCCCAGCAGCGTGGCGGCGGTCAGGCCGGTGAACATGATCGAGATCGCGGACGCGCGACGTTCCGGCGGCACGAGGCCGGTGGCCACGACCGAACCGACACCGAAGAACGTGCCGTGTGCCAGCGAGGTGATGACGCGTGCGGCCATCAGCATCTCGTAGTTGGCCGCGAGCGCACAGGCGATGTTGCCGATGGTGAAGATCGCCATCAGCGCGAGCAGCACGGTCTTGCGCGGCACGCGGCGGGTGGCGATGGTCAGGAGCGGCGCGCCGACCGCGACGCCGACGGCGTAACCCGAGATGAGCAGACCTGCGGTAGCGATGGAGACATGAAGGTCCGCCGAAACCTGCATCAGCAGGCCCATGATGACGAATTCGGTGGTGCCTATTCCGAAGGCACCGGCGGTGAGGGCGAGTAGGGCGATGGGCATGATGTCCCGTACTGTGCGGGCGCCGGCGCTTCGTGACTAGAATGCGCGTCGGATATAGAGTTGTGAACTGAAGTCACAAATCTCTCACTCATCCTACCGCCATGCCCCGTATCGAAGTCAACCGCTCCGGAGAAATGGAAGCCTTCGTCCAGGTGGTCGATCGCGGCAGTTTCTCGGCCGGCGCCCGCGTGCTCGGAATGACGCCCTCGGCCGTAAGCAAGCTGATCTTGCGGCTGGAAGCGCGACTCGGCACGCAACTGGTGCACCGTTCTACCCGCAAGCTGCAACTCACGCCCGAGGGGCGCAATTTCTACGAGCGCAGCGTGCGCGTGCTGGCCGACATGGACGAGGCCGAGCGCTGCGCGGCAGCTGGCGCGCTGCCGCGCGGCCGGGTCAGCATCAACGCGAGCGTGTCCTTCGGGCATCACGTGCTGGCGCCGCTGATCCCGCGCTTCACCCGGCAACACCCGGAAGTGACGCTCGACATCTCGTTGACCGATCGTGTGGTCGATCTGATGGAAGAGCGCGCCGACGTTGCGATCCGCTGGGGCGAACTTCCGCCGTCCGAACTGATCGCGCGCCGTCTGGGCTCGACGCGGCAGGTCATCGTCGCCTCGCCGGCCTATCTGGCGCGTTACGGCACCCCGCACACGCCGGAGGAGCTCGAAGCGCACAACCGCCTTGGCTACACCCGCCACCGGCGGTCCGCCGAATGGGCACTGCGCGTGGACGGCCGCACGATCGAGATCCCCACTGTCGGCAATGTGCGCGTGGCCGACGGCGAGACGCTCCGCGTGCTGGTGGTGGAAGGCCTGGGCCTCGCAAGACTGTCGCGCTACCACGTCCAGGGCGACATCGATGCCGGCCGCCTCGTGCCAGTGATGGAGGAATTCAATCCGGGAGATGTTGCGCCGATCCACGCGGTTTACCTGGGAAAGGCCGGGAGGCTTCCGGCGCGGGTACGGGCCCTGCTTGACTTTCTTGTCGCCAACGTCACCGACAATGGGCGACCCAGGCCATGAAAGAAATCCCCGACGCCATCGTCTGTGAAGGTTGCGACGCGATCTACCGTCGCGTCGCGCTGCGCCCGCGCGAGGTGTCGCGTTGCCCGCGCTGCGGGACCGAACTGGACCGGCATGCCGGCGACCAGAGCGCGCGCATCCTGCCGCTCACCATGGCGTCGCTGATCCTCTTCGCGATCGCCAACCTGTTTCCGATCGTCGAGATCGAACTGCAGGGGCTTTCGAGCGAAACCACGCTCGCGGGGGCGGTGGTCGCGCTCTCCACGGAGGGCATGTCGCCGGTCGCGCTGCTGGTGCTGGCGACGACCATCCTCTTTCCGCTGCTGCAGCTTTGCATCCTGGCCTACCTGCTGGTGCCGATGGCCTACGAGCGCCGGCCGGCCGGCTTCGGCGTGCTGGTGAAGCTGCTGCAATCGCTTCGGCCATGGGGCATGGTCGAGGTGTTCCTCCTTGGCGTGCTGGTGGCGATCATCAAGTTGAGCAGCATGGCGCAGGTCATCGCCGGCCCGGCCCTCTGGGCCTTCGGTGCGCTCACGGTGCTGCTGACCGTCGTGGTCTCCTTCAACCCGCGTGGTTTCTGGGAGATGGCTTTCGTGCCCCGTCCGGAGCAAGATCCATGAGCGAGCCGGAGATCCTGGCGCCCGTCGAAACGGCCATGCAGCTGGGCCTCAAGAGCTGCCATCACTGCGGCACCGTGTGGGAAGGCGCGGCGGACGGCGAGCCCTGCGCGCGCTGTGCGACCAAGCTGCACAGCCGCAAGCCCGACACCTTCAACCGCACCTGGGCCTACCTGATCGCGGCGGCCATCCTCTATCTGCCGGCCAACATGCTGCCGGTGATGATCACCAAGAGCCTGTTCGGCACGCAGCAGGACACCATCCTGAGCGGCGTCATCTATTTCTGGGTTTCGGGCGCTTACGGGCTGGCGGCGCTGATCTTCATCGCGAGCTTCCTGGTGCCGCTGTTCAAGCTCACCGCGCTGACTTTGCTGACTTACCTGTCGCAGCACGGCAGCGACTGGCGGCAGCTCGAGCGCGCCAAGCTCTACCGCATCCTCGAAGCGATCGGCCGCTGGTCGATGCTCGACGTCTTCGTGGTCGCGCTGCTCGCCGGACTGGTGCGCATCCACGGGTTTGCCGAAATCACCGCGGGCTTTGGCATCGCCGCCTTCGGCGCGGTCGTGGTGCTGACCATGCTCGCATCGCTGAGCTTCGATCCGCGTTCGACCTGGGACGTGCGAAACGTGTCTGCGCCCGAAGCCGGCACCGATGACGATATGAAAAGCAGTGGAGAAACCGCATGACGACACCCCCGCTGGCCGCACCGGCGGTCGCGAAACGACGCAACTGGCTGCCGTCGCTGATCTGGCTGATCCCCATCGTGGCGGCGCTGGTCGGCATCACGCTGGTCGTCAAGCTCCTGATGGAGCGCGGCCCCGAGATCGTGCTGACCTTCCGCACCGCCGAAGGACTCGAAGCCGGCAAGACCGCGGTCAAGTACAAGGACGTGCAGATCGGCACCGTGCAGAACATCCGCCTCGCGCATGACCGATCGCATGTGCGCGTGCTGGTGCAGCTCAAGAAGGAGGCCTCGGGGTTCACCGCCAAGGACACGCACTTCTGGGTGGTGCGGCCGCGGCTCGACACCTCCGGGATTTCCGGCCTCAGCACCTTGCTGTCGGGCGCCTACATCGGCGCCGATGCCGGCACGTCGGAGGAAAGCTCGGGTGAGTTCACAGGCCTCGAATCGCCACCGATCGTCACGCGCGATGCATCGGGACGCCAGTTCCTGCTGCGTGCGCGCGACGTGGGTTCCCTCGATATCGGCTCGCCGGTGTACTTCCGCCGCATCAAGGTGGGCCAGATCGCGGCCTTCGAACTCGACGGCGACGGGCGCGGCGTGACGTTGCGCGTTTTCATCAACGCGCCCTACGACAAGTTCGTCGGCGTCAACACGCGCTTCTGGCATGCAAGCGGCTTCGATGTCGAGCTCGGTGCAGGCGGCCTCAAGGTGCGTACACAGTCGCTCGCGACGGTGCTGCTGGGTGGCATCGCCTTCCAGTCGCCCGACGACGTGAGCGGCCCGGTCGCGCAGGAGAACACGGCCTTCACGCTGGCCAATGACGAGACTTCTGCGCTGAAGGAGCCCGATGGTCCTTCGCAGACCATGCTGCTCTATTTCAATCAGTCGCTGCGCGGACTGTCGCCGGGGGCGGCGGTGGACTTCCGCGGTGTCGTGATCGGCGAGGTCAAGTCGATCGGCGTGGAGTTCGATCGCAACGAGCGCGAGTTCAAGATGCCGGTCGTGATCCAGATCTACCCCGACCGGCTGCGGCGTCGCTCGGCGAATCAGCCTGATCCGCGCTACACCCAGCTCGACCGTTGGGCGTTCCTCGTCAGCAAGGGCCTGCGCGCGCAACTTCGCACCGGCAACCTCCTGACCGGACAGGTCTACGTGGCGATCGATTTCTTCCCCGATGCGCCGCCGGTCAAGCTTGACGTCACGCGCAATCCGCTGGAACTTCCAACCACGCCGAACAGCCTCGACGAATTGCAGTCGCAGATCACCGAGATCGCGCGCAAGCTCAACAAGGTGCCGTTCGACGAGATCAGCGGCGACCTGCGCAAGACCATCGGTTCGCTGAACCGGACGCTCGGCACAACCGATCAGCTCATCAAGGGCTTGAACGACAACGTCTCGCCCGAGATGACCGCCGCGATCAAGGATGTGCGCCGCACGCTCGGTGCGGCCGAGAAGACCATCGCCGACGATTCGCCGCTGCAGCAGGACCTGCGTCAGACGCTGCAGGAAGTCACCCGCGCCGCGGGCTCGCTGCGCGTGCTGACCGACTACCTTGAGCGGCATCCCGAATCCCTGCTGCGCGGCAAACCGGAGGACAAGCAGAAATGACGAAGAACAACATCCGCTTCGCCGCGGCGGCGCTGGCAACGAGCTGGCTGGTGGCTGCCTGCGGCAGCGCGGGCGGCCCGCAGTACTACAGCCTCGCGGACCCGAGCCCACCGCCCGTCGCGGTGAAGGCGAGCGCTGCGCCGGCCTACATCGAACTCGCGCCGATCGCGATGCCCGAACGTTTCGCACGGCCGCAATTCGTGGTGCGCAAGAAGGACACGCCGGAAAGCCCGGCGGTCGACATCCTCGAACAACATCGCTGGTCCTCGTCGTTCGAGGACGAATTGCGCGACGCCCTCGGCAGCGGCATTGCGAGCCGGCTCGGCGCGGTCGACGTGACCAAGACCGGCCGCCAGCGCGGCCAGCCCGCCACGCGCATCGCGGTGCAACTGGGGCAATTCGATGCGATCGAGGGCAAGCGGGTCGATGCCAGCTTTACCTGGACGGTGCGTCGTACGGACGAAAGCCCGGCCACCGGCTGTCAGCTCGCGATCTCCGAGCCGGTGGGCGCGGGTTTCGATGCACTTGCGCAAGGCGCGCAGCGCGTCACCGCCAAGCTGGCCGATGCGATCGCCGGAAGCGTCTCGGCGGTGAAGGCGAACCAGGTTCCCAACTGCGCGGCTTGAGCCGCTGGCGACCATCATGAATCCGACCGGCTTCGCGCTGTTCGCCACCGCCATCGGCGCGTGCGGCATCGCTTGGGGGCCGCGCGGACTCGTCGGCGTCCAATTGCCCGAAGCAGAGGAGGCCGCCACCCGCGCGCGCATGGCGAGGCGCTTTCCGGCGCTCGTCGAGTGCGAGCCGCCGCCTGAAGTACAGCGCGACATCGCCTCGATTCGCGCGCTGCTCGATGGCGAGCCGCTGGGTCTCGCGGAGATCGAGCTGAACATGGAAGGCATCAACGACTTTCACCAGCGCGTCTATGCCGTTGCACGCCGGATCCCGCCCGGCCGCACGCGCACCTATGGCGAAATCGCGGAGGAGCTTGGCGACAAGGGCCTTGCGCGCGCCGTGGGCCAGGCGCTCGGACTCAATCCCTTCGCGCCGGTCGTGCCGTGCCACCGCGTGCTCGCTGCGGGCGGCAAATGGGGCGGCTTTTCGGCGCATGGCGGCGCGACGTCGAAGCTGCGCATGCTGGCCATCGAGGGTGCGCGGCCGGAGAGTGATACGGCGCCGCTGTTCTGACTAGCACAAGCCGGCTCGTCGTGCATCGCGCGTGCCATCGAGACCTTGGCGACAATCTGCCGAATGACTTCTTCGCGCTTCTTCAGGATCGCGCTGGTGCTGGGCCTTTTGTCGGCCATTGGACCGTTCGCGATCGACATGTACCTTCCCGCCTTGCCCGAAATCGGCAGCAGCCTCGACGCTGCCATCGGGCCGGTGCAGATGAGCCTCACCGTGTTCTTCATCGCGCTCGGTGTCGGCCAGTTGCTCTATGGGCCGGTGTCGGACATGGTCGGGCGCAAGCCGCCGCTGTATTTCGGACTGGGCCTGTTCGCGCTCGCGAGCGTCGGTTGCGCAATGGCGACCGACATCGAGATGCTGATCGCGCTTCGCTTCGTGCAGGGCCTCGGTGCCGCGGCCGGCATGGCGATTCCGCGCGCCGTGGTGCGTGACCTGCATACGGGCAATGACGCTGCGCGGCTCATGTCGCTGCTGATGCTCGTGTTCAGCGTCTCGCCGATCCTTGCGCCACTGGCAGGTAGCGCGGTCATCGCATTTACCGGATGGCGCGGCGTGTTCTGGGCGGTCACGGTGGCGGCGGTGATCGGTCTTGCGACCATCGCGTCGGTGCTCAAGGAAACGCGCCCGGCTGAAGAGCGCGTCGAGAGCAGCCTTGGCGGCGCACTGCGGGCCTATGGCGTTCTGCTTCGCGACACCCACTACCTCGGGCTGGTTTTCATCGGCGCATTCGCGATGGCGGGCTTCTTTACCTACCTCGCCAACTCGTCGTTCGTGATGATCGACCACTACGGCCTGTCGCCCACGATGTACAGCGTGGCCTTCGGTGTCAACGCCGCCGCTTTCTTCGGTGCAGCGCAGCTGAACGGCATGCTCTGCGAGCGCTTCGGCATCGTGCGCGTGGTCAAGACCAGCGTGAGCGCCTGCGGCCTCGTCATGACGGCGATGTTCCTCTACTACCTGAGTGGTGGCGACCAGCTCGCGGTGTTGATCGTGCTGTACTTCATAGCGAGCGCGCTGATGGGCTTCGTGATCCCGACCACTTCGGTGCTCGCCCTCGAACAGCACGGCGCGATCGCCGGCACGGCTTCGGCGCTGCTCGGCACGCTGCAGATGCTCACCGGCGCGGTGGTCATGACCGTGGTGGGCTTCTTCACCGACGGCCGGCCGCTGCCGATGGTTGCCGGCATGGCAGGCGGGGCGCTGATCGCGGTCGCGCTCGCGTGGATCACGCTCGGCGGCCGCCGCTCGACCAGCTACGCGGCGGGGTAGGGCGATGTCGGCCACCACAGCGTCCACAGCCGCCGTCGCCGCACGCGATGGCCTTCCCTCGCCGCAGCGCGCGCACGCAATGCTGGTCATCATCCTCGGGCTTGCCGTGTCGGTGCTCGACGGCACCATCGTCAATCTCGCCTTGCCCGGCATCGCGCGCGAACTCAATTCCGATGCCTCGCACGCGATCTGGGTGGTCAACGCCTACCAGATCGCGACACTGGTGATGCTGCTGCCGCTGGCGTCGCTCGGCGACCTGGTCGGCTACCGGCGCGTGTACCTCATTGGCATGGTGCTCTTCACCGCGTCTTCGCTCGTCGCGACTTTCGCGAATTCGCTCGGGATGTTGATCGCGGCGCGGGCGCTGCAGGGGCTGGGCGCAGCGGGCCTCATGAGCGTCAACTCGGCGCTGGTCCGGCTCACTTATCCGCGGTCGCAGCTCGGGCGCGGCATGGCGATCAATTCGATGGTGGTGGCGACGGCGTCAGTGGCCGGGCCTTCGGTCGCGGCGGCGATCCTGTCGGTTGCTTCATGGCCGTGGCTCTTTGCGCTCAACGTTCCGTTGGGCATTCTGGTATTGGTGCTCGGCGCAAAGTCGCTGCCCGTGAACGAGCCGGCGGCGCATGCGGGCCGGCGTTTCTCCGGCGTCGATGTGCTGCTCAACGTGCTCATGTTCGCGCTCATCTTCATCGGTGCCGACCGGCTCGGCGTGCGCGGGGATCCGGGGCAGGGCACCGGCGTCGGCGCTTGGGTGGTCCTCTTTGCCGGCGTGGGGGTCGGCTTCATCTACCTGCGGCGGCAGTTGTCGCTCGAAGTGCCGCTGTTCCCGGTCGATCTGCTGCGCATCCCGGTGTTCGCGCTGTCGATGGGCACGTCGGTGGCCGCGTTCTGTGCGCAGATGCTGTCGTTCATCGCGCTGCCGTTCCTGCTGCTCGAGGCTTACGGCCGATCGCACTTCGAAGCCGGCCTGCTGATCACCGCGTGGCCGCTGGCGATCGTCTTCATGGCGCCGATCGCGGGGCGCCTGATCGGAAAGTATCCCGACGGCCTGCTGGGCGGCATCGGCCTGGCGCTGCTTGCAACCGGGCTGGCGCTGCTGGCGACGCTGCCCGCGCATCCGAGCAACGCCGACATCGTCTGGCGCATGGTGCTCTGCGGACTGGGCTTCGGATTGTTCCAGTCGCCGAACAACCACACCATCGTGACCTCGCCGCCGCCGCATCGCAGCGGCGCCGCGAGCGGCATGCTGGGGACGGCGCGCCTCACAGGCCAGACGTTGGGCGCGGTGATCCTCGCCGGCATCTTCAGCTTCTGGCCGCCGCACGACGGCAAAGGGCAGGTGATCGCACTGTCCATCGCTGCGTGCTGCGCAGCCGTCGCGGCGGTCTTCAGCACGCTGCGCACTCGGCAGCCGGCGCCGCGCCACGCCTGACCGCTACTTGCTCGGGATCACTTCGGCGATCCGGTCGGCCATGTAGGGAAAGAACGGGTTCGAGGACAGCCGCGACAGCGAATCGAGACTGATGATCAGCGCGCCCCGTTCGCCTCGCATTGCAAGCGAGCCGAGATTGACGCCGAACTCGTCCGTGTTGTCAGGCCGCATGCCATAGAGCGAATCGTTCATCGGGAAGGGCAGCGCGAGGTGCGAGAGCGAGAACACCTCCAGCGGAAACTCCAGGTCCAGCGCGCGCGTCTGCTCGGTGATCGCGCCGGCCTCGGTCACGCGCTCGACCACCTGCCGGCTGTCGGGGCCGGTGTTCGTGATGATGGTCGAACGGAAGTTTCTCGGGGCCGGTGTCAGGATGCGATCCAGCCGAAGGTCGCTGCTCGAACGCAGCAGCGGGCCGAATTTGACGCTGCGGTTCAGGTCGAAGAGCACCAGCTCGCTGCCGTTGGCCGGCAGGCGCGAATAGAGCCCGGTCACGATCGCGCGCGTGCTCACCGTGAAGTCGATGAGCGACTGGAAGGTGAGGATCGGGGGCAACCTCGTGAGGTTGCCCGCGCTTTCCTCGCGCGCGATGTGGGCGCGCAGATCGCGCGTGAGCAGCGACGACTGCCGCGCGCCATTCACCGGGAACGAGTTGTACTTGAACGGGTTGAACTCCGGCACGACGCCCAGCCATGCCGCCTTCGCGAATGCCGGGAAGATCGCCGGCCAGCCGAACACCCCGGCGAAGCGAGACAGCTCGGTGATGCCGATCATCGGTGCGATCAGGATCACGCGGTCGGGTCGCGCGAGGTTCTTGTCATCGAGCCCGTCGAGCGCGAACTTCATCGCGAGCGCGCCGCCGTTCGAAAAGCCCACCACATGCAGCGGCAGCGGCGCAGCCACGCGGCGGCGCGCTTCGCGAACCGCGAGGCGGGTGGCCTCCGACCAGTCTTCCCAGTCGACCTTCGTGAGGCCCGAGGGCACGGTGCCGTGCCCCGGCATGCGGATTGCGACGACGACGAAGCCGCGATCGCGGTAGAGGCGCGCGACGTGGCGCAGGCTGTAGGGTGAATCGGTCAGTCCGTGCAGCAGCACGACCGCGCCGCGCGGCGCGCCGTCGGGTTCGAGGATGTAGGAGCGGTTCCAGTCCTGCGCGAACCCGCCCGGGTAGACCACGCTGCCCTTGAAATACCGGTTGCTCGGAACCTGAGCCTCGGGCGGCAGCTTCTCGGTGACATGCGTACGGACTTCATCGAAGGCCTTGTTCTCGGCGGCGATGTAGGCAGCCCAGTCGGCCTTGCTCAGTTCGTCGCGCGTGAGTTCGTGCGGGACGAAGGTGTGCCAGAGCTCCAGCGGCGGCCCGCGCTGCACGTCGTAGGTGCGCAGCGCGATGGCCGTGACCAGCACGATGACCAGTACCAACGCCGTCCACTTCAGGAACTTCAACAACCGGGAAACCATTGCAGCCCTCTTGTGCTTGCGCGGCATCGTGCCGTCGCCGGCGGGCAATCTAGCACGAGGGGTACGGTTGCATGCGCCCATTCGATCGCCTTGCACGGCGCGCGCGGCTTCCCTTCATACTGGCGGGCCTTTCGACTGCATCGCGGAGGGCCCCCTCATGAGTCAGATCGGCAAGCCACCCGGCGACGACGCGCTGATCCGCCACGGCTGCGAGATGATCGACTGCGCGCCGGCGCAGCGGCCCTGGGTGCTGGCCGCCGCGATCATCGGCTCCAGCATGGCCTTCATCGACGGCACGGTGGTGAACGTCGCGCTGCCTGCGATCCAGGCGGACCTGCATGCGACTGCCTTCCAGGCGCAATGGGTGGTGGAGTCTTACGCGCTCTTCCTCGCTGCACTGCTGCTGGTCGGCGGCGCGCTCGGGGATCGCTTCGGCCGCAGACGGATCTTCGCCACCGGCGTCACCCTGTTCGCAATCGCCTCCGTCGCCTGCGCACTGTCGGGAGACGTGCAGCAGCTCATCCTCGCGCGGGCGGTGCAAGGCGTGGGCGGCGCCATGCTCGTGCCAGGCAGCCTTGCGCTGATCAGCGCCTCGTTTCCAGAGAAAGAGCGGGGGCGCGCCATCGGCACATGGTCTGGCTTCAGCGGCATCACCGCAGCGATCGGCCCGGTGCTGGGCGGGTTCCTCGTCGATCGCTATTCATGGACTTGGGCTTTCATGATCAACGTGCCGATGGCCGTCGCGGTGCTGCTGATCGTGTGGCGGCATGTTCCGGAAAGCCGCGGCGGCGAAGCGGCTTCCGGCCTCGATGTCTGGGGTGCCGGCCTTGCGACGCTGGCACTGGGCGGCGTCGTGTATGCCTTCATCGAGGCACCGACACAGGGATGGCATTCGCCTACCGTGCTGGGCGCGCTGGTGGTTGGCATCGTTGCGGGCATCGCGTTCGTCGGTGTCGAACTGCGCGTGCGTTCGCCGATGTTGCCGCTTTCATTGATGCGCATCGGAAACTTCGGCGGGGCGAACCTGTTGACGCTGCTGCTTTATGCCGCGCTGGGTGGCGGGCTCTATTTCTTGCCGCTCAATCTCATCCAGGTGCAGGGTTACTCGGCCACGGCGGCCGGCGCGGCGCTGCTGCCTTTCATCCTCATCATGTTTGCGCTCTCGGGGTGGGCTGGGCAGCTCGTGGATCGGTTTGGACCCCGTTGGCCGCTGGTCATCGGGCCGAGCATTGCGGCGGTGGGGTTCGCGCTGTTCACGGTGCCGGGCGTGGGGGTCAACTACTGGACAGCGTTCTTCCCCGCGGTGGTGGTGCTGGGCTTCGGCATGACCGTGACTGTGGCGCCGCTCACGACGACGGTGATGAACGCCGTCGGGCCGGATCTGGCGGGCGTCGCCTCGGGCGTGAACAACGCCGTGTCGCGTGCGGCATCGGTGCTCGCGATTGCGGTGTTCGGGGTCGTGATGGCGTGGGCGTTCGGTGGGCAGCTGGGGGAGGGGTTGCGCGACGCGGGCGCCTCCGCCCAGGCCGCCGCGTTCCTCGAATCGCAGAAGAGCCAGCTTGCCGGCGCGCCGCTTCCGCCGGGTGTCGACGAAGCGACCGCCAGGGCGCTTCGGCTTGCGGTGAATGCTGCGTTCGTTTCGGGCTTCCGGTGGGTGATGGCGATCTGTGCGGCGCTTGCGCTCCTGAGTGCATTGAGCGCGTGGTTCTTCATCGGCAGCCAGCCGGCTACACTCCCGGCCCCTTTTCTGATCGGAGACCCAAGAGCCCATGAAGAAGAATGAGAGCAAGAAACCCTCGTGGATGCCCGCCGCCCTGGACTACGTGCCCAAGTGGCTCGACTTCCAGGTCGAGCGTTACCGCCAGCCCGGCTGTGCAGTTGCCATCGTCCACAACGGTGCGTTGATCGGGGAGTTCGGCATCGGCGTCGCGGACATGCGGACCGGCAAGCCGATGACACCCAGGCACCGCTTCCGCATCGCGTCGCACTCCAAGACCTTCACCGCCAGTGGGGTGATGCTGCTTCGCGAGCAGGGCAGGTTCGGGCTCGACGATCCCATCGGCCGCTACGTCGGCGGGCTGCACAAGGATCTCGCGAAGGCCCGCATCGGGGAACTGCTCTCGCATGGCGCGGGCGTGGTGCGCGATGGTGCGGACGCGGGGCAGTTCCTCGATCGCCGGCCTTACCTTTCGCGCGCCGAGCTTCTCGAAGAGCTCGCAAAGAGTCAGCCGATGGAGCCGGGTATCCAACTGAAGTATTCGAACCACGGCTACGGCCTGCTTGGCATCCTGATCGAGGAGGTTACCGGCACGGCGTACACGGACTGGATCACGCGCAACGTGATCGATGCCGCCGGACTGAAAGAAACCGTGCCCGACATGCCGCGGTTGCCGAAGTCCGCGCCGATGGCGTCGGGCCACACCACCGAGTTTCCGTTCGGCCAACGACTGATCGTTCCGGGCGACAACGCATGCAATGCGATCGCGCCTGCGGGTGGCTTCGTTTCCACCGCGTCGGATGTCGCGCGCTTTTTTGCGCAGCTCGCGCCCGACAGCAAGCAGAGCATTCTTTCGCCGGCCAGCCGCCGCGAGATGATGCACCGCCGGTGGCGCGACGAGTGCAACACGATGGAGTTCCACTACGGCTACGGCACGATGATGAACGAGCGGGGGCCGAAGGAATGGTTCGGCCACACCGGTAGCCTGCAAGGCTTCATCTCGCGCACGGCGCGTTTTCCGGCGACGGGCCTCACCATCACCGTCCTCACCAATGCGATCGACGGCTTGGCGTACGCGTGGGTCGACGGCGTGGCGAGCATCCTTTCCGCGTTCGGCACCCACGGCGCGCCGGCGAAGGGCCTCCAGGAGTGGAACGGTCGCTGGTGGTCGATGTGGGGTACGACCGATCTGGTCGCAATGGGCAAGGTGGTCTGCCAGATCGCACCGGCGATGCTGACGCCGTTCGATCACGCCACGACCGAGTTCACGATCACCGGCAAGGACGACGGAGCCATCCGCAAGACATCGGCCTTCAACAGCCCCGGGCAGACGGTCCGCCGCGTTCGCGACCGCAAGGGCCGGGCGACCGAACTCTGGGTCGGCGGCACCAAGCTGCTGCCGAAGGAGGCGATGGTGGCCGAGGTGACCGGGCGCTACCGCAAGAGCGGCAAGACGAGACCGTAGCGCCCCGCATACTCCCTTCGCGTTAGCGCGCATGGCCGATAGCCAAGGCGCGCACCCCCCTCCAAACTGCGCCATCCCAGCCGCCTGCTCGCGTGGGCGCTGACGCAGGAGGGAAAGCATGACCCAGAGATGCTGGCGCGCGGCAAGACTCCTGCCGCTTCTCGCTTGCGCCGTGCTTGCTGCATGTTCCAAGGGGCCGCAGCCCGGCGAAGTTCTCGACGAAGCCCGGGTCGCCGGGCGCGACGCCAAGTCGTTTCCGCAGGCGGACGAGGACTACTTTCACGACATGGACAACGGCATCGCGCTCTCGCCTGAAGAGATCCGCGGCCGAAACATGTGGCTGGTCTGGAGCGGCGGCAACGACCGTTTCTGGAACCTGATGACCGAATACACCTTCGGTGCGTTCGACCTGCTGAAGATCATCAGCTCGCATCCCAGCCAGGGCTATTCGCGCGCCAACCGCTGGAAGTATTTCGGGCTGGTGAACGAGCCCTGCTTCCAGAACGCGACGGGCCCCGACAAGAACCGGCGCGGCCTGTGGCTCGACGTGCGCAGCAAGGACTGCGCACCCGATCCCTTCGAGAACGAAACCAAGTACCCGGGCGTGAAGGTCGGCTCGCGCGGTCAGCCGCTGGGCGACGGCACGACACAGCAGGTGGGTTCGTACTACGGCTACGCAACCGGCATCGCAGGGCTCCGGCTCTTTCCCAATCCGGCGTTCGACGAAAAGGCCGCCAAGGAATGGGACGCCGAGAAGTACTACACCGACCTCAGCTACTACAACCGCAAGGACCTCGTGCGGCCGTACCGTGTCGGCATGTCGTGCGGGTTCTGCCATCTGGGGCCGAGCCCGGTGAAGCCGCCGGCCGATCCGAGCAACCCGAAGTTCGAGAACCTCAGTTCATCGGTGGGCGCGCAGTACATGTGGGTGGACCGGCTCTTCATCCACAACTCGAACAAGCCGGAGGGCCGCACCAACTACATGTATCAGCTCGCGCACACCTACCGGCCGGGCACGATGGACACCTCGCTGGTCTCTACCGACATGATCAACAACCCGCGCACGATGAACGCGGTGTACGAGTTCGGTGCGCGCATGGGGCTCGCCAAGCGGCTCGGCGCCGAGAAACTCGCGGGTGGCGAGCTGGACAACAAGCAGTTCAACGACTTCCTGACCGAAGGGCCGCTGACCGAGTTCTTCTCGAAGGACGACAGCATCGTGCGAACGCCCCGCGTACTGAAGGACGGCGCGGATTCCGTCGGCCTGCTTGGTGCGCTGAATCGCGTGTACCTGAACATCGGCCTGTTCAGCGAGGAATGGCTGCTGCACTTCAATCCGGTCGTCGGTGGCAAGACGATCACGCCGATCCTCATCGCGTCAGCACAGAAGAATTCGAGTTACTGGCAGGCCACCGAGATCGGCAATTTCGACACCGCGAAGTTCTTCCTCAAGGCCGCGAAGCCCGATCACCTGAAGGACGCACCTGGCGGCGACAAGTACATTGCGGACGCCGCCACGCTGGACCGCGGCAAGGTCGCCTTCGCCGATACCTGCGCGCGCTGCCATTCGAGCAAGGCGCCGCCAGTGCCCGAATCGCTCGGGCTTACGGCTGCGCGCTGCGCCGGGTCGGGCTACGTCGAGTGCTTCAAGCGCTACTGGAACTGGACGCAGACCGACGAGTACAAGGCCCAGATGCGCAAGATCGTCCAGGCGCCGGACTTCCTGGACGGCAACTACCTCTCCACGGACCAGCGCGTTCCGGTGACGCTGCTGCGCACGAATGCCTGCAGCCCGCTCGCGACCAATGCGCTGCGCGGCAACATCTGGGACAACTTCTCGTCGCAGACTTACAAGAACCTGCCGTCGGTGGGCACCATCACCATCGCCGATCCTTTCACCGGCGACCCGAAGCCCTACCTCATGCCGGCGGGCGGCCGCGGCTTCACGCGCGTGCCTTCGCTGATCAGCGTGTGGTCGACCGCGCCCTTCCTGCTGAACAACACGGTCGGTGATGCCGATCCGGACAATAACCCTTCCGTCGAAGCGCGGATGAAGGTCTTCGATGCCTCGATCGAGCAGATGCTGTGGCCCGAGAAGCGCAAGACCGACTCCGAGCTTGGCGCGAAGGCCGGCGGCCTCATCGACCGCACGACCGAGCGCAGCACCGTGACCATCCCGTCCGGCTTCGTGCCCGAGGCCGCGCAACCGCTTCAGGGTACGCTGCATCGCTGGCTGCCGTGGCTGGTCAAGGAGGAGGGCGACATCGTGCTCGGGCCGATCCCCAAGGGCATTCCGGTGAACCTGCTGGCCAACCTCAAGTTGCGCGCCGAAGCCGATAGCGTCGACGAGAAGATCAGCCATGTGAAGGACGTCGGAGAACTGCTGGTCAAGCTCAAGCGCACGCTCGCCAGCGTGCCCGCCGGCGCGACCGACGAGGAACT
The DNA here is from genome assembly GCA_017744935.1 of Variovorax sp. Classification (GTDB taxonomy): domain Bacteria; phylum Pseudomonadota; class Gammaproteobacteria; order Burkholderiales; family Burkholderiaceae_C; genus Variovorax. The sequence continues at coordinate 204,400 of JAGIAI010000002.1, forward strand.
GCGCAAGCACTTCTCGATCGTGCGCGGCCCGCTGCTGGAGCTGAGCAAGTGCCCCGACTTCGTCGTGAACCGCGGCCACTATTTCGGCACCGCGCAGTTCAACCAGCAGGACGGATTGAGCGCCGACGAGAAATCGTTCGGCCGCGAACCCGTGCTGAGCGATGACGACAAGCGCGCATTGATCGCCTTCCTCAAGACCTTCTGATTACCACGCCGACCGCGCCTCATGCACGGATCCGACCCGACCGAGTGGGACTACGTCATCGTCGGATCGGGGGCGGGCGGCGGCACGCTGGCGGCGCGGCTCGCCGAGGCGGGCATGCACGTGTTCCTCATCGAAGCGGGTGGCGATCCGCGCATGGGCGCCAGCCGCCTGCCGGACGACTACGACGTGCCGGCATTCCATGCCTTCGCCTGCGAGAACCCCGCGATGAGCTGGAGCTTCAATGTGCGCCACTACACCGACGAAGCACAGCAGGCCAGGGACTGGAAGTACGCGCCAGGGCAGGGCGTGTTCTATCCGCGTGCGGCGGGGTTGGGCGGCTGCACGGCGCACAACGCGATGATCTTCATGCTGCCGCATGCCTCGGATTGGGACCACATCGCGCAGATCACCGGGGACCTCTCCTGGCGCGCGAGCCACATGCGTCGCTATGCGCAGCGCGTGGAGGATTGCCGGCACCGGCCGGTCTGGCGGGCGTTGCGGCACCTTGGTCTCGATCCGACGGGGCACGGATGGCATGGCTGGTTGCGCACCGAGAAGGCCATTCCGATGACCGTCCTCGGCGACGACGGCCTGGTGCGCGTGCTGCGCGACACCGCGCGGACCTTCACGAGCAACCTGCCCACGCCTCTGCTCAGCACGCTGCGCTGGTTGCGCGGCGGCATGGGCGACCCCAATGCCCGGCGCGCGACCGGCAAGGACTTCGAAGGCATCTGCTACACGCCGCTCGCGACATCCGATCACCGGCGCGTGGGCGTGAGGGAACGCCTGCTCGATGTGGCCCGGCGGCACGCGGATCGCCTGCACATCGAACTCGGCGCGCTGGCGACGCGGCTGCTGTTCGATTCGGATGGCGGCGTGTCCGGGGTCGAGTACCGCAAGGGCGAAAGGCTCTACCGCGCGCATGCGGAGCCGAGTACGTCGAACGGCGAACTGCATGAGGTCCGGGCGCAGCGCGAGGTCATTCTTTGCGGTGGTGCATTCAACACGCCGCAGTTGCTGATGCTCTCCGGCATTGGCCCGGCGGACCATCTGGCCGAACTCGGCATCCCGGTGCGCGTCGATCTTCCGGGCGTCGGGCGCAATCTGCAGGACCGCTACGAAGTGGCGGTCACCCACCGCATGCGTGCGCCGTGGGAGGTGCTCGAGGGGGCGCGCTTCGATCGCGACGACACGCTGTGGCGCCACTGGAACGACGGCGAATCGGGCATGTATGCATCGAACGGCGCTGCACTTGGCGTCGTGCAACGATCGCACGCGGCACAGCGCCACGGGCAGGCGCCGGATCTCTTCTGCATGGCGCTGCTTGCGCGCTTCGAAGGCTACTTCGACGGCTTCTCGAAGTGGATCAGCCAGTACCACGACCACCTCACCTGGGCCGTGCTCAAGGCGCATACGCGCAACCGAGCGGGCACCGTGCGCCTGCGCTCGGCCGATCCGCGCGACATGCCCGCGATCGACTTCCACTACTTCGACCAGCACAACGATGAAGCCGGCGAGGACCTGCGGGCAGTGATCGAAGCGATCCGCCTCGTGCGCCGCATGACCGCGCCGCTGATCAAGAGCGGATGGATCGCCGAAGAGGTCGCGCCCGGCGCTGATGCACAGAGCGACGACGCGCTGGCCGCCTACGTGCGCGACACCGCTTGGGGCCATCACGCTTCGTGCTCGTGCCCCATCGGCGCGGAAGAAGAAGGCGGCGTACTGGACAGCACCTTCAGGGTGCATGGCGTGAAGCGGTTGCGCGTGGTCGATGCCTCGGTGTTCCCGCGCATCCCGGGCTTCTTCATCGTCGCGGCGGTCTACATGATTGCCGAGAAGGCTGCCGACGTGCTCTTGCAGGAGGCAGGCCGCACACGTCTTTCGGCAAATTGACGACCCCCATCGATCGGCAGACACTTTGTGAACAAAGGGGCATTCCCCGAGGAGAAGGCGTATGGCATATGACGTGCAGCAATTGCTGGGCATGTCGCAGCAGCAACTCGACGACCTGTTCCGCGAAAGCCCGGCCGGCGACATTCCCAACGGGGAAGCCGACGGCACCGCGATCATTGCGCCCGGCACGCACTATTCCGAATCGATCGCGAAGATCATCAATTACTTCGGCTGGCAGGGCAAAGTGTTCGATGCCGAGAAGGGCGTGCTGAAGAACAAGGTCACACCTTTCGGCGTCGAGGCCATCGTCGCCAAGGTCGGCAAGGGCGAGAGCTGGCTCGACGGCAAGGAGTGCATCGTGCTCGACTACTCCGCCACCTCGATGGTGGCGCACTGGATCCGCGACGAGATCCGGCTGATATCGCCCAGCTTCTACCTGGGCAAGGTGTATTGGGGCAAAGAGCGGCTGATCGACTTCTGCCTCAAGTTCTGATGATGCGGTGACGCCTCAATCGCACTTCATGGTGGTGGCAGCCATCGTGCCGGACCGGGAGTCCGCGCTGCGCGAGTTGCTGGACACGATGAACCTGCTGCCGGGCATGGCCGATCCCGCGAACGCGCTCGTGCCCTTCGGAGCGTTCGAGCGCCTGCACTTCGCGCGCTTCGCGGTTCTCGTCGACACCACGGGTTCCGATTTCGAGGTCTTCGATCTGCCGAGGCCGCAAGTGCCCGTCTACCTGGCATTCCTCGGCGAGTGCGACGGGCCGGCAGAGGTGCAGCTCGCGGCGTTCGCCGACAAGGCAGGAAATGGCCTTCGGCGCATCTTCTCTCACTGCGCGGGCTTCGATGCGGGAGGTGACCTGCTTGCGTGGATGACGGCCCGCCAGACACCGACATCGGCGGGCTACGTGAACTGGATCGGACGCACCGTGAAGCAGATCCGCGAGAACAGCGCGCTTCAACAAGCGCTTTCTTCGCAGGTGCCACGTGACGGCGCTGCCGCCGACGACCCGCAGGCCGCGCGGCATGCCCTGATGGAATATGTGCAGCAGGAGCAGCTCGAAGGCCGCCTGCTGCTCACATCGACGGAGCGCACGCCCTTCGGCTGGCAACTGCGCAATTGCATTCATGCGATCGGTATTCCCTTGATCGGGTTGATCCTGTTGCCACTGATCATCGTCCTGACGCCGTTCGCGATCGTGATGCTGCGCCGCCACGAAACGAGCGACCCCGAGTTCTGCCCGCGTCCCGATCGGGCTGCCGTGCGGGAGATGCAGCAGCTGGAGGACCACGACCTCACCAACAGCTTCACCGCGCTCGGGCCGGTCAAGCCCGGCTGGTTCCGCCGTCGATTGACGCAACTCCTGCTGCTGCTCATCGACTACGCGGCCCGGCACGTCTTCGGGCGAGGTCATCTGGCGCGGGTGCAGACGATTCATTTCGCGCGCTGGGTCTTCATCGACGACAAGGCGCGCGTGCTGTTCGCGAGCAACTATGACGGCAGCCATGAAAGCTACATGGATGACTTCATCAACAAGGCCGCGTGGGGGCTGAACCTGATCTTCAGCAACGGCTTCGGCTGGCCGCGCACCGACTGGCTGGTCAAGGGCGGCGCGCGCCATGAACTGCGTTTCAAGTACTACCAGCGGCGCCACCAGTTGCCGACGCAGGTCTGGTACAAGGCCTACCCCGGCCTCACGCTCACGGACCTCAACCGCAACCAGCGCATCCGCGAGGGCTTCGAGATGGCAGCGATGAGTGACGAACAGGCGCTCGCATGGCTGAGGCTGCTATGAGCGCCCGACCGGTCGACTACGAGGACATCCAGGGCATCGTGCGCTTTGGCTACAAGCGCATGACGCAGGCCGTCTTCCTCCTGCTGCGCGTGACGGACGCCGACGCCGCGCGCGCATGGCTCGCGAATGCGCGCGTCACCAGCGCGATGACGCAGGAGCCGCCGCCCACGAAAGCGCTGCAGATCGCCTTCACGAGCATTGGCTTGCGTGCGCTTGGCGTGGCCGACGACATCATCGAAGGCTTTTCGACCGAGTTCATCGTCGGCATGACGAGCGATCCTGCGCGTGCGCGGCGCCTTGGCGACATCGGTCCGAGCGATCCTGCCCACTGGCAGTGGGGTGGAACGCCCGACGAGATCCCGCACCTGATGGTGATGCTCTATGCGGAACCTGGAGGCCTGGAGGCGTGGGGCACCGAGGCGATGGAAGGCGCGGAGCAAGGTCTGGAGCAACTCGCCTGTCTCATGACCTCGGACATGGACGGCATCGAGCCCTTCGGCTTCGTGGACGGCATCTCCGAGCCCACCATCGACTGGCAGCGCGAGCGCGTGGCGTGTGACGTGGAGCGCGAGGATTACACCAATCTGTCCTGCCTCGGCGAGTACCTGCTCGGCTATCCGAATGAATACGGGGAGTACACGGACCGGCCGCTGCTCGACGCGCAGCGCGATCCCGATGCGCTGCTGTCGTCGGCCGAGGACGCGCCCGAGAAGGCCGACTTTGGCCGCAATGGCAGCTACCTCGTGCTGCGGCAGCTCGAACAGGACGTATCGGGTTTCTGGCGCTTCATCGACGCGCAGGTGCAAGGCGATCCGGTGGCCCGCCAGCGACTCGCCGAAGCGATGGTCGGTCGTACGATGGACGGCGAGCCGCTCGTCGGCCGCACCAACGAAGCCATCGACGGCGAAGACGATCCGCGCAACACCTTCACCTACCGCGACGATCACGCGGGACTGCGCTGCCCGATCGGTGCGCATATCCGCCGCAGCAACCCGCGCAATGCCGATCTGCCGGCGGGACCTTCGGGTTTCATTTCATGGGCCAAGCGCACGCTGGGTTTCGATGCCGAGGCGCTCGCTGACGACCTCGTGGCCTCGACGCGCTTTCATCGACTGCTGCGGCGCGGACGTGAATACGGCCCCGGCGTTTCGCTGCCCGACGCACTTGCGGGACAGACACCGCAGGAGGGCACTGGCCTGCACTTCATCTGCCTCGGTGCCAACATCGCGCGGCAGTTCGAGTTCGTGCAGTCGGCCTGGCTCGCGGGCATCCGCTTCAACGGGTCGCAGAACGAAAGCGATCCGCTCATTGGCAACCATCTCCCGCGCGCCGACGGCACCGCAACCGACTGCTTCTCGATGCCGGTGGCCGACGGAGCCGCTCAGCGCGTCTGCGGGCTGCCGCAGTTCATCACGGTGCTCGGCGGTGCGTACTTCTTCCTGCCTGGGCTGCGTGCGCTGCGCTACATCGCGAAGGGAGAGCCATGAATTCGAACGTCAGCCGTCCGACACCGCGCGCCAACACCGGCTCGCTGTGGCGCAATGCCGTCAGCGATGCCGGCATGGCATTCATCCGGCTGGAGCGCCGCTTCGATCCATTGTTCCGGCCTGCCTTCGATACCTTTCTGCGCGATCCACTGGCGCGCTTCGCCACCGCGCTGATCAACAGCCGGCGCCAGAACGAAGGGCTTGGCATTGCCGAAGAACGGCTGCTGCCCGATGAAGAAAGCTTCACCGATTCGATCGTCAAGAGCTTCACGCGCCAGATGACCGACCTGTGGAAGCCCGGCGGCTTCGAGCGTGGCGGCAACACCAAGACGCAGGGCATCGTGCGTGGCGAGTTCATCGTCCACGACGACATCCCGGCGCACATGAAGGTCGGCATCTACGCGAAACCGCAGACTTTCCGCGCGTGGGTGAGGTTCTCGGGGCCGGGGCCCTATATCACGCCGGACATCGACGACGTGGGCTTCATGAGCATCAGCATCAAGCTCATGGGCGTGCCCGGCGACAAGCTGATGGACGAGGAGAAGCACACGCTCGACATGTTCGCGGTCTCCACGCCGACCTTCGTGACCCCCGATGCGCGCTGCAATGCGGCGCTGCAAATCGAGAGCGTGAAGAATGCGCAGATCTTCTACTTCGTGAACCTGCGCGAGTCGCACATCCTCGACCTGGTGATGCAGTCGCTCTTCATCAAGACCCAGAGCAGCCCGTTCGAGGCGCCGTATTTCAGCTGCGTGCCCTACCTGATGGGCGAGGGGCAGGCGATGCAGTATTCGGTCTGGCCGAAGACGAACAAGCGCACGCCGATCCCGCGGCTGCCGTTCCGTCCGCCGGACGACTACCTTCGCAACGCCATGGTCGCTTCGCTGGCGCAGGGGGATGTGGAGCTCGATTTCCGCATCCAGATGCAGACCGACTCGCACCTCATGCCGATCGAGAACGCGGGCGTGCTGTGGCCTGAGAAGCTCTCGCCGCGTATCAGCGTCGCGACGCTGCGTCTGCCGCGGCAGAAGTTCGATTCGCCCGCACAGATGGAATTTGCGAAGCGACTTTCGTACAACCCATGGCACACCATTGCTGAGCATCGCCCGCTCGGCAACCAGAGCCGCGCGAGGAAGCGGATGTACTGGACGCTGTCGACGCTGCGGCACAACATGAATGCGGTGCCGCATTTCGAGCCGACGGGCGACGAGGTGTTCGAGTAGGTTGCGGGGTGGAAAACTGAACTTTCGCAGCGCCTCTGGTCAAGGCAGCTTTGCACGCAGCCGATCCAGCAACGTGGGAGGGACAAGGATCTCGCCGCCGTCACTGTCGCTGTCATAGAACAGGGAAACGACACGTTCCTCCAGATTCGTCCTCCAGACGAATACGCCTCCATCCAGATGGAAGTACATCCGCTCGGCAAACAGCCGGCCTTCCGCATCAAAGAGTTGCAGCAGGACCGTGTGCTGCGCTACGTAGCAATAGCGGCCCGAATAGGGATGAGGCGGCTTGGGCCTCTCAAACCTGTCCTTCACCGGATACCATTCGCAGCTATCAATTGCCGACATTCGCGTGTGAACGTCATTGGCATAGATGCCCAACTGGATGATCAGCGCGATGGCAATCAACCATTTGGCCCAAGTGGCGACCACACGCAAGATGCTGAGCTGCCTTGGCGATAGCGACGGGCGAATCACAGCAAAGGCACCGTGATAGGTGAGTCGAGCTTCATGGGGATTCGCTCTGAATAGATGATGAAGTCCCCGCCCTGCTTGTGGCGGGCGCGAAGGTCAAGGCAGCTTTGCACGCAGGCGGTCCAGCAACGTGGGGGGAACATGGATCCTGCCACCCTCGTAGGTGTCATAAATCAGGGAAATGGCATGACCCTCCCGATCAATGTTCCAGAAAAGATTGGCTCCATCCAGAGAGAAGTACATCCGCTCGACAAGCAGTTGTTGACCTTCCGCATCGAAGAGTTGCAGCAGGATGGTGTCCTTCGCTATGTAGCAATAGCGGCCCGAATAGGGATGAGGCGGCTTGGGCTCCTGAAATCTGCTCTTCACTGGATACCATGTGCAGTCAGGAATTCCGGACATTCGCGTGTGAACGTCATTGGCATAGATGCCCAACTGGATGATCAGCGCGATGGCAATCAACCATTTGGCCCAAGAGGCGACCACACTCAAGATACTGATCTGCCTCGGTGATAGTGACGGGCGAATCACAGCAGAGGCACCGCAATGGGTGAGTCGAGCTTCACGGGGATTCGATCTGAATAGATGATGAAGTCCCCGCCTTGTTTGTGGCGGGCGCGGAGGTCAAGGCAGCTTTGCACGCAGCCGATCCAGCAACCTGGGGGGGACATTGATCTTGCCGTCGTCACTGTCGCTGTCATAGAACAGGGCAACGGCACGTCCCTCCCGATTCGTGCTCCAGACGAATACGCCTCCATCCAGATTGAAGTACATCCGCTCGGCAAACAGCCCGCCTTCCGCATCCAAGAGTTGCAGCAGGACCGTGTGCTTCGCTACGTAGCAATAGCGACCCGAATAGGGATGAGGCGGCCTGGGTTCCTCAAACCGGTCCTTCACTGGATACCATTTGCAGCTATCGATTGCCGACATGCGCGTGTGAACGTCATTGGCATAGATGCCCAACTGGATGATCAGCGCGATGGCAATCAACCATTTGGCCCAAGAGGCGACCACACGCAAGATCCTGAGCTGCCTTGGTGATAGTGACGGGCGAATCACAGCAGAGACACCGTAATGGGTGAATCGAGCTTCATGGGGAATCGATCTGAATAGATGATGAAGTCCCCACCCTGCTTGTGGCGGGCACGCCAGTCGCGGTAGTCCTTGTTGGTCACGGGATACAGCACGCTGTCCTTTTGGCGTACATCGCCATGGACCACCGGATATTGCAACCAGCCCTTCCCCCCGGCCAGGTGATGGGCGGGCACAACCGCGACGTGGCTGGGGCTCCAGTGGCCGAGGTATTGGTCGTCCGTGAACTCGTAGGGATCACGGACGTAGACGTAGATGTGCGTCACCAGCGCCTCGGTGCCTTGCTTGTAGAAATGGGCAAGCTGCACGGCAGCGTAGAAGTTGAACGAGCCGAGTGCGCCGGTCAGATCATCGGGCACCCCTCCGGCGTTGAGACTCCGGTCGAGGTAGCTGCTCATCCTCTGACGGAAACCTGAGTTCACGGGCATGAGTTGAAACTGGAACTGCTGGTGGAACTTCAGGAAGTCTCGATTTGACTCGCTGAACGCCATGACGCTTGAGTGGTGGCGGTAAGGCAGAAGAGCCTTCTTCAAGTTTCCAATGGCCTTTTCAGTCCTTAATTTTTCTCGAATCAGTTCGTCGAATGCCTCTTTGGCCCGACGCCATCCCAGCACCCACTTCATCGTGATGGTCGTGTCGTCCACCATGGCCGGTGCGTAGCGGTTGCCGTTCTGGTCGATCTCGTTTCGCAGATCATCTTCGGTGCGCGAATGGTTCTCGTACCCCGCAAACCATCGCCTCTGCAGCTTGGCCGACATGGGCATCGACAGCTTGTCCATGGCCTTGGGCACGTCCTGAATATCGAAGGGTGGGACATGGCTGGCTGGCGACGGAAGAGTTGGCGCGGGCTTTGGCGGCGGCGGGGTCTCCAGCCATTCGTTGAAAGCTCGCTTCTTGTCTGACACCTTCCCGGCCAGGAGGAGCAGATCCCAGAGAGGGCCGCCGCTGTGCTTTGGCGCTGGAACCTTCTTGGGCTTCGGCGGTGGTGGCGGGGCATGAGGCGATGGATGCGCAAGTGGCGGCGGCGACCTGCTCATCGACAAGGCAACACCTTCAATTTCGCACGCATGGCCTTGGCATTCCTGCCAATTGCGAAAAAGGTTGTTCTTGGATTTCAGGAACTCAATGGAGTCCCTGCCAGCGGTTGTCGGCATTTTTTTTCTCTCCCTTGGCAAACCGAGGGGATTATCGAGCCTCCACAGTGACGGGCGATGAGCGCGCTGCTCGTCTCATTGCGTGACAACGCCCGCCGGTCCTTCTGAAGATTCCTTTCGTGTGATTGCGCGGGCGTTGCTCATCAACTGCTCCACGAGGCGCTGGGCGCTGGCCGAAGCGAACCTGCAGGTGTGATGGCTACGAGCGCCGCGCGGCTGCCCGTCGATGTGCCTTCATCTGGCGCCTTCGCCAGCGTTCGAGCACGACATTCGCCGCCGTAACGACGCCTAGGATGATCAACTGCCGGACCAGCACATTCGTGGACCTTTCGATCCGCTTCTCAATTGCTCGCCGGGCATGCGCGGTATCCGCGAGCGAGCGGGCATCGGCCGCGGTGTCCTGCGCGGCGGAGAGCGCGGTCAACGCGACGCCGGGCCCGTTCTCCGCCACCTTGGCGGCGAGCTTCGTATCCGCCTGGGCCTTTGCACCCACGAGCGACCCGTGTTCGTCCGCGTAGACCTTCGTGAACTCCGCGCCGAGCAGGAAGATCTGCGCGGCGTAGTAGACCCACGCCACCAGCACCACCAGCGAGCCCGCCGCGGCGAATGACTGCATGAAGCCGCTCTTGCCGAGATACAGCCCTATGCCGAACTTGCCGAGTTCGAAGAGGAGCGCCGTCACCAGCGCGCCAACCCACACATCGCTCCACCGGATGCGCGCGGTCGGCATCAGCTTGAAGATCATCGCGAAGAGCAGGGTGAAGATGCCGACGGAGAACACCTCGTTGAGGCCCTGCAGCAGCGCTTCCCAGCCCGGCATGAGGCGTCCGAACCAGGCGTCGAACGCAGCCAGGCCGGCGCTGATCATCAGCGAGACGACCAGCAGGAAGGCCAGCCCCAGTACGAGCCCGAAAGACAGCACGCGTGCGCGAAGCACCGACCAGATCCCGGACGGCTTCTGCTTGTCGGGCACATGCCAGATCCGGTCGAGCGCACTTTGCAGTTCCGCGAAAACGGTCGTGGCGCCGACCAACAGCACGACAGCGCTGATCGCGCCGGCGACGATTCCGCGATCGGTGTCGGATGCGCTCCGCAACAAGGCCTCGACAGCCATGGCGCCATCACGGCCGACCAGTCCGGCGATCTGGGCGACGATCTGCTGCTGCGCCGCTTCGCGCCCGAACACCGCGCCGGCGACCGCGATCACGATGACCAGCAGCGGCGCCAGCGAGAAGATCGTGTAGTAGGAGATGGCGGCGCCCATGCTCGGCGCGTAGTCGTCGACCCATGCGGTGACCGCATTGCGGCAGAGATCGTAAAGATGCTTCAGTGTCATGGCGGCGACTTCCGGCCCACGCAGGTTAGCTGGGCGGCCTGCCATTCCCATGGCTGGATCTTGCGAGATCGAGTAGGCGGAAATGCTGTCCGCCGCGGCGAAGAATTCGACGGTGCGACGTCGCTGACGGATCAGGCCCGATTGCCGAGATCGAACGACCGGCGGTTGGCCCAGAGGTTGACCATCGCATCCAGTTCCGTCGAGTAGATGCCCACCTGCGGCGGGTCGAGCTTGCCGTCTTCGCGGCGCTTGCTGCGCATCGTGGCATGCCAGAGGCCATCCGACAGGTGCCGGTATTGGCCAAGGAATTCGCAGCCCAGCGGCGTCGTGAGCGAAAAGGCGCAGCGGCGAAGCAGAATGCCGTCGCTCCTCGAGCCTTCCACGCCCTTTGTCGAGACGAGGATGTGCTCCCCGTCGTCCTGCAGGATGCTTTCTCTGGGAAGCTGGGGCAGCACTCCCGGCGACTGACTTGAATCTGACGTGTCCATGGCTCTGCCTATCGGCGGCCACGCGGCAAGTTGTAGGCGGGTTGGCCCGAAAAAGTGTAAGAGCCGGTTATTTAGGGGCGGCCCTCGAATCCTGTCGGCCTTCCCGCCGACCTATGCGGGAAGGTGATTCCGGGGCTGCCGGCGCGCCACTGCGGGTGCTTGTCCATGACCTGCTCGAAGACCGGCGCGTTCAGGCGGGCCGAGAGCCATTCGAGCAGGCGCGGCCACGGCTGGGCGTCGAACCAGCCCGCATCGACCTGCGCGAACTGGCGGACGAAGGGCGCAATCGCGATGTCCGCGAGGGCAGGGTTGTCGCCGAACAGACAGCGGGATGACTGCAGGCGCGCATCCAGCGCTTTCAGGAAGACGGCACCTGCTTCGCGATGCATGGCCGCGTCGCGCTCGGGTTCAGGCTGCCGGTCGGGGTACTTGTAGCCATCCAGGTGTCGCTTGAACGGGCCATCGCAGTCGGCGATGAGCGCCAGCATGTCGTCCAGCGTTCCCTGTGAAGGGCGCAGCCATCCCTCGGGATCATGGCTCCGAAGCGCCCACAGCATGATGTCCAGGCTCTGGTCGATCACCACGCCTTGCGTGTCGACCAGCACCGGCACCGTGCCTTTGGGCGATGCTTCGAGCAGTTCGGAGGGCTTGTCGCGCAGCACCACCTCGCGCAATTCGCACCGCACGCCGCTCGCCGCGATCGCCATCCGGGCCCGCATCGCATACGGACAGCGGCGGAACGAATACAGCACCGGCAACGCTTGCGACATCGTCAGATCAACCGGCTGATGGTCTTCTTGCGCCAGACGAAGCGGTAGTAGCAGGCCTGCAGCGTCAGCATCGCCGTGAAAGCCACGGGATACGCGACCCAGATGCCGTTGAGGCCGAAGCGGCGGCTCATCCACCAGGCTACGGGCACTTCGATCAACGCGATGCAGAAGATCGAGATGCTGGTCGGCACCAGCACCGAGCCGCTGGCGCGCATGATCCCCGACAGCGCCGAGCCCATGCCGAAGATCACGGTGCTCCACAGCATGATGTGCAGCAGCGTTTGCGCCACATCGATGACCGGGTCGCTGGTGATGAAGAAGCCCATCAGCGGCCGCGAGAAGAGGTAGCCCAGCACCACCAGCGCGCCGGTGAGCACGAGGTTCATCATCAGCGCGGTGCGCGTGATCGCGCCGAGGCGATTGGTGCGGCCTGCGCCGATGGCTTGCGCGCCGAGGATCGACGCGGTGATCGCGATCGAGATCGCCGGGAACTGCACGTAGGCGACCACCTGGTTCACCGCGCCGTAGGCTGCCGTCGCGTCCGACCCGTAGGTGTTCACGAACGACAGCAGCGCGAGTTCAGCCAGCGACACCACGATCATCTGCACGCCGGTCGGCACACCCACCTTGAGCACGGATTTGAGCAGCGCCGGGCGTACCCGCAGATGCCGCACGAAGTCCGCATCGGGCGCGAGCGGACTCTTCTTGCGCCTCAGATGGAACGCCAGCCAGGCGGTCGCGACGACGAACGAGATGACGGTCGCGCATGCGCCGCTCGCTACGCCCATCTTCGGCAGGCCGAACCAGCCGCGGATCAGCGTCGGCGTGATGATGAGGCCCATCAGGGTCGAGATCATCAGTGTGTACAGCGGAGTCACCGTGTCGCCTACGCCGCGCAGCATGGCGGTAGAGAGCAGGAAGACGAAGAGGCCCGGCATCGCGATCAGGATGATCCGTGCGTAGCTCGTGGCATCGGCCAGGATGTCGTGCGGCGTGCCGAGCATGCGCAGCATCGGCTCGGTGAACGCGCCGCCGAACAGCGCCACGCACAGTCCGAACAGGACGCCGACCGTCAACGTGGTGCCGGCAACGGCGCGCGCCTTGTCCGGCTCGCGTGCACCCCATGCCTGCCCGATGAGCACCGAAGCGCCAGCACCGAGCCCGATGGTGAACGCGATGAAGAAGAACATCACCGGAAAGAAGCCCGACACCGCCGCCAGCGCGCCGACGCCGATCATCTGCCCGAGGAACACGTTGTTGAGCGTGCCCGACAGGGACTGCAGGATGTTGCTCAGCAGCATCGGCGCCAGGAAGATCAGGAAAGTCTTCCACAGCGGCCGCGTGGCCATGGCAGCCATGCGTGGATTGGCGTGCGACGCGACCGGCGGCGGCACCGGATCGGCCACCGATGCCGGTGGCGCGGTGATTTCGCCGGCGTGCTGGATGTCTTCCGGATCGATGGGGTGAGGGGCTGTTTGGGTCTGCATTGGATGGCTCATGCGGCGGCACTCCAGGCCGCCGTGGCCAGCTTGTGCAAATGCGCCTGTACGTCTTCGGGCCAGGTCGTGATGTGTTCGTCGAAACGCGCGCGATCCCCGGCAAAGAGCGCGCGCGCCGCTTCCTCGAAGCCGGACAGATCGCCCGCCATGACGGTCATGAAGCGGTAGGTGGCTTCGCGTGCGGCGCGCTGCGCATCGCGGTCGGCGTGCACATGGCGCGCCTCGTCAATGAGGCGCCGCAGCGCGACCGACGCGCCGCCCGGCTGACGGGCCAGCCATTCCCAGTGGCGCGGCAGCAGCGTGACCTCGCGCGCGACCACGCCCAGCTTGGGTCGGCCGACGCTGCGTGTGGAAGGTCCGTCAGTTGCAGTTGCAGTGGCAGGCGCGGGGGCGTCTTCGCGAAGATCGATGTCCAGTCGCTCGCCGGTGCTGTCGTCGAACACGAAGGGCTCCACCTGCCCGGTTCGGGCGCATTGCTTGCGCACCTGGGCAATGACCTTCGCGCGCGGACCGGACGCGATGCGCTGGAAGCCGGCGAAGGCCGTGAGATGGGATTCGGGGGAGGAAGACATGGGCGCGAATAATACCCGGGCAAAAATAAAAGCGCAATCTACCCGGGTAAAAAAGATCAGCGTGCGCGCCGGAAGTTGCGCCACGAGCGACGAACGCTGTCGCTGATGCCGCGACCGATTCGCCAAGGCAGGCTTTCGCGGACCATGAGCATCAACTTGTCCTTCCAGGCCTTCCAGCGTGGATACCAGCGCGCGAATGCCGGGATGCGCATCAGCGCCGGCTCGACGAGCTGAAAGAGCCGCGCGAGGATCGCCGTGCCGGCCAGCTTGGCGGCGAGCAGCAGGAGCACCGCGCTTTTTGCATGGCCTTCCGCGAGCAGCCACAGGCCGATGAGCTTGATGGGAAACAGCAGCACCATCGGCGCGAAAAAGGCGAGTACGGCGCCCCACGGCGACAGGTTGCGCAGGGCCTGCTCGATGCGCCCCCAGAGGGGCAGGCGAGCCAGCTGTGCCATGAGCCGGGCGAGTGGCTCCCAGCCCCATTCCTCGAACAAAAGCACCGGCACGATCACGATCGCGGCGAGCACGCGCAGCAGTTTCTTCAGGAGGCCCATTGCCGACGATTGTGGGGGGTGCGCGGTGACGACTCGCTACACGAAGTAATGCGAAGTCATCACCCTGGAAGACCTGCGTGCCTATGGCAAACTTCCGCGCTTCGCTTTATCTCGCCAATGCGCCTGGTCCGGGCGCCGGACCCAGGGACGTCCTTTCAGCATGCAGAAAATCATTCGCCAGCTCGCCGCCGAGATCAAGGTCGGCGAGCACCAGGTGAAGGCCGCCGTCGAGCTGCTCGACGGGGGCGCCACCGTGCCCTTCATTGCCCGCTACCGCAAGGAGGCCACCAATGGCCTCGACGACACCCAACTGCGTGAGCTCGAAGCACGCCTTGCGTACCTGCGTGAACTCGAAGACCGCCGCGCGGCGGTGATCAAGAGCATCGACGAACAAGGCAAGCTCACGCCCGAATTGCGCGCTGCAATCGAAGCCGCGCCCACGAAGCAGGAGGTCGAGGATCTGTACCTGCCGTTCAAGCAGAAGCGCCGCACCAAGGGCCAGATCGCGCGCGAGTTCGGCATCGAGCCGCTGGCCGACAAGTTGCTTGCTGATCCGACGCTAGACCCTGCGGTGGAAGCCAAGGCCTTCCTGCAGCCGGCCACCACGCTCGACGACGGCAAGCCGGGTCCCGATTTCTCGACCGTGCCTGCTGTGCTCGACGGCGTGCGCGACATTCTTTCCGAACGCTGGGCCGAAGACGCCGCACTTGTGCAGAGCCTTCGCGAGTGGCTGTGGAGCGAGGGCCTGTTCAAGTCGAGCCTGATGACGGGCAAGGACGAGAACAACGCCGAAGTCGCCAAGTTCCGCGACTACTTCGACTACGACGAGCCGATCGGCCGCGTGCCTTCGCATCGCGCGCTGGCGGTTTTCCGTGGCCGCGCGCAGGAGATCCTCGATGCCAAGCTGGCGCTGCCGGTCGAGCCCGAACCGGGCAAGCCGTCGATCGCCGAAGGAAAGATCGCGCTGCACCTCGGCTGGAGCCATTCGGGGCGCGCGGCAGACGATCTGCTGCGCAAGTGCGTGGCATGGACATGGCGCGTGAAGCTCGCGCTTTCCACCGAACGCGACCTGTTCACCCGGCTGCGCGAAGACGCCGAGAAGGTCGCGATCAAGGTCTTCGCGGACAACCTGCGTGATCTGCTGCTCGCCGCACCGGCCGGCCAGCGCGTGGTGATGGGCCTCGACCCGGGCATCCGCACCGGCGTGAAGGTCGCGGTGGTCGATGCCACCGGCAAGCTGGTCGAGACCGCGACCGTCTTCCCGCACGAGCCGCGCAAGGACTGGGAAGGTTCGCTGCACACGCTCGGCAAGCTCTGTGCGAAGCACAGCGTGAACCTGATCGCGATCGGCAACGGCACCGCGAGCCGCGAGACCGACAAGCTGGCCGCCGACCTCATCAAGCTGCTTGCGAAGATGAGCGCGCAGGCGGGCGCCGAGTCGCACGCGATCGAGAAGGTGGTGGTCAGCGAGGCCGGCGCTTCGGTCTATTCCGCCAGTGAATTCGCGGCACAGGAAATGCCCGACGTGGACGTGAGCCTGCGCGGCGCGGCGAGCATTGCGCGACGCCTGCAGGACCCGCTGGCCGAACTCGTGAAGATCGACCCCAAGTCGATCGGCGTGGGCCAGTATCAGCACGACGTGAACCAGAGCGAACTCGCCCGAACGCTGAGTGCGGTGGTCGAGGATTG
The DNA here is from genome assembly GCA_017744935.1 of Variovorax sp. Classification (GTDB taxonomy): domain Bacteria; phylum Pseudomonadota; class Gammaproteobacteria; order Burkholderiales; family Burkholderiaceae_C; genus Variovorax. Next base: position 220,629 of record JAGIAI010000002.1, read on the forward strand.
CGTGAACTCGGTCGGCGTCGACCTGAACACCGCGAGCGTGCCGCTGCTGTCGCGCGTCTCGGGACTTTCATCGAGCGTGGCCAAGGCGGTGGTGCGCTGGCGCGAATCCAATGGCGCCTTCGCGAGCCGGCAGCAGTTGCTGGACGTGACCGGCTTCGGCGCGAAGACCTTCGAACAAAGCGCGGGCTTCCTGCGCATTCGCGGCGGCGCCAATCCGCTGGACATGACCGGCGTGCATCCCGAAACCTATCCGGTCGTCGAGCAGATGATCGAAAAGACCGGCAAGCCGGTGAACGAGCTGATGGGTCGGGCGGACATGCTCAAGACGCTGAAGCCCGAGCTTTTCGCGAACGAGAAGTTCGGCGTCATCACGGTCAAGGACATCCTGGGCGAACTGGAGAAACCCGGCCGCGATCCGCGCCCGGACTTCAAGGTCGCGCGCTTCAACGAGGGCGTGGAAGACATCACTGATCTTGTCGAGGGCATGGTGCTCGAAGGCACGGTGAGCAACGTGGCGCAGTTCGGCGCGTTCGTCGATCTCGGCGTGCACCAGGACGGCCTCGTGCACGTGAGCCAGCTTTCGCACAAGTTCGTGAACGATGCGCGCGAGGTCGTGAAGACCGGCGACATCGTCAAGGTCAAGGTGATGGAAGTCGACGTGGCGCGCAAGCGCATCGGGCTTTCGATGAAGCTCGACGCCGCACCTTCGCGCCGCGATGGTCCGCGCGAGAACCGCTTCGAAGGGGCAGGGCGCGGCTACCAGCAGGGCTCGCGTCGCGACAACTCGCCGCAACCTGCCGGCCAGATGGCCAACGCGTTCGCGAAGCTGCAAGGCTTGCGCAAGTAGCTGAGGGCGGTGGCGGGCAAGGCATGAAGGCGCTTCGCATCTACGCCGGGCCCACCGCCCGCGAGCACATTGCTGCGAATGGCCTGCGCCCGCAGGACGTTCGCACCATTCCCGGCGCTGCCGGCGGTCCGAAGGGCTTGATCCTTGGGCCGATCGACCGCTTCCTTTTTGGTGACTGGTTGCCGCAATCGACGCAATCCATCGATCTGGTCGGTGCATCGATCGGGGCATGGCGGCTCGCCAATGCCTGCCTGCAGGACACGAAGGATGCCTTCGTGCAGTTCGAGCAGGGCTATATCCATCAGCATTTCGAGGTGCCGCCGGGGCAGAAGCGGCTCACGGCGCGGCAGGTCAGCGCACAGTTCGGCGAAGGGCTGCGCGACTTCTACGGTGGTCGCGTCGACGAGGTGCTGCTGCATTCGCGATTCCGGCTGCACGTGATCACCGCGCGTGGGCGGCACATCCTGGGCCGGGAAGGAAAGGCGCGTACGCCGGTCGGCTACCTCGGCGCGTTCATCACGAACAGCGTGCATCGAAAGAGCCTGGGGGCGTGGCTGGAGCGCGTGGTCTTTTCCACGCCGGGCGCGGCGCTGCCTTTCGGCACGCGCGACTTCCGCACGCGGCAGGTCGATCTCATCAAGGGCAACTTCGAGTTGGCGCTCCAGGCGTCGTGCTCGATTCCCTTCATGCTCGAAGCGGTGCACGACATTCCGGGCGCGCCGCGTGGTGCGTACTGGGACGGCGGCATCACCGACTACCACCTGCATCTCGATTACATGAACGCGGACGGCATCGTGCTGTATCCGCATTTCCAGAAAGCCGTGGTGCCGGGCTGGCTCGACAAGGGACTCAAGTGGCGCCACAAGGCCACCGACTTCCTGGATCGAACCGTCGTGCTCGCGCCCAGCCCTGAGTGGGTCCGCAGCCTGCCCAACGGCAAGCTGCCGGATCGCAACGACTTCGTGCGCTACGGCAACGACGTGCCGGCGCGCATCAAGGCATGGAGCACCGCCGCGAAAGAGTCGCAGCGGCTGGCGGACGAGTTCGCGGAGTTTCTGCATCGCGGCAGCCCGGCCGACGTGCTGTCCCTGTGACTTGCAGCCGCCGTGCGGCTAAAGTCCCAGCGCATCAGAGGAGATTCCATGAACCTGACGCGCGTCATCGGCCTGATCTTGATCGTCGCGGGCATCGTTGCCCTCGGCATGGGCGGTTTCAGCTACACCAAGGAAACCCATCAGGCCAAGATCGGCCCGATCGAACTGGCGATCAAGGAAAAGCAGGAAGTGAACTTCCCGATCTGGGCGGGTGTCGGCGCCATCGTTGTCGGCGGAGCGCTGCTCGTCTTTGGCGGCAGGAAGGGCTGACCGGCCACTCGCCTATCTGCCGTAGGCGACGAGCAGGCTCAGCGCCGAAGCCAGCATCGGCGCAAAAGTGAGCGCCATGCCCGCCGTTCGGAACACATAGCGCTCCCTGACTTGACTCACGCCCACCGCATGCAGCACGCGCCCGAGCAGGATGCAGATCCCCAGCGCATGCAGAAACCACGGCTGCGGCAGCGTCGTCGAGACGAAATACATCAGCAGCAGGTTCAGCGGCACGTATTCCGCGAAGTTGGAATGCACGCGAATCGCGCGCAGCATGCGCTCGTTGCCTGCGTCGCCGATGACAATGCGCAGGCGCCGCCGCAGTGTCAACGTACGAAAGCTCAAGCCGACGAACAGCAGCGTGAGCAAAGCGGCGTAGAGCCAGACGATGCGCATGACCTCAGCCGAAATCGTGCGCACGGAGTTCGATCGGCTGGCCGTGCGGCGTGCGGTCGGCGGCTCGGTCCCAGGCGTCGCGGTAGCGCGCGAGTTCGTCGACGGTGCTCGCGCCCTTGGCCGCGACAAGTGCTTCGAGCGCGGCAAGCCAATGCCGGTAGTAGGTGTCGCCCCGGTCCGCGTCGCCGGCTGCCTGTGCAGAGGTGATCTGGCGCGCGAGCGCGTCGGCCCATTCCGTCCAGGTGAAGAGGCCGCGCTGATGCAGCGTCACCGCCATCGCGAAGGCATGCGCCTCCCACGGCTCGCGGAAGACCGGCTCCATGCCGTCGGCGGTCGGCATGCCCGGGAGCAGTAGCAGGGGCGCGGTGGGCCTGTCGGCGCTCATTCGGCGGCCTCCAGGTAGCTTTCCCACGCATCGACCGAAACGCTCAGCCCGGGCTCCGAACCGGGCCCCCACAGGTCTTCGCCCGCGAAGACGACCGTATAGAGCCATTGCGGCTGCTCGCCCAACCCTTGCGCATGTGCATCGGCAAACACATGTACGCCGTGCTGGCGCGCGATGGTGCCGACTTTGCCCCGCACGTAGGCGGGCAATCGGGTGTGGTGATCGACGTGGCCCGCGAGGGTCCGAACCCGTTGGCCGACGGCGAAGCGTGCCGGGCGGGTGGCGGGGCGCTCGACGTTCGTGCCCTTGGCGAGCACTGCAGGAACGTCGGCCGCGTGCAATACGCGCTTCACCGGCTGGGGCGCGTGCCGCATGTGTCCGGCCGCGATCTCGTCGGGCATGACCTGCGACCGTTCGGCCATGAGCTTTTCGAGCGCGGCGAGCCAGATCTGGTAGTAGCTCATCTGTGCATACGCCGACAGGGTTTCGCGTGCACTGCGGCTGGCGTCGATGTTCCATGAGCCGGTCCCGCCCATGGCGAGTGTCAACGCGAGTACGCGCGCTTCCCAGTCCGCATGGAATCGTTCTTCCTCGGGCTCCGGCACGATGCGGCCGGGGACATTCTTGCCACCGAGGTCGGCGTGGCTGATGTAGGTCATTGCGCAGCCTCCGGCGTGCGGGCGAGTCCGGTGCCGATCATCGAATCGCGCGTGACGAGGTCGGCAAGCTGTTCCTCGTTCAATCCGTCGGCGCCGACCGGGCGCTGCGGAATGACGAGATAGCGCACTTCGGAGGTCGAGTCCCACACGCGGATACGGGTCGAAGCGGGCAGTTCGACGCCGAATTCGGCCAGCACCCCTCGCGGGTCCTTGACGACACGAGAGCGATAGGGCGCGCTCTTGTACCAAGTGGGCGGCAGGCCGAGCACCGGCCACGGATAGCAGCTGCACAGCGTGCAGACCACCATGTGGTGCTCGTCGTCGCTGTTGGCCACAGCGACCATGTGCTCGCCTTGACGTCCGGTGTAGCCGAGCGACGCGATCGCCGCCGCAGCGTCCTTCAGCAGCCAGTCGTGGAACTTCGGATCAGCCCACGCCCTGGCGACCACGCGGGCGCCGTTGCGGGGGCCGATCTTCGTCTGGTAGGTGTCGATCAGCACGTCGAGCGCCGCGGGGTCGATGTAGCCCTTTTCCGTGAGCACGGTTTCGAGCGCGCGGACCCGAAGGTCCATCTCGCCGAGTTCGCTGTGGTCGTGATCGTGGTCGTGGTCGTGGTGATCGTGTGCCATACGGTGCTACATCGATGTCTCAAGCATCTGCCGGTAGTCCTCGCGCGTGGCGAGGCGCGGATTGGTCTTGTGGCAATGGTCGGCCATCGCGCCGTCGATGATCTTCTCGAACATGTCCGTGGTGACGCCAACTTCTGCCAAGCCCTTCGGGAGGCCCAGGCGCGCGTTCATGTCCCTGATCGCGCCGCCGAGATCGCCGGGCGAATCGAGGTGCATCGCCTGCGCCATGCGCTGCAGCCGCTGATCCTTGCGCACCGACTCGGCCCCCGAGTTGAACTGGATCACCGCGGGCAGGAAGAGGGCGTTGAGCGTGCCGTGGTGCAGCCGTGGATCGATGCCGCCAAGGCTGTGGCTCAGCGAATGCACGCAGCCCAGACCCTTCTGGAATGCCATCGCGCCCTGCATCGACGCGCTCATGAGGTTGAGCCGCGCCTCGCGGTCGCTGCCGTCCCTGGTGGCGCGTTCGATATGGCCCCATGCGCGCTCCAGCCCGTCGAGCGCGATGCCGTCGGCTGGTGGATTGAAAGCGGCCGACATGAACGTTTCCATGCAGTGCGCGATCGCGTCCATGCCGGTGGCGGCGGTGAGCTTCGGCGGTAGGCCCAGCGTGAGTTCCGGGTCGCAGATGGCGGCCTTGGGCATGAGGAACCAGCTGTGGAAGCCGAGCTTGCGGTGGTCGTCGACGATGACGATCGCACCGCGCGCGACTTCGCTGCCGGTGCCGCTGGTGGTGGGGATCGCGATCAGCGGCGCGACGCGGTCGGTGATCTTCGGCGAGCCGCCTTCGATGGTGGCGTAGGTCTTGAGCGGGCCCTCGTGCGTCGCCGCGATTGCAACACCCTTGGCGCAGTCGATAGCCGAGCCACCGCCCACGGCGATGAGGCCATCGCACTTCTGGTCGCGATAGATGGCCGCCGCCGCACGCACTGCGGCTTCGGTCGGATTCGACGGCGTCTGGTCGAACACCGCGGACGGCAGGTCGCCGAGTGCATCGAGCGCTTTCTGCAGGATTCCGACGGCGCGCACGCCCGCATCGGTCACGACCAGCGGCCGTGTGATGCCTACGCGCTGGCATTCGCTCCGCAGAAGCTGGACGGCGCCGAAATCGAACTGGATCTGTGTGAGGTATTGGATGAGAGCCATGGGGTCGTGGTCCGGACGGTACGATTCGAGTCCTCGAATCTATCAAGCACCGAGCACCTTGGACACTCCTGAAACCCCTGCGCCTGACGCGACCGGGACAAACCGCCACCGGAGCGCAGTGACCCGATGAGCGGACTGACCCCCAAGATGGCCAACGTGATCGAGCGGATGGAGCGCGCAGGCCGCCCGCCGCTCTACGCACTGACCCCGGCGGAGGCGCGCGCCGCCTACGAGAAAGGCGCTGGCGTCCTCGAAGTACCGAAGCCGCAACTCGCGCGCGTCGAAGACTTCATGCTGCCGGCGCGCGACGGCCACGCGCTGCCCGCGAGGCTCTATGCGCCTTCGAACGAGGTGCTTCCGGTGCTGATGTTCTTTCATGGCGGAGGGTTCACCGTCGGCAGCATCGCCACGCACGACATCCTCTGCCGCGTCTTGAGCCAGAAGAGCGGCTGCGCGGTGGTCTCGCTGGACTATCGGCTTGCGCCGGAGCACAAGTTTCCGACCGCGTCGAACGATGCATGGGATGCGCTCCACCATCTGGCCGGGAACGCTGCGCAGTTTGGGCTGGACGGCTCGCGGATCGCGGTCGGCGGAGACAGCGCAGGCGGCACGCTGGCCGCCGTCTGCGCCATCCTCGCGCGCGATGCGGGCTTGCCGATCGCCTTGCAGATGCTGATCTATCCGGGCACCACGTCGCACCAGGACACCGCTTCGCACTTGCGATTCGCGGCCGGTCCGCTGCTCGGGGAGGCGCTCATCAGCTACTTCTTCGCCCAGTACGTGAATTCGAAATCCGATCGTGACGACTGGCGCTTCGCTCCGCTCAACGCCAATGACGTGGATGGTGTCGCGCCGGCTTGGATCGGCCTGGCCGAATGCGATCCGGTGGTGGACGAGGGCATCGCCTACGCCGACAAGCTGCGCGCCTCGGGCGTGCCGGTCGAACTGGAGATCTATCGCGGCGTGATCCACGAATTCGTGAAGATGGGCCGCGCCATTCCCGAAGCGCTACAGGCGCATGACGATGCGGCCCGCGCCCTCAAAGAAGCCCTGCAACCCTGACGACAACCATGACCGAGACACTCAAGAAATCCGACTTCCGTTTCTTCCACCGCCTGCGCGTGCGCTGGGCCGAGGTGGACATGCAGAAGATCGTCTTCAACGCGCACTACCTGATGTACTTCGACACCGCCATCGCGGACTACTGGCGCGCGTTGGCGTTGCCCTATGAGGAGGCGATGCACTCGCTGGGCGGCGATCTGTACGTGCGCAAGGCCACTGTCGAATTCAACGCCTCGGCGCGGGTGGACGATGTGCTCGACGTGGGCATGAAGTGCGTGCGCGTGGGCAACTCGTCGATCCTCTTCCTGGGCGGCCTGTTCCGAGGCGACGAATTGCTGGTGACCTGCGACCTGGTCTACGTCTACGCCGATCCGGCCACGCAGACATCCAAGCCGGTGCCGCCGCTCCTGCGCGAGATCCTCGCGGGCTACGAAGCGGGTGAGTCGATGCGCGAGGTCGTCACTGGCAACTGGGATGCGGTCGGAGAAGGCGCAGGCAAGGTCCGGCGCGAAGTCTTCATCGAGGAGCAGCGCATTCCCAAGGAGCTCGAATGGGACGAGCATGACGTGACCGCGGTGCATGCGGTCGCGCGCAACCGGCTGGGGCAGGCGATCGCAACCGGCCGCCTGGTGCAGGAATCACCGGGGCTTGGCCGCGTCGGGCGAATGGCGGTCAACCGTACGCTGCGCGGCGGTGGTCACGGCGAAGCGGTCCTGCGCGCGCTTGAAGGCGCTTCGGCCGCGCGTGGTGACAAGGAAATCATGCTGCACGCCCAGCGCAGCGCCGAGAACTTCTACGCGCGCCTCGGCTACGCGCCCCACGGCGAGCCCTTCGACGAAGCCGGCATCGCCCACATCGAGATGCGCCGCAAGCTCTGAGAGCGCCCGGAGCCGTCCTGCCGCCCCATGAATCTCCGCACAAAGATCGTTGCGCTTGCCATCGTGCCGCTGCTGACGGCGCTGGTGCTGGTCGCCTTGGCGGTGCGGCACCAGGAGCGTGATCTGGCGCAGCGCGAACGACTGCTGGCCGAACAGACCTACATGGCGCAGCGGCAGAGCGAACTGCGCAGCTATGTGGACCTTGCAGTGAGCGTCGTGCGGCCGCTCTACGACACCGGCAAGGACGACGCCGCAGTTCGCGCGGAGGCGCTCCGCCTGCTGGCCGCGCTGGACTACGGTGATGACGGCTACTTCTTCGTCTACGACCTCGACGGCAAGTCGCTGATGCATTCGCGTCAGCCCGAACTGGTCGGGCAGCGGCTTTGGGAACTGCGCGATTCGAAAGGCCGGCCCACCATTCAGCAGCTGATCGAACAGGCCCGCAACGGCGGCGGCTACGTCGAGTACGAATGGCGCAAGCCATCCAACCAGCAGTTGGCGCCCAAGCTGGGCTACGTGACGATGCTCCCGCGATGGAACTGGATGCTCGGCACTGGCCTGTACCTCGACGACATCGACACGGCGATGCATCGCCTCGACCAACAGATGAATGCCAATCTCACCACCACGATGCTGTGGATCGGTGGTATCGCGGCGCTGGGGATTGCAGTCGTGAGTGCGACCGGGCTGCTCCTGAACCTGAGCGAGCATCGCGTGGCCGAAACCAAGCTTCGTCAACTCGCGCGACAGGTGGTGCGGTCGCAGGAAGACGAGCGGGCCCATCTCGCGCGGGAGCTGCACGACGGCACCAGCCAGACGCTGGTTTCCGCCAAGTTGATGATCGAATCGGCGGTGGATGCGCTGGAGCGCGGACGGCTCGCCGTGCCGGCATCGCTCGCGAAGGCGCTGCAGCGGCTCAATGAATCGCTCGCGGAGGTGCGCGGCATCTCGCACCGCCTACGGCCGGCGCTGCTCGACACCCTGGGCCTGCCAGCCGCGCTCGAACGGCTGGGGGTCGAGTTCGGGGAGGAGGGGCCCATCGAGGCCACGGTGTCGATCCACGGCACGCCGCGCGAGCTGCCGCAGGAGGTGAAGACCGCGCTCTTCCGCGTCGCGCAGGAGGCCTTGACCAACGTGCACAAGCATTCACATGCCGCGAAGGTCGACATCGCGCTGGCATTCGACACCCGTCACGTCCGGCTCGACATCACCGACGACGGACGCGGCTTCGACGAAGAAGCGGTGCAGGCCGACCCTCGCAGCGGCATCGGCCTGCGCAACATGCGCGAGCGGATCGCGGCGATCGGCGGACACCTGGATGTGCATTCGGGCGACTCGGGCACTTCGATCCTGGCCGAAGTGGCGCTCAATGGCGCGGAGGCTGCATGAGGAGCCAAGGCACCATCCGGCTGTTTCTGGTGGACGACCACCCGCTGGTGCGCGACGGGCTGCGTGCGCGCCTTTCGTCGCTGCCAGAGATCGACATCGTCGGCGAGGCGGACGGTGCCGCCGAGGCGCTACCGCTGATCGAGGAACTGAAGCCCGACCTCGTACTGGCTGACGTCGGCATGAAGGACATCAATGGCATCGAACTTGCTGCCCAGCTTCAGCAGCGGCAGCCGCAGGTGCGCGTGGTCATGCTCAGCATGTACGACAACCCCGAATACGTGCAGCAGGCGCTTCAGGCCGGTGCGCGTGGCTATGTGCTCAAGGACGCGCCGGCGAGCGAGATCGTCGCGGCCATCGACGCGGTGACCGCGGGCGGCACCTTCCTCAGTCCGGCGGTGTCGAAGCGGTTGTTTCGCAACCAGACGCCGCGGCCGTTGCTCACGCCGCGCGAGAGCGAGATCCTCTCTGCGCTCGGTCGCGGCGCGTCGAGCAAGGAGATTGCGCTCGAACTCGGCTTGAGCGTGCGCACCGTCGAGGCGCACCGGCAGAGCATCAAGCGGCGCCTCGGTATCGAAGGCCAGGCCGAGCTGATCAAGTACGCGGTGGAGCACGCCCGGAAGCTGTGAGGGTTATCCCTTAGGTGGTCGCGCGGGGGAGACTTGCGCGGTGCAACCGATGCGCCCAAAGTAGTGACTCGCGACACTCGCGGGGAACAGCTTCAGGAGACATCCGTATGCATACCCTTCGCCGCCACCTGGTGTGGCTTGTCGTTGCCGTGGTCGGCGCTTTCGCCCTAGGGACAGTGGCGCTGTCGCGAGGCGAATCCATCAACGCGCTATGGATCGTCGTCGCGGCCATCTGCACTTACCTCATTGCGTACCGCTACTACAGCCTCTTCATCGCGAACCGCGTGCTGGGGCTGGATGGCAGCCGCATGACGCCGGCGCACCGTCACAACGACGGGCTCGACTACGTGCCGACCGACAAGAACGTGCTGTTCGGCCACCACTTCGCGGCGATCGCGGGTGCGGGCCCACTGGTGGGGCCGGTGCTCGCGGCGCAGATGGGTTACTTGCCCGGGTTGCTATGGATCCTGGCTGGCGTGGTGTTCGCCGGCGCGGTGCAGGACTTCATCGTGCTCTTCATCTCGACGCGGCGTGATGGCCGCTCGCTCGGCGACCTGATCAAGCAGGAGATGGGCACGGTGCCCGGCATGATCGCGCTGTTCGGCACCTTCATGATCATGATCATCATCCTTGCGGTGCTGGCGCTGATCGTCGTGAAGGCCCTGGCCGAATCGCCGTGGGGCACCTTCACTGTCGCGGCGACGATCCCTGTTGCGATCTTCATGGGCATCTATCTGCGCTACATCCGCCCGGGGCGCATCGGCGAGATTTCCATCATCGGCTTCGTGCTGCTGATGCTCGCGATCTTCGGCGGCCAGGCGGTGAGCCAGAACCCCGAATGGGCCGCCGCGTTCACCTTCGACGGCAAGGCGCTCACCTGGATGCTGATCGCCTACGGCTTCATCGCCGCGAGCCTGCCGGTGTGGCTGCTGCTCGCACCACGTGACTACCTTTCGACCTTCCTGAAGATCGGCACGATCATCGCGCTGGCGATCGGCATCGTTTTTGTCGCCCCGAGCCTGCAGATGCCCGCGTTCACGCAATTCGCGCAGGGCAATGGTCCGGTGTGGTCGGGCAACCTGTTCCCGTTCCTCTTCATCACCATTGCCTGCGGCGCGGTGTCCGGCTTCCACGCGCTGATCTCTTCGGGCACGACCCCGAAAATGCTCGACAACGAAGTTCACGCACGCTTCATCGGCTACGGCGGCATGCTGGCCGAATCCTTCGTCGCAGTGATGGCGCTCGTCGCCGCTGCGTGCATCGAGCCCGGTGTGTACTTCGCCATGAACAGCCCGGCCGCGCTGGTCGGCACCACGCCCGAGGCGGTCGCACAAGCCATCTCCGGCTGGGGCTTCTCGCTCACGCCCGACATGCTTCTGGAAACCGCCAAGAACGTCGGTGAGACGACCATCCTCGGCCGCGCCGGCGGTGCGCCGACACTGGCAGTGGGCATGGCCCACATCCTTCACCAGGTGGTCGGTGGGCAGGCCATGATGGCCTTCTGGTACCACTTCGCGATCCTCTTCGAGGCGCTCTTCATCCTGACGGCAGTGGATGCAGGCACCCGCGCCGGCCGCTTCATGCTGCAAGACCTGCTGGGCAGCTTCGTTCCCGCGCTGAAGCGCACCGACCTGATCGCGGCCAACCTGACGGCGACCTTCCTCTGCGTTGCGGCCTGGGGTTACTTCCTCTACCAGGGCGTGGTCGATCCGCTTGGCGGCATCAACACCTTGTGGCCGCTGTTCGGTATCTCCAACCAGATGCTCGCTGCCGTGGCGCTGATGCTGGGCGTGGTCGTGCTGTACCGCATGAAGCGCGAGCGCTACGCGTGGGTCGCGATTGCACCCGCGGCATGGTTGCTGGTCTGCACGTTGACGGCCGGATGGCAGAAGATCTTCTCGGCAGACCCGAAGGTGGGCTTCCTGTCGCACGCGGCCAAGTACGCGGAAGGCCTGGCGCAGGGCGTGCTGATTGCGCCGGCCAAGACGCCCGAAGCCATGTCGCGCATCGTCTTTAACGACCGCCTCGACGCGGCGCTGTGCGGGCTCTTCATCTTCGTGGTGGTGAGCGTGCTGGTGTACAGCGTGAAGAGCTGCATGGCTGCGCGTTCGGCCAACCAGCCGACTGCGCGCGAAACGCCTTTCGAGCCGATGCCGGTGTCGGCCGCAGCATCATGAGAACCGCGGGCGCCAGCCTCTCCGAATCCGGGCGCTACCTGGCGCGCTCGGTGGTGCAGTCGCTGCGCCTGATGGTCGGCATGCCCGACTACGACGCCTACCTGAGCCACATGGAGCGCACCCATCCGGACCGGGTGCCAATGAGCTACGAGGCGTTCTTCAGGGAACGCCTGGAAGCGCGCTACGGCAGCGGCAAAGGCCGCTGCTGCTAAGTCGCTCAGATGTCTTCGAGCAGGGGGTAGGGCAGGGGCTCGACGGTGAGCGCCGGTCCGTCGGCGGCACGTGCGTGCAGGCCGCCTGCCTCGATGGCCGCGATCTGGATCGAGATCAGCCCTGCCCAGCCGCCGCCGGGCGCGGGAGCAGCCTGGGCGACAAGCCCGACCGGTTGCTCCGGATCGGCGGCCGCGAACACTTCCTGTCCGGATGCGATCTCGTCGTTCGCCTGGACCAGATAGGTGCGCCGCTTCAGCGTGCCGCGAAACTGGCTTCGTGCGACCACTTCCTGGCCCGGGTAGCAACCCTTCTTGAAGTTCACGCCGCCAACCGATTCGTAGTTGATCATCTGTGGCACAAAGGCCTCGACCACTGGCGAAGTCAGCGTGACGATGCCACTGCGCACCTCGCTCCACTGCCAGAGCGCCGGATCAAGCGCCGAGCCCTTCGGCGCGGTACTGCCGGCAGGCGCAATCCAGAGCGCGCGCGGAACGCCGTCGGAAGGGTAGAGCGTCACGGCGTGCGCATCGCCCACTGCGATGGATCGACCGGGCAGCGAAGCCGGGTCGACGTCGTTGGCCGCGAGGGCCGTGCCCGCGATGCCGTAGAGCGCGTATTCCCCGCTCGCATCGCTGAGCTTCGCCTTGGCGCGCAGCACATACATCGACAGCCGCTTGAGCGTCGCGGCCAGGATGTCGCGGCTGCAGATGAGCAGGATGCGGTCCGGCTGGGGCCGGATGCCGATGAAGCTCGCGATCGCCCGACCCTTGGCGGTGCACAGGGCCGCGAGCCGGGCCTCGGCGGCATCGAGCAACGCGAAATCCTGCGTCAGCTGGCCGTGCAGGAAACTGGCGGCGTCAGGGCCTTCGGCCCGGATGACACCAAGGTGGGAGAGGGCGGTCACGCCATTCAGAACGACTGAGGTCATCGCTGAATTATCATGGCCGCTCCCGATCCGTTCGATCGGCAGGGCTTCCGCCGCTTACTCTTTGCTCCCTTCGCCGGATTCCGTGCGCCGCTTCTTCCTCACGATCTTTCTGTTGGCCGCCCTGGGCGCTCTCGGCATCGGCGCTGCGGGTCTCTGGTGGGTCAACCAGCCCTTGCGCCTTCCGGCGCCCAGCGTCGACCTCTCGATCGAACCGGGCACCACGCCTCGAGGCATTGCCCAGGCCGTCGCCGACACCGGCGTCGACGTGCCGCCGCAACTGCTCTATTTGTGGTTCCGCTTCTCGGGCCAGGACCGGCAGATGCGCGCCGGGAGCTACGAACTGGAGCGCGGCATCACGCCACGCACGCTGCTGAGCGTGCTGGTGCGCGGCGAGGAGGCCACGCGGAGCATCGTTCTCGTCGAGGGTTGGAACATTCGCCAGGTGCGCGCCGCGCTCGCCAAGGCCGATCAGCTCAAGCCGGACACCGTCGGCCTCACCGATGAGGATCTGATGGCCAAGCTCGGCCGGCCGGGGCAACATCCCGAAGGGCGCTTCTTCCCGGACACATACACGTACTCCAAGGGCTCGACCGATTTCGCGCTGCTGCAGCGCGCCATGCGGGCCATGGACAAGAAGCTCGATGCCGCCTGGGCGGCGCGGGCGTCTGATATCTCTGTCAAGACACCCGACGAGGCCCTGATTCTTGCCAGCATCGTCGAAAAGGAGACGGGCAAGGCCCAGGACCGCGCGGAGATCTCCGCCGTCTTCCACAACCGCTTGCGCATCGGCATGCCATTGCAGACCGATCCGACCGTTATCTACGGCATGGGCCAGCGCTTTGATGGCAACCTGCGCAAGAGAGACCTGCAGGCCGACACGCCCTGGAATACCTACACGCGCAACGGCCTGCCGCCCACGCCGATCGCGATGCCCGGCAAGGCCGCACTGCTGGCCGCCGTCCAGCCGGCGCAGAGCAAGTCGCTCTATTTCGTCTCGCGCGGCGATGGCACGAGTCAATTCAGCAGCTCGCTCGACGAGCACAACCGGGCGGTGAACCGCTATCAGCGCGGCACCACCGATCCGAACCAGCGGAGCGGTCAATGAAGGGGCTTTTTCTCACGCTCGAAGGCATCGATGGAGCCGGCAAATCGAGCCACATCGACGCACTCGAAGCGCTGTTCAAGGCGCAGGGCCGTCAGGTCACCCGCACGCGCGAACCCGGCGGCACACCGCTCGCCGAAACCCTGCGCGGGATGATCCTCGAGCAGCCGATGGATGCACTGACCGAATCGCTGCTGGTCTTTGCGGCGCGTCGCGATCATGTGGTGCGGGTCATCGAGCCTGCGCTGGCGAGCGGCGACGTCGTGCTTTGCGACCGGTTCACCGATGCGACCTTTGCCTATCAGGGAGCAGGGCGCGGGTTCGACCCGGCCGTGCTGTCGACGCTTGAAAAGTGGGTGCAGGCCGATACGGAGCACGCGACCGACGGGCTGCTCCAGCCCGAAATCACGATCTGGTTCGATCTCGCGCCGGAGATCGCGGCTGAACGCCTCGCTGGCGCGCGCGTGCCGGACAAGTTCGAGTCGCAGCCGGTCGAGTTCTTCAAACGTGTCGCCGCGGGCTACGCTGCGCGCGCGAAAGACGCTCCACGCTTCGTGCGCATCGACGCCAGCCAGTCGCGCGAGGCGGTCTGGCAGCAGATCGAAGCGGCGCTGGCCGAGCGCGGCCTTGTGGCATCGCAAAGCGGGGGCGCGCCTTGAACGCGGACACGCTGTCGCCGTGGCTTCGCAAACCGCTGGCCGAACTGCTCCGGCAGCGCGGCCATGCATGGCTGCTGCAGGGACCTTCGGGTTTGGGCCAGTACGAACTGGGCCTGGCGCTGGCTGCCGCCTGGCTGTGCGAGCAGCCCGAGGAAGCCAAGAAGGAGGGCGCCTGCGGACACTGCCCCAGTTGCCATGCCATCCAGGTCCGCACGCATGCGGACCTTTGCGTGCTCATGCCTGAGGTCGCGATGCAGGCGCTCGGCTGGCCGCTCGACGAAAAGGCGCAGGCGGATATCGACGACAAGAAGCGCAAGCCGAGCCGCGAAATTCGCGTCGAGGCCATGCGCGACGCCGTCGGATTTGCCCAGCGCACCAGCGCGCGAGGTTTCGGCAAGGTGGTGATGGTCTATCCGGCCGAGCGGATGAACACAATCACCGCCAACGCACTGCTCAAGACGCTGGAAGAGCCTGTCGGCGACGTCCGCTTCGTGCTCGCGAGCGAGGCCGCGTGGCAGCTTCTGCCCACGATCCGCAGCCGCTGCCTCGGTTTCACGCTGCCTTGGCCGGAACCCGATGAGGCGCGCGAGTGGCTGGTCGGGCAGGGCGTTCCGGCCGCCGATGCCGCCGCCCTGTTGCGTGCCGCGGGCGGGCGGCCGAGCGATGCGCTACGCCTCGCGGCCCAGGGCCAATCGCCCAAGGCCTGGGGATTGTTTCCCAAGGCAATGGTGCGCGGCGACGTCGGTGCGTTGGCCGATCACGCGCCCGCACAGGCCATCGACGCCCTCCAGAAGCTCTGCCACGATCTGATGGCTGCCGACAGTGGCGCCGCGCCGCGCTTCTTCGACATCGCGGACCTGCCGGCGGTGCCACCCAGGGGCGCGTTGGCGCGATGGTCCCGATCGCTCGCCAACGCGGCAAAAACTGCAGAACATCCATTCAACGCGGGTCTCATGCTCGAAGCGCTTGTGAGCGAAGCGAGAACCACCCTAAACTCCGCACGCCGCCGCCCATGAACACACCTGCAGCTTCCACCCCCTCAGCGCCCGTCCGGCCCAGCGTCATCCAGTTGGCCATCAAGGAAAAAGGGGCGCTCTATGCGGCCTACATCCCGTTGTTCGCCGAGGGCGGGATCTTCATTCCGACTTCCCGCGAGTACCGCCTCGGCGACGATGTCTACGTACTCCTCACGTTGCCGGACGATCCACAGCGCTATCCGATCGCAGGCAAGGTCGCCTGGATCACGCCGTCGCGCGCAGCCGGCAACCGGGCGCCGGGCGTCGGCATCCGCTTTCCTTCCGACGACAAGTCGCGCCAGCTCAAGGCGCGCATCGAGGAGGCGCTCGGCGGCACGATGGCTTCCGACCGGCCCACCCAGACCATCTGATCCGAATCCCGTCCTCCCGGGGCGCGGACCGCAAGCGGCGCATCAGCGCCGCGCTCATTCCATTCCGCGATGTTTACCGACTCCCACTGCCACCTGACCTTTCCCGAGTTCGCGGACCAGATGCCGCAAGTTCGCGCCGCCATGGCTGCCGCCCAGGTCGACCGGGCGCTTTGTATCTGCACGACCCTCGAGGAATTCGACAATGTCCAATCGCTTGCGGCTGGTTTTGACAACTTCTGGGCCTCTGTAGGCGTCCATCCGGACAGCGAAGACGTTCTGGAGCCCACGCTGGACGACCTCGTACGGCGAGCGGCCCTCCCGAAAGTCATCGCTATCGGCGAAACCGGGCTCGACTACTACCAGATGGAGGAGCGCAAGGGCGGTCGCAGCGTCGCGGACCTCGAATGGCAACGTGACCGTTTCCGCGTGCACATTCGAGCCGCGCAGCAGACGCGCAAGCCGCTGGTAATCCACACGCGGGAAGCGTCGGCCGACACATTGGCCATCCTGAAGGAGGAGGGCGAAGACGGCGGTCCGAAGGCGGCAGGCGGCGTCTTCCATTGCTTCACCGAGACCGCCGAAGTGGCCAGGGCAGCGCTCGACCTGGGCTTCTACATTTCGTTTTCGGGCATCCTGACCTTCAAGAAGGCGCAAGACCTGCGGGACGTGGCGTCGTTCGTGCCCCTGGACCGGATGCTGATCGAAACCGACAGCCCCTATCTCGCCCCAGTGCCGTACCGCGGAAAGACGAACAATCCGTCGTATGTACCTTTCGTGGCGCAGCAGATCGCCCAACTTCGGAACCTGCCCGTCGAGGAGATCGGCAAGGTCACCAGCAACAACTTCGACCGCCTCTTCATGGCGGCCAAATCATGAAAAATCCCTTCAAGAAACTCTTATATCTCTTTGTTTTTGCAGTGACTTTCTCTGTACACGCAGATTCGTTCGATGATTTCTTCCGCGCAGTCCGTGCGGACAACGCAAGCGGCGTGAAGAGCCTCCTGAACCGCGGATTCGACCCGAACACGCGGGATGCGCAGGGTCAGACCGGCCTGCTGATCGCGCTGCGCGAGCCTTCGCCCAAGGTGATCCAGGTCCTGATCGATTGGCCCAAGACCGACGTCGAGGCGCGCAACTCGAAAGACGAAAGCCCGCTGATGCTGGCTGCGATCAAGGGTCAGCAGGACATCGTGACCAAGCTGATCGACCGCGATGCCGATATCAACAAGCCCGGTTGGACGCCGTTGCACTACGCGGCAACTAACGGGCATGTGGCGATCATGAAGCAGCTTCTCGACAAGGATGCGTTCATCGACGCGCAATCGCCCAACGGCACCACGCCGCTGATGATGGCAGCGATGTACGGCTCGGCCGCCGCAGTGAAGCTGCTGCTCGATGAAGGCGCGGATCCGCTGATGAAGAACCAGCTCGGAATGACCGCAGCTGATTTCGCCCAGAGGGCCAATCGAACGGATGCGCTCCAAATGATCAGCGAGGCAACGCGGGCCAAGAGGCCTTCGGACGGCAAGTGGTGAGCGGGGCCTTCCGCTCGGACCCCGGTCCGGCTCGAATCGATACAATGTATATTATGTAAAATCAAAGATGCGAAGGATGATCGATTCCCTGCCTCCAAATCCGAGGCTCGGTTTCGATCGGGTTCGTGAGCAACGCACTGCTGGCGATTGCCGAACGAATCGGGCCCGGGCGGCAGCATGCCTGAGCCTGCTACCGCGAAGGCGCGCCCGCCCCTTTCTCCGTCAAGCGTGTGCCGTCGCAGCCGCTGTGCGTGGACGCAGCGTGGCCATCACGAGGTACACACTGCCGCCGACCGCCACGCCGATGAACCAGCCGTAGATGTTCCACCAGGCCGGAAGCAGGTTCGTGAAGTTCGGCAGGAAGGTGGAAAACAGGCTGCCGACCCCGGTCGCCACGAGTGCATTGACGTTCCAGCCGCCCTCGTAGCGATACTCGCCGTGCTCCTGGTAGAGCGCCGCCACGTTGATGTTGCTCTTGGCCACGATGTAGTAGTCCACGAGGATCACGCCCAGGAGCGGGCCCATCGTCGCGCCGATCGCGTTCACGAAATGGGCCGCGTTGCCCTCCCACGGCGCAAAGGGATAGAGCACGAGTGCGATCAATGCGGCGATCACCCCACCCCGCTTGAAGCTGATCGCCTTGGGAAATGTGTTCGAGATGTCGAAGGCCGCAGAGACGAAATTGGCCACCACGTTGATGCCCAGCGTGGCAACCGCAAATGTGATCGCGGCGATCAGAGCGAGCACCCAGCTGTCGAACTTGGCGGAGATCTGCTCGGGATGCAGCAGCACTTCGCCATAGACTTTGAACGCCGCGATGGTGGTCACGCCGGCGACCAGCGAAAAGGCGATCAGGTTGATCGGCAGGCCCCACAGGTTGCCCGTGCGCACGGCCTCCTTGTTCTTCGCGAAGCGCGAGAAATCGCAGAAGTTGAGGTAGAGCGCCGCGAAGTAGGTGATCCAGGTGGCGCCGACCGCCATCAACGCCCAGAAGGAGCCGGGCTCCCCGGAAACGCCGACGTCCTTGGTTTTTTCGAGCAAGAGCTCCATGGGGATGCCGTGCTCGAACGAGAAGCCGCCAGCCTTGACGCACAAACCGATTGCCAGGATCAGCATCGCAATCCAGACCGCTGGCCCCGCCCAGTCCTGGAAGCGGCGAACGGTCTCCATGCCTTTCTGGATGATCAGCAGTTGCAGTCCCCAGACCACAACGTAGCAAATCACTTCTAGCCCTGAGTGCCCGAGGAAGTGCACGTTCTTGTAGAAGTCGAGGATCGCGTCGTTGCGGATCAACAATGCAACCACAGCGCTTGCGGCCGCGGCGGTTTGCGCTCCGTACCAGAAGCAGGCCACCACAGCCCGCACCATGGCCGCCAGGTTGGCGCCCCATACTCCGAAGGAGGCGCGCGCCAGGACGGGGTAAGGCACGCCCGTCTTCTCGCCGGCATAGCCGATCAGGTTCATCAGCGCGAAGATCACCAACGAGCCGAGCCCGATGGCCAGCAGGAAATTCAGGAAGCTGCCGCACAGCAGAAACAGGCTGGCCGCGAGGTAGTAGCCCCAGAGGCTGTGCACGTCTGAAGTCCAGACGTTAAAGATGCTGAAGGCGCCCCATCGACGATCCCTCGCGGGCGCCAGATCTTCGTTGTAGAGGCCTGGGGAAAGATTGCGGATCTCCATGGCGGTCTCCTCATGGCTATCTCGCCGGACACTAACATGTCCGCACCATCTTGGGGAGACCCATCGACACGTCGCTTGGCCTTAGCATTGCGCCAATCTCTCGCGGTCACCGCGACGCATCCAATCCGAATTCATGTCCAGCCTTCGAGCCCTCTCCCCTCTTGAAACCCGCGTGCTCGGCGTTCTCTCCGAGAAGCAGCGCACGGCTCCCGACAGCTATCCGCTCACCCTCAACTCGCTGGTTGCCGGCTGCAACCAGAAGACGAGCCGCAACCCGATCCTGGACGTCTCCGAGGCCGACGTGCAGGCGACGCTTGACAGCCTCAAGTCCTTGAGCCTGGTGACAGAGTCGAGCGGTGGGCGTGCGTATCGCTACGCGCACAACATCGATGGCGTGCTGCGGATTCCATCGCAATCGATCGCCCTGCTCACGGTGCTGATGCTGCGGGGGCCGCAGACGGCGGGAGAACTCCGCATCGCGACGGACCGCATGCACAACTTCGCGGACATCTCGTCCGTCGAAGCTTTCCTCGATGAACTGGCCGAACGGCCCGCAGGCGGCCTCGTCCTCAAGCTGCCTCGCCTGCCTGGCGCGCGCGAAAGTCGATGGGCTCACCTGCTAAGCGGTCCCCCAGCGGAAGACGCGCCTGCCGCCATGCCTGGCGGCGACGATGTATCTCTGGGTGAAGTGGCCGCGCTGAAGGCCAACGTGGCCCGTCTGGAGGCCGAGCTTGCGGCGATAAAGGCCCTGGTCGCCCGAATCTGCTCGGAACTCGGGATCAGCGACGCTTCCTAGCGAAGGTCGCGGCGCCCGAGCAGCACGTTGCCGCCAGTCGTGTTGAAGGAAATGGTCGGCGCGCTGAAGTCGCTCAGTGGCGCCCCAAGGCCGATTTCGCCGCTACCGTGCAACACGCATTCGTCACGCCTCAGCGCAATCTCGCCGCTCGCGCCCGCGGTGCCGTGGAAGCGCACCCAGGTGCCATACGTGCTGACGTCGACGAGGACGCAACTGCCATGCCGTGATTCGATCCGGGCGTGCAGACGCGAAACGCGCGGGTCGTTGACGACGAACTGCGCTTCGTCGACCCGGCCCAAGTGAATCGGCAGGTCTTCGACACGGAACAGCGTGCGCACGTCAAGCCACGCCAACTCGATCTGTCCGAACGACGAATCAGGTCCGCGCGCGGACGGGACCAGCGAAGCCGGCATGGTCAGGAACTCGGACACCTCGTCCTGCCAGTCGATGCGATGGACGATCGGCATCTCGTTCTTGCCGCGGATGTTGATGGGACCGAGGCTGCGATGGCGCACTTCGCCTTCGTGCAATTGTTCGATCACCGACTCGGTGGCCCAGATCTGCCCTGGGCCCGCGAGGTCGCTGAGGCGGGAGGCAAGGTTGACGGCGTCGCCATAGCAGTCGCCGTCGACTTCGACGACCTCCCCGCTCGCAACGCCGATCTGCAGTTCCATGCGTAGCGGAGTCGGCCAGGTCTGAAGGCGCTTCTGGTGGTTTCGCTGCAGTTCGAGCACCGCGCGCGTCGCCGTGATGCCGTTCCCGAAAATGGCGAACACACCGTCGCCAAGAGACTTCACGACACGGCCGCCGTGGGACTCGCAGACGCCCCCGATCCATTGCGTCAGCCGCGTCACCGTCTCGGTGGCGCGCGCATTTCCCATGGCCTCGAAGACCCTGGTGCTCCCTGTCAGATCAGCGAAAACGACAGTCGAATTGACGCCCATGTTGTGCAGTTTTTGGTAGCCCTCGCCTGGGGATTATGGCAAAGCAGCATGAAAACACCGCCTTAAAGCATCAAATCGAGCGACTCGCGGGCGAACCCTGTTGCTTTTTCATTTAGTCACACCCGCCGTGAACACTTTCGTTTTTAAAAGTAACACTTAGGTTTAAGTTCTTAGGTCAACACTTCAACAGAAGCGTGAAGTATGTTGTTTTTAAACATGAAATGATGTTTCCACACTTGTGCGGCCTTCAGGCGAGGCTTAACGTAGGCACCCATCAAGGCTTCCCTGGCAACTCGCCTCCTCGCAATGGTGTCCTTCAGCAGGTTCTTCCGCTTTCTGTCCTTCCCGGGACTCGGCTCGCGCCGTTCCGTGGATCGTCAGATGGGCCAGATCCGCACCGCAATGCTGTCGCTGCTGCAGGTTCACGGCGGTCATTCGGTTCAGCGGGTCGCGCAACGCGTTCGTTTCGCCGGCGACCTGGAAGCTCTCTGGTACCTGCGCCAGGACGTGCTGACTGCCCTCAGCGCGGTCGACGGAGAAGTTGCGGCACGCCGCCAAATGCGACAAATCAATCGCCTCTTCAAGGGCGGCCTGCCCCACGCGATGGGACCGCGAGCCCATCAACGCATCACGAGCTGACGGGCTCCCAACAAAGCGCAATGAGGCCACTGGCCTCTTTTTTTTGCCCTCGGCCTGCTCAATGCGCGTGCCGATGCCCCCAGACCATGAAGACGTCGCGCCCGTCTGCCGCGACTTCGACCTTCGCGCCTACCGGCAGCAGCACCTTCGTGGGCACATGGCCGAACGGCAGGCCGGTCAGCACGGGCGTCTTGATCAACTCCCGCAGGCGCGCGATCACCGTCTTCATGCCGAAGCCACGATCGTGAGGAACCTTGCGGACCCCTGTGAAGTGCCCAAG
Organism: Variovorax sp.; assembly: GCA_017744935.1. Taxonomy (GTDB): domain Bacteria; phylum Pseudomonadota; class Gammaproteobacteria; order Burkholderiales; family Burkholderiaceae_C; genus Variovorax. The sequence continues at coordinate 242,347 of JAGIAI010000002.1, forward strand.
GATCACCGCCTTCTGCCTGGCCAGGACGCCGGCCTGACGCAGTTGGTCGAGCATGCGCTCGACGCGATACGGATGTTCGTTGACGTCCTCGAGAAACAAGACGCCCTTGTCGATCGTCGGGAAGTACGGCGTTCCGAGCAAGCTGGTCAGCACGCAAAGGTTTCCGCCCCAGAGCACCGCGCCATGGATACCGCGGAGTGGTGCCAGGTCTTCGGCGTCACGGGCGGGCATGCGCCAGCCGGTGCCCTCCCCTTGCCCGCTCAGCAGATCGTCGAAGCAGGCTTCCATGATGTCGTCCGCTCCGTCTTCCGCGCCGAAGTCTTCGCCGACCGCGGGCCCTGCCCACGTGACGCTGCCGGTCTTCGCGAGCACGGCGTTCTGGAACGCGGTGAAGTCGCTGAGCCCGACGAACTCGGTGCCATCGTGGATCGCCTTCGCCACCGCCTTGTACGGAATGGCATCGAGGATGCGCGTCAGTCCATAGCCGCCGCGCGAAATGAGCGCCACATCGGCACCACTGGCCGCGGCACGCGTGATGGCGGCGATGCGGGTCGCATCGTCGCCTGCGAATCGCTGATGGGTGGACAGTGCGGCTTCATCGATTTCGACTTCGTGGCCGAGAGCCCGAAGGCGTTTGACGCCGCGCTTGAACGCCGCCTTGTCGCGCACTGCGCTCGAGGGTGAATAGATGTAGATGTGCTTTTTCACGGGGCGAAGTATCCCATTGCGTCTTTCATGAGCCCTGCTGCTTGTGCCGTGTCGGGACCGGATACGCGCTTCGGCGTGCGTCCCATGGCCCGCAGTGCGGCCTCGTGCCCACGATCAGGAAAGGGCGCACGCCATGCATCGGCGGCGTTCTCACCCGCGTCGGGTACAGGCATCACGTGCAGAAAGCGCGACGGCGCAGCTGAGGCCAGCAGCGATGCGAGTGCAGCACCACCGGCACTGTGAACAAGCACCACAGGCCCAGGAGCGACCCGGTCGAGCCATTCCAGCAAGACATCGCGATGCCAATCCAGTCGGTGGACGTCCTCGCGCTTGGGCTTGTCGCTCATGCCGAAGCCGATCAGATCCGGCGCCAGAACGCGCGCATCCTTCAAGCGGGCGAGATGGCGGAAAAGGTAGCTCCACTCGCCAGGGCCGTGGACACAGAGCAACACGCGCTTCGAATGCTTCGGACCTTCATCGAGGAAGTGCATTCGCCATCCCTGAAGCGCCGGCAGATCGCTCACGTAGTTCGCTTCGAAGTCGTAGTCCGCGAGAGAGGCAAAGCGTTCGGGCGGTGTGCGCAGCGCGTTGTCTCGCAGTGGTTCGGCGGCCACGCGGGCTTCGTTGCGGCGGTCCTGGAAAAAGGACTGCAAGAGCGCCTGACACTCCTGCGCGAGCACACCGCCCTCGACCGACGTGTGGTGATTGAGTTGCGGAGGAGCGAACAGGTCGACCACCGAACCGGCCGCGCCGGTCTTGGGATCGGCGGCACCGAAAACGACACGCTTGAGCCGCGCATGAATCATCGCACCGGCGCACATCGGACAGGGTTCCAGCGTGACGAAGAGCTCGCAGCCGTCGAGCCGGTAGTTGCCGAGCGCCGCACCCGCTGCGCGCAGCGCGTTCACTTCCGCATGAGCACTCGGGTCGTGCTTCGCTACCGGCGAATTGCTTCCCACCGCAACCAGCACGCCATCCTTCACGACCACCGCACCGATTGGCACTTCGCCGGCATCGCCCGCGCGGCGGGCTTCGGCAAGCGCAAGCTGCATCCAATGCGCGTCAGTTGTCATCCGGCACAGGACGCCGCTGTTGCGCGGCGTCGAGCGATTGCTTGAACTGCTCCTGGATCTGCCGGCTTTGCGCCCGAACGTCGCCCGCCGGTGCTTCCACGGTCGTTTGCGAGGCCGACGGCAGTACGGGCGCGACGGCCGAGTTCATCTGCTTCTTGGCCAGCACGCCGACAACGAGCAGCGCGAGCACGAGTCCGATCAGTCCGATGACGCGCATCTCAGTTTTCTCCGATGGGTGCCGGGGCAACCTGCATGCCCAGGCGCTCCATCCAGCCGGCCAGTGCGCGCTCATCGGGTGAGCCTTCGCTGTACACCGAATGCATCGCGACATGCGATTCCTTGCGATGCTGGTTCAGCTTGACCTTGCATTGCAGGGCGGTGATGCGCAGTTCGAAGCCCACGATGCCGGCCAGCATCTTGTGCTGGAACTCCTCGCCCAGATCGCGCCACTGCTGCGCATAGGCGGGCTCGTGCTGGCCGATGAGTCGCTTCAGCAGCGCATCCTTTTCATCGGGCGTTTCGATCAGGCGGGCCTCGACCGTGCAGTGCACTGCGAGGTAGTTCCACGTCGGAACACGGGCGAGATCGGGATAGACCGACGGGGACAGATAGGCGTGCGGTCCGAGAAAGGAAGCCACCGCCTTGGGTCGCGCCTGAAGGTGGCGCCAGTGAGGATTGGGCTTGGCACAGTGCCCCAGCAGCGACCAGTCGCCCTGCCCTCGATCGTCCAGCACCAGCGGCAGGTGCGTGATGAAGGGCAGGCCCTCGTCATCGGTCGAGACGAGGCTGGCAAAGGGGTACGAACGCATCAGCTCCACGGCGACCTCGTGGTCGGTGGAGTTGAACTGTGGGGGCATGTACATGGGCGATCCTGTCTCAGGAATCGCCCGATTGTGCTCGACCGCGCTAGCGTGCGCCCGCGGTTTTCAGCTTTTTGAGCATCGCCTCGTAGCCTCGCGCCTTGGCGAGTTGCAGCGGTGTGTTGCCCTGTCGGTCCGCGAGTTGCGTATTGGCGCCGGCATCGACCAGCGCGGCCAGCGTGCGTTGATGACGTGGGCCGCCGTCGCCGAGAACTATCGATTCGATCAACGCCGTCCAGTGGAGGTTGTTGACGTGATCGAGCGGCGCGCCGGCACGGATCAGCATGCGAACGACTTCGTCGTGCCCGAGGTGCGCCGCCGCGATGAGCGCCGTGCCGTCGTAGCGGCTGGTGGTCTGCCCCGCCTTTGCGCCGAGCGAAAGCAGCAGCGACAGCGTCTGAGGATCGTCCGCGACCGCGGCGATCGTGACGGCGTCGTAGCGGTCGTTCTCGAGAAGATCGAGCTTTGCGCCAGCCTTGGCAAGCAGCGCGACGATTTCGCGCTGCCGCGCATAGGTCGCGACCTGCAGCGGCGTGCGGCCATACGCGTCGCGCGCGTCGAAATCGGCGCCGGCCGCGATCAGCGCCTTGACCTTCGCGACATCGCCGCGCCACGCCGCCTGATGCAGGCCCTGATAGGCCTGTACCTCGGCGGCGGAAGGCGGCACCTGCGCGATCGACAACGTCGGCGCCATCGCGACGAGCGCGCCGAGGACGACCGCCAACCAATGCCGACGCTGCAAGGTGGGCATCCCGATCAGCCCAGTTGCGCCTTGACCTTTTCGAGCGCTGCGTTGGCGCATTGCTCGTCCAGATGGCCACCCGGTGCACCGCCGACGCCCACGGCGCCGATGACTTCATTGCCCGACTTGACCGGTACGCCGCCGCCCAGCAGCAGGAAGCCGGGGATGTTGACCAGGTTGGCCGCACCGGGGTTCTTCTGCGCGTTTTCCATCATGGCCGACGTGGGCGCCTTGGCGGATGCCGAGGTCCAGGCCTTGCGCTCGCTGGCACCCAGCGTATGTGCCCCCGCGTTGTCGGCGCGCTGGACCGCGCGCACGACGCCGGAGCGGTCGACGACCGTTGCGCTCACCGAGTAGCCGTTGGCGGCGCAGGCGGCCACGCTGGCGGCGGCGATCTGGTTCGCGAGTTCGAGCGACATGGCCTTTTCGGTGCGCACGGCGGGTGCCGGGCTCTGCGCCTGAGCGGTCACTGCGGCGGCTGCGAGAAGTGCGGCGAGTGCGCCGAGGCGAAGGGACGATTGCATGAGGATCTCCGAAGGTTGTGGTTTCGTGGGGCCAGCGTTTCGCCAGCCGCCGGGTAACTTTAGAAGTCCCGCCTCTGCAAAGGTATTCGTACGGCTACGCGCGCCGCTCCGTAGAACTACGGAGCATGCGGCTCAGGCTTCGCCAGCCACGAGCGTCGCGTAGCGCCGGATCAGGCGCGCCAGCGAATCGCACTCCAGCTTGCCGAAGAGATTGGCGCGATGCGTCTCGACCGTGCGTGGCGACAAGGCGAGCGTGCGCGCGATCTCCTTGTTGGTGAGCCCGGTGACGATGAAGCCCAGCACCTCGCGCTCGCGCTCCGACAGTTGCGCGTATCGGTCCCGCGCCGCCTGGTCTGCCTGCGTGCGCTCGCGGGATCGCACATGCTGCCGCACGGCCTGCTGGACGACTTCGAGCAATTGCTCGTCGTCCACCGGCTTTTCGAGGAACTCCGCCGCGCCAGCCTTGAAGGCACGCCTGCACATCTCCACCGTGCCATGGCCGGTGAGCATGATCACCGGCTGGTCGACGCCCTGCGCGATCAGCGTGTCCAGCACGGTGAGGCCACTGATGCCCGGCATCCGGACATCGAGCACGATCGCACCGATGCTGTTGCGGTCGAAGCCTTCGATGAATGCTTGCGGGTCGGACCAGGTCTGTGCGCGCAGGCCGACCGTTCCGATCAGCAGCGCGAGACTGTCGCGCACCGCGCGGTCGTCGTCGATCAGGTGAATCAGCGGGGATTGCGGCTCGTTCATGCGCTGGCCCTTCCCGTGTTGTCCTCGGCGAGTGGCAGCCGCAGCGTGAATCGCGCGCCTCGCGGTGCGGCCTGCTCCGCGCTCAGCGTGCCACCCATTCCAGTAGCCAGCGTCTCGCACAGGCTCAGGCCGAGGCCCAGGCCGCCTTCGCGCGTGCTGAAGAAGGGCTCGAAGATGCGCGGCAAGGCGTCGGGAGGGATGCCGCGTCCGCTGTCGGTCACGGTCAGCACGCCCTGATTGCCTTGGGTGCCGATCGACAGCTGAAGGCGGCGTTCACCGGCGGGCACGTCTTCGAGGGCCTGCAGCGCGTTCATCAGCAGGTTGTGCACGATCTGCTCGAGCGCGACCGGCTCCGCCAGCACGACGACGGGCGCATGCGCCGTGTCTTCGATGGTCGGTGTCACTGATCGCCGCGCGAACTCGGGCGCCAGCAGATGCAGCGCACCGCGCACCGTCTCCTGAACGACCACGGGCTGGGTGCTGCCGGACCGGTCGGGCCGCTCGATGACCCGGCGCAGGCGCCCGACCACATCCGCTGCACGGCGCGCCTGTTCGCTCGCCTGTTTCATCGCATCCCGCGCGGTGCCGAGCTCTGGTGGATCGTCGTCGAGCAGACGCCGGGCGGCCTGCGTGTTGGCAAGCACCGCGGTCAACGGCTGGTTCAACTCGTGCGCCATGCCGGCGGCGAGCTCGCCGAGCGCATTGAGGCGGGCGACCTGTCCGAGACGCAGCAGGTCTTCCGCGCGGCGGCGTTCGATGCGCTGCCGCCGCAGGGCCTGCGCGCCACCGAGCACCACCGCGACCGCCAGCGCCCAGCCGGCCATCGTGCCCCATGGCAACTCGCGCCACGACACATGGCGAGCCGCGATGAGCTCGAAGCCCTGGCTTTCGGAAGCGAGCGTCTTGCGGAAATCGAAGCGCCATCCGCCGGATGCCTGGACGTTGCCCGGCTGCACCACGAATTGCTGTCCGTCTTTTTCGAGCACCACGCGCACGGGACTGGTCTTCGGATCCATCGGCCAGTCGCGCCAGGGCACGGTGGCCGCGAGATCGACATCGATGAGGTAGCTGAGCGGCGTCGCGCCGATCATCAGCTTGTAGCGGCCTCTCGCGAAATCGTCGGCCACGTACTCCGGCCGGCGCCGCTCGCGCGATCGAGCCTCGACGGCTGCCAGTGCCGGGTCCGGCCATGGAGCGCCGGCCTCGCGCCGCTGCACGGCCAGGATCGACGGATACACCGACGAAAGGCGCTGCTCCGGCGCACCGCCCGGCACGGGTTCCAGCAGCGCCAGCGTGGCCAGCACTGCGTCGTACTGCACCACCTGCTGGCTCATCAGCCGGTGCGCAATGCGGCCGTTGACCTCGAAATCCTCCTGCAACTGCCGGATCTCGCCGCGCGCGACCCAGACCGCGCCGACGGTGGTAACCAGCAGCCAGGCGAGCCACCAGCCCCCTTGTGTGCGCAACCATTGCCTCATGGCGCGGATTGTGCCCGGCGCGTTCCGCGAAAATCGCGCCTCATGATGGTTTGGAGATTCCTCCTCGCGGCATCGCCCGAGTGAGGAAGGTCATGCAGAACTCGCTATTCGAAGACGTCGACGATTTCAAGGAGCCCGAGGAACCCTCGGCAGTATTCACGCCGAAGAAGCGCACGGGCGCGCGCGTGGCCAAGGTGCTCCCGGTGCCGCCCGATCCGGCATTGCAGTTGCTCGCAAGCGAGCTGCCACCGAATCTTCGGATCGGCACTTCGTCGTGGCACTTCCCTGGATGGAGCGGCATGGTCTGGGAGGGCGACTACGAACAGTCCGTGCTGTCGAAGCATGGCCTGGCCGCCTATGCGCAGCACCCGCTGTTCAGCGCAGTGAGCATCGACCGCAGCTTCTACAAGCCGGTGACGGCCATCCAGTTCGCGGCCTACGCGGCCCAGGTTCCGGATGATTTCAGGTTCACCGTGAAGGCGCCCAGCCTCGTCGCCGACGCGATGGTGCGCGGCGAGGACGGGCGCGGCATGCAGGCCAATCCGGCCTTTCTCGATCCGGCACTGGCCGCCAGCGAATTCGTGCAGCCCGCGCTGGATGGGCTCGGGCACAAGATCGGCGCACTGGTCTTTCAGCTCAGCCCCCTGCCCGGCCCGATGCTCGCGCGCATGCCCGAGGTGCTGGAGAAGCTCGGAACGATGCTCCGGTCGCTCCCCTCCCTGCAGCCGATTGCACCCGATGGCGTGATCGCGGTCGAGGTGCGCAACCCGGAGTTCCTCACGCCCGCTTTTCGCGATGTATTGCGGGATGCCAGCGCGACGTATTGCCTGGGCCTTCATGCAAAGCTGCCGCCGATCGAGGCGCAGCTACCGCTCCTGCGTGCGCTCTGGCCGGGGCCGCTGGTGTGCCGCTGGAATCTCAACCGGCTCCATGGCGCGTACGGCTACGAAGATGCGAAAGCGCTGTACGAGCCCTTCGACAAGCTCGTCGACATCGACTCCGAGACCCGGGCGACGCTCGCCCGCGCAATCGCCGGAACGATCGGCGCCGGCCAGCGTGCCTACGTAACCATCAGCAACAAGGCCGAGGGTTCGGCGCCGCAGACAGTGCAGGCGCTTGCCGAGGCGGTTCGCGCGCTGCTGCCCGCAAAGCGCTGACTCTCAGTCCACTAGATCCGGATCGCTCGCGATGATCTCGTCCCACAAGGTCTGGAACGAAAGCCACCCGAAGGTCGAAGAGCCAAGCACCGACGCGAGCCACCGCGCATCTTCGGCGCGCCACTGCGTCGGCTTGCCGGCCGCCTCGGCCATGAGCTGCGCCTCGCAGCAGCGGTTCATCAGCACGAACCACCACGCCGCCTCGTCGATGCTCTGACCTGTCGTGAAGATGCCGTGGCCGGCATGGATCGCCACCTTGTGATTGCCGAAGCCCGCGGCGAAGTGCCTTGCGCCCTCAGGATCACGCACCACGCGCGGCTCGAGGATCAGCGCCTGGTTCTCGAAAAAAATGCACGCGTCCTGCGTGATGGGGTCCAGCAGTCTTTCGAACGACGACCACGTCGACGCATGCAGCGCGTGCGCGTGGCAGACCGCGTTGACGTCCGGTCGCGCCCGGTGAACCGCCGTGTGCAGTAACAACCCCACCGGGTTGACCATGCCGCTGCCGCGAACGACCTTGCCTTCAGGATTGACCTGCACCAGATCCGACACCCTCACGTGATGCATGGCCACGCCGACCGGATTGACCCAGAAATGGTCGGGCAGCTCGGGGTCGCGCAACGTCACGTGGCCGAGCAGGCCCTCCGAGAACCCTCGCCGACCGAAGATCCTGCAGGTGGCAGCGAGCCGCTGCAGCGAATGCGTCCGCTCGGCTTCCTTGGTCTCGAAGCGGGGTGGGGTCCGTGTCACGAAGTTCTGAACGCCGAGCTGCACGATTGCTCCTTGAGTTCGTGGACGGCGTAGTGAATCAGATCGGCCCGGCTTCCGCAACGCTGACCTTGTGCGGTCGCGCGCCCGTGTGTTGCAGCGCCCTGCCGGCGCTTCTGCTATTTCGCCTGAAGCTCGGCCTTGAACGCCTTCCGGGCTGCTTTGCCCAATGACTTTCTCAGCGCATCGCTCGCGTTGTCGGTCGCTTCAAGGAGCCGGCCGAACTCCGCGTTGACCGCGGCCAGGAGCGCGCCCAGCTCAGCCGGCGATGCGCTGAATCCATCGTGTTCGCGCAGGCTGATCGGGCGGATGCATTGCTCGATGCAGACGTAAGCGCGATGAATGTCCTTGATGTCACCCATTCGGTCGGCGGCCTCGACGGCCAGTATCTGGGCGGGTGTTGCGGGGGGCCGCGCGGATGTGCGAAAGGATTTAGCCAAGCTTGGCCCCAAGAGCTTCGGTTTACTGAAACCGCCGCACTCGAGTCCAAGCGAGGGCGGCGACTCGACGGGTTGGACTACCGGGAAGCTCTTGCGAGAACCGGCCGGGCTTGCGCCCGCCCGTCGAGCCGCCATAAAAATGGTGGCACGAATGACAAAGCCGCAAGTCCTGCGGAGGATGACTGCGGCTTTCGTCGCAGAGCTTCGACGGGAGTCCAATCCCGATCACGCCTTTTTTTGACGTGACCGGCGCAGTATAGCGACGGAGTTTGCAACGGCTCAGCGCAAGACACCACCATCCTCCCCGCCTAGCATGAAGACTTTGCAGCCAGCGGGGCCAGCATGGAATTCAAGGACAAGGTCGTCCTTGTGATTGGCGGTAGGACCCACCCTGCTGTCCGCGAGCGAGCATCGCATGGTATGCATGCATTCGCCGCCCGTCAGAGCGGTGCGTTCGACCGGCTGTTTTGGGGCCCTAAGCCGACATGAGACCCGGCAGAAAGCGGTCGTTCCGCGCCAGCGTCCGGGTGGTGCTGCTGCTCAGAAATCTTCCTTATCACCCGTGAGTTGACCAATCAATCGCCGCCATTCGTCTTGTGCTGCCTGAGCGTTGTCGAACGTGCGCACTCGTGGAGTCCAGTCTCCCCCTTCACTGGCTACGCATTCAAGCATTGAGTCTTGAAACGTGAAGATGTAGTGCGTCTTGCTCGCCAGGAATCTCGTCTTGTCGTGCCGAGGATGAACGGAGTTTTGCCGCTCCATATCTGCTATCCAAGGCGAGTTTTCAACGCGGTGCACGCTGTAGTACTTCAGGCCGAACTTCGCCAATGGATGGCCACCAAGGGCCTCATCGTTTGGCGAACCAAGCCGAAATGTGCTCATGAGGGGGAAGTGAACGAGAGCCACTTCATGCCCTCCAGATACCACGTACCTGACAGCCAATTCCGACCCTGTCCCAAATGCCAGCACATCTGAAACGCTATGAGGCTGGGGCCAGGTGTCCAGCACGACGACGACGGGTTGCTGCATGAATTTGCCTTCTTGTGTTTATGTCCAGACAGCATTGCGAAGGTCCGCAGTTGGCCGACTAGAGACGTTCAGACCGAGCAGCGCGAACGCAAGCGCTAGTTCGCGTTTCTTTCATCACCTGGCTCCTTCTTCGGCACTGACTTCGATCTCAGCCACAACGCGACTCGCGGCGACCTGCTCACCCGTCGCGACATGCATCGCGATCAGCCTGCCGCCCAGCGGCGCGGTATGGACGTGCTCCATCTTCATCGCCTCCAGCGTGACGATTGGCTGGCCGGCCTGCACCATCTGCCCGACATCGGCCAGCACCGCCACCACGCGGCCGTTCATCGAGGCGCGCAGCTTGCCGTCGCCGCCGCTTTCTCCCTGGCGCGCGGCGGCGGCGCGGGTCTTGTCGTCCACCCGGAATGCGAGGCCGCGGTAGTGCATCAGCAGCGTGGCGTCGTCGCGGTGATAGGCGGCGCTTTCGAGCACGCCATCGCAGGTGAAGCGGGCCGAGTCGTCAGTGAGTGAGACGAGCTCGATCGCGATGACCTTGCCATCGATGGTTACGCCGAAATGCCGGTGACTGCCCAGCGTCATGCTGGCGTTGTGCACCGCGCCACCAAGTTCGAAGCGCAGCGAGATCGGCAGGTTGTGCGGCATGTGCCGGCCCGGAGGGTGATGGCGGCGGTCGCTCGCCGTCTCGTGCAACAGCACCGAGGCCAGCGCCCCTGCCCTTTCTCGCGCGGCCTTGTCTGGCGCCAACAGCGCCTCCTGATGCTGGCCGATGAATGCCGTGGTGGCTCCGCCGGCCGCGAACACCGGGTGCAGCAGGCAACTGCGCAGGAACGCCTGATTGGTCGTGACGCCGAGCGCGACCGCATCCTCCAACCCTGAGGCGAGCTTGCGCCGGGCCTCGTCGCGGGTGCGGCCGTGGCTGATGATCTTCGCGATCATCGAGTCGTAGAACGGTGGCACCTCACTGCCCGAGCACAGGGCATCTTCCACGCGCAGTTGCTGAGGCATCTTCCATAGCGCGACGGTGCCGCTTTGGGGCATGAAACCCTTGTCGGCGTCCTCGGCGCACAGGCGCACTTCGATGGCGTGGCCCGAGAAGCGAACGTCCTCCTGTCTGAGCGGCAGCGCCTCGCCGGCGGCCACGCGCAGTTGCAGTTCCACGAGGTCAAGGCCGGTTATCGCCTCCGTCACCGGATGCTCCACCTGCAGCCGCGTGTTCATTTCCATGAAGTAGAAGTTGCCTTCGCGGTCGAGCAGGAATTCGAGCGTGCCTGCGCCCTCGTAGCGGATCGCCTTGACGGCGGCCACGGCGGTTGCGCCCATGCGTTCGCGCAGTTCGGCATTCACCGCCGGCGATGGTGCCTCTTCGATCAGCTTTTGATGGCGCCTCTGCACGGAGCAATCGCGCTCGCCCAGATGAATCGCATTGCCGTAACGATCCGCGAAGACCTGGATCTCGATATGCCGTGGTTCGACGATGGCGCGCTCGAGGATCACTTCCGGATCGCCGAAGGCGCTCTGCGCTTCTGATCGCGCACTGCGCAGCAGATCGCGGAAATCATTGGCTGAAGGCACGAGCCGCATGCCGCGCCCGCCACCGCCCGCCGTCGCCTTGATCATCACAGGGAAGCCGATGCGGGCGGCTTCCTGCGCGAGCCGGTCTTCGCTCTGGTCCTCGCCCTGATAGCCGGGAATGCAGGGAACACCGGCTGCCTGCATCAGCGCCTTGGCGCCGGCCTTGTTGCCCATCGCGGCGATGGCCTCCGGCGACGGGCCGATGAAGACCAGTCCTGCGTCCTTGCAGGCCTGCGCGAAATCTTCGTTCTCCGCGAGAAAGCCGTAGCCGGGATGCACCGCATCGGCACCGCTGAGCTTGGCGGCTTCGATCAACGCCGGAATGCGCAGATACGACTGCGCAGGCAAGGGCTCGCCGATGCACACCGCCTGATCGGCCTCCTGCACATGGCGCGCATGGACGTCGGCGGTCGAATACACCGCCACGGTGCGGTAGCCGAGTGCCCGCGCGCTGCGGATCACGCGCGAGGCGATCTCGCCACGGTTGGCGATCAGGATCTTGTGGAATGGCGTCGATGTCATGGCGTCGGGCTCCACGATCAGGGACGGGCAACCGAGAACTGCATGCGCTGCGGCTCGCGCAGTTCCGCATCGCGGCAGATGGAAAGCACCGTCGACAGCACCGCGCGCGTATCGCGCGGATCGATCACGCCGTCGTCCAGCACGCGGGCGCTGGTGGTGAACACGCTCATCTGGCTGTCGAAGCGATCGATGATGCGGCGCTCCAGGTCGTCGAGCTTGGCCTGGTCGACCTCCCCTTTCCGCTTCATCGCGGCTTCGGTGACGATGACCATCGTCTGCGCCGCCTGCTCGCCGCCCATCACCGCTGTCTTGGCGTTCGGCCACGAGAAACAGAAGCGCGGATGAAAGCCGCGCCCGCACATGCCGTAGTTGCCGGCGCCGAACGATGCGCCGCAGTAGATGGTGATCTGCGGCACCGTCGCGTTGGTCACGGCCTGGATCATCTTGGAGCCGTGCTTGATCATCCCGCCCTCTTCGTGGTCCTTGCCGACCATGTAGCCGGTCGTGTTGTTGAGATAGAGGATCGGCGTCTTCGACTGGCAGCAGGCCTGGATGAAGTGCGTCGCCTTGTTCGCGCCGGGCGAATCGATCGGGCCGTTGTTGGTGATGACGCCCACTGGCAGACCTTCGATCTTGATGTGGCCGACCACCGTGGCGCTGCCGTAGTTCTCGCCGAACTCCAGGAACTCCGAGTCGTCGGCGATGCGCGCGATGACCTGCTTCATGTCCACCGGGCGCTTGTGGTCCATCGGCATGATGCCCAGAAGCTCTTCGGCGTCGTAGCGCGGTGGTTTGAAGCGGCGTGGCGCGCTCTGGGGAATATCGCGGTTCCAGTCGATCGTCGAAAGGATCTCGCGCGCGATCCGGATCGCATCGCGGTCGTCTTCCGCCAGGTAGTCGCCGAGGCCGGAGATGGAGGTGTGCATCACCGCGCCGCCGAGTTCTTCCTCCGTCGCGACCTCGCCAGTGGCCGCCTTCAGCAGCGGCGGCCCGGCCAGGAAGGCCCGCGAACGGCCGCGCACCATCACGATGTAGTCCGACAAGCCCGTCTGATAGGCCCCGCCGGCGGTCGATGATCCGTGCGTGACGGTGATCACCGGCAGTCCGGCCGCCGACATGCGCGCCAGGTTGCGGAACAGCGTGCCGCCGGTGATGAACTCCTCGACCTTGTAGGTCATGAGGTTGGCGCCCGCGCTTTCCACGAGTTGCACGTAGGGCAGCTTGTTTTCCAGCGCCAGTTCCTGGATGCGCAGCTGCTTCGGAATGCCCATGGGCTGCAACGCGCCCGCATCGATACCGGAATCCGACGCGTTGACCATCACGCGCACGCCGGAGACCCAGCCGATGCCCGCAATCACGCCGCCGCCGGGCACGCTCTTCTCCAGATCGGGGTTGTCGAGCCCGAGTCCGGCCAGCGAGGAGATCTCGAGAAACGGCGTTCCGGGATCGAGCAGCAATGACAGGCGCTCGCGCGGCAAAAGCTGGCCGCGCTTCTCGAAGCGCTCGCGCGATCTCGCCGAAGTCGCGACGCTGCGCTGCTCGTAGCCACGCACGCGGTCGATCAGTGCGCGCATGCCCTCGGCATTCGCCTTGAACGCATCGCTGCTGGGGGAAACGGTGGATTCGATGATGGTCATGTTCAAAGTCCCAACTGGCGAGCGGCAAGGTCCTTCATGATTTCTTCGGAGCCGCCGCCGATCATCATGACCTTTACCTCCCGGTAGATACGTTCGCTGCGCGTGCCGCGCATGAAGCCCATGCCGCCGAGCAGTTGCACCGCCTGATCGGCGCAGAACTGCATCGCCTGCGTGGCCTGCACCTTTGCAAGGCAGATCCGGGCGACCAGTCGCGCGGGGTCGTCGAGCTTGTGCTCGAAGCGGTAGGCCAAGTCGTAGACCAGCGTGCGCGACGCCTCGATGCGCATCGCCATGTCCATCAGCTTGTGGCGCACCACCTGTCGCTCCGACAGCGGCACGCCGAAGGTCGTGCGCTGACGCGTCCAGTCGACCGCTTCCTCAAGGCACACCGCGGCGAAGCTGTAGCCGAGCGCCGCCATGAACAGCCGCTCGGTGTTGAAGTTGTTCATGATCGTCTTGAACCCCTCGTTCTCGACGCCCACGAGGTTGCTCGCCGGCACGCGGCAGTTGTCGAATCGAAGATGCGCCGTGTCGGAGCTCCACCAGCCCATCTTCTTGAGCGACGTGCGCGAAAGGCCGGGCGTTTCGCCGTCGATCACGAGGACGGAGATGCCGCCCGCGCCCTTGTTCGCGGGGTTGGTGCGCACGGCGGTGGTGATGAAGTCCGCGCGCATGCCGGAGGTGATGAAGGTCTTCTCGCCATTCACCACGTAGTGATCGCCGTCGCGCACGGCGGTGGTCCTGAGTGAGGCGACATCGGAGCCACCCGAAGGCTCCGTCACTGCCAGCGCCGCGATCTTCTCGCCGGCCAGCACGGGTGGAATCACGCGCTCCTTGAGCGCTTCGCTGCCTGCGCGGAGGATCGGCGGCAACGCGATGCTGTGCGAATTGAGCGAGGCCTGAAGCCCGCCTGCGCCACAACGCGCGAACTCCTCCGCCACCACGATCTGGTGGAACACATCGCAGGGCGTGCCGCCATAGGCCTCGGGATAGCCAAGGCCCTGCACGCCCAGCGCCGCGATGTGCGCGTAGAGCTTGCGCGGAAAGGTTTCCGCCTCGTCCCATTCCGCCACGTGCGGCGCGATCTCCTTTGAAACGAAGCTGCGCAAGGTCGCGCGGAACTGCGCGTGCTCCGGCGTGAAATAGAACGGGAGCGGGGGTGCCTCCAGAAAATCCATGGCGTCTCCTTCAGGCAGGGAGACTAGTCATGGGCGCGCTGGCGGTCTTGCGCGGACTGGCTGCGGCGCTATTCGCCGGGTGTCTGCGCGTCTTCGGTCTGCTTGGGCCGATACCAGCGGGGATAAAACGCGGCCACGCGCGGCCCATCGGACGCGAGCGCATGGCAGCCGTCGAGCTGGAAGGGCTTTTCTGTCTCCGAGACAGCGAGGACAGTGCCAGCCAGTGCCTGGACCACACCGGTGGCCATGGTCCGAAGCAGTTCCGTCATGTGCGTGCAGCCGCGCACGCCACCAAACAGCCGGGCGACCTGCCGGCTGAAGCCCGGGCCGACGCGCAGGCCGATCAGTTGGGCGTAGTCCGGCGCGATGGCGCCGCAGAAATCGGGAAACGGCCCGGCATCGGTCGCCGCGACCGCATCGACGATCAGCGCGGTCGAATCGACAGTGAGCCGCAGCCACATCGAATGGATCGCCTCGCCGCCGGGGCGCTCGCCGCCCGGAAAGGCGAAATGCTGGTCGCGCACGTCGCGCAGTTGGCCTTCGATGTCAAAGAGGCCGTCGCGGCGCTGGTAGCCGCGGATCGTGATGGTGCGCCCATGGATCGGGTCGCGCTCTGCAGTAGGTGGTGGCAATGGCATGGCGGCTTTGGATCATGCCCGAGCGGATGCGGTCGCGCCTCCGGCACGCCGCTTGTCCCTTCGCAGCGAGTTGGCGCAAGCGGCGGCGCGCGCTGCCCGCTAAGCTGCCTCCAGCCGATTTCCAGGAACGACCATGACCGACGCCACGCCCGCTCCAAAGACCGTCCGCATCGGTGGCGCATCGGGCTTCTGGGGCGACAGCATGGTCGCGGCTCCGCAACTGGTGGCGCATGGCCGGCTTGACTACCTGGTGTTCGACTACCTCGCCGAAACGACGATGGCCATTCTGGCGGCCGCCCGCGCGAAGAAGCCCGAGATGGGCTACGCCACCGACTTCGTCGATATCACGATGAAGCCGGTGCTCGCCGAGATCAAGCGTCAGGGGATCAAGGTGGTGAGCAATGCGGGCGGCATCAACCCGCGCGGCTGCGCGGCAGCGCTCAAGGCGCTGGCCGATGCCGCCGGGGTTTCCCTGCGCATCGCGGTGGTTGAAGGCGATGACGTGAGCGCGCAGATGCCCGCCGTGCGCGCCGAGGGTACGCGCGACATGTTCACCGCAGAGGCCCTACCCGAGAAGGTGCTGAGCGCCAATGCGTACCTGGGCGCACTGCCCATCGCGGCAGCGCTTGCCGCAGGTGCCGACGTCGTCATCACCGGGCGCTGCGTTGACAGCGCCGTCACCCTGGGGCCGTTGATGCACGAATTCGGCTGGCGCAGCGGCGACTACGACCTGCTCGCATCAGGCAGCCTCGCCGGCCACATCATCGAATGCGGCTGCCAGGCCACCGGCGGGCTGCACACCGACTGGGAGGACATTCCGGACTGGGCGCACATCGGCTACCCCATCGTCGAATGCCACGCGGATGGCAGCTTCATCGTCACCAAGCCCGACGGGACGGGCGGCAAGGTGATACGCGCGGCCGTCGCGGAACAGTTGCTCTACGAGATCGGAGATCCGGCCTCGTACATGCTGCCGGACGTCACCTGCGATTTCCGCGAAGTGACGATCGAACAGCAAGGCGAGAACCGCGTGCACGTCAGCCCGGCCCGTGGGCGAGCACCCTCGGCGAGCTACAAGGTGTCTGCGACGCAACTCGACGGCTTCCGCTGCGCGGGCGGCATGGTGATCGTGGGCATCGATGCGGAAAGAAAGGCGGTGCGAACGGCCGAGGCGATCATCGAGCGCACGAGCGGAATTCTTGCGGCGATGGGCCAACCGCCCTTCACCTCGACGCACATCGAGGTGATTGGCGCGGAGTGGCTCTACGGCCCGCATGCGCGTACGCGGAGCACGCGCGAAGTGATGATGCGCGTGGTCGCCAATCATCCGCAGAAGGCTGCGCTCGAAATGTTCGCGCGCGAGATCGCGCCATCGGGAACCTCATGGTCGCCCGGCACCACGGGGCCCGGCGGTGGTCGACCGAGCGTTTCACCGCTGATCAAGCCCTTTGCATTCATGCTTCCGAAGAGCGCGATAGAGGTCGCCTTCGTGCTCGACGGCGAACGGCATGTCGTACCGATTCCGGTGGATCAGGGCGGCTCGGCGCAGGCCACAGCGACTATCGACCCTCCCGCCTTCCCCAACGATGACGGCGACCAAGTGGACGTGCGGCTCATCGATCTGGCATGGGCACGCAGCGGCGACAAGGGGAACCTCTCGAACATCGGCCTCGTGGCGCGCCGCCCCGAATGGCTACCGCTGCTCTGGTCGCGCGTCACGCCAGAGGCCGTGCGAGGCTATTTCGCGCATCTGGTGCACGGCCGGGTGGATCGCTTCGGTCTCCCCGGCATTGCAGCGATGAACCTGGTGCTGCACGATGCGCTGGACGGTGGTGGCCCCTCTTCCATGCGCATGGACCCGCTGGGCAAGGGCATGGCGCAGATGCTGCTCGACATGACGGTGAAGGTGCCGGCACGTCTCATTGACCCGCCTCGGCAGACGTGACCAGCCGCCGCAACCCCTGGTTCGATCGAATGACCAGCTTTTCCGCTTCGACCACGAGGAAGAACCCCACGCCTCCACCAATGAGCCACGGCCAGACATAACCGGGAACGGCCTCGGTGCCGAAGACGGCCTGCAGAGGCGGTGCATACGTGAAGAGCAGCTGAAGGATCACCACGGCGCCGATCCCCATCGGCAGGTACTTGTTGCCGAGGTGCGCCTGCAGCGACATCGAGCTGTCGACCAGGTAGCGGCTGTTCAGCAGATAGAAGCACTGCCCGATCGTGATTGCATTGACGGCCACGGTGCGTCCGAGCTCGTCCGATGCGCCATGCCCTTTCATCCAGTAGAAGGACCAGAGCGTGAAGCCGAGCAGTGTGAAGCCGACGAAGGCGATGCGCCAGAAACCGAAGGCCGTGAGGATCGGCCGGTCGACCGCGCGCGGCGGCCGGGTCATCACGTCCGCCTCATGCGGCTCGAAGCAGATGACCAGGCCCAGGGCGACGGAGGTGACCATGTTGACCCACAGCACCTGCGGCGCGGTGATTGGCAGGACGAGTCCCATGAAGATGGCCACCGCGATGACCAACGCCTGCGCGAAGTTGGTCGGAAACATGAAGAGGATCGCCTTTTCGATGTTGTTGTAGACCGTGCGTCCCTCCTTGACCGCCTCGCTGATCGAGGCGAAGTTGTCGTCCACCAGGATCATTTCTGCGGCCTCCTTGGTGACTTCGGTTCCCTTGATGCCCATCGCGACCCCGATGTCGGCCTGCTTGAGCGACGGCGCGTCGTTGACGCCGTCGCCGGTCATGGCGCAGATCTGCCGATTCGCCTGGATGGCCTTCACCAGCCGCAGCTTGTGTTCCGGACTGGCGCGCGCAAACACATCGACATCGCGCACGGTCTCGCGCAGCGCGGCTTCGTTCATGGCCTCGATCTCGGTGCCGGTGACCGCGGTCTTGCCGTCGCCGATGCCGAGCATCCGCGCGATCGCGGCCGCGGTGATCCGGTGGTCGCCGGTGATCATCGTCACGCGGATGCCGCCGGTGTGGCATTCCTTGACGGCCGCGATCGCTTCCGGCCGCGGCGGATCGAGAAGGCCGATCAGCCCGATCAGCACCAGGTTCTTCGGCAAGTCCTCGGGGCGAAGCGCGGCCGTTCCGAGTCCGGCGTTGTCGAGCCAGGCGAGGCCCAGCACGCGCTCTCCCCGGGCGGCCATGGCGTCGGAGACCCTCATGAAGCGCTCGCGGTCGAGCGTGGCGACCGCCCCATCCACCAGTTGGTGGCGATCGCAATGGTCCAGGATGACCTCGGGTGCGCCCTTGGCGAAGAGCACTTCTCCTCCACCGGACGCCGCGTGCAACGTCGCCATGAACTTGTGCTCCGACTCGAACGGGATCGCATTGATGCGCGGCCAAGCCTCGCGCTCGGCATCGCGCCGCATGCCGATCTTGTTCGCGAAGGGATAAAGCGCGCCCTCCGTGGGATCGCCTTCGACCGTCCAGACGCCCTCGCGCTGGAAGATCTCCGCGTCGTTGCAAAGCAGTGAGTTGCGCGCGAAGAGTTCGAGCACCCGGTTCTCTCCAGATTTGCGGCCGTCATGCATGACTTCGCCCTCAGGCGCATAGCCGCTGCCGCTCACCGTGTACTCCGCGTCCGCCGACGCCGCCGAGACGACCATCATCTCCATCAGCGTCAGGGTGCCGGTCTTGTCCGAACAGATGCGCGACACCGATCCGAGCGTCTCGACCGCGGGAAGCCGGCGGATGATGGCATTGCGCTTGGCCATCCGCTGCACGCCGATTGCGAGCGTGATCGTGATGAGCGAGGGCAAGCCTTCCGGAATGAGCGACACGGCGATGCCGACCATGGCCTGGAACAACTCGACGAAATTCATGCGGATGACCCAGTGGCCATACGCGAACACCACCACGCTGATTGCGGCGACGACGCCCGTGATCAGATAGCCGAGCCGCTTGATCTGGCGCAGCAGCGGCGTTTCGAGCTGGCTGACATTGGCCAGCAGCTGGTTGATCTTGCCGAGCTCGGTCTCGCTGCCCGTCGCGACCACCATGCCGGTCGCCCGCCCCGAGACCACCATCGTTCCGGAGAACACCATGCTCTCGCGATCGCCGACGGTGGACTTCACGGGCACGGGCTCGATGGTTTTCTCCGCCGGCACCGATTCGCCGGTGAGCGCCGCTTCCTCGGTCCTAAGGTTCTTGACGTCGACCAGACGAAGGTCCGCCGGCACCTTGTCGCCCGATTCGAGCAGCACCACATCGCCGGGCACCAGATCTTCGGCGGGGAGCATCCGTGTCTCTCCGCCGCGCGTGGTGCGCGCCTCCGCAGAGAGCATGTTGCGGATCGAGTCCAGCGCCTTCTCGGCCTTCCCTTCCTGCACGAAGCCGAGCAGCGCATTGAGGAACACGACGCCGTAGATGATGCCGGCGTCAAGCCACAGCCCGAGCATCAGCTTGACGAAGCCGGCGCCGAGCAGGACGTACACCAGGATGTTGTTGAACTGCCCGAGGAAGCGCATGAACGGATGACGCTTCCGTCCTTCCGGCAGACGGTTCTTTCCGTGCTTGCGAAGGCGGTCGGCCGCATCGCTTGCGCCGAGTCCCGCCACGCGATCGGTGGCGAGTCGCTTCTCGACCTCGTCGATCGGCATCGCGTGCCATGAAGCTGCTTCAGCCGAGTCGGTCGATCGTGATTCCATGGCCTCATCCTTGTGGAACGCTGCTGGGCCCGCCAATGTAGGCTTCCGCGCGCCCGCTGGGAAGGCTTGCGCGCAGGCTTGGCAGACTCTGCGAACAGCAGCAAACTCCGCGCGATCCTCCAGAGATCGGAAGGGATTGCCCGATGAAAGAGAAGCTGACGCGCGACATCTACGAACGGGAACTGAGGAAGCTGCACGAGGAACTGGTCCTCCTGCAGAAATGGGTCGTCGAGACCAGGCAGAAGGTCTGCGTCGTCTTCGAGGGACGCGATGGCGCCGGCAAAGGCGGCACCATCAAGGCAATCACCGAGCGGGTGAGCCCTCGGGTGTTCCATGTGGTCGCCCTCCCCGCGCCAACCGAGCGCGAGAAGACGCAGATGTACACGCAGCGCTATCTGAAGCACATGCCCGCGGGCGGGGAAATCGTCATCTTCGACCGCAGTTGGTACAACCGCGCGGGCGTCGAGCGCGTGATGGGCTTTTGCACCGAGGAGCAGGCGCAGCGGTTCCTGAGAATCGTGCCTGAACTCGAGGATCTGGTCATCGAATCGGGAACGATCCTTCTGAAGTACTGGCTGGAGGTCAGCGCTGAAGAACAGACCCGGCGCCTGCAGGCTCGCATCAACGATGGCCGGAAGACGTGGAAGCTCTCGCCGATGGACCTCGAGTCCTATCGCAGATGGCACGAGTATTCGCGGGCTCGCGACGAGATGTTCAAGGCTAGCGACAAGGACTGGGCCCCGTGGCACGTGGTGCGATCGGATGACAAGCGACGGGCGCGATTGAACGTGATTCGCCACATGCTGGACCACATTCCCTACAAGACCAAGCCGCCAAAACCGGTCAAGCTGCCCAAGCGGTCTCTCAAGAGTGAATACGTGGAACCGGACTATCCCTACCGGTTCATCGCGGAGCACGACTGGGAAGCCAAGCCCTCGAAGTGACTTCGGACTCCGCTCATGCGATGGGCGCCGTCAAGGCGATCAATGCCGCGCGCATGGCGCTGCGCGGCGACGGCAGCCACTACATGTCGCTCGACGCGGTGATCCGCACGATGACGCAGACCGGCGAGGACATGAAGTCGAAATACAAGGAGACTTCGCTGGGCGGCCACGCGGTCAACATGGTCGAGTGCTGAGCGACAAGGTCATTGCCGCCCCAACGGCCAGCGCCCGAGGAGCATGTGCCTGCCCTGCCCGACCAGGCTGCGGATGAGCACGAAGTCGCGAACTGTCCACTGGAACGGCGCGATCGATTGTTCGGGCACGGCAACGGGATCGCGCAACAGCGTCAAGTGAGGAACGAGGCCGCGCCAATCGGCCTGCACGGCGTGGCTTCGCAGGGCCTCGCAGAGTTCGAGATGAAGCGCCTGAAGGTCCGGCGGTACGCGCTGCGCCATGAGCACCAGCGGCCGCTGCCGTCCGCGCGCCCGAAAGCTCGCAAGCATGTCCAGGGTGAGATCGAAGGGCGGGGACCGCACGCTGCCGGCGGCGCGTGAAGCCTGAGCCACGATCTCGGCATCGGTCGCTACGGCGCCGAGGAAATGCAGCGTGACGTGCAATCGCGCAGCGTCGGTCGGCTTGGCGCGCAATCCGAGGTCAAGGCGCAGTCGCTCGGCGAATTCGACCGCACGCCGTGCCAGTTCGGGCGGTGGATAGAGGGCGAAGAAGAGCGTGTCCATGAAGGCCCGCTCGTTGGCTGAAAGTCAGCCCCTTCACTCCCACTCGATCGTCGCCGGCGGCTTGCTGCTCACGTCGTAGGTCACGCGGTTGATGCCGCGCACCTCGTTGATGATCCGGCCCGAAACCTTCTTGAGCAGCGCGTAGGGCAGCTCGGCCCAGTCGGCGGTCATGAAGTCGCTGGTCTGCACCGCGCGCAACGCCACCACGTAGTCGTAGGTCCGGCCGTCACCCATCACGCCGACGCTCTTCACTGGCAGGAAGACGGTGAAAGCCTGGCTCGTGAGGTCGTACCAGGTCTTGCCACTTTCCTTGTCGACGAAGTTGCGCAGCTCTTCGATGAAGATCGCATCGGCGCGACGCAGCAGGTCGGCGTATTCCTTCTTGACCTCCCCGAGGATCCGCACGCCCAGGCCCGGGCCGGGGAACGGGTGGCGATAGACCATCTCGGGCGGCAGGCCCAGCGCGACGCCGAGTTCGCGTACTTCGTCCTTGAAGAGGTCGCGCAGCGGCTCCAGCAGCTTGAGACCCAGTTGCTCCGGCAATCCGCCAACGTTATGGTGGCTCTTGATCGTGACCGCCTTCTTGCTCTTGGCGCCGCCGGACTCGATCACATCCGGATAGATCGTGCCTTGCGCCAGCCACTTCACGCCCTTCGCGCCCTGACTGGTGAGCTTGGCCGCCTCCTGCTTGAAGACGGTGACGAACTCGCCGCCGATGATCTTGCGCTTGGCTTCGGGGTCGCTCACGCCGGCGAGCTTGCCGAGGAACAGGTCGCTCGCATCGACGCGGATCACCTTCGCATGGAGCTTGCCGACGAACATGTCCATGACCATGTCGCCTTCGTTGAGGCGCAGCAGGCCATGGTCGACGAACACGCAGGTGAGCTGATCGCCGATGGCGCGATGGATCAGCGCCGCGGCGACAGACGAATCGACACCGCCCGACAAGCCGAGGATGACTTCTTCATCGCCGACCTGCTGCCGAATTGCCTCGACGGCCTCGGCAATGTGGTCGCGCATGACCCAGTCGGGCTTCGCGCTGCAGATACCGAGCACGAAGCGCTCGAGAATCGCCTTGCCCTGCTGGGTGTGCGTGACTTCCGGATGGAACTGCACGGCGTAGAAGTGCCGCGCTTCATCAGCCATGCCGGCGATCGGGCAGCTTTCGGTCGACGCCATCAGCTTGAAACCCGGCGGCAGTTCGGTGACCTTGTCGCCATGGCTCATCCAGACGTTGAGCATGCCGTGACCTTCGTCGGTCGTGAAGTCGGCAATGTCGCGAAGCAGCTCGGTGTGGCCGCGTGCACGCACGGCCGCGAAGCCGAACTCGCGCTTGTGACCGCCTTCGACCTTGCCGCCGAGCTGGTGCGCCATGGTCTGCATGCCGTAGCAGATGCCCAGCACCGGCACGCCAAGCTCGAACACGGCCTGTGGCGCCTTGTCGGTGGTTTCCTCGTACACGCTCGCATGGCTGCCGGAAAGGATCACGCCCTTGAGATGGCCGTCCTTCGCGTAGTCGCGAATCCAGTCGTCGGTGACGTCGCAGGGGTGGACTTCGCTGAGCACGTGCGCCTCGCGCACGCGGCGTGCGATCAGTTGCGTGACCTGCGAGCCGAAGTCGAGGATGAGGATCTTGTCGTGTTGCATAGGTCAGAGCGTGGAGAGATCGAGAAGGCGGATACCGGACTGCGTCGCGGCTTCGGCCAGCTTCTTGTCGAACGTGGCCAAGGGGAGATTGAGCGATCGGGCCAGCCAGAGGTAACCCGCGTCGTAAGAGGAAAGCCCGCTGTCCATGGCGATGGCGAGCGAAGCCTTGTGTTGGGGAGGCGCCATTTCGTGCAGTTCGACGCGATGGCGGACGGCCTCTAGTACGGACCACAGGCCCTCGACGGCCGCCTGCGGAATCCGTCCGCGCCGCACGCCGTTGGCGATGATGTTGGCGCATTCCCATTGCCAGAGGTTCGGCGCTTGCGGCTCGACCTCGTCGCGGCGCATGAGCGCGTACAGGCGTCGGGTATGTTCGTTTGCTTCGTCCGGCAGCAACCAGGCTGCGGTGACGGATGCATCCAGAACGAAGGCGGTCATCCCTGCCGGCCTTCTTCGCGAAGTTCGCGGACCGACGGGCCGGGCCGGATCATTGCGTGCAGCGCGTCGATCTGGCTCAGCTCGCGCTGGATCTGTTCATCGGTGATGACCGGCTTGCGACGCACCGGGAGGATGCGTGCCACTTCCTTGCCGTGGCGGGTGATCCGAACTTCCTCGCCCTTTTCGACCGACTCGATCAGGGCCGAGAAGTTGTTCTTCGCCTCATAGATACCGGTGTACTGCATGAGTCTGACCAGATTTGGAAAGCTGGCCATTATAGGCATTCCGGCCAGAATTCAAAGTCTGGCCAGAATGCCCGTTCAGGCGATCACTCGGCGCGGTAGTTCGGCGCTTCCTTCGTGATCTGCACGTCGTGGACGTGGCTCTCACGGATACCGGCGGCGGTGATCTCGACGAACTCGGCCTTGTTCTTCATCTCTTCGATAGTCGGGCAGCCGCAGTAGCCCATGCTGGCGCGCAGGCCGCCGGCCATCTGGTAGACGATGGAAACCATCGAGCCCTTGTAAGGCACACGGCCTTCGATGCCTTCAGGAACCAGCTTGTCGGCGTTGGGGTTGCCGGTGGTCGATTCCTGGAAGTAGCGGTCGGCGCTGCCCTGCTGCATCGCGCCGATGGAGCCCATGCCGCGATAGCTCTTGTAGCTGCGGCCCTGGTACAGCACGATCTCGCCCGGGGCCTCTTCGGTGCCGGCGAACATGCCGCCCATCATCACCGTGCTCGCACCGGCCGCGATGGCCTTGGCGATGTCGCCCGAATAGCGGATACCGCCGTCGGCGATCAGCGGCACGTCGGTGCCTTGCAGCGCGGTGGCGACGTTGTCGATCGCCATGATCTGCGGCACGCCCACGCCGGCCACGATGCGGGTGGTGCAGATCGAGCCGGGCCCGATACCGACCTTGACCGCGTCCGCGCCCGCATCGGCCAGCGCACGGGCTGCATCGCCGGTCGCGATGTTGCCGCCGATCACGTCGACCTGCGGATAGTTCTTCTTGACCCAGCGCACGCGCTCGATCACGCCCTGGCTGTGTCCGTGGGCGGTGTCGACCACGAGTGCGTCGACGCCGGCCTTGACGAGCGCCTCGACGCGCTCCTCGGTGCCCTCACCCACGCCGACAGCCGCGCCGACGCGCAGACGGCCGCTGGCATCGCGCGCCGCATTCGGGAAGCTGGTCTGCTTGGTGATGTCCTTGACGGTGATCAGGCCCTTGAGCTCCCAGGAGTCATTGATGACCAGGAGTCGCTCGAGCTTGTGCTTGTTAAGCAAGGCCTTCGCATCGGCGAGCGTGGTGCCGTCCGGCACCGTGATGAGCCGATCGCGCGGCGTCATGATCTCGCTCACCGGGGCGTCGTAGCGGCTTTCGAATCGCAGGTCGCGGCCGGTCACGATGCCGATCACCTTGCCGCGGTCGCACACCGGGAAGCCGGAGATGCCGAGCTGTTCCGACAGTGCGATCACCTGCCGAACGCTGTGCTCCGGCGTGATGACGACCGGGTCGCGCAGAACGCCGGACTCGTAGCGCTTGACCTTGGCGACCTGGGCAGCCTGCTCGGCGGGCGTGAAGTTCTTGTGGATGATGCCGATACCACCTTCCTGCGCCATCGCGATCGCGAGGCGTGCCTCGGTCACGGTGTCCATGGCCGCAGAGACCAGGGGCAGGTTCAGGGTGATGTTTCGGGAGAGCCGGGTGGCGAGAGAGGTGTCCTTCGGGAGGACCTGGGAATACGCTGGCACCAGCAACACGTCGTCGAAGGTGAGCGCTTTGCCGAGAAGGCGCATGGGTGAAGCTCCAAAAGACGGATTGTAACGATGGCCCCGGTCTTTTCCGAGGCGCAGGGGCTTGAGTCCGCCCATACTGAGAGCCCTGAACTGCGTCTGAATCGGTACTCGAGCGTTGCGAAAAAGCCAGCGTTCAGGTTGCAAAACGTAAGGGAACGCTAAACTGCCGCCCATGAAACTCGCGCATCTCCTCGTCATTGGATCGGTGTTCCTGCTGCCCCTGGGCGCGCAGGCGCAATGGCAATGGATCGACAAGGACAACAAAAAGGTCTTCAGCGATCAGCCGCCCCCGATCGACATTCCCGAGAAGAACATCCTCCGCAAGCCCAGCACCGCCAAGCGCCTGAACTTCAGCGCGCCGGTTGCGGCTGAAGGCTCCTCCACGGACGCGCCAGCTCAAGCTCCCGCCCCTACCGCCGCCGCCAAGCCATCAGGCGTGGACAAGGACCTCGAGGAAAAGACGCGCAAGGCCGAGGAAGCGGAAAAGGCAAAGCAGGCTGCCGAAACGCAGAAGATCGCCCAGGCCAAGGCGGAAAACTGCAAGCGCGCTCGCGAAGGCAAGGCCACGATGGACAGCGGCATTCGCGTGGCACGCGTCAATGCGCAGGGCGAACGCGAGGTCCTGGACGACGACATGCGAGCCGCCGAACAGAAGCGCCTTCAGGGCATGATCGATTCGGAATGCAAGTAAGCAGTCCAGCAACTATCCATCAATAGCCCGCCTTGCCACCCTTGCGGCGGCGCGCGAACAACCCGGTGCCACGGGCTCCCTGCTGCTTGAAGCGCTCACGTCGCGCTACCTTGGGATCGACGGCCAGCGGGCGGCAGAGTTCGACGCGATCGAGATTCGCGACCTCCTGAGTCCATTCAACGGCACGCCCCCAGATACCCGGCGCCGCGGCCTGCCAGTCGAACGCGGGATATGCCGCGGCAAGGCCGCTCGCCAGGATCGCATCGCGTACGGAGGCGCCTTCAGGAAGGCTGACGACCTCTTCGAACACAACCCGCGCCGCGGGCGAGCAGACCACCGTCACTTGCAGCATCAGGCAGCGTCGTAGATGTGCTCGGCGCGCTTCACGAAGGCTTCGACCAGGCTGGAGGCGATCTTGTCGAACACCGGGCCGACCAGCGTCTGCAGCGCAATGCTGTTGAAGCCGTAGGTGAGGTTGAGTTCGACGCGACAGGCGCGCTCGCCCTCCTCTCCCACCGGCGTGAATTTCCAGACGCCATCGAGATTCGAGAAGGGCCCGTCGACGAGCTTGAGGTGCACTTCGCGGCCCGGTACATGGGTGTTGCGGGTGGTGAAGCTCTTGTGGAAGCCGCTGAACGCAAGACCGACTTCGGCGGTCATGCCGAAATCGTCCTGCTCGATCACCTTGGACCGGTCGCACCACGGCAGGAACTCCGGGTACTTCGCCACGTCGGTGACCAAGGCGTACATCTCGTCGGCGCTGTACCAGATGAGGATGGACTTATGGACTGTTTTCATAGAATGGGCACAGCGTGCGCGACGGATTGTATTGAAGCCATGCCGACCTCACTTGATTCACCATGGCCACCAAAAAGAAGCAGCAGGACCCCTCTTCCCGAATCGCGGACAACAAGAAAGCCGCGTACAACTATTACTTCGAAGAGCGCTTCGAGGCCGGCATGGTCCTCGAAGGCTGGGAGGTCAAGTCGCTGCGTGAAGGCAAGGTGCAACTGACCGATGGCTACGTGGTGATCCGGGAAGGCGAGCTCTTCGTGATTGGTTGCCAGATCAACCCGCTGCGCTCGGCGTCGACGCACATCACCCCCGATTCGGTGCGCACCAAGAAGCTGCTCCTGCACAAGGAACAGATCCGTCGCCTCATCGGCAAGGTCGAGCAGAAGGGCTACACGCTCATCCCGATCAACCTTCACTGGAAAGCCGGCAAGGTCAAATGCGAGATCGCTCTCGCGAAGGGCAAGGCCGAGCACGACAAGCGCGACACCATCAAGGATCGCGAGGGCAAACGTGAAGTCGAACGGGCCATGAAGAACCGAACCCGCTGAGGAGTCCACCGGATGGCGCTGCAACCCCTCGACGCCTCTCGCGTCAATCCGCTCGAAGGCGGCCCGAGCTTCTCGCTCGGCAACCGGATCATGCGCGCCATCTGGAACGTGACTTGGGCTGTCCTCGCGTCCTGGACGCCGCCGCAGATGAGCTTCTGGCGCCGCTTTCTGCTGAAACTCTTCGGCGCCAAGCTCGGCGAGTCGTGCGACGTACGCGGCAGCGCGAAGGTCTGGTACCCCCCTCACCTGCGTCTCGCGGATCGGGCGCTTCTGGCCGAACGGGTGACTTGCTACAACATGGCGCCGATCTCGCTGGGTCGCGGCGCGCTGGTGTCGCAGGGGGCGCACCTGTGTGCCGGCACCCACGACATCTCGTCGACCACCTTTCAACTCATTGCACGGCCCATCACGATCGGTCCGCAAGCCTGGATCGCGGCCGAAGCCTTCGTCGGCCCCGGTGTCGAAGTCGGTGAAGGTGCGGTACTGGGCGCACGCAGCGTCGCGTTCCGGTCGCTCGACCCCTGGACCGTGTACGGCGGCAATCCTGCCAAGCCGCTCAAGCGGCGCGTGCTGAGAGACGCAGGCTGAATTCTTTGAATGCCGTGGAATAAACGCCGGGCCGCCGGCGTTCATGCAGCATCAGCCAAACTGCCTCCATGGATTCCAGCGCCATCGTCGAACACATCCCGAGCCTGCGCCGCTATGCCCGCGCACTGACCGGCGATGCCTGGGCTGCCGATGACCTGGTGCAGGACACGCTCGAGCGGGCCTGCAGCAAATGGCGCCTGTGGAATGTCGGCACAGATCTGCGCGCATGGCTCTTCACGATCATGCACAACCTGTTTGCGAGCCAGGTTCGCCGCGCACCCGCGCGCAGTTCAGTCGACATCGAGGACGCAGTCCATGAGTTGCGCGTTCTCGACTCGCATCGCGACCAGGCCATCGATCTTCAGCGCTGCGTGCTGCTTCTGCCCGAAGACCAGCGCGCGGTTCTTCTGCTGGTGGCGCTGGAGGACCTGTCCTATGCGCAGGTCGCCAAGGTGCTCGGCATTCCCGCCGGCACCGTGATGTCGCGACTTTCGCGGGCACGCGATCGCCTGCGAGAACTGATGGAAGCAGCGCCGCCACCGGTCACGGGCCGCCCCGGGCTGCGGCGCCTCAAATAGTCGGCCAACGTCATGAAGACCACCGATCCCAATCTCGATGACGGCTCGCCCGAGTGGCTCGCGCAGCGTGACGCGTTGCGCCAGTTGCATCGCGACGTGCTGGACGAACCGATTCCGCCGAACCTGTTGGCCGCAGCGGGACTGGCCGCGCAGTCGCACGCGCGCAAGGCCAGGTGGGCGCGCTGGGGCGGCATGGCTGCAGGTATCGCGATGGCGTTCGGCGCCGGTTGGCTGGCCAGTGCGCAATGGGCGGGTTCCCACGGCGCATCGATGCTGGCGCGTTCGCCGGCGGCGCGCGAATTCGTTCATGCTGCGGCCGTGGCGCACGTCGTCTATGCGCCGGAAAGGCGTCACCCCGTCGAAGTGGCCGCAGCCGAACAGCAGCATCTCGTTCAGTGGCTGTCCAAGCGGCTCGACAGGCCTTTGCGGGTGCCAGATCTTTCAGCGCAGGGCTACGCGCTTGTCGGGGGCCGCCTGCTGCCGGGAAGCGAAGGCGCCCGCGCGCAGTTCATGTTCGAACGCGCCAGCGGCGAAAGGCTCACGCTCTATGTCGGCAGCCTGGGGCCGTCGTCGAACGCTCCGCGCGCGGATGAAACGGCATTCCGCTTCTCTGCCGACGGCCCGGTCCCCAGCTTCTATTGGGTCGACCGAGGTTTCGGCTATGCATTGACCGCCCCGCTCTCCCGGGACGCCCTGCTCACGCTTGCCACCGCCGTCTACCGTCAGCTCGAAAAGACCGATGGATAGACTGCGACCTCGCACCGATTTTTTCAACCGAAGGAGAAAACTTCATGAAACTGCTCAGCGCCTCGATCCTTGCCGCCGCCCTGCTCGCCGGTTGCGGAAGCATGTCGTCCGCCCCGGACACGCCCACCCGCACCGCCGACGGCGTGCTGATCGGCCCGACGGGCATGACGCTTTACACCTTCGACCGTGACGCGCCCAACAGCGGCAAGTCGGCCTGCAACGGCCCGTGCGCCACCAACTGGCCGCCGCTCCCGGTTTCCGATGCCGCCAAGCCGATGGGCGCCTACACCATCATCACGCGCGACGACGGCAAGAAGCAGTGGGCCTACAAGGGTTCGCCGCTGTATTACTGGGCAAAGGACACCAAGCCCGGAGACAAGACCGGCGACGGCGTGAACGGCATCTGGAAGGTCGCCCGCCCCTGAGTCGCGAAGCGAAGCACAAAGAAAAAGGGCCGGTACCGGCCCTTTTTTCATTTGCAGCAGACCGATCAGCAGCGGCCCTTTTTCGCCTGCCCGGGAGGGCAGTGATAGTGGTCATCGTCGTAGTCATGATGATGATCGTGACGGTGGCCCTTTGGCTCCTTGTACTTGGCGGCCTTCCATTCGGGCTCGACCCAGCGCCATCCGCCTTCGGCACGCACCCAACGCCCAGGCGCATAGACGTAGTCCGGCCTTGCGGGCTGCCAGTAGCCTTGCTGCCATGCGTATGCGTCGTGCCTGTACTGCCAGACGCCCGGTACCCACACATAACCCACGCGCGGCGGCGGAACGGGCTCGTATCGCGGCGCGGGCGGCGCCACTGCGACGACGCCGGGCACGTTGATGTTGATCGACACCTGCGCCGATGCACAGAACGGTGCCGCGGCCAGGGCGTAAGCCAGAAGAGTGGACGAAAGTCGCATCAATACCTTCCTTCGAAAATGAATAAACGCGGCGGTCCCGACCTGGTGGACAGGGGTTGTCCCGAACTCAGGAGGATCCCGTCAATGCCGCATGGGGTGCGCGTCGCTCGCGCATGCCCAACAGTTCGTTGAAGACCAGCGCGCCAATCACCAGCGCACCGCCGGTTAGCACGCTCGGCGGCGGTTCTTCACCAGCGCCGACCCAAGCCAGTGCGATGCCGAAGATCACTTCGAGAAGCGCAAGCAGAGAGACTTCTGGCGCCTTCAGCACCCGGGCGCAGATCACCGAAAGCACGCACGGTATCGCCAGTTGCACGAGGCCGAGAAAGGCGAGCAGACTCAGATCGTGCGCATTGGCCTGAAAGGGCCATGCGAGCGGCAACGTCACCAGCGCCGAGATTGCTGCGCCGATCAGAACCGCCGGCACCAGGTCGATGTCATGCCCCTTGGCGTGGGCATGCTGGACCACGGTCCAGTTGCACGCAGCCGCGAGCGGAACGCACAGGGCCACAAGCGTGCCCGCGATCAGGCCTTCTCCCAATTGCGTGCCGTACATCCAGCCGATGCCCAGCCCTGCCACCACGATCGCGCCCCAGGTGCGCGCCGGCAGCTTGTGGCCGATGAAGATCCGGGCGACAAGCGCGGTCAACAGCGGCCCGACAGCCATGGTCACGAGCACGTTGGCGACGCTGGTCAGCGTGAGCGCCACCATGAAGGCGGTGAACATCACGCTCCAGCAGACGCCCGAGATCCACAGCTCGCGGTCGCCACGGCGGATCTTGGCGAACACGGCCCGCCCCTGCCACAGAGGCAGGATGACGAGCAGCGCAATCAGCGTGAAGAAGCTACGCCAGAACGTCACTTCGAAGCTGCGCGCGTGTTCCAGGTGCCGAGTGACGAGGCCCGCCGTGGCCCACATCAGGGTCACGGCAACCATCAGCCAAGCCGCACGGCCATGGGTCAATCCACGACCTGCGGCCCGCATCAGGCAGCCTCGCGCGAAGCGCGCTTGCGCTCGTGTTCCTTGAGGTACCGCTTGCGCAGACGCACGCTCTTGGGCGTGATCTCGACCAGTTCGTCGTCTTCGATGAATTCGACGCCGTATTCGAGCGTCAGATCGATCGGCGGCGTGATCTTGATCGCGTCTTCCTTGCCCGAGACGCGGAAGTTCGTGAGCTGCTTGGTTCGCGTGGCGTTGACCACCAGGTCGTTGTCGCGGCTATGAATGCCGACGATCATGCCCTCGTACACCGGGTCGTTCGCGCGCACGAACATACGGCCGCGATCGTCCAACTTGCCGAGCGCGTAGGTGAAGATTTCGCCGTCGTCCATCGAGATCAGCACACCGTTCTTGCGCCCACCGATGTCGCCCTTGTGCGGCTCATAGCCGTCGAAGATGTTCGAGATCAGGCCCGAACCGCGAGTCAGGTTGAGGAATTCATTGCTGAACCCGATCAGGCCGCGCGCGGGAATGCGGTATTCGAGGCGTACGCGGCCCTTGCCGTCCGGCTCCATGTTGACCAGATCGCCCTTGCGCTCGCCCAGTGCCTGCATCACGCCGCCCTGATGCTGTTCCTCGATGTCTGCCGTGACCATTTCGATCGGTTCGTTGCGGACGCCGTCGATGTCCCGGAACACCACGCGCGGCTTCGACACGGCCATTTCGTAGCCTTCGCGGCGCATGTTTTCCAACAGGATGGTCAGGTGCAGTTCGCCGCGGCCCATGACCTCGAAGACGCCTTCTTCGTCGGTCTCGCTCACGCGCAACGCGACGTTGTGCTGAAGCTCCTTCTGCAGGCGGTCCCAGATCTGGCGGCTGGTGACGTACTTGCCTTCGCGGCCGGCCAGCGGGCTGGTGTTCACGCAGAAGTTCATGGTCAGCGTCGGCTCGTCGACGCGCAGCATCGGCAACGGCGCCGGCTTGAGCGGGTCGGTCACCGTCACGCCGATGCCGATTTCCTCGATACCGTTGATCAACACGATCTCACCGGGGCCCGCTTCCTTGGTTTGCACGCGATCCAGCCCCTGGAAAGTCAGCACCTGGTTGATACGGCCCTTGATCGCCTTGCCGTCCGGCCCTTCCATCACGACGACGTCCATCATCGGCTTGATCGTCCCCGCGTTGACGCGGCCCACGCCGATTCGGCCCACAAAGGTCGAGAAGTCGAGCGCGGAAATCTGCAGTTGCAGCGGTGCGGCCGGATCGCCGGCATGCGCGGGTACATGCTTCAGGACGGTGTCGAAAAGAGCCGACATGTCCGGCCCCCATTGCTCGCCCGGTTCGCCCTCTTCGAGTGACGACCAGCCGTTGATGCCGGAGGCGTAGACCACGGGAAAGTCCAACTGCTCGTCGGTGGCGCCCAACTTGTCGAACAGGTCGAAAGCGGCGTTGACCACGTGGTCCGGGCGCGCCCCCGGCTTGTCGACCTTGTTCACGACCAGGATCGGCTTGAGGCCAAGGGCCAACGCCTTCTTGGTCACGAAGCGCGTCTGCGGCATCGGGCCTTCCTGCGCGTCGATCAGAAGCACGACGCCGTCGACCATGCTGAGCGCACGCTCCACCTCACCGCCGAAGTCGGCGTGCCCGGGGGTGTCCACGATGTTGATGTGGGTGCCCTTCCAGGTGACGGCGCAGTTCTTGGCCAGGATCGTGATGCCACGCTCTTTTTCGATGGCGTTGTTGTCCATCACCGTGTCGACCACCTTCTCGTGCTCGGCGAAGGTGCCCGACTGGCGGAGAAGTTGGTCGACCATCGTGGTTTTGCCGTGGTCAACGTGGGCAATGATGGCAATGTTGCGAATCTGATTGGTGCTCATGGTGTCGCTTCGGTCAATAGTGTTTGCTGTATTTCGATAGGGCTCAGCAAGCGCCCAGGAATGAGTTCTCCGGCCTTCACATGGGCCGTGCCGAGGAATGTCCGGGGCCGGTCGCCGAATACGGCCACGGCCGGCGAATCGGCCCAGCCCCCGCGGCGACGAAGACCGGAAAGAAAGCGCCCGGCATCTTCCGCACCGAGCGTGACACGGATGTGATCGGCCACGAGCGACTCCGGCGGGAGGAGCCGGGCAAGGCGCTCGCTTTCATCCATGGCCTCGAAGGCCTCCAGCGTGACGCACTGGCTCGCATGAAATCCGCCGGTGGCAATGCGCCGCAAGGCAACAAGATGGGCGCCGCAACCCAGGGCTTCTCCGATGTCTTCGCCGAGCGTGCGGATGTACGTCCCCTTGCTGACGGTCGCCCGGATATGGATGTCGTCGCTGCCCGGTTGCGCTGTGATCGAAAGGCTGTGAATGACGACGTCGCGCGCGGCGCGCTCGACATCGACGCCTTCCCGGGCGTATTCATAGAGCGCCTTGCCGTCCTTCTTGAGGGCGCTGTGCATCGGCGGCACCTGGCGGATTGGGCCGGTAAAGCGGTTTTGCACCCGCGCGAGATCGCCCTCGTTCACCGCGACCGGACGACACTCGATCACTTCACCTTCGGCATCGCCGGTCGACGTCTTGACGCCAAGGCGAGCGACGGCCTCGTAGGTCTTGTCCGCATCCAGATGAAGCTGGCTGAACTTGGTGGCCGCCCCGAAGCACAGGGGCAGAACACCGGTGGCAAGTGGGTCCAGCGTTCCGGTGTGTCCCGCCTTCTCCGCGCGCAGTAACCACTTGGCCTTCTGCAAGGCCTGGTTGCTGGACAGACCCAGCGGTTTATCGAGCAGCAACACCCCATGCACAGGGCGCCGCTGCACCCGTGTGCGTGGCGCGTTCATCTTCAGTCGTCTTTGGAACGGGAAGCGACGGCCTGCGCGATCAGCGCATTCATGTCGGCGGCACGCTCGGTGGTGCGATCGAACTGGAAGTGAAGCGTCGGCACCGTATGGATGTGCAGACGCTTGAAAAGGCCGTTCCGCAGGAAGCCGGCCGCCTGGTTCAACGCCTCGGTCGTCTCGACCGGATCGCCGACGAGCAGGCTGAAGAAAACCTTCGCATGCGCGTAGTCGGGCGTGACCTCGACGGCCTGGATCGTGACCATGCCCACCCGCGGATCCTTCAATTCGCGCGCGATCAGTTCCGTCAGATCGCGTTGGATCTGATCGGCGACCTTGAAGGCGCGATTGGGGACGGCGGACTTTTTCTTGGGCATGGTCGTGATCGATCCAGTTGCTTACAGCGTCCGGGCGATTTCTTTGATCTCGAAGAACTCCAGCTGATCACCTTCCTTGATGTCGTTGTAGTTCTTGAGCTTGATACCGCACTCGAAGCCTTCGCGCACTTCGCGCACATCGTCCTTCATGCGCTTGAGCGATTCGATTTCGCCGGTGTAGATCACCACGTTGTCGCGCAGCAGTCGGAAATGCGCGTTACGGTTGACCGAGCCGGACGTGACGTACGAACCCGCGACCGTACCGATCTTGGAGGCCACGAACACGGTGCGGATTTCGGCCGAGCCGATGACCTCTTCGCGTCTCTCGGGTGCCAGCATGCCGGCCATCGCCGTCTTCAGATCGTCCACAGCGTCGTAGATGATGCTGTAGTAGTGGATCTCGATGTTGTTGCCCTCGGCATGCTTCCGAGCACCAGCGTCGGCGCGCACATTGAAGCCGATGACCATCGCCTTGGAAGCGATCGCGAGGTTGATGTCCGACTCGCTGATGCCACCTACGGCGGCATACACGACCTGCACCTTGACTTCTTCGTTCGAGAGCTTGAGCAGGGATTGCGAAAGCGCCTCCTGCGAGCCCTGCACGTCCGCCTTGATGATGATCGGCACCGTCTTGACTTCGCCGGCGGTCATGTCCGCGAACATGTTTTCCAGCTTGGCCGCCTGCTGCTTCGCGAGCTTGGTGTTGCGGAACTTGCCCGCACGATAGGTCGCGATTTCACGTGCACGGCGCTCGTCGCCCATCACCATGAACTCGTCGCCAGCCTGAGGTACTTCCGTCAGACCCTGGATTTCTACAGGGATCGACGGGCCCGCGCTCTTCACCGGCTTGCCGTCCTCGTCGATCATGGCGCGAACGCGGCCATAGGTCGAACCTGCCAGCACGACATCGCCGGTCTTGAGCGTGCCCGACTGCACCAGCACCGTGGCGACAGGACCACGGCCCTTGTCCAGCTGAGCTTCAATGACCAGCCCCTTCGCGGCCGCGTCTACAGGCGCCTTGAGTTCCAGAATTTCCGCCTGAAGCAGAACCTGCTCGAGCAGGTCGTCCACGCCCTGCCCCGTCTTGGCAGACACGGGGACGAACGGCGTGTCGCCGCCGTACTCTTCGGGCACCACTTCCTCGGCGACCAGCTCTTGCTTGACGCGGTCGAGGTTGGCATCGGGCTTGTCGATCTTGTTGATCGCCACGACGATCGGCACGTTTGCGGCCTTCGCGTGCTTGATGGCTTCCTTGGTCTGAGGCATGACGCCGTCGTCCGCAGCAACCACCAGGATCACGATGTCGGTCGCCTGGGCGCCGCGCGCACGCATGGCGGTAAACGCCTCGTGGCCCGGGGTATCCAGGAAGGAGACCATGCCCCGTTCCGTCTCGACGTGGTACGCGCCAATGTGCTGCGTGATGCCGCCAGCCTCGCCTGCGGCGACCTTGGCGCGGCGGATGTAGTCCAGCAGCGAGGTCTTGCCGTGGTCGACGTGACCCATGACGGTCACGACCGGCGCACGCGGCAACGCTTCGGCTTGTTGTGCCGACACGTCCTCGTCGGTGAAGGCTTCAGGGTCGTCCAATGCCGCAACCACGGCGTTGTGGCCCATTTCCTCCACGATGATCATCGCGGTGTCCTGGTCGAGCGACTGGTTGATGGTCGCCATCTGGCCGAGCTTCATCAATTGCTTGATGACTTCCGAGGCCTTGATGGACATCTTGTGCGCAAGCTCTGCGACCGTGATGGTTTCGGGCACGTGCACTTCGAGCACACGGGCCTCGATCGGCGCCGCCGGTGCACGTTCCTCCATGCCGTTGCGGTCGTTGCCGCGCCGGCCGCGTGGACCACCACGCCAATTGCCTCGGCCAACGCCACCGCTGGCATCGCCTCGGGTCTTGATTTCCTTCTTCTTGGCCGTGTCGCCCGCCCAGCTCGAGGAGAGCTTGGCCGACTTCACTTCCTTGCCCGATCCGGCGCCAGCCGCAGGGGCAGGCGTTTGTGCGCCTGGAGCCGCTGCCGGCGCGGCCGTACGGGCCGCAGGCGCCGTTGGCTTGTGCAGCGTGCCCTTTACACCTGCCTTCGCTTCGGCGGCGGCAGGCTTTTCGGGGGCCTTCGGGGTCAACACGCGCGCCGGTGAATTCAACATCGCGCGGATCGCCTCGGCTTCGGCCAATGCCTTGCGGCGGCGCTCATCGAGATCACGAGCACGTGCAGCCTCTTCCTCGGCGCGCGCCTTCGACTCGGCAGCGGCCTTGGCCTTGGCGTCTTCCTTGGCTTGCGCGGGGGACGGTTCAGCGGCCTCGCGGTTCGCTTCTGCCGGAGCTTCTTCGGCAGCTTCGGGGCCACCGGCCGTGACAGCGGCGGCAGCCGCAGCTTCCGCGGCCTTCTTCAAAGCGGCAGCTTTCGCCTCCTGCTCCGCGCGCTCGGCCTCTTCGGCGCGGGCGCGTTCACGCGCTTCCGCTTCTTCGCGCAGGCGGCGCTTCTCGGCGAGTTCCTCTTCTTGGCGGCGGATCAGCTCGGCTTGCCGTCGTGCCTCTTCCTCGCGTCGGGCGAGTTCGATTTCGTCGATGCGAGGTGCCGCAGGGGCAGTTGCAGGGCGGGCTTCAACTTGCGGCGCAGCGGCTTCCGCTGCGGCAGGATGACCTTCGTCGCGCTGGATGAAGGTGCGCTTCTTGCGCACTTCCACCTGAATGGTCCGGGCGCGACCCGTCGCGTCCGCCTGCTTGATCTCGCTGGTCGACTTCTTCGTGAGCGTGATCTTCTTGCGCTCCGGCTCGACCGTGCCGTGGCTGGCCTTCAGGAAGCCAAGCAAGCGTTGCTTGTCCGACTCGGTGAGCGCATCCGATGCGGCGGCCTTGGGCACGCCCGCGCTCTTGAGTTGATCAAGCAGGATTTCTGGAGTCTTCTTGAGTTCGTGTGCGAACTCGGCGACAGTGGTACTGGACATATTCGTTTCGTGCCTCCATGACCATCACTCTTGGCCGGCGAACCAATGTTCGCGGGCCTTCAAGATGAGGTTCTTGGCGTCATCGGCGCTCTGGCCGGTGATCTCGGTAAGTTCATCGACCGCGAGGTCGGCCAGGTCGTCACGGGTATGCACACCCGCCTCGGCCAGCTTCGGAATGAGCGCCGGATCAAGCCCGGCGAGGTCTCGCAGGTCCTGAGAGACGCTCTCGACGTTTTCTTCACGGGCGATTTCGAGCGTAAGCAGCGCATCCTTGGCGCGTGAACGCAGTTCGTTGACCGTGTCTTCGTCGAAAGCCTCGATCTCGAGCATTTCCGAGATCGGCACGTAAGCCACTTCTTCGAGGCTCGTGAAGCCTTCGGAGATCAGGATGTCCGCGATTTCCTCGTCCACGTCGAGCTTTTCCATGAAAAGCTTGCGGCTGGCGTCGGTTTCGGTCGCTTGCTTCTGCGCCGATTCGTTGGCATCCATGATGTTGATCTTCCAGCCGGTCAGGTCGGAAGCAAGCCTCACGTTCTGACCGCCGCGGCCGATTGCGATCGCGAGGTTTTCCTCGTCGACCACCACGTCCATTGCGTGCTTTTCCTCGTCAACGACGATCGATGTCACGTTGGCGGGAGCGAGCGCACCGATCACGAACTGGGCCGGGTCTTCGCTCCAGAGCACGATGTCGACGCGCTCGCCTGCGAGTTCATTGGTAACTGCATTCACCCGCGTGCCACGGACGCCGACGCAGGTGCCGATCGGGTCAACGCGCTTGTCGTGCGACAGCACGGCAATCTTGGCGCGCGAGCCGGGATCGCGGGCACAGCTCTTGATCTCCAACAGGCCTTGCTCGATCTCGGGCACTTCCTGGCGAAACAGTTCGATCATGAATTCCGGCGCGGCACGCGACAGGATTATTGGCGCGCCTCGCAGAGTGAGGTCGCCCTCCATGATCATGGCCCGCACG